>NZ_JAGPWC010000116.1 GCF_018119405.1 Massilia sp. ST3 | reverse complement strand
CCCCCACCACCCCCCCCCCCCCCCCCCCCCCCCCCCGCCCCCCCCCCCCCCCCGGGGGGGCCCCCCCCCCCCCCCCACCCTACGTCAAGGTGATTATCCGTTCAGTTTGGCCAGATCGGCGCGCAATTCGTCGAACTTGAGCTTGCCCAGGTAAGTCTTGCGCACCTGTCCGTCGGCGCCGATCAATACTGTATACGGCAGGCCGCCCGCGGTATTCCCGAATCCGCGCGAGAGCTCGGTGCCGCCCATGCCGCCCACATACAGGGGATACGCGATTTTCAGTTTCGCGGCGAATTCGGCCATGTTCGACGGCGAATCGATGCCGATGCCGATCACATTGAAGCGCTTGCCGCCATCCTCGCCCGCGAGGGCCGACAGTTCAGGCATTTCCTGCACGCAGGGGGCGCACCAGGTGGCCCAGAAGTTCACCAGCAGCGGCTTGCCCTGCCATTGGGCCAGGGCCTGCGGCTTGCCCTCGAGGTCGTTGAGCGACTGGGCGAACAGTTGCTGCACCGCCGTGTGCGGCTTGCCGCCGGTCGGGGCATAGGCCGTGGTGTGGGGCTGAGGGTCTTTCTTGTTGATGGCCACGAGCGCGCCCATCACGCCGAACATGGCGGCAACGGCCGCATAGGCGGCCACGTGTTTCTTGTTCATTCGTCCTGTTCCAGGGTCGCATCGGAGCTCAAGAGGGCGCGCAGGCCGGCGGCGTCGACCCGCTGCAGGCGGCCGTCGGCACGCGGCTTGAGTGCGCCGCGCAGGTCGTGGAACTCGTAGAGCTCCGCGTGGACGTCTTCCTTGCCCCACATGAAGCTCACGGTCTCGACCGGCGCATGGCGGCCCCCCTTGAAATGCGGGGTTTCCGAGATCTCAATATTAACATTGCGGTTGAGCAGGTAGATTTCCACCTCCTTGGCGCTGTCCGCGAACAGCTGCAGGTGGATGGCGTCGTGCTCGCCCGCCGTGCCGTTGAGCACCGCGCCGGTGAGGTAGGGCCGGAACTCGGACAGGGCATCCATCACCTGCAGGGCGGTGGCGCGCAGCCCGGCCAGGCGCACGCCGTGGTCGGGGCCGCCGAACAGGGCCAGGTACTTGCGCACCTCGTCCTCGATCTGGCCGTCGTCCGGCATCATGTTGGGCTTGGGCTCGTCGACGCCGAGCACCTGGCGCGCGGCCTTGCGCCTTGCCGTCGCGTAATCGGCGCCATCCTGGGCAATCATGCGCGCAGCCGTGAGGGCGATCTCGGCGCGCAACTGGAGGAGATCGTTGTTCTGGGTCGGCATCATCATGAGGGAAATCATACTCTGAACGGAAAAAAGGAGCGGCTCGGGTAGAATCGCGTATTCGTCATTCGGACCTACTTGCCATGCACATTCATATTCTTGGTATTTGCGGAACTTTCATGGGCGGCCTGGCGGTGCTGGCCAAGGAAGCCGGCCACCGCGTGACGGGCTGCGACGCCAACGTCTATCCCCCGATGAGTACCCAGCTCGAAGCCCAGGGTATTGAATTGATCCAGGGCTACGGTCCGGAACAGGTCTCACTCAATCCGGACCTGTATGTGATCGGTAACGTCATGACCCGCGGCAACCCGCTGATCGAGGAGATCCTGAACCGCGGCCTGAAATATGTGTCCGGCCCGCAGTGGATCGGCGAGCACATCCTGCGCGACAAATGGGTGATGGCCGTGGCCGGCACCCACGGCAAGACCACGACCACCTCGATGCTGGCCTGGATCCTGGAAGACGCCGGCTATGCGCCCGGCTTCCTGATCGGCGGCGTGCCGATGAACTTCGGCATCTCGGCGCGCCTGCACGGCGACAAGCCGAGCGACTTCTTCGTGATCGAGGCCGACGAATACGACACCGCGTTTTTTGATAAGCGCAGCAAGTTCGTGCACTACCACGCCAAGACCGCGGTGCTGAACAACCTCGAATACGACCACGCCGACATCTTCCCGGACATCGGCGCCATCGAGACCCAGTTCCACCACCTGGTGCGCACCGTGCCGGGCGTGGGCCGCCTGGTCGTCAACGGCGACGAAGCCTCGCTCGGCCGCGTCATCAAGCGCGGCTGCTGGAGCGACAAGGAGACCTTCGGCGCGGCCGAGGGCGTGAACTGGAGCCTGATCGAGCACCCGGGCGGCTCCAGCTTCGACGTGCTGTTCAACGGCGAGATGCAGGGCACGGTGCACTGGGACCTGACCGGCCACCACAACCGTTCCAACGCCATGGCGGCGATCGCCGCCGCGCGCCACGTCGGCGTGCCGGCCGCCCAGGCCATCGATTCGCTGTCGCGCTTCCAGAGCGTCAAGCGGCGCATGGAAGTGCGCGGCGTGGTCAACAACGTGACCGTCTACGACGACTTCGCCCACCACCCGACCGCGATCGCCACCACCGTGGGCGGCCTGCGCCAGAAGATCGGTACCACGGGGCGCATCCTGGCCGTGCTCGAGCCGCGCTCGAACACCATGAAGCTGGGCGCGATGAAGGATGCGCTGCCGGGCAGCCTGAAGGACGCCGACCTGGTGTTCGGCTTCGGCAGCCAGCAGGCCCTGGGCTGGTCGCTGGCCGACGCCCTGAAACCCCTGGGCGCCATCGCCCACAGCTTCGACCAGCTCGACTACCTGGTGCAGGCGGTGGTGCAGGCGGCCCAGCCGGGCGATCACATCCTCGTGATGAGCAACGGCGGCTTCGGCGGCGTGCACCAGAAACTGCTGGACGCCCTGGCTCCATGATTCTTTATTTGCACGGATTCCGTTCGTCCCCGCGTTCCTTCAAGGCGCGCGTGGTGCAGAAAAGGCTGGAGGAAATGGGCCGCGAGCGCGAGCTGATCTGCCCGCAGCTGCCGGCCTCGCCGAAGGCGGCGATGGAGCTGGCCCTGCTGCTGGCCGAGCGCCATGCGCCGCACGACCTGTCCATCGTCGGCTCCTCGCTGGGCGGCTTCTACGCCACCTGGCTGGCCGAGCGCCTGGACGTGCCGGCCGTCGTGATCAACCCTTCCGTGAATCCGCTCAAGAACCTGGAGAAGCACGTCGGCGTGACCACCGCCTGGCATTCTAGCGAACCCTTCGAGTTCAAGCAGGAGTACATCGATGAACTGGCCGCGCTGCGCGTGCCGCGGATCACGAAACCGGAGCGCTACTTCCTGTTGGCGGCGACCGGCGACGAGGTGCTTGATTACCGCGACATGGTGGCCCACTATGCGGGCGCGCGCCAGCATGTGATCGAGGGCAGCGACCATGCGATTTCGGAATTCCCGCAGTATGTGGACGAGGTACTGGCTTTCTGCAGACAAGGCGTGACGCAGTGAGGGGCGCGCATTGAGAAGTCGTAGTTCGCTGCGCCTGGCGGCCTGGCAGCCGCATTCCCTTGCCGTACGCGCGCCGGCGCGCATGCACGACTGGCTGACGACGCCCGGCTCGCTGACCGCGCGCCTGGTCGCCCACAGCGAGCGCTTCCGCGTGCACAAGCTGCACCAGAACAGCGCCCTGTGCCTGGCGGACGAAGCGCGGGCGATCGGCCTGCCGCGTCCGGAGCGGGTGTGGGAGCGCGAAGTGCTGCTCGAGTGCGACGGCCGCCCGGTGGTGTTCGGCCACACGGTGGTGCCGCGCCGCTGCACCGCGAGCGACTGGCCGCTGTTTTCGGCGCTGGGCGAGCGTTCGCTGGGGACGACCCTGTTCTACGACCCCAAGGTCGAGCGGGGGCAACTGGAATTCGCCCGCCTGCGCGCGGGCCATCCGCTGGTCGAACGCGTGCGCGCGGCGGCCGGCTTGAGCGATGAACCTGTTTACTATGCGCGGCGCTGTGTCTATCGCCGCCGTCAAGGACTGCTGCTGGTCACCGAGGTATTCTTGCCGGCGGTATTGGATCTGGTGGCGTCCGCACCATTAAAGAACACGAAATAAACATGAATCTATTCTTCGAAGAGTCGGGCGATTTCAAGGCCGGCAGCGTATTGTCGACGGCGGGCGAGGCCTACCAGGTCGAGCTCCCGAGCGGCAAGCGCACCAAGGTCAAGGCCAAGGATGTGCTGCTGCAGTTCGACAAGCCCGACTCCCAGGCCCTGATGGACGCCGCCAAGGGCATCGCGGCCGAGGTCGACCTCGACTTCCTGTGGGAAGTGGCGGGCCAGGAGGAATTCGGTTTCGCCGAGCTGGGCGCCGAGTATTTCGGCCACGCGCCGCTGCCGCTTGAAGCCGCCGGCCTGATCCTGGCCCTGCACAACGCCCCGATCTACTTCTATAAAAAGGGCCGCGGGCGCTACAAGGCCGCGCCCGAAGCCTCCCTGAAAGCCGCGCTGGCCGGCATCGAGAAGAAAAAGCAGCAGGCCCTCATCCAGGCCGGCTATGTCGAGGAGCTCAAGGCCGGCAAGCTGCCGCAGTCCATGCAGCCCCTGGTGCACCAGCTGCTGTTCAAGCCGGACAAGAACACCATCGAATACAAGGCCCTGGAAGCGGCCGCCGACGAGCTGCAGACCACGGCCCAGCGCCTCATGCTGGGCAACGGCGGCCTGGCCTCGCCCAAGGAACTGCACATGGCGCGCTTCCTGTTCGAGCACTTCCCGCGCGGCGCCGGCTTCCCGCAAGTCGAGGTGCCGAAGGCCCCGGGCGAGCTGCCGCTGGCCGATGTCGCCGCCTTCTCGATCGACGACGTGACCACGACCGAGATCGACGACGCCTTCTCGGTGGCGAAGCTGGACGACGGCACCGTGCGCGTCGGCATCCACATCGCCGCGCCGGGCCTGGGCATCCGTCCGGACGACGCCATCGACAAGATCGCGCGCGCGCGCATGTCGACCGTCTACATGCCGGGCGATAAGATCACCATGCTGCCGGACGAGGTGGTGGACGCCTTCACCCTGGCCGAAGGCAACGATTGCCCGGCGCTGTCGCTGTACGCGGTGCTGAACCCGCAGGACTGGAGCGTGGTCTCGACCGTGACCCGCGCCGAGCGCGTGCCGGTCAAGAGCAACCTGCGCCACAACGACCTGGACGCCGTGGTCAACGAAGAGACCCTGGCGAGCGGCGAGGGCGACTATCCGCACAAGGAAGAACTGGGCTTCCTGTGGCAGTGGGCCCTGCAGCTGGAAGCGGGCCGCATGAAGAAGCGCGAAGCCTTCGGCCTCAAGCCCGAGCAGGCCAACCGCGTCGACTTCAATTTCTATGTCGACGACGACGTGGTCAGCATCGTGCGCCGCAAGCGCGGCGCGCCGCTGGACAAGATCGTGGCCGAGCTGATGATCTTCGCCAACAGCACCTGGGGCAAGCTGCTGCACGACTCCGGCGTGCCGGGCATCTACCGCTCGCAGACCCCGGGCGCCGGCGGCTGGGCGGCCAAGATGCAGGTGCGCATGGTGACCCACGCGGCGCCGCACCAGGGCCTGGGCGTGGACCAGTACGCATGGAGCACCTCGCCGCTGCGCCGCTACACCGACCTGGTGAACCAGTGGCAGATCCTGGCCTGCGCAGAGCATGGCGTGACCGCGCCACTGGTGGCGCCGTTCAAGCACCGCGACGCGACCCTGTTCTCGATCGTCTCGGCGTTTGACGCGGCCTACTCGGCCTACAACGACTTCCAGCAGAACATGGAGCGCTACTGGTGCCTGCGCTGGCTGGGGCAGGAGCAGGCCAAGCACGTCGACGCCGTGGTGCTGAAGGACGAGATCGTGCGCCTGACCGAGATCCCGCTGGTGGTGCGCCTGCCGGGCATGCCGCAGGTGGCGCGCGGGGCCCAGGTGCGCCTGGACATCGTGCGCTGGGACGAGGTCGACCTGACCCTGGAAGCGCGCCTGCTCGAGGTGGCGGCCGCGCCGGCGGCGGACACGGAACTGGTGCTGGAGGAAGAGGAAGATACGGGCGAGGCGGCGGTGGCCGAGGTCGTCGAAGCCGAAGGGGCGGTGGCGGCGGTGAGTCCGGATCCGACGACTACTGCTTGATCCAGGTTCCCGCTGCGCGGGAACGAGAGAGCTTGACTTGGGCGGGACAATGCCAGTGGCATTGTCCCGGCCTCCACCGGGACGACGTATCAAGCGCTAGCGGCAAGCTTATGCACGTCATCCCTGCGCAGGCGGGGACCCAAGTTCCCCACCGAAGTCGCCCTCTTATCAAATAGCAAACAGCTGCAAAAACCCAACTGTTGCATCCCCGCCCAAGCTCCCCGTTCCCGCACTAGCGCGGTAGAATGATCGGATTCCCTGATTCAACAGCCCCACCGGCCCCCCGCAGCGCGTGAAGTCTCTCCAACAAAACCGTCCCCTGATGATCGCCCTGGCCGTCTCCGTCGCGGCCCATGCAGGATTGCTGGCCGTGCGCTTCGCGGCGCCGGATGCGTTCCGCCAGCAGCCGGCCGATCCGGGCCTGGAGGTGGTGCTGGTCAACGCCAAGCATGCCAACGCCCCCAGCAAAGTCGACGCCCTGGCCCAGGCCAACCTGGACGGCGGCGGCAATGCGGAGGCCGGGCGCGCCAAGTCGCCGCTGCCCGACCTGCGCAAGGTGGAGGACGGCGACAGCATCAAGGCCCTGCAGCGCCGCATCGCCGAGCTGGAGCAGCAACAGCAGGACGTGCTGACCCGCATGCGCCGCTCGCAGTTCAGCGCGCCGCCGGTGACGGAAAAGGACAAGCCGGACCCGAGCCGCACCGGGGCCGACAACCTGGAAACCAGCCGCGCCATCTCGCGCGCCGCGGCCGAGATCTTCGAGCGCATCGAGGAAGAAAACCGCCGCCCCAAGCGCACCCAGATCACCCCCAGCACGCGCCAGGTCGGCTACGCCCTGTATTACAAATCCATGCAGAAGCGGGTCGAGGAAGTCGGCACCCTCAGCTTCCCCCAGCAGAACGGACGCAAGCTGTATGGCGAGCTGGTGGTCTACATTCCGATCTTCCAGGACGGGACCATCTACATGAAGGACGGCGGCCCGCGCGTGGAGCGCAGCTCCGGCAATGCGGCGCTGGACAAGGCGGCGCTCGACATCGTGCGCCGCGCCGCGCCCTTCGGCGCCTTCCCGGCCAACATGCGCTCGCGCGGCAGGGACGACCTGTGGGAAGTGGTGACCCGCTTCCGTTTCACCCGTGAAGACAAGATGCAGGCGGAACTGCGCGGAGACGCCCCGTGACGGACAAGTATTGCGTGATCGGCAACCCGATCGCCCACAGCAAATCGCCCCAGATCCACGCCGCCTATGCGGCCGCTACGGGCCAGGACATCAGCTACGAACGTTGCCTCGCGCCGCTCGACGGCTTCGAGGCCACCGTGCGCCGCCTGGTGCAAGAGGGCTATCGCGGCGCCAATGTCACCGTGCCTTTCAAGCTGGAAGCCTTCCGCCTGGCCACCCGGCTCGAGGCGCGCGCGCGCGCGGCCGGCGCGGTCAACACCCTGGTCTTCACGCCGGAGGGCGAGGTCGTCGGCGACAATACCGACGGCGCCGGCCTGGTGGCCGACATCGTGCGCAACGCCGGCGTGCCGCTGCAGGGCAAGCGCGTCCTGATGCTGGGCGCGGGCGGCGCGGCGCGCGGCGCCATGCTGCCGCTGCTGCTGGAAGGCCCGCGCGAACTGGTGATCGCCAACCGCACATTGGCCACGGCCGAGGCGCTGGCGCGCGATTTCCCCGAGTACGCCGGCCGCATCGCGGTGCGCGGCTTCGCGCAGGTGGAGGGGGCCTTCGACGTGGTCGTCAACGCCACCTCGGCCAGCCTGGCGGCCGACCTGCCGCCGGTCCCGGCCTCGGTGTTTTGCCAGGAGACCCTGGCGTTGGATATGATGTACGGAAATAAACCGACCGTGTACATGGCGTTCGCCGCCAGCCATGGCGCCCGGGTGCGCGACGGCCTGGGCATGCTGGTGGAGCAGGCTGCCGAGGCCTTCGCCCTCTGGCGCGGCGTGCGGCCCGGGACGGCGGATGTCCTGAAATCGATGCGTCAATAAGAAGAACAATGAGCAAAACGCGCAAGACTGGTGGCCGCCGCTGGGCCAAGTGGATCTTCCTGGGCCCGATCCTGCTGGTGCTGGCGATCCAGCTGTATTTCTTCGGCATGGTGTGCTGGTACGCGATGTTCAATCCGTCCTCGACCAGTTTCATGCGCCAGCAGTTGTCCGAACTGCGGGAAAAGAACCCGAACGCCAAGCTCAAGCACCAGTGGGTGCCCTACGAACGCATCTCGAACAACCTCAAGCGCGCGGTGGTGGCCTCGGAAGACGCCAATTTCAGCGACCACGGCGGCGTGGACTGGGAAGCGATCGAACGGGCCTACGAGCGCAACAACCGGCGCAGCAAGGTGGTGGGCGGCGGCTCGACCATCACCCAGCAGCTGGCCAAGAACCTGTTCCTGTCCGGCTCGCGCAGCTACCTGCGCAAGGCCCAGGAGATGGTGATCACCTTCATGCTCGAGACAGTGATGAGCAAGAAGCGCATCCTCGAGGTCTACCTCAACGTGGTCGAGTACGGCCGCGGCGTGTTCGGCGCCGAGGCGGCGGCGCGCCATTATTTCAAGACCTCGGCGGCCAACCTGACATCGGCCCAGGCGGCGCGCCTGGCGGTGATGCTGCCGAATCCGCGCTATTACGACAAGCACCGCACGACGAATTACCTGGTGCGCCGCACCAACGCCATCCAGCGCCAGATGCGCTTCGCGGATTTGCCGTAAGCCCGGCCAGCGAATTTCCGCTGGAAATTGTCGTTACGGGGTGGCCGCGTTCAGGGCCTCTCGGTTACACTTGCGCTAGTTTTCGTATCCGGCCGAGAAAAAGCGCATGATCAACGTATTTGTCCTACAAAATGGCCGACTGAACCAGGTAACGATCGCCTCGCACGAGGATCTCGAGAACGTCGCGCCCGTCTGGGTCGACCTGACCGATCCGACCGAGGAAGAGCGCACCTGGGTCAAGGCCGCCTATGGCGTCACCTTGCCGGACGAGGACGAAGTGCAGGACATCGAGGCCTCGGCGCGTTACTACGAAGCCGAGAACGGCGACCTGCACCTGCGCACCGACTTCCTGCTGGAAGAAGAGGACGGCCCCTCGCGGGTCGTGACGGTCGCGTTCATCCTGTCCGGTAAAAAGCTGTTCTCCATGCATAGCGACGACCTGCCGGTCTTCCGGCTGGTGCGCATGCGCGCGCGTTCGCGCCCGGGCTCGATCGAAGACTACATGGACGTGCTGCTCGACCTGTACGCCACCGACGCCGAATACTCGGCGGACGCGCTCGAAGGCATCTACGAGAGCCTGGAAGAAGTGTCGATGCGGGTGCTGCAGAAGGAATTCACCGACCAGGACGCGGCCGCGGCGCTGAATGCGATCGCGCACGAGGAAGACTTGAACGGCCGCATCCGCCGCAACATGATGGACACCCGCCGCGCGGTCAGCTTCCTGATGCGCGGCCGGCTGCTGAACGCCGACCAGTTCGAGGAGGCGCGCCAGATCCTGCGCGACATCGAATCCCTGGACGGCCACACCTCTTTCCTGTTCGACAAGGTCAACTTCCTGATGGACGCCACCGTCGGCTTCATCAACATCAACCAGAACAAGATCATCAAGATCTTCTCGGTGGCCTCGGTGTGCTTCCTGCCGCCGACCCTGATCGCCAGCATGTACGGGATGAACTTTACCTTGATGCCGGAACTGAACTGGCGCTTCGGCTATCCCTTCGCCATGGCCTTGATGGCTACGACGGCGATTGCGCCGCTGCTGTACTTCTACCGGCGCGGCTGGCTGAAATAGGCATCGTAGGGTTGGGGGGGGGGGCCCCCCCCCGGGGGGGCGGGGGGGGGGGGGGCCGCCG
>NZ_JAGPWC010000115.1 GCF_018119405.1 Massilia sp. ST3 | reverse complement strand
GGGCCCCCCCCCCCCCCGGGGGGGGGGCCCCCCCCCCCCCCCCCAAACCCTACGGATCAATGACGCACCGCGGCCACGTATGTGCCGGTTGAACGCGTGGGCGGGAGACCCGCCCACCCTACGGATGCGGCGCGTTCCATCCAGCCCCATCGGGTGGTTCAATCCGAATACGGATCCGGATATCCCAGCGCCTCCATGATGTCGCGCTCGAGCTGCTCCATCTCCTCGGCTTCCTCGTCGTGCTCGTGGTCGAAGCCCTGCGCGTGCAGCACCCCGTGCACCACCAGGTGCGCCACGTGTTCCTCGACGGTTTTCTTCTGTTCGTCCGCCTCGCGCCGCAGCACGTCGGTGCACAGCACGATGTCGGCCTGCACCGGCTCCTCGTCGCCCAGTTCCTCGCCCTCGTTGTAGGCGAAGGTCAGCACGTTGGTGGCGTAGTCCTTGCCGCGGTATTCGCGGTTCAGGGCCTGGCCTTCCTCGGCGTCGACGAAGCGGATGGTCAGTTCGGCCGGTCCGAGCAGCGAGAGCTCGACCCAGCGCCGCAGGTCGCCTTCGCCGATCTCGCCCTCCAGGCGCGGGTCGGCGAACTGGACTTCGAGTTCAAGATGATGTTTTTTTTCTTGCATGTTTCACCGGGGCGGGTTTGGGAAGGGCGGCCAGTTCCTGGACCGAGGTGTTCTTTTCGTACGCATCGATAATACGCGCAACCAGCGGGTGGCGCACCACGTCGGCGCTCGAAAACTGGGTGAAGGCGATCCCGCGTACGTCCTTCAGCACGTGCATGGCGTCGACCAGGCCCGAGCGCTGGGTCTTGTGCAGGTCGACCTGGGTCACGTCGCCCGTCACCACGGCCTTGCTGCCGAAGCCGATGCGGGTCAGGAACATCTTCATCTGTTCGACCGTCGTGTTCTGGGCCTCGTCCAGGATCACGAAGGCATGGTTCAGGGTGCGGCCGCGCATGTAGGCCAGCGGGGCGATCTCGATCACCTGTTTCTCGAACAGCTTCTGGGTGCGGTCGAAGCCGAGCAGGTCGTACAGCGCGTCGTACAGCGGGCGCAGGTAGGGATCGACCTTCTGGGTCAGGTCGCCGGGCAGGAAGCCGAGGCGCTCGCCCGCTTCCACCGCGGGGCGGGTCAGGATGATGCGCTTGACCGCATCGCGTTCGAGGGCGTCGACGGCGCAGGCCACCGCCAGGTAGGTCTTGCCGGTGCCGGCCGGTCCGATGCCGAAGCTGATGTCGTGTTCGAGCACCGCGCGCAGGTACTGGATCTGGTGCGGCGTGCGGCCGCGCAGGTCGCTGCGCCGGGTCTTGAGGGTCGGGCTCTCGAGCGCTTCCTCGGCCTCGCCTTCCTCCGCCTCGGCGTCCGCCGGCGCCGCGGGCCGGTCCCCCGGTGCGCCCTCGATCCTGGGCTTCAGGCCAGCGCGCTGCTCCACCAGCGCCAGCTGCACTTCCTCGATCGGCACGACCTTGTTGGCGACGGCGTAGAAACGCTCGAGCAGTTCGACCGCGCGCTCGGCATTGCTGCCGCTGACGATGAATTTCTCGCCGCGCCGGAAGATGGTCACGTCCAGGGCGGCCGAGATCTGGCGCAGGTTCTCGTCAAGCGGGCCGCACAGGTGGGCAAGCCGCGTGTTGTCGAGCGGCTCGGGGATGAAGTAAGAGGGCTGGGTGGCTTGTGTTTTCAACTGGCTTTGGCAATCGTATCAAGGTTAGCGACGAGTTCGCCGCGCAGGTAGTAGTCGTGGCTCGCGACGATGCGCACGTCGACCAGCTGACCGACCAGGCTCGCTCCGGTCTGGCCGGGCTCGAAGTTGACCACGCGGTTGCCGTCGGTGCGGCCGGCCAGGTGCCCGGCGTCGCGCTTGGCCGGTCCTTCGACCAGCACGCGCTGCACCGTGCCGACCATGGCCGCACTGTGCTTGCGGGTGTTGGCGTCGATCAGGGCCTGCAGGCGCTGCAGGCGCGCCAGCTTGACCTCGTGCGGGGTGTCGTCCTCAAGGTTGGCGGCCGGGGTACCGGGGCGCTTGCTGAAGATGAAACTGAAGCTATTGTCGAAGCCGACGTCCTCCACCAGCTTCATCATGGCCTCGAAATCGGCGTCGCTCTCGCCGGGGAAGCCGACGATGAAGTCCGAGGAAATCGTGATATCCGGGCGTACCGCGCGCACGCGGCGGATGATCGACTTGTATTCGAGCGCCGTGTAGCCGCGCTTCATGGCGCCGAGGATGCGGTCGGAACCGTGCTGCACTGGCAAATACAGGTTGTTGGCCAGCTGCGGGATCTTCGCGTAGGCGTCGATCAGGCGCTGGTTGAATTCCTTCGGGTGGCTGGTGACGAAGCGCATGCGCTCGATGCCGGGGATGTCGGCGATGTACTCGAGCAGCAGAGCGAAGTCCGCGACTTCGCCGCTTTCCATGACGCCGCGGAAGGCGTTCACGTTCTGGCCCAGCAGCATGACTTCCCTGACACCCTGGGCGGCCAGGCCGGCGACCTCGGTCAGCACGTCCTCGAAGGGGCGCGAGACTTCCTCGCCACGGGTGTAGGGCACCACACAGTAGCTGCAGTATTTGCTGCAGCCTTCCATGATCGAGACATAGGCGACCGGGCCTTCGACCTTGGCCGGCGGCAGGTGGTCGAACTTCTCGATCTCGGGAAAGGAAATGTCGACCTGGGCGGCGCCCGACTGGCGCCGGTTCCGGATCAGCTGGGGCAGGCGGTGCAGGGTCTGCGGACCGAACACCACGTCGACGTGGGGAGCCCGCTTGACGATGGCTTCGCCTTCCTGCGAGGCCACGCAGCCGCCCACGCCGATGACGAGGTCGGGCTTGTCGCGCTTGAGCTGCTTGAAGCGGCCCAGGTCGGAGAACACTTTTTCCTGGGCCTTTTCACGGATCGAGCAGGTATTCAGCAGGATCACGTCGGCGTCCTCCGGCGTGTCGGTGCGCACCAGGCCATCGGACGAGCCGAGCACATCCGCCATCTTGTCCGAGTCGTACTCGTTCATCTGGCAACCGAAGGTCTTGATAAATACTTTTTTCTGCATGGAATACTGTCGTGAAAGAAGAGCTGCCGCTTTGGCAAGGCCTGGGCCCATTGTAATTTAAATCGTCTGGGAGTCCGGAAAGCGGCGCGTGCGCCTCCGCTTTTCATGCCGATAAGAATGAATTATTTCTTATCCTAAAGTTATTGCAAAGCTGCTCAGATTGTTAAATGTGGCCTGCCGAACAATGTGCACGTGCAACGCCAAGTAAAATTCGTTTCGAGATATTTCTTTTTGTAAATCAATGGCTTCCGAGCGAGTTCTCATTTACAAAATATGTGAAGGAAATCTCTTGCGTGCGCCACACTTTGTCCCCATGTGCTGAAATGCCTATGTGACAAGCTTTCCGCACGATAGCTTGATTTCTGACAATGATTCACATGCGCCGGGTCGTCACCTGACCGACGTGCAACACTGATAATTTGTTTGAAAGACAAGTACGCATGTGGAAAGCGGACGCGGGAGCGCATGCATTCCGGATCGTTTCACGAGGGATTTTCCTTAAGGGGAAACAGACTTGCGCTGGCTTCCTTGAAACATTTCCGGGAACTTATGTTGATGAAAGCTAGTCTTTAACAAAAGTTCGCAAGGGAACTATTTTAACCAAACTCGTGAGGTAAACATCATGGCACAACAGCATCATGCTCTGTCTTCGCAGGAAAGTTACAACCCGAACCACCTGCTCGACATCCTGCTCGGGAAAATGCAGCTGAAAAACGACGCCGCGCTCTCGCGCATGCTCGAGGTTGCACCTCCGGTCATCAGCAAGATCCGCCACCACCGCCTGCCGGTCGGCGCCTCGCTCCTGATCCGCATGCACGAAGTAACCGGCATGAGCATCCGCGACCTGCGCGACCTGATGGGCGACCGCCGCACCAAGTACCGCCTGTCGGACGCACAAGGCCGTCCGAAGCCTGAAGAAAAGGCCGCCCAGGCAGCCGCCGCGGCAGCCGCACAGCAGCAGCAGGGCCAGCAGCAAGGTCAAACCACCGAAGCCACGTCGTCAAGCGGCACCTCGTCGACCGGCAATTATGCGCACTGATGCCGGGGGCATGACAGTTGCGGCTGTCATGCCTTCGGTAGCGCCAGGCTGCGGCGCTCCTGGCTGACAGGGCGCGCTGCACCGTTTTTCTTCCCGTCCTGGGGCGTCACGCCATCAGGATCGCGGCCATTTCTTCGAACTGCAGTTCCGTTTCATGGAATACATGCAGCCAGGCTTCTTCCGATAATCCGAGCGCCGTCCAGGCCACGCTGGACACGGCCGGCGCCAGTTCGTCCGTTTCGCCCGCCAGGTCGAGGGCATGCGCCACCGCGTTCGCCACGTGCACGATGGTGGCCAGGAAGCCGGCGCCCGCCTGTTCCGGCGCGTGGTGCCATTCGATCGCATGGCGCATGGTGTCCGAAAAATTCCAGTGCTCCGCCAGCGCCACCCCGGCCGCCACGTGATCGATGCCGATCACGGCCCGTTCGGCCGCCAGCAGTTCGCCATCCTCCGCGGCGCGGTGCTCCAGCACGGCCCGGTAGTGTTCCGGATAGCGCGTCACCAGCACCAGGCGCCCGATGTCATGCAGCAGCCCGGCCGTGAAGGCATAGTCCTGGTTGAAGCGCACGCGCCGCGCCAGCACCCGCGCGCAGGCGGCCGTGGCCACCGAATGGCGCCAGAAGGCCTTGTCGCTGAAACCGGGACAGCGTCCGGCCGGGAAGCAGCCGGTGATGGCCGCCGCCGTGATCAGGTTGCGCGTGGTCTGGAAGCCCAGGAAGGTCATCGCCTGCTGGATGGTCGTGACCTTGACCTGCAGGCCGAAGGTCGAGGAATTCGCCAGGCGCAAGGTCTTGGCGGTCAGCGCCTGGTCCAGGGCCACTTTCCTGGCCAGCACCGAGATGTCGATGTCTTCCTGCTCGATGGCGCCCAGCAGTTCCATCACCACCGCGGGCAGCGAAGGCAGGTCGTCCAGGCCGCGCGCCAGGTCGTCGATCGCCAGCATGCTCATGGCGCTACCTCGCGTCCGAGGCGGTAATCCTCGACGTAGCGGCGCAGCAGGCCGGTGGCCCAGTCGCCGTTGTCGTCGCGATCGTTGTTGCGGAAGACATAATCGAGGCGGGCCTGCACGGCTTGCGGATCGGGCGCTTCGGCGGCTTCCTGGACGCGCCCCACCGGTACCGCTTCGATGCCGTGGCGCGCGAGCGAAGCGATGATGGCGTCGGTCAGGACCGCGCCCTTGGCCAGCAGCACTTGTCCGTTCAGGTCGATCAATTCGTGCGACAAGACCATTCCCGGGGTCGCCTCGCCCAGGGCGAGGAGTTGATAGGCGTCGCTCATTCTTTCCTCCAGTTAATGCTAGCCGATCTTACCACCGGCATCGCCCCGGACGGCCGGCCATCGCAAGGACTGTCGTGTTCTTGCAGCAAAGGTCTTAGGTCGCTCGACCTACTCTTTTTGGAAATGTTGTACTCTTTACCATCGGCCTGAACGCTTCAGGCCGCACAACAGCATAGGAGACATATGAAACTGTATTTTGCCCCGGGCGCCTGCTCGCTCGCGCCTCACCTCGTCCTGCTGCAGCTGGGCCTGCCGTTCAGCACGGAGCGCGTCAGCCTGCGCACCAAGCTGACCAAGGACGGCGCCGACTACCGCAGCGTGAATCCGAAGGGCCAGCTGCCGGCCCTGGTGCTGGACGACGGCACCGTCCTGACCGAGAACGCCGCCGTGCTCCAGTACATCGCCGACCAGGCGCCGGAAAGCGGCCTGGCGCCGGCACTTGGGAGCTTTGCACGCTACCGGCTGATGGAGTGGCTGAGCTACCTGTCGACCGAGGTGCACAAGCGCTTCTCGCCGATGTTCTCGCCCGCTGTTACCGCCGAGATCCGCGAAGCCGCATGGACAAGCCTGGCCGCGCCGCTGACCTACCTGGCGGGCAAGGTCGATGGCGAGCACTACCTGATGGGCGAACAGTTCACCGTGGCCGACGCCTACCTGTTCGCGATCCTGAACTGGATCGGCTTCGCCAAGTTCACCATGAACGACTGGCCGACCCTGCAGGCCTACCACAGCCGCGTGGCGGCCCTGCCGGCGGTGCAGGAGGCGATGCGCCGCGAAGGACTGGCATGAGGCCGAGTGCCGCCTTGGTGCGCCGCTCCCCGGCGTCACGGGTTAACATGCGCGCATGAATCGCTATATTGCTTTGCTGCGCGGCATTAACGTCGGCCGCGCGAAGCGCATCGCCATGGCCGACCTGTGCCGCATGTTCGACGAACTCGGCTATACCAGCGTGAAGAGCGTGCTCAATAGCGGCAACGTGGTCTTCGACGCCGGCGGCGTCGGCGCCACGGATGCCGCAGGCGCGATCGAGGAAGCGCTGGTACTGCGCCTGGGCGTCGGCGCCAAGGTGTTCGTGCTCGACAGCCAGGAGCTGGCCGGTATCGTCGCCGACAATCCCCTCGCGTCCCTGGCCACCGATCCTGCACGGCTGTATGCCTTCCTGCTGTCCGACGAAGCCCAGCGGGCGGTGGTGGAGGACTTGTGCGCGCGCGAATGGGGCGCGGAATCGCTGGCCCTGGGGCGGCGCGCGGCCTATGTGTGGTGTCCGGAGGGAATGCTCGACAGCGCCGCCGCGACGGCGCTGGGCAAAGGGCTGGGTGACGGGACGACGTCCCGCAACTGGAATACGATCATGCGCCTGCATAAGCTATGCGGCGACGGCGCCTGCCTGCCCTAGGCAACCAGGACGCGCGGGCGTCCTGGTTTCATGCATGTCAATGGTCTTGTCTCGCTGCTGTTCTCCCAATCACTTGAACTTTTCGCTGCTGTCCCGGCTTGCCCGATAGCCGATCAGGATCAGCCCCAGCAGCATCATGGCGAATACTTCGGGTTCCGGCAGTTCCGACATATGGGCCGGCGGCGTGACGATGTCGCTGCGGCTGGTGACGGACAGGTTGCGCACGGGCTGGGCGGTACGCATGGTCTGGGCCGATTGGCCCGTGCTACTTGAAACAAGATCGATGGCGGCAGCGTGCGCGGTACTGCCCAGGCTGAGCGCGAGCGCTGCGGCTAAAACATATCTTTTCATAAGCATTCCTTTTCCTGACTGAATACTGTGGACCGCGTATCGCGTCCTGCGATGGCGGGCCCCGAATTCCGAGATCAGGATATCAAATTCGCAGTAATGGCTGCGTTCAATTGAACTGATGAGTTGCAGAAAGAAGTCATCAGTTTCGTGCGAGATGAGGGCAGGTTGTTGATTTTGATGCGTCTATATCGCGCAACAAAGATTGCACTGAGGATTGATGAAAAGAATATAAGACTTGAGCGGTTTTACAATGATATTTATGCAATAACTCGGCAATTATTTGGCAAACTCATCATATAAAATAATAGTTGGATAAGTTTTTTCCTTGCCGAAGTTATCACAATCGCAGTAATAGGATTTTTTTTCGCCACACGGTATACACCTCGGTTTTTTTTGAGGGTATAGTCTCCATATCCCTATTGCCTTCGGGCATCAAAAGAATACCAAACGATCACGTTTGGAGCAGGCGCCGCCGCGCATTCTGGCGATCAGCATGTCGCGATCGCAACGGTGGCCAGCCTAGGCCACTGCCGCTTTCCACCAGAGCGGACCGTATCAGCACCGACGCACCCACACTTGCAGAGTACCTAGATGCCCAATTTTTCCCGACTTCAGATTGCCTTCAAGAACGTCTACGTCCGTATCGCCGCTGCCATGCTGCTGGGCCTGGCCGTGGCGCTGGCCATCTATAAAGCGGATGTGCCGCAGGACGCCAGCCCAGTGATCCATTCGCAGAACATCGCCGAGATCACCCAGCTGGCCGAGCAAAAAGCCCGCCTGGAGTATCTCCTGATCGCCCAGCCGCTGTCGGATTCGCCGCGCTATGTCTACAAGTTCAAGGACGCTCCCAGCCTGCACGTGGTCAAGGTGCCGAGCACCTCGCACCTGTCGCTCGAGCGTGAAGTGCTGCTCAAGAATGCGATCCCGTATTCGATCGCCAAGGACGACTTCCTGGCCAGCCACAAGGCCGTCATGGACGAGGGCGAGACCGCGCTCGACAAGACCGGCAGCTTCCTCAAGCGCCACGCCTTCGATATCGCCGTGATCGTGCTGGTCCTGTACCTGATCAAGTTCGGCATCCCGGGCATGGGCATGAGCGCCTCGGTCATCACCCCGGACAAGCTCAAGGGCAGCATGGACGACCTGATCGGCATGGACGACATCAAGCAGGAAGTCCTGCACCTGGAAGACATGATTCGCAACCGCGACGAATACCAGTCGCACAACATCGACAAGCCGTTCAACGTCATGCTGACCGGCCCCGCGGGCACCGGCAAGACCAAGCTGGTCGGCTACCTGGCCAAGCGCCTGGACATGCCGATGATCTCGGCCTCGGGTTCGGCGCTGGAGTCGGGCTATGTCGGCGGCGGTTCCAAGGCCCTGAACGCCCTGTACCGCAAGGCTTGCGCCAAGGGCAAGTGCATCATCTTCCTGGATGAGGCGCAGAGCCTGTTCATGCCGCGCGGCCGCAGCGAGAAGAAATGGGAAGACGACACCGCGAACACCATGCTGGGCCTGCTGGACGGCGTGAAGAGCGACAAGGGCGCCAACGTGATCTGGGTGGTCGCCTCGAACTTCGACGATTCCTCGACCGAGATGGACGAAGCGATGCTGCGCCGCTTCTCGGTGAAGATCAATTTCCGCCTGCCGAACAAGCTCGAGCGCAAGGAACTGCTGCGCAGCTTCCTGGCGCGCAAGAAAGAAGGCCTGGTCGACTGGAGCGACCTCGACCTGGACCAGGTGGCCGAGATCACCCAGAACCTGAGCCCGGCGTTGCTGGAAACCGTGGTCGAGCGCGCCAGCATGATCTCGATCCAGGAAAAGGCGATCATCAACACCGACCTGCTGTTCCGTGCGTATGAGCGCGCCACCATCGGCTTGACCGACCGCGCCACCACCGCCGAGAAGACCCTGCAGCGCGAGCGTATCGCCCTGCACGAGCTGGGCCACTTCTTCATGCAGATCGACCCTTACCTGCGCCAAGGCATGAGCCTGGCCGAAGTGAAGGAAAAGTCGCACCTGCTGAAGATCAGCACCGAAGCCGTGTCGAAGATCGGCGCCCTGGGCTATGTCCTGCAGTCGGGAGAGGACATGTCGCTGCGCACCCTGGAAGAGCTGGAGCGCGACGTGGTCGGCCTGTACGGCGGCGTCGCGGCCGAGGAGCTGTTCTACGGCGCCCGCGGCATCTCGGTGGGCAGCCAGAACGACATCGAGAAGATCACCAAGATGCTGAACCTGATGGTCAACCGCCTGTCGATGTACTCGCGCTCGAAGATCGACTACAGCCAGCTGGCCAAGGAAACCAGCGGCGAGCAGAGCCTGCGCCTGATGGAAGAAAAGGCCGACGAGCTGTACAGCTATACCCTGAACGCGATCCGCGACTACAAGCAGGTGATGGAAACGCTCAAGGGCACCCTGATGGAGCAATACGTGCTGTCGAAGGACGCCGTGTTCGAGCTGCTGGAACAGCACAGCGAGTTGTTCATGGCCCCCCTGCACGGCCAGCGCCACGCCAACCTCAAGCTGTGCGCCGAAGAAGCGGCGGCCTGATACCGAAGTACACTTTTCCTTTGCGCGTCTCCGCGGCCCGCCCTGTGCAAGCAGGGCGGGTTTTTTTCATGCCTCAATCAGCGGGTAGGGGGGGGGGGGGGGGCGCCCCCCCCGGGGGGGGGGGGGGGC
>NZ_JAGPWC010000114.1 GCF_018119405.1 Massilia sp. ST3 | reverse complement strand
TTCGTACTCGAACTACGGCACCCTGATCGACGTGGCGGCGCCTGGCGGCGACGGCAGCTACAGCGTGATCTCGACCCTGAACTCGGGCACCGGCGCCCCGGCTTCGGACAGCTATGCAGGCTACCAGGGCACCTCGATGGCGACCCCGCACGTGGCCGGCGTGGCCGCCCTGATGCTGGCGAAGAACAGCGCCCTGACCCCGGACCAGATCGAGTCGACCCTGAAGTCAACCGCACGCGCCTTCCCGGCATCGTGCTCGGGCTGCGGCACCGGCATCGTCGACGCCGCGGCAGCGGTCAACGTTGCGGCAGGCGGCGGTGGCGGCACCGGCACCACCCTGGCTGAAAGCGAGTCGAACAACACGATGGGCACCGCCGACATGGTCACCGCCAGCGGCACCACCGTGAACGCCAACATGGGTTCGACCAGCGACACCGACTACTTCCGTGTCGATCTGCCTGCAGGCAAGACCCTGAGCTCGGTCCTGACTCCGGGCGCCAGCGCCGACTATGACCTGTACGTCTATAACAGCGCGGGCACCCAGCTGGGCAAGAGCGAGAACGGCGCAGGCTCGGTCGACAGCGTGAATTCGTCGAACACCGGCACCACCACCTCGACCCGCTACATCCGCGTGGTGTACTACAGCGGCGGCACCGGTTCGACCAGCGGCAAGTACACCCTGAAACTGACCTGGTAAGTCATCTTCCGCTGCCGGTAACGGCATCTGAAAACAAGCGCGCGGCTTCGGCCGCGCGTTTTTTATTGGGGTACGCGCCGCGCACCAGGATATCTTCAAGTTGCCGTCTTTTAACAGAATATGCGAGACGATGCGCAATTGTTAAAGGAAATATTCTGTGAAATTAACCTTTGTCCGAAGAAACGATGTTTTTGAAAAATAAGCGGTTTCAGCTGTGGTGAAACCACCGAATCGGCGTCGATTTCGGCTGCGTTACCTCTAGCTTCCGCGATACCCTGCACGTCTTCATCCAAACGCACCGGCCCGCGCCGGTGACAGCCACGTACGAGGCGAGTCCTCGCTTGACGGAAACTAAACGTAAGGAAAACCATGCAGCGTTCGCACTCGATTCACCCAGCCATGTTGAAACTTTGCGCAGCGGTCTCGCTGGCAGCCGCCTCGGTCTCGGCCATGGCGGGTAACGGCGATGTCGTTCCCGGCCTGCTGGAAACCGACCGCATCATCGTGAAGTACAAGGATGCCGCACCGGCCGCCAAGGGCCTGGCGCGCGCCGCCGCCGTGACTGGCGACCGCAAGGCCAAGCTCGACCGTGCAGGCCAGCAGTTCGGCATGACCGTGCGCGAAAGCCACATCATCTCGACCGGCGCCCAGGTGTTCAAGCTGAACGGCAAGCGCGGCCTGAAGGACGTGCAGGACCTGGCCGCCGAAATGATGGCGCGCGACCCGAACATCGAGTACGCCGAGCCGGACCGCATCATGACCCACATGGCGACCGCCAACGACCCGATGTACACCCAGCAGTGGCACTACACCGACGCCACCGGCGGCCTGCGCCTGCCGACCGCCTGGGACAAGTCGACCGGCTCCGGCGTGGTCGTGGCCGTGATCGACACCGGCTTCCGTCCGCACGCCGACCTGAGCGGCCAGTTCCTGCCGGGCTACGATTTCATCACCGACACCTTCATGGCCAATGACGGCAACGGCCGCGACAGCGACGCCAGCGACCCGGGCGACGCCATCGCCGTGGGCGAGTGCGGCAACGGCCAGCCGACCCAGGCCCGTAACTCCAGCTGGCATGGCACCCACGTGGCCGGCACCATCGCCGCGCGCACCAACAACGGCGCCGGCGTCGCCGGGGTGGCCTACAACGCCAAGCTCGTCCCGGTACGCGTGCTGGGCAAGTGCGGCGGCTATACCTCGGACATCGCCGACGCCATCACCTGGTCGTCGGGTGGCAGCGTGAGCGGCGCGCCGGCCAACGCCAACAAGGCGCGCGTGCTGAACCTGTCGCTGGGCGGCGCCGGCGCCTGCAGCGCCACTACCCAGACCGCGATCAACGGCGCCCGTTCGCGCGGCGCGGTGGTGGTGGTGGCGGCCGGTAATGACGCCACCAACGTCGCCAACTTCAATCCGGCGAACTGCGCGGGTGTGGTCACCGTGGCGGCGACCGGCAAGACCGGCGGCCGTGCGTCCTACTCCAACTATGGCACCCAGGTCGACGTGGCCGCGCCGGGCGGCGACGCCGGCTACGGCGTGCTGTCGACGCTAAACGCGGGCACCAAGGCCCCGGCGTCGGACAACTACGCCTACTACCAGGGCACCTCGATGGCGACCCCGCACGTGGCCGGCACCGCGGCGCTGATGCTGGCGGTGAAGTCGACCCTGACCCCGGACGAGATCGAGGCCAAGCTGAAGTCGACCGCGCGCGCCTTCCCGGCGTCGTGCTCGGGCTGCGGCGCCGGCATTGTCGACGCCACCGCCGCGGTCAATGCGGCGCTGAGCACCAGCAGCGGCACGGTCCTGGCCGAGAGCGAGGCGAACAACACGATGGCAAGCGCCGACCTGGTGAGCGTGCGCGGCACCACCGTGAACGCCAACCTCGGCAGCACCACCGACACCGACTACTTCCGTGTCGATCTGCCGGCAGGCAAGACCCTGGTGTCGGTCATGACGCCGGGTTCCAGCACCGCCGACTACGACCTGTTCGTGTACAACAGCGCCGGCGCCCTGATGGGCAAGAGCGAGAACGGCCTCGGCGCGATCGAAACCGTGAACTCGGCGAACACCGGCAGCGCCACCTCGACCCGCTACATCCGCGTGGTCTACTACACCGGCGGCACCGGTGCGACGAACGGCAAGTACACCCTGAAGCTGAACTGGTAAAGCGGCAGGGTTGGACGACAGCGAACGCGCGGCCCTTGGGTCGCGCGTTTTTTTTGTCGTTTTTTTCAACACTCAAACCAGGGACACACTGCCTGCCGCCCCCTGGCGCGTCATCTTGGTATAGGGACAGAGGCGCTCGGCGCTGCGCACCAGGCCTTCCGCCAGCTCGCGCTCCACGCCCGGCAGGGCGATGCGCACGTCGGCGGTCAGCATATACAGGCCGTCCATCGGATCGCGTCCGAAGGCCACCTGCACGTCGACCCGCGCATCGGTGAGCGCCACGCCGGCGCGCGCCGCCAGCAGGTGCAGGGCGCCATGGAAGCAGGCGCCATAGGCGGCGGCGAACAGCTGCTCGGGATTGGTGCCGGCGCCCGCTCCGCCCAGTTCTTCCGGCAGGCGCAGCGTCACCTCCAGCCTGCCGTCGCTCGAGCGCGCCACGCCGGAAGCGCGCCCATGTCCGCTCTCGCCGCCGGTCACCGCCACCGTCGTGGTGTACAGGGGCAGGAAGTGCTCGCCCCGGTAGCGCTCGAGCAGGCTGGCGGGCGGCGGCTTGAGCGGCGTCATGTGCTAGGCCGCGACGGCGCGCTGGCGCTCCAGCCAGCTCTCCAGGTCCAGCTTGCCCAGCCAGGCCTGGCCGGCCGGGACCAGGGTATCGTCTTCCAGGCGGGCGCCGAAATAGCCCGCTTCCGGATCGGTCACGACCCGGCGCGCATCGCCCGTCAGCTCCAGGTAGTGCTGGACCACCTCGGTCATGCGCTGGCGCTGGGGACCCGCGATCTCCACCACGTCGTTGACCGGGGCGCCGAGCGTGAACTCGGCCATGGCCAGGGCCACGTCGTCGGCGGCGATCGGCTGCAGCCAGGCCGGCGACAGGTGGACATCCTGGCCCCGGGCGCCGGAGTGGGCGATACCACCCAGGAATTCGAAAAACTGGGTCGAGCGCACGATGGTGTAGGGGATGCCGGCCTCGCGGATCAGTTTCTCCTGCAGGATCTTGCCGCGGAAGTAGCCGCTCCCGGGCAGGCGGTCGGTGCCGACCACCGACAGCGCCACGTGGTGGCGCACGCCGGCGCGTGCTTCGGCGGCCAGCAGGTTGCGGCCCGAGGCGCCGAAGAAGTCGAGCACCGCCTGGTCCTCGAACGAGGGCGAATTGGCGACGTCGACCACGATGTCGGCCTTGGCGAGCGCCGCATCCAGGCCTTCGCCGGTGAGGGTGTTGACCCCGGATGCGGGCGAGGCGGCCAATACCTCGTGGCCACGTTCGCGCAGGATGGCGCACAGCTTGCTGCCGATGAGGCCACTGCCTCCGATGACGACGATCTTCATGATGAGTTCCCTGTAGAGTGGTAAAGCGGCCCCCGGGACATCCGGGCGCCATGTGTGGAGTCGCGCACCCAGTGTAGGCAGGCCACCCAAGCCGCGGTAGATCCGCGGCGGGCCGCACATTGTTGTGCGCCGCGCACCAATCTCCGGCGGCCGGCTTTGGTCTTAGCCGAGGCCCAGGCTGTCCAGGCAATGCAGGTCGAGGGCGCGCACCTGCAGGGTCATGTGGTCGATGAAGACCCGGATGCGCGCCGGCAGGTGGCGCCGGCTCTGGTAGCACAGGTAATGGCCGCGGTCGTCGGGCGCATAGGGCGACAGGCAGGCCAGCAGGCGACCGGCGCGCAGGTGCTCGCACACCTGGTAGCCGGCCAGCTGGGCCAGGCCTTCGCCGTCGAGCACGGCGCGCAGCACCAGGTCGGCGTCGTTGAAGCTGAGCGAGGAGGGCGGCAGGGTACGGCGCACCTGTCCGCCGACCTTGAATTCCCACTCGCACAGGCGGTTGGCGGCGTTGCGCAAGTGGATGCAGCGGTGCCGGACCAGGTCCTCGACCGCGTGCGGCATGCCGTGCAGCGCGACATACCCGGGGGTGGCGCAGACCAGCATCTGCATCGGGATCAGCTGCTTGGCGATGGCCTGGCTGTCGTCGAGGCGGCCGTTGCGGAAAGCCACGTCGATGCGATCGGCGATGAAGTCGGGCGCGCCGTCGTCCAGCACCAGGTCGATACCGACCTCGGGATAGCGTTCGCGAAAACCGCGCAGCAGGGGCGCGACCACCTTGCGGCCGAAGCCTACCGGGGCGCACACGCGCAGCTGGCCGCGCGGCGGGCCGGCCCGCAGGTCGCGCATTTCCTCCACGGCCTGCACGATGCGCTCGACGCCCGGCTTGCAGCTCTCATAGAACAGTTCGCCTTCGCCGGTGAGCGAGGTGCTGCGCGTGGTGCGCAGGAACAGGCGGGTGTCGAGCTGGGCCTCGAGCTTCTGCACGCTGCGGCTCACCGCCGAGCGCCCGATCCCGAGCCGCTCCGCCGCGCGGGCGAAACTGCCTTCGTGGACCACGGCGATGAAGGCCAGCACGCCGGCATAGGTAGTGGCGAAACTCGATGCCAGCGCATCGCCGCGCTCGCGTTCGGGCGGCTGCGCCAGCCTGCCGCCCGCTGCCTGGATCGCCGCCATTTCCATTTTCATCCGTGTCCTCCCCGCCCTGCTCGGCAATGCCTTGGTAAAGACATCGTAGTCAGGCGAACCGCGACCGGCAATGACAAAAAAACCCGCATTCATGCCACAGGGATTGGTGCCGGGCAGGCACCGGTGTGCGGCCCGGCACACGCCTACCGGGAACCCGGGACCCTTCCTACACTGGCCCTGTCCGATGACAAGCAATCACGCCGACAACAACAGGAGAAACTCATGTCCCAGCGTATCAACTACATGGAGCAGTCGCCCGAACTGTTCAAGAAATTCCTCGACTTCAGCCTCGCGTTCAGGCACTGCGCGATCGAAGAAAGCCTGCGCGACCTGGTGGAGATCCGTGCTTCCCAGCTCAACGGCTGCGCGTTCTGCCTCGACATGCACGTCAAGCAGGCGCGCATCCATGGCGAACGCGAACTGCGCCTGCACCACGTGGCGATCTGGCGCGAGTCGACCCTGTTCGTGCCGCGCGAACGCGCCGCACTGGCCTGGACCGAGGCCCTGACCCGCCTGCCGGAACAGGGCGTGCCGGCCGAGCTCTACGACCGCGTGCGCGGCCAGCTGTCCGAGCAGGAACTGTCCGACCTGACTTTCGTCGTCATGGCGATCAACGCCTGGAACCGCATCAGCGTAGCCTTCGCCGTGGTGCCGGGTTCCTACGACACGGCCTACGGGCTGGACAAAGCCAATCTGTCCTAGGAGGCGATATGGCGTTCATCAACAGCATGAGCAGCGCCCTGGCCCTGGCGGGCGGCCTGTTCCTCGCCCAGCCGGCGCTGGCCGCGCCCGCAGCGGCGCCCGTGTCCGTGGCTACCCTGATGACCAAGGCCATGGCCGACCATCCGGGCAAGGAGATCCTGGTCATCACGGTCGACTTCGCGCCCGGCGCCGTCGACCCTGTGCACCGCCACGATGCGCACGCCGTCGTCTATGTGCTCGAAGGATCGATCGTGATGGGCGTGAAGGGCGGGAAGGAGCAAGTCGTGAATACCGGCCAGACCTTCTACGAAGGCCCGCAGGACCTGCACACCGTGGGCCGCAACGCCAGCAAGACCAAGCCGGCGAAATTCCTGGTGTTCCTGGTCAAGGACGCGGGCAAACCCTTCTTCATCCCGGTGAAGTAGGCGCGCTCAGGCGTGCTGGCGGCGCCAGGCGCTCGGCGACTGGCCGAGGTGGCGCAGGAAACTGGCGCGCATGCGCTCGGGATCGCCGAAACCGACCTCCTCGGCGATCTGCTCGAGCTTGCGGTCGGACTGCTGCAGCAGGCGCCGCGCCGCCTCCAGGCGGAACAGCTCGATCGCCTTGGCCGGGGTGCGCCCGGTCTTGGCGCGGTAGACGCGCGCGAAGTTACGCGGGCTCATGCAGGCCTGGCTGGCCAGGGTGTCGACGTTCAGCTCGGTGCTGGCCAGGTGGGCGGCGATCCAGCGGTGCAGGGCGTCGAACTGGGCGCCGTCGCCGGCCTGCAGCGCCAGCTGGCTGCTATGCTGCGATTCGCCGCCGGCGCGGCGCACGTGAATCGCCAGTTCGCGCGCCACCAGCATGGCGAGCTCGTTGCCGTGGTCGGCCTCGACCATGGCCAGCGCCATGTCGATGCCGGTGCTGACCCCGGCCGAGGTCCAGACCGGATCCTGGCGCACGAACACCGCTTCCGGCTCCACCTGGACGGTGGGGTGCAGGCTGGCCAGGCGCTCGCACAAGGCCCAGTGGGTGGTGGCGCGGCGGCCGTCGAGCAGGCCGGCTTCGGCCAGCAGGAAGGAGCCGGTGCAGACCGAGGCGATGCGCCGCGCGTCGCAGGCGCGCAGCCAGGCGACCAGGGGCGCCAGGGCGTGGATGGCGGTCGCCATCTCGGCGCTGCCGGGCACCAGGACGGTGTCGGGATGGATGTCGGGTGCATCCAGGCTGACGGTGGCCAGCAGGGTGCCTTCGGCGGTGTCGACGACGGCGCCGCCGATGCTGGCCGTGACCAGGGCGTAGCCGGGCAGGCCGCGCTGCCGCAGGTGACGGTCGGCGCACCAGAACACGGTCTGGGCGCCGGCCAGGTCGAGCATGCAGGTGCCGGGATAGACGGCGAACACGATCTGCCGCACAGGGTGCGCCGGGGGCGTGTCAGGGACGGCGTTCATACGTTGACGATTTCATTGGACGAGCAGGCCGGATGGGCCTGCTTTTTCATTATAGGACGTCCCCGGCGCCGGCAAAGCTCATCCGTAGGAGGGATAGGGGTCCTCTCTTGCAACAATCGGCGTTTCCGCCGATACTGTATGGAATACCAGTAGTGTGCCCCGTCTGGGGCGGCCTCGATGAACGCCCCGGTCCGAAAAATCATCCATTGCGACTGCGATTGTTTCTACGCATCCGTCGAGATGCGGGACGATCCGTCCCTGCGCGGCCGGCCGCTGGCGGTCGGCGGTCGGCCCGACCAGCGCGGCGTCGTCGCCACCTGCAACTACGAGGCGCGGCGCTACGGCATCCATTCGGCCATGGCCACCGCCCAGGCCATCAAGCTGTGCCCGAACCTGCTGGTGATTCCGCCGGCGATGGAAAAGTACCGCATCGCTTCGCGCCAGATCATGGACATCTACCGCGACTACACCGAGCTGGTGGAGCCATTGTCCCTGGACGAAGCCTACCTCGACGTCAGCGATTCGCCCCACTGCAAGGGCAGCGCCACCCTGATCGCGCAGGAGATCCGGCGCCGCATCTTCGAGACCGTCGGCATCACGGCCTCGGCCGGCGTGGCGCCGAACAAGTTCGTGGCCAAGATCGCCAGCGACTGGAACAAGCCCGACGGCCTGTTCCTGGTGCGCCCGGAAGAAGTGGACGCCTTTGTCGCCGCGCTGCCCGTCAAGAAGCTGTATGGCGTGGGCAAGGTAACAGCGGAAAAGATGCACCGCCTGGGCGTGCAGACCTGCGCCGACCTGCGCGATTGGAGCATGGACCGCCTGCACGAGCACTTCGGCAGCTTCGGCGCCCGCTTGTACGACCTGTGCCGCGGCATCGATCACCGCGAAGTCAATATCTCGCGTGAACGCAAATCGATCAGCACCGAGGAAACCTATACCCCCGACGTGCCGGACCTGGCCGCCTGCCTGGCCCTGCTGCCGGAACTGGTCGAGCATCTGCTGGGCCGCATCAAGCGCAACGGCGCCGAAAAATTCATCAACAAGCTGTTCGTGAAGATCAAGTTCTCGGACTTCCAGCAGACCACCGTCGAGTGTGTTGGCTATGCGCCACATATCCCGACCTATGCCCATCTGATGGAAACCGGCTGGCTGCGCGCCGGCCGCCCGGTGCGCCTGCTCGGCGTCGGCGTGCGCCTGAGCGACACGGAAATCGCCGAGCAGCTGCGCCTGTTTGACGACCTGACAACATAAAAATTTTTTTGCGACAACTCGGCTGGGCATCAGCGTAGAATGTCGTTCCCTTGAAATACTGAAACAATCGGATAACAGCGTATGTGGTTCAAGAATCTCCAGATTTATCGCCTGCCCGCTCCCTGGGCATTCAACCCGGAACAGATGGAAGAAGCGCTCCAGCCGCAGGCGTTCACGCCTGCCAGCAGCAATGAGCTGCTGCGCCAGGGCTGGGATTCGCCGCGCGGCAACGGCAAGCTGGTCCACGTGGTCAACAAGCAGATGCTGATGATGCTGGGCACGGAAAAGAAGCTGCTGCCTTCGTCGGTCATCAACCAGGTGGCCAAGGCCAAGGCGGCCGAGCTGGAAGAGCAGCAGGGCTTCCCGCCGGGTAAGAAGGCGATGAAGGAGCTGAAGGAACGCGTGGCCGACGAGCTGCTGCCGCGCGCCTTCTCGATCCGCAGCAACGTCTGGGTCTGGATCGACCCGGTCAACGGCTGGCTGGTGGTGGACGCCGCCAGCCCGGCCAAGGCCGACGACGTGGTCAAGCTGCTGCTCAAGGCGGTCGACCGCATGCCGCTCGAATCGCTGCGCGTGCAGCGCTCGCCGGTGGCCGTGATGACCGGCTGGCTGGAAGCCGACGAAGCGCCCTATGGTTTCACCATCGACCAGGACACCGAACTGCGCGCCACCGGCGAAAGCCGCGCCGCCGTGCGTTACGTGAAGCACACCCTGGAGCCGGACGACATCCGCCGCCACATCGCCGCCGGCAAGCAGTGCACCCGCCTGGCCATGACCTGGAACGACCGCATCAGCTTCGTGCTGACCGAATCGCTGGCGATCAAGGGCGTCAAGCCGCTGGACGTGATCAAGGAAGGCGAGGCGCCGACCTATAGCGACGACGAGCGTTTCGACAACGACATCGTCCTGATGACGGGCGAGATGGCCAAGCTGCTGGCCGATGTGGTCGAGGCGCTGGGCGGCGAAGCCAAGGCCTGATCGCGGATCGTGTGCACCATGCACACGGTAGCGATCGCGCGTCGGCGGCGGAACCGCCGCCCCCCCGGGGGGGGGGGGGGGGGGGGGGGGGGGGGGGGGGGGGGGGGGGGGGGG
>NZ_JAGPWC010000113.1 GCF_018119405.1 Massilia sp. ST3 | reverse complement strand
TCCGCGGCGCCGGTGCGTCCCCGCGGCGAGGTGCGCGCGCATACCGACCACAAGGGCACGCGCCACCAGGACAACTGAGGCGCGGGACGGGACTCAAGTCCCGTCCCTGCCGGCGCCGTCGTCCAGCAGCATGCAGCCGGCGGTGGTGGTCGCGATCAGTTCCGCGCCGCAGCCGGTCTTCATGCCTTCCAGCGCAGCGCCGATGCCGCCGATGGAATGCGAGCGCACGCCTTCGATGATCGGAAACTCCCCGCCGCACTGCGGGCAGGACGTCATGTGGCCGCGCTGGGCCACCGGCCTGCCGTTGACCCGGATGAATTCGTTCCCCTCCAGGACCTCGCCGCCGTGCGAGGTCGGATCGCCCTTCAGGATCAATGCGCGCATCATGGCTGCCTCCTTCGGAAAGCTTCCACTCTAGGTTTGCGCATGCGGAGCGGTTTGAGGGGACGCAAGCGCGCCGGGAAGGGACTGCCCTTCCGTGCCGCGCAACTGTAGCCCGGCAATGCCCCGGCCTTTTTTTTCGCCTTTCCGGCACCATCTGCGGGTTTGGCTACAATGCCACCTTTAGAAGACAGGACTAGGACCATGGACCCGAAAGACTCCCTCATCGAATACCCGAGCGACTTCCCGATCAAGGTGATGGGCGCGACGCACGCCGATTTCGCCGCAACGATCATCGAGGTCGTGAAAGGCTTCGACCCGACTTTCGATGAAAGCAAGCTGCAGAGCCGTCCTTCCGCCAAGGGCAACTACACGGGCCTGACCGTGATCGTGCATGTCACCAGCCGCGAGATGCTGGACGACGTCTACCGCGCCCTGTCCACGCACGCCATGGTGAAGATGGTCCTGTAAGGACAGGCGAAAAGCGGGAATCGCCCCGCCGGCGCAAGGAATCGCGCTGGCTTATAATGACGGGGCTCCCCATATTCCCGCTTGATACCTTCATGTCAACGATTCCGCCGATCATCCGCGAACTCGGCCGCGCCGACTACGAACCGACCTTCGCCGCCATGCGCGCGTTCACCGACGCCCGCACGCCGGAGACCCGGGACGAGCTGTGGATCGTCGAACACCCGCCCGTCTTCACCCTGGGCCTGGGCGCCGATCGCGCCCACGTGCTGGCGCCGCACGACGTGCCGGTGGTGCAGACCGACCGCGGCGGCGAGGTGACGTATCACGGTCCGGGGCAGGTCGTTATCTATCTGCTCATGGACCTGCGCCGCAACAAGCCGGGCGGCAAGCTCTACGCCCGCCAGTTTGTTGCGAAAATCGAACAAGCGGTCATCGATGTGCTGGCGGCGTATAATCTTGCGGGTGAGCGCGTCGCCGGCGCGCCCGGCATCTACATGGCGGACGGTCCGCGCAAGGGCGCGAAGATCGCCGCGCTCGGCTTGAAGGTGCGCGGCAACGGCTGTACCTACCACGGCGTGTCGCTCAACGTCGCCATGGACCTGGACCCGTTCACCTGGATCAATCCCTGCGGCTACTCCGGCCTGGCCACGGTCGACATGCGTACGATGGGCGTCGAGGCGCCCCTGGCCGATGTCCAGCGGGCCCTGGCGCGCGAACTGGTGCGCCAGCTGGCCACCAGCGAACCCGCCGCCGAATTGTCCAGCAGCGAGCTCGTCCCCGAACAAACCAACTGAAGCCCTGAGGGCCACCGCCAATGACTTCCGAAATCGACACCGGCAATGCCGCCGCCTCCGCCTACAACGCCAGCGAAAAGCAGAAGGGCGCCAGCAAGACCTCGCGCATCCCGATCAAGATCATCCCGATCGCCGAGACCGAGCGCCTGAAGAAGCCGGAGTGGATCCGCGTGAAGGCGGCCACGGCGTCCTCGCGCTTCTACGAGATCAAGGACATCCTGCGCGCCAACAACCTGGTGACGGTGTGCGAGGAAGCCAGCTGCCCGAACATCGGCGAATGCTTCGGCAAGGGCACCGCGACCTTCATGATCATGGGCGACAAGTGCACCCGCCGCTGCCCGTTCTGCGACGTCGGCCACGGCCGTCCGGATCCGCTCGACGTGAACGAGCCGGGCAACCTGGCCAAGACCATCGCCGACCTGCGCCTGTCCTACGTCGTGATCACCTCGGTCGACCGCGACGACCTGCGTGACGGCGGCGCCGGCCACTTCGTCGAGTGCATCACCAAGACCCGCGAACTGTCGCCGAACACCAAGATCGAAGTGCTGGTGCCGGACTTCCGCGGCCGCCTCGAAAAAGCCCTGAACATCTTCGCCGGCGGCCTGCCGGACGTGATGAACCACAACCTGGAAACCGTGCCGCGCCTGTACAAGGAAGCGCGCCCGGGCGCCGACTACAAGCACTCGCTGGTGCTGCTGCGCGACTTCAAGAAGATGTACCCGAGCGCGGTCACCAAGTCGGGCCTGATGGTAGGCCTGGGCGAGACCGACGAGGAAATCCTCGAAGTGATGCGCGACATGCGCGAGCACGACATCGACATGCTGACCATCGGCCAGTACCTGGCGCCGTCGAACTCGCACCTGCCGGTGCGCCGCTACGTGCATCCGGACACCTTCAAGATGTTCGAAGAAAAAGCCTACGAGATGGGCTTCGTGCACGCCGCGGTGGGCGCGATGGTGCGTTCGTCCTACCACGCCGACCAGCAGGCGCATGACGCGGGCGTTGCCGCCTAAGTTTTTCGGTTAATTTTCGCCGCCCTACCCCGTCGTCCCCGCGAAGGCGGGGATCCAAGTTCTGCTTGCGCTATCGAGACGCCGGCAAACTTGGGTCCCCGCCTTCGCGGGGATGACGTTTTTAAGCTGACGAAAATAACATCGGAACGGCGCAAGCCCCTTTTTCCTCCCCGCATCGAAACACAGCCCCCGCCGCTTCCACGCTATAGTTGATAACAAGAAGACATCGTTCAAACGACCATGAGTGAGCACCGAGACCATCCCCCTTCCGACAACACCGAGGACGACGACGCCTGGCTGGAACGCGAGCTGGAACTCGACCGGCGCGGCATCGAGCTGGTCAAGATGGAAGGCCGCGTATTCCTGCGCTTCTCCGGCGAAGTGCGCTACGAAGGCCTGCGCGTGCCCTACCGCCTGGTGCCGGCGCGCGGTGTGCTGGCCAAGCCGAGCAAGTGGCGCAAGATGGACCTGCCGGCGCGCCGCGAGCTGATCGAGGAACGCACCACCGGGGACGCCATCGCGCGCCTGCATGCCGAGACCGAGGAATTCGTGCAGGACATCGCGGAGGACGCCGACGAATTCGGCTGGAACCCCATGCTCTTCCTCGACGTGCTCGACGAACTGGAGACCTCGGAGCCGGCCGAGTTCGTGTTCCAGCGCATCTCGCAGCGCCTGACCCATGCCGTCGAGCGCGAGCAGGAAGAACGCCATGCCGCGCGCACCAAGGAGAGCATCAACCTGGCCGAGTACCCGCAGTCCTTCGAGGTGGCCAGCCGCATGCCGCGCAAGTTCATCGCCCTGCTCGGGCCCACCAACTCGGGCAAGACCCACCGTGCGATGGAAGCCCTGGCCAAGGCCTCGAGCGGCGTGTACCTGGCGCCCCTGCGCCTGCTGGCGCTGGAAAACTACGAGCGCCTGCAGGCCGCGCGCCCGCATGGCGAGGAACTCAAGGTCAGCCTGATCACAGGCGAGGAACGCCGCCTGGCCGAAGGCGCGACCCACGTGGCCAGCACCGTCGAGATGCTCGACACCAAGCGCCAGGTCGAGGTGGCCGTGATCGACGAGATCCAGATGCTGGCCGACCGCGACCGCGGCGCCGCCTGGACCACCGCCGTCTGCGGCGCCCCGGCGGCCACGGTCTACCTGGTCGGCGCGCCGGAAGCGCGGCGCGCGATCGAGGCCCTGGCCGACCGCCTGGAAGTGCCGCTCGAAGTGCACGTGCTCAAGCGCATGGCGCCGCTGGCGATGGAGCCTTCGCCGGTGCGCAAGCTGTCCAACCTGCGCCGCGGCGACGCCGTGATCGCCTTCTCGCGGCGCGACGTGCTGATGTGGCGCGACATGATCACCGAGAAGGGCCTGTCGGTGGCGACCGTCTACGGCAACCTGTCTCCGGAAGTGCGGCGCGCCCAGGCGGAGCGCTTTCGCGAGGGACAGGCCGACATCGTGGTCGGCACCGACGCGCTGGCGATGGGCCTGAACATGCCGATCGCGCGCATCGTGATGACCACCGCGGTCAAGTACAACGGCTATGAAGAGGAAGAGATCTCGGCGGCGCTGGCCAAGCAGATCGCGGGCAGGGCAGGGCGCTACGGCGTGCATGAGGAGGGCTTTGTCGCGGGCTACGACGACGAGACGCATTCGGTGATGCGCTCGCTGATGAAGGAAAAGATCCCGCCGGTGCCGGCCACCGGCTTCGCGGTGGCCCCTTCGCTCGAGCAGCTGCACCGCATCTCGTCGGTGACGGGCGAGACCTCGCTGGTGAAGCTCCTGAAGCGCTTCGTGCACAACATCGACGTGCCGGACGGCTTCTTCTACCCGCGCATCACCGAGGAACAGAACGAGCGCGCCGAGTGGTTGGATACCTTGCCGCTGTCGGTGGCCGAGAAATTCATGCTGTCGCTGGTGCCGATCTCGACCAAGGTGCCGATGCTGCAGGGCGCCTGGGAACACTGGGCGCTGTCGCTGGCCAAGAAGAAGGTCTGCAAGCTGACGCCGCATCCGCAGGGGCTGTTCTACATGAACCTGCAGGAGGTCGAGGACACCTGCCGCATGTACTCGGCGTATGCGTGGCTGGGGTACCGGGAGCCGGACTTCTTCCCGAGTATCGAACAGGCGCAGGAACTGGCGAGGGAGGCGTCGGAGCGGGTGGATTCGCTGCTGCAGCAGCAGAATGCGGCGGCGCGGCAGAGGCGGGGGGATGGGGGAGGGCGGCGGAGGCGTTAAGCGCTTCTGGCTGTTCGACGAAACTTGGGTCCCCGCCTTCGCGGGGATGACGTTGATAAGTAGCGCGGTTGAACACCAGTTAGCGATTTCTGACACGCACCTTTAGCACGTCATCCCCGCGAAGGCGGGGACCCAAGTTTGCATGCCCACCACAAGCTTTCGAGTACCCCCTCCAGCGTAAACACCCCACACCGTGTACGATCCCGCTTTTGCCCTGTAAAGCGACACCACCGTGAACACGAAACACACCCCCGATTCCTTCAACCAGTTCGGCTCCACCTTCCTCCCCGGCCACCTGGGCATCCGCATCCTTGAGGTCAGCCCCGGCAAGCTGTCCGCCGAGATGAAGGTCGAGCCTTTCCACCTGGCGCCGAACGGCTATCTGCACGCCGGCAGCGTCGTGACCCTGGCCGATACCTGCGCCGGCTACGGCTGCATCAGCAACCTGCCGGAAGGCGCGGTCAGTTTCACCACCATCGAACTGAAATCGAACCACCTGGGTACGGCGCGCGAGGGCGTGATCAGCTGCGTGGCCACGGCCGTCCACCTGGGCCGGACGACCCAGGTATGGGATGCGACGGTGATGGACCAGGCCAGCGGCAAGACGATCGCCCTGTTCCGCTGCACCCAGATGCTGATCTATCCGCGATGAGATCTAGCCGGCGGCCAGTTCCTTTTGCAGCAGCGTATGCAGCTGCGGAAAGTCCGGCTCGCCAACGTAGCGCTTGATGATCCTGCCGTTCTTGTCGATCACGAAGGTGGTCGGCGTCAGGCTGACGTCGCCGAACTGCCTGGCGATGTCGCCGGCGGAGTCGATCGCCACCTTGAACGGCAGCTTGCGCGTCTCGGTGAAGTTCAGCACGTAGTTGGGCGGGTCGTACTGCATCGCCACCGCGACGAACTCCAGTCCCTGGCCCTTGAACTTGTTGTAGGTGTCGACCATCGCCGGCATCTCCTTGACGCAGGTGACGCAGGAGGTGGCCCAGAAGTTCACCATCACCACCTTGCCGCGCAGCGAGGCGGTGGAAATCTTCTCGCCGTCGATGCCGATGAAGGTCACGCTGGGCGCCGGCGTGCTGCTGCTGTAGGAAGCGTAGCCGATGCCGGCCAGCGCCAGCACCACCGCGCCGATGGCGGCGGGCTTGAACCAGGAGCGGGACGCAGTGGAAGAGGTGGGAGCGGTCATGGTCAGTAGGGATAAAAAAACGGCAGGACCATTATAGTCCTGCCGCTGTTTCAGGTTTCGCGCAAGCGGGTTACTGCGCCGCCTGGGCGTTCCGGCCGTCCAGCAGCTTGACGTCTTCTTCGCTGATGTACTCGAAGACCTTCACCACGCGCTGCACGCCCGACACGCCCTTGGCGACGTCGGCGGCGATATTGCCTTCGCGCTGGGTGACCAGGCCTTGCAGGTAGACCACGCCGCGTTCGGTGGTGACCTTGAAGGAATTGGCCGAAACGGTCTTCATGTCGACCAGGCTGGCCTTGACCTTGGTGGTGATCAGGGCGTCGCTCGAACGCGAGGTATAGCTCGACGGGCCGGCGATGTCCAGCTCGTTGATCACCGAGACCACGTTGGCGATGCCGCGCACTTCGCGCTCCACTGCCTGCTTCATCGCTTCGTCGCGCACTTCGCCGGTCAGCAGCACGCGGCGGTTGTAGCTGGTGACGTTGACGTGGCCGTTCTCACCGGTGAGCTGGGGCATCTTGAGCTCGGCCTTGACCGTGATCGACTTGTCCTCGGTCTGCATGCCCAGGGTGCGGCGGTCCAGCGAGGCCATGACCCCGGTGGCGGCGCCGCCGGCAACCAGGGCGACGCAGCCCTGCAGCGAAGCCAGCAGGGCCGAGCCCAGGACAACTTTCGTCAACAGCACGGCCATGGGCCGGTGCGCATTACGCATTCTCATCTCCTCCGAACAGCGCGACGTCGATACCGTCGCAAATACAGTGAATGGCCAGCAGGTGCACTTCCTGGATGCGCGCGGTGCGGGCATGCTGGACGTTGATGTGCACGTCGGCGTCGGTCAGCAGTTTGCCGAGTGCGCCGCCGTCCTTGCCGGTGAAAGCCACGATGCGCATTTCGCGCTCCAGCGCCGCCTCGACCGCCGCCAGCACGTTGGCGGAGTTGCCCGAGGTCGAGATCGCCAGCAGCACGTCGCCCGCCTGGCCGAAGGCCTGCACCTGCTTCGAGAAGATCTCCTTGAAGCTGTAGTCGTTGCCCACCGCCGTCATGATCGAGGTATCGGTGGTCAGTGCGATCGCCGGCAGCGGGAAACGCTCGCGCTCGAAGCGCCCGACGAGTTCGGCAGCAAAGTGCTGGCAGTCGGCGGCGGAACCGCCATTGCCGCATGCCAGGATCTTGTTGCCGTTGGACAGGGCGGCGAACATCAGTTCGACCGCCTGCGAAATGGATGGGGCCAGGGCAGCGGCCGACTTCATCTTCAGGTCGGCGCTCTCCTGGAAGTGAGCGAGGATGCGTTGAGTGTTCATAGCCGACGATTATAGTGCAGTGGCAACCCGGGGCGGGCAATGACGGTAAAAATTGCTTACAACTCAATGAGGCTGTTCAATGCTCAATTGATAACATCCTGCAGCCATTCGATGCGGTCGCCGTCGATGGCAATGACGTCGAAGCGGCAGGGTGGGGTGACGGGAAAACGCAACAGGTAATACTCGGCGGCGCGGCTCAGGCGCCGGATCTTGGCGGGGGTGATGCTGGCGGCGGCGCCGCCCTGCTCCTTGCTGCTGCGCTGGCGCACCTCGACGAAGACCAGGGTGGCGCCGTCGCGCATGACCAGGTCGATCTCGCCGGCCTTGCAGCGGAAGTTCTGCTCGACCGGCGCCAGCCCGCGGCGCTTGAGGTAGGCGAGGGCGGCCTGTTCCCAGCCCTGGCCCTGGGCCTGCCGCGCCGACAGGCGTCCGAGCCACATGTCAGCGGCCGAAGGCGGCCTGTTCGAACACGCCGCCGTCGCGGTACACGACGCCGCTCTCGACGCGGCGGAAGGCCGGGCTGCCGCTGGACCCATCGCCGCCCATGTCGATCTTCAGGCGGCCGGTCACGCCGTCCACCTCGAAGGCGCCGGTGGGGCGCTGGGCCAGTTCGCGCGCGATGCGGAAGGCGTCGATGCCGAGCGCGTACAGGCGCTGCATGTCGAAGCCTTCGTTGCCGCTCCAGCGCGGATAGACGCTGACCGCGGGGTGGTCGGGCTGCACGGTCCAGGGCAGGTCGAGGATGCGCACGCCGGCCAGCTCGGGCGCCGAGGCGCCCGGGTCGCGCCCCGGATTGACCGAGGCGGTGCCATAGGTCGGCAGCGAGGTGCCGAGGGCGCTGCGCACCTGGCGCAGCTGCACCGCGTCGAGGGCGGCGTACACCAGTTGCGGCGGATCGGCCTGCAGGCGCGCGCGCAGGTCGGCCAGCGCATTGCCGTCGACATAGCCGTCGGCGATCGGCAGCTCGGCCAGGGTGTGGGTGTTGCCCAGCTGCGACCAGCGCGCCGCGAAGGCGCCGGACAGGCGCTGCTGCCAGGCCGCCGGGCCGGTGACCACCAGGGCGCGGCCGCCCGGCTGCTCGGCGGCGGCCCAGTCGGCCACCTGGCGCGCCTCGTCTTCGAGCGAGAGGCCGATGACCAGCATCTGGCGCGGCAGCGGGCCGCTTGTTTGCGGGTGGTTCAGGGCGATGGTCGGCTTGCTGACGGCGCCGCTGCCGGCCAGCGCGGCGACGGCGGAACGGGCCAGCGGGCCGACCACGATGTCGTTCTGTTCGGCCGCGCGCGCGTAGGCGTCGAGGGTGGCCTGGGCCGAGTCGCCGGTCGGCATCACGTTGACCGTGACGCCAGCGCGGTCGCGCTCGTAGGCGGCCATGAAGCCCTGGCGTACGGCGTCGGCCGGCTGCGCCAGCGCGCTCGACTCGAGCGGCAGTAGCAGCGCGATGCGCGCGCCGCCGGCGGGCAACGGCGCGGCCGGGCTGCCGTCGGCGCGCGGCGGCAGTTCGACCGGACTGGTACGTACGCCGGTGTCCGCGGGCGGCGGGGGGGTATAAGTGGCTTCGACAGGCGGCGCACTTGTCACCGGCGCCGCGGGCGCGCACAATCCGCCCGGTACGCCGCAGCCGGTATCGGGCGGCAAGGGCGAACTGCCGCAGGCGGCCAGCAGGCTGGCGGTGGCGGTAGCGGCGATCAGGCCCTTGAGATTTTTCTTCTTCAGCATCGGAATCCCTTTTATGACAGAACAGCAGACCATCGACATCGCCCGGCTTCCCGTCATGGGCGAGGCGGCCCAGCAGTCCTATCCTACCGCAACGCTGTATGTCGTGGCTACACCGATCGGCAACGTCACCGACATCACGCTGCGCGCCCTGCACCTGCTGGCGCTGGCCGACGTCGTGGCCTGCGAGGACACGCGCAAGACCGGCGCCTTGCTGCAGCGTTTCGGGCTGAACAAGCAAACCATTGCCGCACACCAGCATAACGAGCGCGAGGTGGCGGACAAGATCATCGAGCGCCTGCACGCCGGGCAGCGCGTGGCCCTGGTGTCCGACGCGGGCACGCCGGCGGTGTCCGATCCGGGCGCGCGCATCGTCGACGCGGTGCGCAACGCCGGCCTGAACGTGGCGCCGCTGCCGGGGCCTTCGGCCGTGATCACCGCCTTGTCGGCGAGCGGGCTGGTGAACGACCGCTTCCACTTCGTCGGCTTCCTGCCGGCCAAGTCCAAGCAGCGCGAGGCCGCGCTGGCGCCCCTGGTGCGCGAAACCTCGACCCTGGTGTTCTACGAGGCGCCGCACCGCATCGTCGATTGCGTCGAAGCCTTGATGGAAGCCTTCGAGCCGGCGCGCCAGGTGGTGTTCGCGCGCGAGCTGTCCAAGCTGTTCGAGGAAGTGCACCGCTGCGCGCTGGGCGAGGCGCTAGCCTGGGTCAAGGCGGACCAGCACCGCGAGCGCGGCGAATTCGTGGTGCTGGTGGAAGGGGCCGTGGCCGAGACCGACGAACAGGATGCCGAGGCGGAGCGCATCCTGCAGATCCTGCTGGCCGAATGCAGCGTCAAGCAGGCGGCCAATTTGGCGGCGCAGATCACGGGGCGCAAGAAGAATGCCTTGTACGAGCGCGCCTTGCAGATCAAGGGTGAATAAGCCGGCGCGTCGGTTCACATGTGGTTTGAACGCGGGGGGGGCGGCCCCCGGCCCCCCCCCCCCCCCCGGGGGGGGCGGCCCGCCCCCCCCCCCCC
>NZ_JAGPWC010000112.1 GCF_018119405.1 Massilia sp. ST3 | reverse complement strand
CCCCCCCCCCCCCTGGGGGGGGGGGGGGGCCCCCCCCCCCCCAACCCCTACCGCCTCAGCCGGCTGAACGCCGCCGGCTCCCATTCCCGCAGCGCCAGCAACAAGCCCGTCCCTTTGCGCTGCGCCAGCGGCGCCGCCAGGCTCTCCTCGTGCAGCTGCGCGAACCGGGTCCGCAGCTGCCGCAGCTCGGCGCGCAGCTTGGCCTGGGCGCTCTCGGTCAGCATCCCGTGCGCGAAATCGAGCGATTCCCCCGCCTGCCCAAAGGCCGCGTCGAGGAAGTCCGGCATGCCCTGCTCGCGGAAATAGCGGCGGATCGGCCCGTCCGCCAGCCAGTCGAAGTCGCGCGCCACGTTCAGGCGGATGCGGTTCCCCGGCAGCAGGGTGATCAGCCGCAGCCGGTCGAGGCGCAGCAGGTATTGCACGCATTCCGCCTCGCTCAGGCGGTACACGGCCTGCATCTCGGCCATGCTCCAGTGGTTCAGCGCGCACACCGACGCCAGGAGCAGCCGGGGGTCCGATACCAGCTCGCCCTCCTGCTCCGCGCTCAGGGTGCGCAGGCGGCGCTGGCCGTCCTGGGCTTCCTGGGCCAGTTCGGCCAGGGTGAAACCGAGCAGGTTGCAGACTTCGACCACGCGCTCGAGCGTGAACTGCTCGGTGGCGAACAGGCGCTTGACGCTGGGCTCGGACAGGTCGAGGGCGGCGGCGACGTCGCGGTAGGTCATGCCCTGCAGCTTGAGCTGGCGCTTCAGGGTCTGGACGAGCAGGCTGATTTCGGACATGGAAGCCGCCGGCGGCGGTGATGGAGGCGATGCAGGGATGGTAACAGTCCCGTTTCCGCCCCGGCAAGCTGGCGGTTCAGACAGGTACCGCCGCCAGCGCCACGTTGTTCTTGCCCGCGCGCTTGGCCGCGTACATCGCATGGTCGGCGCGCGCCAGCCAGGCGTCCAGGTCGGGCTTGTCCTGCGGCTGGTGGACCGCCACGCCGATGCTGGCGCCCACCTTCACCGTGGCCGAGCGCAGGCGGAAACTCTCCTGCACCAGCTCGAGCAGCTTGCGCGCCGTGTCTTCGGCGTGGGCGGCGTCGGTCAGCATCTCCAGCACCACCACGAACTCGTCGCCCGCCAGGCGCGCCACCATGTCGGTCTTGCGCACCGCCTGCGACAGGCGCGTACCGAACTGGCGCAGCAGCTCGTCGCCTTCCTCGTGGCCATGGGTGTCGTTGACCGCCTTGAAGCCGTCCATGTCGATGAACAGCAGCGCCGCCGGACGGCTGACGCGCTGGGCGCGCGCCATCGCTTCCGGCAGGGCCTCGAGCAGCGCGCGGCGGTTCGGCAGGCCGGTGAGCACGTCGCGCAGCAGCAGCGCCTGCAGTTCGGCGGTGCGCTCGGCCACCGCGGTCTCCAGGCTTTCGTTCATGGCCAGCAGCGCACGCCGGCTGTCGGCCTCGCTGCGCACCAGGTCGCGCAGGGTCGAGGACAGCACCTCCGCCTCGTGGAAACCGCCCACCAGCGGAATCGGCGGCGCTTCCACGCCCTTGGCCGTGGCCTCGGTGGCGCGCTCGATCGCGCGTCCCAGTTCATCCATCGGACGGCTCAGGCGGCGCGCCAGCAGGCCGGCCGACACGGCCAGCGCCAGGGCCAGCGCGGCGCTCCACATCAGCATGCGGCGCTGCAGTTCGGTGGCGCCCTCCATCGCCTTGTCCTCGTCCTGGCGCACCAGCACCGACCAGCGCAGCGAGGCCGGGTCGTCCAGGTCGCCGGTGCGGCTGTAGCCCGTCACGTAGCTGCGGCCGTCGGGCCAGGTCTCGCGCAGCGAACCGGTCTGGCCCTGGCGGGCCGCGTGCAGGCTGGTGGTCTCGATCTTCTTTTCCACCAGCTCCTGGGGGCCGAGCAGCACGGTGCCGTCGTCGCGCACCACGATGATCTCGGCGCCATAGGCGCGCAGGGCCGGCGTGAGCAGCTCGCGCGCATGGCGGCGCGCCCATTCCCAGCTCAGGTGCATGCCGAGCACGCCCTGCAGCCTGCCGTCGGCGCCGTAGACCGGGCCGGACAGGTCGATGAAGCGCCAGGGGTCGGCGCCGGCGGGCAGCAGCTTGTCGAGCAGCTTGGCCGGATGGTAGTCGGTGGCGCGCACACCGTGCTGGCCGGCCTGGAACCAGGGCCGCGCGCTGACGTTGGCGCCTTCGAGCAAGGCCTTGGTGGAGACGGCGACCGTCCCGTCCGGCGCGGCGATGCCGATCCAGGCATAGTCGGGGAAAGTGCGCTGCAGGCTTTCCAGCGCCACCCGGGTCGTGGCAGGGTCCTGGGCCTGCTTGACCGACGGCAGGTCGGCCAGCAGGCGGGCGTCGCCGGCGGCCTGTTCCACGATGCGGTTGAGCGAATCGCGCATCTGCCAGGACAGCTGCTGCAGGCGCAGCTCGGCCTCCTGGCCTGCATGGCTGACGGCGAAGTGGTTGACCAGCGTGAGCTGCAGCGCGACCGTCAGGGCGACGGTGGCGCACACGGCGAGGGTCATCAGGCTGGACAGCCGCAACTTGGAAAACTTGCCCTTCATACGATCGGTAAATACTGGCGAAGGGCCCGATCATAACCGCGAACCATGACAAAAAAGTCATGCAGATCGGAATCTTTTATTACGGAAGAGTCATTTTGGCGCAAAAGCAACACTCTCACCAATATTCACACGCTGCGAAGACCGGACTGAGGAATTGTGCCAAGCAGCGTCACCAACCAAGTTGCATTTTACACCGGACTGATCATTAACTCTAATAAAATAATGATACATTAAGTACGCACATTATTAAGGCGACAGGAACAATATGCGCACCCACATGGACCGCTTCCAAGAGATGCAGATCTTCGTCCGCATCGTCGAGCGGCGCAGCTTCAGCGCGGCGGCGGAAGACCTGCAGCTGCCGCGGGCCACGGTGACGAACGCCATCAAGCGCCTGGAAAAACGGCTCGGCGCCCGCCTGCTCGAACGCACCACCCGGGTGGTCGCGCCCACCCTCGACGGCCAGGCCTATTATGAGCGCTGCGTGCGCCTGCTGGGCGACCTGGCCGAGATGGAAAGCGTGTTCTCGCGCGCCGCGCCGGCGGGCCTGCTGCGCGTGAGCGTGCAGTCGACCCTGGCGCGCCATGTGGTCGCGCCCGCCCTGCCCGGTTTCCTGGCGCGCTATCCGGCGGTCGAGCTGCGCATCAGCGAGGGCGACCGCCTGGTCGACCTGGTGCGCGAGGGCATCGACTGCGTGCTCCGTGTCGGCAACCTGCAGGATTCCTCGATGGTGGGCCAGTCGCTCGCCCAGCTGGAACAGGTGACCTGCGCCAGCCCGGACTACCTGGCCCGCTTCGGCCGTCCCCAGGCGCTGGAAGACCTCGACCGCCACGAAGCGGTGAACTTTGTCTCCTCGGCCACCGGCCGCCCCTATCCGCTGGAATTCATGCAGGGCGGAGAACTGCGCCAGCGCACCCTGCCCGGTTCGGTCACGGTGACGGGCGCCGACATGTACACGGCCTGCGCCGTCGCCGGCCTGGGCATCGTCCAGGTGCCGCGCTACCGGATCGAGGCCGAGCTGCGCTCCGGCGGCCTGGAGGTGCTGCTGCCCGAGCTGGCGCCGCCCACCCTGCCGGTCTCGGTGCTGTATCCGCAGAACCGCCAGCTGTCGCCGCGCGTGCGCGTCTTCGTCGACTGGCTCAAGGCGGTGTTCGCCGGCTTCGACCCGGCCAAGGCGCCGGTGGCAGGCCACCCGCGCCGGCGCCAAGATTTCCATTGACGAGCCGGCAAGCCCTCTTTACGATCCAGCCATCCCCCCAGCAGACCAACGACAGGAGACATCCGATGCCCCAGCACCGCCCCGCGCCCCTTACGATGTTGGCGATCACAGCCGCGTTTACCCTGCCGCTGATGGCCCAGGCCGCCAGCGGCCCGGTGGTCGCCATCGATACCGGCAAGCTGGCGGGCGCGGTGCAGGACGGCGTGGCCAGCTGGAAGGGCATTCCCTTCGCCGCGCCGCCGGTCGGCGCCCTGCGCTGGCGCGCGCCGCAGCCGGCCGCGTCCTGGGAAGGCGTGCGCCAGGCCACCGGCTACGGCGCCGACTGCATGCAGCTGCCCTTCCCCAGCGACGCCGCCCCGCTCGGCACCGCACCCGGCGAGGACTGCCTGTATGCGAACGTGTGGAAGCCCGCCAAGGCAAAGAGCAAGAAACTGCCCGTGATCGTCTGGATCTACGGCGGCGGCTTCGTCAACGGCGGGTCCTCGCCCCCGACCTATGCCGGCGCGGCGCTGGCGAAACAGGGCGTGGTGCTGGTGAGCTTCAACTACCGCCTGGGCCGCTTCGGTTTCTTCGCCCATCCGCAGCTTACGCGCGAGCATGGCGGCGACGCCCTCCTCGGCAACTACGGTTTCATGGACCAGCTGGCGGCGCTGCAGTGGGTCAAGCGCAACGTGGGCGCCTTCGGCGGCGATGCGGAGAATGTCACCATCATCGGCGAATCAGCCGGCGGCATGGCGGTCAACGCCCTGCTCACCTCGCCGATGTCGCAGGGTCTGTTCGCCAAGGCCGTCGTCATGTCCGGCGGCGAAGGCAAGACCGCCGACCCGGGCCTGGCGAATGTCGAAAAGATCGGGGTGAATTTCGCCACGTCCAAGGGCATCGCCGCGGACGATCCGCAGGCGCTGGAGAAATTGCGCGCCTTGCCCGCCGAAGCAGTGGTCGATGGGCTCAACCTGGCCAACCGCTCTGTGCAGGGCGCGCCGACCTATCACGGTCCCTTCGCCGACGGCAAGCTGGCCATCGAGTCGGGCGCCGCCTTCGCGGCCGGGCGCTTCCACAAGGTGCCGGTGATGATCGGGGCCACCAGCGCCGACATCGGCGGCAAGACGGGCTTCATGGTCGCCGGCGCGCGCAGCCTGGCGGCCACCCTGGCCGGCCAGGGCGTGCCGGTCTACGCCTACCGCTTCTCGTATGTGGCGGACGCGATCGGCAAGCCGGGCGCGGCGCATGCGACCGACATCCCCTATTTCTTCGACACCGTCGCCGTGAAATACCGGGAGCAGAGCACGAAGAAGGACCTGGGCATGGGCAAGGCGGTCAGCGCCTACCTGGTGAATTTCGCGAGAAAGGGCGATCCCAATGGCCCGCGCCTGCCGGCCTGGCCGCGCTACCAGCCGGACGCCGACCGCATCATGGATTTCGCCGAAAGCGGCAAGCCGGAACCGAAGCAGGATCCGTGGGGTGGAGAGATCGAGGCCGCGAAGCTGGCCTCGGCCGGCAAGGCTCAGCTGCCGAAATAGCGTCCGGCGCGGTGCCAGGCCATGACCATGCTGCTCATGGCCACCGCGCTCAGGGCCGACCAGCCCACGCGCTCGGGCTCGACCATTGTCAGCGCTACCATGAGGATCACGCTGTCGATCATGACCTGGGTGCGGCCCGCATTGATCGCGTAGCGCTTCTGCAGCCACAGGGTGACGATGCCGGTGCCGCCCAGACCGGCGCCGTGGCGCGCCAGGGCCAGGATGCCCATGCCGCAGAAGGTGCCGCCGCCCAGTGCGGCCACCATCGGATCGACGTGGCCGATCACCAGGCCATTCGGGATCAGCTTGAGCAGGGCCATGATCATGGCGCTGCCGACCAGCGACTTGGCGGTGAAGCGCGCGCCCATGAACAGGTAGCCGAACAGGAAGAACGGCACGTTGATGAGCAGGAACAGCAGGCCGACCGACTGCCCCGTCATGTAGGACCCCAGCAGCGCGATGCCGGCCACGCCGCCCGTGATCAGGCCGGCCGCCTGCAGCAGCAGGACGCCGGTGGCGGCGAACAGCACGCCCACGCAGATGCCGTAGACGTCGTCCAGCAGCGAGTGCGGCTTCACCTCGAGACCGCGGCCGGCCGGCGCCGTCTGCGAACGCATCACGCCCTGCGTCATCGCGCCACCTCGGGGCGGGCGATCGGGAAACGGCAGCGGCGGACAGTGCGCCCGGCCATCGGCCAGGCAGGCATGAAAGCGTGGGTCATGGATTGTGCGGTCTACAAAGCGGGAGACGAGCCCCCCGGGCAGTCAAGGCCGTGACAAGAAAATACGGGAATCCAAACCGTATGACGGCCAACAGCCCGTATTATCGCTCATGTTGCACTGCAATGTAAGTGCGGAAACCCACAGTTACAACAGCGCCCGCATCGGGGTGCGTACGCGAGCTGTAGGGTGGACGGGTTCCCCGTCCACGCGCTAATAGTTTGCGGTGAAATCATTCGGCGCGAAAGCGGAACTTCTACCTATCACCGCGTGGACGGGAAACCCGTCCACCCTACACTGCGGCGCAAACTGAGCTAACTGCGCAGCAGTCTCAAGATGGTTGCGATGTTGTAGGGCTTGGGAGCGAACAGGTAGCGCTTGCGGCGCTCCGCCAGCAGTTCGGGGATCGTAAACCCCGAGGTCAGCACCACCTTGATGTGAGGATAGTGGTCGTCGATGTGGTCGGCGAGGTCCAGGCCGTTCATGCCCGGCATCATGACATCCGAGAACACCGCGTCGATGTCGGGGTGGGCTTCCAGGGCCTGCAGCGCTTCGCCGGCCGAATAGGCGACCACCACTTCCAGGCCGTGGGAACTCAACAGGGCTTCGGCCAGGTCGGCCAGGTCGCGCTGGTCGTCGACAACCAGCACCTTGCGCAGATGTGCGCCCGGTTCGGCACCGGACGCGTGCGAACGTGCCGACGTGCCGGGCGGCGGAAACTTGTGGTCGTCCGTACTGAAGCGGCGCCGGACTGGGGTGCGAAACACGACTTCTCCTCGATGACATCGGCGGTGTCATTATCGCTCTGTTGACGGCGCCTCTACGCACGATTGGGCGCGCGGGCTGCGGCGCCTCAAGCGGGCTTCTGGAGAGGGACCCGGACAATGAATTCGCTGCCCTTTCCCACGCCTTCGCTGCGCACCTCGACCGTGCCCTGGTGTAAAGAAACGATCTCCTTGACCACCGCCAGGCCAATGCCCAGCCCTTCGCCGCGTTGCGCGCCGGTGTTTTCCGCCTGGGTGAAGACATCGAAGATCTTCGGTTGCAGTTCCGAAGGGATGCCCTTGCCGTTGTCCTTCAGGTAGCACACGAAATGGGTCTGGTCCGCCGTCGCCGTCAGCCAGACGTCGCCGCCGGGGTGGTTGTACTTGATCGCGTTGTTGATCAGGTTGACGAAGACCTGGTTGATGCGCCGGCTGTCGACCTCGACCTCGATCGTCACGGCGGGAAAGGACAGGTGGAAGCTGATCTGCTGCGCCTGCGCGGCGGGGCGGCAGCTGTCGACGGCCTCGCTCAGCAGTACCTGCAGGGGGATCTTCTCGTAGCTGATGCTCAACTTGCCGCTTTGTACCCGGGTCAGGTCGACCAGGTCCTCGATCAGCTTTTCCAGGAAACCCAGCTGGCGGTCCATGACGGCCAGGGGCTGCCGGCTGCGTTCGGCGTCGCCGGCGAACATCTGCAGCAGCTGCTGGGCCGAGCGCAGCGGCGACAGCGGATTGCGCATCTCGTGCGCGACGGTGCCGATGAACACGTCGCGCTCGGCCTGGCGCGCCACGTTGTCCTTCAGCTCGTTCTCGAGGTAGCGCGTGCGGGCGCGCAGGTGGGTGGCGTCGCGGAAGATCTTGACGAAACCGGTGACCTTGCCGTGCTCGTCGCGGTGCAGCGGGACGCTGACCCCGCTGGCCCAGAAGCAGGAACCGTCGCTGCGCAGGTGCCAGCGCTCGTCCTCGCCCACGCCCACCAGGGCCGCCGTGTGCGCTTCGTGCTCGTCGAGCTTGCGCTCGCGGTCTTCCGGCACGAACAGGATGCCGGTGGGCTTGCCCAGCACCTGGTCGGCGGTCCAGCCGGTAATGAAGGCCGCGCCCTGGTTCCAGCCGGTGATGCGCAAGTCGGTATCGTAGAACATCACGCCGTATTGCCGTGTCTTGACGAGCATGAGCTCGGCGAAAGCGTCGGCGTCGCGCTGGGTCCAGAAAGTGTCTTGGCGTGTCGAATCGGTGGGCATAGGGTCGCTTGGAACGTCAATCCGCCGCGCGCCGCGGCGGCCCGCCCTGCCCACGGGTAAGGCTTACCCGAATCGGGTGGATGGCCGTACGATTATATTTTTAGAAATAAACTTTCAGCGCACGGATGAACCAGGCGGAATCGAGGCTGCCCGGTTACCGCTTGCACTGGAAATCCATGTCGAACTGATCCTGCCCGCGCTGCCGGTAGGTGGCCCGGCAGGCCGACACGTCGTCGTCGAGCCGCCTGCCGAGGATGGTGCTGCCCTGCCGGCCGTACACGCAGGCCAGCCAGATACTGCGGTCGGGCATTGCCGATTGCATGCGCTCCTTCTTCAGGTCCGGCCACAGTTCGGTGCTCGCCCCCTTGCCTCTCGGCCCATCCTGCGGTCGGATCCAGCGCAGCTGGTCCGGCGGCCCGAGGTAGAGGTCGAGCCGCTGCAGATGGGCCGGCCCGCCGACGAAGGCTTGCCAGCCTTGCGGCGCTTTCGGCGCCCTCATGGATTCGTGCGGGATCGAGGCCGGGCATGTAATACGGCGCCAGGTTGCACCGTGCGCCGTCGGCATCAGTGCGCCGATCACAAGCAACAAAGCGCCTCGAATGAAGGCCCGGCGCGTCATTTCCTGTCTTTCTTCATGCTCGCCGGCTGGACCACAGGCGCCATATGACGTTCGATGACAAAGAACGCATCGGCATTATCGCTTTCTTGCGGCAGGTCCCATCCGGATGCGGCTCTCCTTTACGTTCAATCGTTCGAATGCTGATATCGCGTCTTGGCCTGTGCGCGCGATCTCTCCACTGATCCATGACGACGATGGAGCCATTCGGACCGTGGCGCAAAAAGAACGCGGTGTGGTTATTGTGATCCGCCCCACCATACCGACCGTTGCGAAAGGTTGCGATTGCAGTACCGATAGCGATGCGATTATTACCCGCTACCCTTTCTCCCGCCACCCACCCGGAAGTCGGGCCGACTTTGGTGAAATGCTGAACCAACGCGACGCATTCTGTCGACCCGACCTTGGGCTTGTCTCTCAGCATTCCAGCGGAACGGTATATGTAAGGCATGGCATTCTCCTGCGGATTAATGACGAGCTCGGCAAGAGCGTATTGTCGAATCCTGCAGCGGCATACCATTGGCTATGCGCAAACTGGGCCGTGTGTCGTATCAACAAAACCTGCGGCCCGATTTTTGCGAAACGGTCACCTCACTTATACAGAACCTCCGGCAGCCACAAGCCGATCGCCGGGAAGGTGTACAGCAGCACGATCCCCAGGACCTGCAGTCCCATGAAGGGCAGCATGCCGAGGAAGATCTGGTTCAGGGTCACGTGCGGCGGCGAGACGCCCTTCAGGTAGAACGCCGACATCGCCACCGGCGGCGACAGGAAGGCGGTCTGCAGGTTCATCGCCACCAGCAGCCCGAAGAACAGCGGATCGATGTTGAAGTGGGCCAGCAGCGGCACGAAGATCGGCATGAAGATGACGATGATCTCGGTCCACTCCAGCGGCCAGCCGAGCAGGAAGATCACCACCTGGGCCAGGATCATGAACTGCACCGGCGTCAGGTCCATGCCCAGCACCCAGGCGTTGATGATCTCCTGCCCACCCAGCAGGGCGAAGGCGGCCGAGAAGATGCTGGAGCCGACGAACAGCCAGCACACCATGGCCGTGGTCTTGGTCGCCAGGTGGGCCGATTCGCGCAGCAGGCCGAAGTTGAAGCGCTTGTACGCGATCGCCAGGATCAGGCCGCCGAAGGCCCCCATCGCCGCCGCCTCGGTCGGCGTGGCCAGCCCGAACACGATGCTGCCCAGGACGGCCAGGATCATGATCGCCAGCGGGAACAGGGAGCCGAGCAGCATCTTGAAGATCTCGAGCCGCGCGAAGCTGAAGAACAGGTAGAAGATCAGCAGCGCGACCGCGGCGCCGCCCCACCCCATCCAGAAATTCTTCGTGGCCGGCTTGGCCGCTGGTTCCGCCGCCTGCGCGGGCGCTGCGTCGGGCTGGGCCGCGGCCGCGGCGGGGGCCCGCGCGTGGGCGGGGGCGCCGTGGGCCGGCGGCGCGGGCCGGGGGGCCGCCCCCCGCG
>NZ_JAGPWC010000111.1 GCF_018119405.1 Massilia sp. ST3 | reverse complement strand
CACGCGGGCGCGCGGGGGGGACCTTTTTGCCGGCCTGGCTGCGGGCGGGGCGCGGCTCCATGGAGCGCCGGCCCAGGCCCAGCTGCAAGCCGCGCACACGACCCTGCCGATCGCGCCGGCCGCCGCGCCAGCCGCGCGCCAGTCGTCGGGACGGCGCGCGCGCCGCGTGCTGCTGGCCGAGGACAACCCGGTCAACGTCGAGGTGGCCAGGGCCATGCTGGAGAGCCTGGGACTGGAAGCGCACTGCGCCCGCAACGGCGAGGAAGCGCTGCATGCGGTGCGCGACGGCGGCTGGGACGCGGTGCTGATGGATTGCCAGATGCCGGTGATGGACGGCTTCGCCGCCACCTCGGCGATCCGGCGCCACGAGCGCGAGGCGGGCCGCGCCCGCACCCTGCCCGTCATCGCCATCACCGCCAACGCCCTGCAGGGCGACCGCGAAGCCTGCCTGGCGGCCGGCATGGACGACTACCTGTCCAAGCCCTTCACCCAGCAGCAGCTGGCCGGCGTGATCGGACGCTGGGTGGCGCTGCCGCTGAGCGCGATGCAGCATCATGGCGACGCACCTGTCCCTGCTCCCGCCCCTGCTTCGGCCCCGGCACCCGCGCCGGCGCCGCGCCACGATGCGGTGAACCTGGCCGCGCTGGAAAACATCCGCGCCCTCAGCCGCGACGGCGGCGACGCGCTGGTGCAGAAGGTGGTGGCGGCCTTCGTGGCCGACACGCCGCGCCATTTCTCCTCGCTGCGCCAGTCGCTGGCCGGCAGCGACGCCGAAGGACTGCGCCGCGTCGCCCACAGCCTCAAGTCGGCCAGCGCCAACATCGGCGCGGCGCGCATGGCGGCGCTGTGCCGCGATCTCGAGCAATTGGGGCGCGCCGGCAGCGTCGCCGGCGCCGCTCCCCTCTTCGCCGACATGGAAAGCGAATTCCTGTCGGTACGCGAATCGCTTCACGCTCTCCTAGAAAAGGAAACCTAGCATGCCAGCCACTGCCCAACCCCAGCGCGGGACGGTCCTGGTCGCCGACGACGATCCCGTCATGCGTCTGCTGATGCTCGAGATGCTGGCCCAGGTCGGGCTCGACGCCATCGAGGCGGCGGACGGCCTCGAAGCGGTCGACCTGGCGCGCTCGCGCAGCCCGGACCTGATCCTGATGGACGTCGACATGCCGCGCATGGACGGCTTCGCGGCCTGCAGCGCCATCCGCGCCCAGGAACGCGACGGCGCCAGCGTGCCGATCGTGATGGTCACCGGCGGCGACGATGTCGAGGCGGTCACCCACGCCTACGAGGCCGGCGCCACCGACTTCGTCTCCAAGCCGATCAACTGGCCCATCCTCGGCCACCGCGTGCTGTACGTGCTGCGCGCCAGCGACGCCATCGCGCGCCTGCGCATCGCCGACGCCCACAACCGCGCGGTGCTGGCGGCGATCCCCGACACCTTCTTCCGCATGAACGCGGACGGCTTCTACCTCGACTACGAGCCGGGCCACGAGCGCAGCGGGCGCGGGCGCATCGCGCGGGCGGCCGGCAGCGAGCGCGGCGTCGTCGGGCGTCACGTCAGTGACGTCCTGCCGGCCGACATCGCCCACCGCATGCTGGAGCAGATCAAGACCGTGCTGGCGACCCAGCAGGTGCGCTCGGTCGAATACGAAGTCACGGAATGCGGCGAGGTCCGCCACTTCGAAGCGCGCCTGGTCGCGACCAGCGCCTCGCAGGTGCTGGGCCTGGTGCGCGACATCAGCGAACGCAAGCGCGCCGAGGAACAGATCCGGCGCCTGGCCTATTGCGACGGCCTGACCGGGATCCCGAACCGCCAGGCCTTTCTCGAGACCTTGGAGCGCGAGCTGCAGCGCTCCAAGATGGGCAACAAGAAGTTCGCGGTGCTGTTCATGGACCTGGACGCCTTCAAGCGCATCAACGACACGCTTGGCCACAACGCGGGCGACGCGCTGCTCAAGATGGTCTCCGAGCGCCTGCGCGACACCACGCGGCCGAGCGACCTGGTGTCGCGGGGCGACAATGCGACCAACCTGGCGCGCCTGGGCGGCGACGAGTTCACCATCCTGATCCCCGACCTGGAACGGGTCGAGCATGCGCTCAATGTCGCGCACCGGGTCAAGGAGGCGATGCGCCGGCCCTTCCTGCTCGAGGGCAACGAGATCTTCGTCACCGCCAGCATCGGCATCTCGCTATTCCCGGAGGACGGCGACGACTGCGGCTCGCTGCTCAAGTACGCCGACACCGCGATGTACCACGCCAAGAACTGCGGCAAGAACAACGCCAAGCTGTACAGCTCGTCGCTGACCATGCAAATCATGAGCCATGTGAAGCTCGAGGTGGGCCTGCGCAAGGCGCTCCAGAACGACGAACTCTACCTGCTCTACCAGCCGCAGCGCGACGTGGCAAGCGCCGAGATCGTGGGCGTCGAGGCCCTGGTGCGCTGGCGCCATCCGGAGCGCGGGCTGGTGCCGCCCACCGAGTTCATTCCGCTGGCAGAGGAGACCGGCCTGATCGTCCCGATCGGCGAATGGGTGCTGCGCACTGCCTGCCGCCAGGCGCGCGCCTGGCAGCGGCAAACCGGGCGCACGATGCGCATGGCGGTCAACCTCTCGGCCAAGCAGTTCAAGGACGAGAACCTGTCGCAGATCGTGCTCTCGGCCCTGCACGACACCGGGCTCGACCCGCGCCTGCTGGAGCTGGAGCTGACCGAAGGCACCCTGATGGACGACGCGCGCGCCACGCTCGCCACCCTGGAGCAGCTGCGCGGCATCGGCGTCTACCTGTCGATCGACGACTTCGGCACCGGCTACTCGTCGATGAACTACCTCAAGCGCTTCGACGTGCGGGCCCTGAAGATCGACCGCAGCTTCATCTGCGGGCTGCCGCAGGATTCCGAGAACGCGGCCATCACGCGCGCCATCATCGCCATGGCGCACGGGCTCAAGATGGTGGTGGTGGCGGAAGGGGTCGAGACCGGCGAGCAGCTGCTGCTGCTCGAGGAGTACGGCTGCGACATGGTGCAGGGCTACTTCCTGGGGCGGCCGTCGAATGCCGAGGCGATCACCGAGATGCTGGGGAACGTGACGCTGGCGCTGCCGGCCAAATGACCGGTTGAAGATTCGCATGACATTTCGAAACTCGGCCGTCTGTTGAACGCGTGGACGGGAAATTAGTCCACTGGACTAATTTCCCCCGTCCACCCTACGGTCCGAGGCTGCATCACGTAGGGTGGACGGCCCTGCCGTCCACGCGTTCAACGAACCGCGGCGGTTCGAAACGTGCCGCGGATATTCAAGCGCCACTTGAGCGCGTGGACGGGAAATTAGTCCACTGGACTAATTTCCCCCGTCCACCCTACGGTCCGAGGCTGCATCACGTAGGGTGGACGGCTCTGCCGTCCACGCGTTCAACGAACCGCGGCGGTTCGAAACGTGCCGCGGATATTCAAGCGCCGCTTGAACGCGTGGACGGGGGACCCGTCCACCCTACGGTCCGAGGCTGCGACACGTAGGGTGGACGGCTCTGCCGTCCACGCGTTCAACGAACCGCGGCGGTTCGAAACGTGCCGCGGATATTTAAGCGCCGCTTGAACGCGTGGACGGGGGACCCGTCCACCTACGGTCCGAGGCTGCGACACGTAGGGTGGACGGCTCTGCCGTCCACGCGTTCAACGAACGGCGGCGGTTCGAAAAGGCCAAGCGTTCAGCGCACGAAGCGCAAGGTATGCTGGATCTTCCCCGGCAGCAGCGGCAGCGGCCTGCCTTCGGCCCAGGCGTCATGCCCGGCCAGGAAGTAAGGCGACAGCGGATGCCCGCTCTGCCCGCCCGGCATGTTGTACAAGCCTTCCTCCTCGCGTCCCGGCGACAGGGTCATGCGCTCGGACTGGCCGAACTTCGGCCCCGCCACGCGCGGCATGTGGGCGTCGCCCGGCAGGCGGTCGCTAGGTGCCGCCAGCAGGAAGCGCAGCGCAGGCACCGCCATGCTGATCGGATGGGCCACGTTGGCCGTATTGCGCGCACCCCAGCTGGCGTCGGCAAGGTTCTTGCCCTCGTCCTCGATGGCCGCGATGACGCGGTCGATCGCGGCCAGCTGCACCGTTTGCCAGCTCGGATAGCCGCCCGGCAGCCAGCCCGGCGGCTGCTCGTCCAGCAGGCGCGCCAGCACCAGCGGCCAGCGGCTGTCGGCCAGCGCGGCGGTGGCCTTCGGGTCGCGTTCCTTGAGCGCCGCGTTGGCCTGGCCATACAGCAGGTCGTACAGCGCCCACATGTAATCGCGCGCCAGGCGGTAGCCGCTTGAATCGACACTGGCGCGGCCGTCCCAGCTGGTTTCCAGCAGGCGGCGGAATTCGGCGCGCTGCGGCTTGCCGTTCAGGGCGCTGGCGTCGAGCGCGGCCAGCGCGCGGCGGCGCCACTCGGCGATGAACAGGGCGCGGTCGTCGAGCGAAGCGCCGAAGGCCTGGCGCACGTCCATCCGGCCGCCCAGCGCCAGCAGGCCGTCGTGCAGCTGGCGGTTGCGCGCGCCCAGGTCGAAGCCGCCGTCGCCGATGCGCTCAGCCCCGGCGCCCATCAGCTGGCGGCTGTTGGCGGTGGTGATCTGGCCGTCGCCCGGGTTGAGCACGCGCGGGTAGTCCGCGGGCGGCAGCACGCCCTGCCAGGTCGGCGCCCGGCCTTCCGCGTCGAGCGGGAAGGTGGCGGTTTCCGGCGGGGTGCTACGGCGCGGCAGCACGCCGGCGATGGTCCAGCCGATGTTGCCGCGCGCGTCGCCGGCCACGAAGTTCTGGGCCGGGATGCCGTCGATGGCGGCGATCGCCAAGGCGTCGTCGACGCTGCGCGCGCCTTCCAGCTTGAGGTGGTTAAGGTTCAGGGCCTGCGGGTCATGGGCGATCCAGTGCACCGCATAGTCGCGCCCGGCCACCGTGCGGATCGGGCCGAGCGAGGTCTCGCGCACCACGAAGCGTTCGGCGGACGCGCCCTTCACGGCGATCAGTTCGACGTATTCGCGCGGGCTTTCCCAGCCGTTCGGCGTGCGCACCTGGCCGGCCTTGGCCGCATCGGTGCCCAGTTCGACCAGGTCGAGCAGGTCGGCGTAGCTGTTGGTGAAGCTCCACGCTACCTGGCCGTTGCTGCCGACGATGATCGAGGGCGGCGCTCCCGGCAGGGTCACGCCCACCAGGCGGCGCTGGCCGCCGGCCGGGTCGGGGAAGCGCAGCACCATGCGGAACCAGGTATTGGGCAGCTGCAGGCCCAGGTGCATGTCGTCCGAGACGATGGCCGCGCCGCTGGCGGTGCGGCTGCCCGCCACCGCATAGTTGTTGCTGCCGACGGCATCGGCGAACTCGGCGCCGGCCAGCTTGATGGGCGTCTTGAGTAGGCCTCCCCACCAGTCCGGCGCATGCGACGGCAGCGGCGCCGGCGCGGGCGGTGCGCCGCCGTCGAGGGTGGCGTCGATAGCGCTGGCGGCGGGCAGCAGGAAGGCCAGCTGGGCAGGGTCGCTGTGCTCGCGCATCCAGCCGCGCGCGATCTCGCGCGGCGCCACGTTGTTCTGCAGGTCGATGTACATCGCCCATACGACCAGCAGCGAATCCTGGGCCGTCCAGGGACGCGGCGCCGCGCCGGTCAGGGCGTATTCGAAGGGCCGTGCGCGCAGCGCATTGAGGCCGTCGTTGACGCCGGCGACATAGCGGTCCAGCAGTATGCGCTCGGGGCCGTACAGGCGGGCCAGCATGGTCTCGGCGCGGGCGCGGAAGCGGTGCAGGCGGTGCTCGCGGTCGAGCGGCAGCGCCTTCGGGCCGAACAGCTCGGCCAGCTCGCCGGCCGCGGTGCGGCGCAGCAGGTCCATCTGGAAGAAGCGCTCCTGGGCGTGCACGAAGCCGGTCGCATAGGCGACGTCGGCGCGGCTGGCTCCCTGGATCACCGGCACCCCGGCCTGGTCCCGCCCCACCGTCACCTCGGCCGCCAGGCCCGGCGCCTTGCGCTCGCCGTCGAGCTGGGCCAGGCTGCCGCGCAGGTACAGCCAGGCGCCGAGCAGGGCCAGCAGTACCAGTCCCAGCACCGCGGTGATCGCCCGCAGCGTCCAGGTTTTCCATCCACGCTTGCGCATGTCTCCTCCTTGTTTTTAGGGGGCGTATCTTGCCAGAAAAACTGGCGAATGGGCGTACGGTCGTGCGAAAAATGCCGTATGGGCGGCTTCCGGGCGCGCGCACTATTGATACGGTCCATGAAAATGCGCCGCGGCGGCCCTATGCTATGCTGTCCTGGCGCCATCCACGGCGCAAAGGGAGGACCCATGCGCACATCCACGTGTACATCCATGCGTATTCCTGTTCGCATTCCTGCTGCCGCGGCCGTCCTGGCTTGTCTGGCCCCACTCTTGACCGCCTGCGCCGTCACCCCGGAGGAACGCGCCGCCCGCATGCAGGCCGACATGGCGCAGATGATCGCCGTCTACGGGCCGGCCTGCACCCGCCTCGGCTATGCGGCCGACGGCGATCCCTGGCGCCAGTGCGTCCTGCAGCTCAGCACGAAGGACGAGCTCCATCGTCTCGGCAACGCTTCGTACCACGGAGGCTGGGGCCCGCCGTACTGGCGTGGCCGGGGCTACTGGGGACCGTACTGGTGAGCAGGCGCGCGAAGGCGGCCTTGGTCATCGGCGTGCGGTGCGCCAGCAGGCGCTCCACCGTCTGTTGCGCATGGCGCAGCAGGCGCGGATAGCGCACGTCGGGCGGATGCAGGCTCAGGCGGATGAGCGGCGCCCGCGCCAGCCAGGCGGCGGCGAGGCCGGCCACCAGCGGCGAGACGATGCGGCCGCTGCGGTTGCGTGCGGTATATACCAGCGAGGGTGAAAAGGGCGACAGGCGTGGATCCGGGTCCTGTCCCGCCGCGCTGCCGCCGAGCACATGAAAACGGGTGAAGGTGGTGGTGTAGGCAAAACCAAAGCGGCGCACCGCGCGCCAGGCGCCCTCGCCCATCAGCCAGGCCGGCGGCACGAAGCCGCTGACCGGCCAGCCCTGGGCCGCGAACCAGTCCAGCCCGAGCCGCAGCCGGCTCGCGGCTTCTTCTTCCGTCAGCGCCGCGAATTCTCCTTCGCGGCTGTAGGTGCCGCGCAGGAAACGCTCGCGCCAGCCCCGCCCGCGCGGGGCGGTATCGAGATGGGTATAGCCGTGCAGGCACAGCTCGTCGCCGCGCGCCAGCATCGCGTCCAGGCCGGCGCGCATCGCCGCCCCATCGCCGCCGGCGCGGTGGTAGGCCGGCACCACCAGCCAGGTCAATGGAATGTCCGCCACCTCGCGGATGGCGGCGGCCAGGCGCCGGCACTCGTCCCAGGTGGCCGGGGCCACGTCGTGGATCGAGACGCACAGCGCGGGTTCAGTCGGTGACACAGACACGCTCCAGCGCCGGCTGCGCCGCCTGGCCCGCGCCCAGCAGGCTGTGATAGCGGCGCTGGATCTGCGGGAAGATCTGCTTCCAGTCGAAGTACTCGCTGGTCTTGTGGCGGGCATGCCGTCCAAGCGCGGCCAGGTCGCGCTGGTACACCGCCTCGATCGCGCCGGCCAGGCTGTCGGCGCAGTTCGGGCGGGCCAGGATTCCGGAGCGCTCGTCCACCAGCTCGGCCACGCCCCCGCCGCTAGTGCCCACCACCGGCAGGCCACAGGCCATCGCTTCCAGCACGATCAGGCCGAAGGTTTCGCAGTCGCCCGGGTGGACCAGCACGTCGCAGCTGGCCAGCAGGCGCGCCAGGGCGCGCTGGTCGCGCTGGAAAGGCAGCACCGCGATGCGCTCGTGCGAGGGCGGCGCGTCGCCGCCGCCCACCATCAGCAGATGGTAAGGCGCGCCCAGCTTGTCCAGGGCCTCGGCCAGCAGCGACAGCTTCTTGTCGGGCGTGAAGCGACCAGCGTAGACCAGCAGGCGCGCGCTTGGGGGCAGGCCCAGCTCGGCGCGCAGGCCGGGGTCGCGCCGGTCCGGCCGGAACACCTCGCTGTCGATGCCCAGCGGCTGTTGCAGCGCGCCGCGCACGCCCATGGCGCCGAGCTGCTCGACCATCAGGCGGCTCGGGGCCAGCACCAGGTCGAACTCGCGGTACAGGTGGGCCAGGTATTTATGGGTGGCCTGGCGTGCGGCCTGGCCGAAGCGGTTCTCGACCAGGCGCGGCAGGTCGGAATGGTAGAAGGCGATGGCCGGCACGCCGCAGCGGTCGCGCAGGCGCAGGGCCGCCCAGGCGCTGTGGCCGGCATCGCCGACCTCGACCAGGTCGGGCGCGGCGGCGCGCAGGCGGCGCGCCAGGGCCGCGACCGAGACCGGCATGCGGTAGCCGTTGATGCCGGGCAGCGGAACGCCGGGCACGCGCACCAGTGAAGGAAGATCGCCGCCGTCGTCCACGTTGGGGCTGAGGATGGTATGGCGCATCTGCCCGGTACGGGCCAGCCATTGGGATTTTGCGTTCAGGTAGGTGCTGACGCCGCCGCCTTCCGCGGCATAGAACATCGTGATATCGACGAGGTGCATGTCGGGTCCGCTGAAAGTGCCAACGATAGCAGCGGCCGGCGCAAGGGGTTTGTGCGCACGCACACGAATATGCACACGCAGCCGCGCTTGTTCCCTGCCTGCTGTCTGCTACCGGAGAGTCGCTACGGACAATTATGCGCTGCGGCGGTCGATCATGGCGCGCGCAATCGTGCCGGCGTCGACGTATTCGAGCTCGCCGCCCACGGGCACGCCGCGCGCCAGGCGGCTGACCTTGAGGCCGCGCGCCTTCAGCATTTCACTGATGTAATGGGCGGTGGCTTCGCCCTCGTTGGTGAAGTTGGTGGCCAGCACCACCTCCTGGACCACGCCGTCGGCGGCACGGTTGACCAGCTTGTCCAGGTGCAGGTCCTTGGGGCCGATGCCATCCAGCGGCGACAGCCTGCCCATCAGCACGAAATAGAGCCCCCGGTAGGTCAGGGTCTGTTCGATCATCAGCTGGTCGGCCGGGGTCTCCACCACGCACAGCAAGGCGCGGTCGCGCGCCTCGTCGACGCACAGGTCGCAGACCTCGGTGTCCGAGAAGGTATTGCACATGGCGCAGTGGTGCACGGTGTCCACGGCCTGGTAGAGCGCGCGCGACAGCTGGGCGGCGCCCTCGCGGTCGTGCTGCAGCAGGTGGAAGGCCATGCGCTGGGCCGACTTGGGCCCCACGCCCGGCAGGCGGCGCAGGCTTTCAGTGAGGAATTCGAGGGACTTGGACATCTCAGCCCCCGTTCGGGCGCTGGCGCCAGGCGTCCAGCGCCGGCGCGGTCATGAGGGGCGCGAACTCGGTGATCTCGTAGCGCGCCACGCCGGCCCGGTGAAACGGGTCCTCGCCCAGCACCGCTTCCAGCGCCGCGCGGCTCGGCGCGTCGGCGAGGATGATGCCGCCCTCGCGCGGCACCTTGGGGCCGGACATCAGGAAGCGCCCGGCCGCGTACTGCGCGGCGAGGAATTCCCGGTGGGCGGCCAGGTGCGCGTCGACGTGGTCGAGCGGCGCGGTGTAGCTGAGCGAGACAATGAACATCAGAACGGCATCTTGAAGCCAGGCGGCAGCGGCATGCCGGCCGTCAGGCCGCTCATCTTCTCGGCGGAGGTCGCCTCGGCCTTGCGCACGGCGTCGTTGAAGGCCGCGGCCACCAGGTCTTCCAGCATGTCGCGGTCGTCGCCCAGCAGCGACGGGTCGATGGTGACGCGCTTGACGTCGTTCTTGCAAGTCATGACGACCTTCACCAGGCCTGCGCCCGACTGGCCTTCGACTTCGATCTGAGCCAGCTGCTCCTGCGCCTTCTTCATGTTGTCCTGCATGGCCTGCGCCTGCTTCATCAGGCCTGCGAGCTGGTTTTTCATCATGGTGGATTCTCCAATAAGTCCGGATGGGTAAATAGGTTCGGAAGATGCTCAGGCAACCGGCGGCTTGACCGAGCCTGGCACGATAAAGGCGTCGAACATGCGCCCCATCTCCTGCACGAAGGGGTCGGCGCCCACCGTGGCTTCGGCCTGGCGCTGGCGCTCCTCGCGCGCCGCCTTCTGCTCGGCGCCGGCGGTGTACCACACGGGGCCGATCTCGGTGTCGACGGTGACGCGCAGGTGCGGGAAGTGTTCCTGCAGGGCCGCGGCCAGTTTCTCGCTGTTGCCGCTGGCGCGCAGGGTGTCGACCGGCACGCGCAGGCGGAAGGTCACGGCGCGCTCGGCCGCCACGCAGCCGATCAGTTCGGTCTGCAGGGCCAGCTGCTGGGCCACGCCGCGCAGCGGCAGGCTGCCGGCCAGGGCCGGCCAGTTGCCGTCCCAGCCGATCTCCGGCACGGGCGTG
>NZ_JAGPWC010000110.1 GCF_018119405.1 Massilia sp. ST3 | reverse complement strand
CGCTGGCGCCGTTGGCGTTGCCGCTGTTGGTGGCCACGTTGCCGATATTATTGATGGTGTTGCCGCTGACATCCCCGGTCAGGCTGCTGGTGGCGGTAGCGCTGGAGGTATTGAACGAACTGGTGATCGCGGAGTTCGCCGTGCCTCCGTGATTGGCCGCTGCTGCGCCTTCGGCAGTAGCGCGGGCGTTGCCGCGGGCGGTCGGTTCCGTTGTTTGTGCTTGTGCCATGCCGAATGCCAGTGCGATTGCAGTTGCCAAGATGGTGCGCTTCATGTGACTCCCCTTGTGTCGCTGAGTTGAGATAACCCGGTGCCAAAATGTCACCGGTCCACCCGTCCTATTAGCACTTGTCGTGCCAGCTGAAGACGCTTCTGCAAGTCACTGATTTGTAGGACTATTTTGATGAGTACTCGTAGGACTCGTGCTGATTGATGTGTCGGATCAACCCTTGCGATCAAAACTGTCTCAGCGGTGTGACACAGTTGACGGCGCTTGTACAAAGGTGTCTCACACATAGGTTTGCCGTGCATTCCGGGCAAGCGCGCAGGCGCGCCCGCTGCGCGGCGGGAACCGTGCACGCGGGAATGGTCGAAGAAGCGCGAGGGAAGGGGGCTAGGAGGAAATCGAATGCTTGGCCATCAGGCGATACAGGGTCATGCGCGAGACGCCGAGGTCGCGCGCCGCCTGGCTGATGTTGTTGCCGCTGCGCGCCAGGCTGTTCGAGATGGCGATGCGTTCGGCCGACAGGCGCGAGGTGCCGAGGCCGTCGTTGAGCGGGCCGATCGGGCCGGCGCCCGGCAGCTCCAGGTCTTCGGGCATGATGAGGCGGTGCTCGGCCAGCACCATGGCGCGCCGCACCCGGTTGATCAGCTCGCGCACATTGCCCGGCCAGTCGTACTGGGCCATGGCGTGCAGGGCTTCCTTGCTCACCCCCTTGAGCTGCGGACTGCGTTCTTCCGCGAATTTATGGAAGATCATGTCGGTCAGCATCGGCAGGTCTTCCTTGCGCTCGCGCAGCGGCGGCACGCGGATGGGGAAAACCGAGAGTCGGTAGTAAAGATCCTCGCGGAAACGTCCATCCGACACGGCCTTTGGCAGGTTGACGTGGGTGGCGGCGATCACGCGTGCGTCGACCGCGATCGTGCGCGTGCCGCCCACGCGGTAGATCACGCGCTCCTGGAGGAAGCGCAGCAGGCTGGCTTGCAGGTCGAGCGGCAGGTCGCCGATTTCGTCCAGGAAAATACTGCCTCCGGAAGCGGCCTCGAGCAATCCGCGCTTGTCCTTGGTGGCGCCGGTGAAGGCGCCCCGTTCGTGGCCGAACAGTTCCGAGTGGATCAGGGCCGGCGCCACTGCCGCGCAATTGATGGCGATGAAGGGACCGGCGGCGCGCGGCGAACGCGCATGCACTTCCTGCGCCGCCAGTTCCTTGCCGCTGCCGCTTTCGCCCGAGATCAGTACCGGCGCGTCGACCGCGGCGATCTTGGCGATGTGGGCGCGCAGGCGCGTGATGGCGGCGGAGCTGCCGTCGATGCGGCCATTGCCATAGGCGCGCCGGTGCTGGCCGGCGCTCTTGCCGAGCACCGCCATGCCGTGCGCGTGGCCCAGCGAATGCTGGAGGCGCAGCATGTCCACCGGACGGGTGTGGAAGTCGAACAGGTGGGTGGCGATCAGGTGGCGCAGCGCCGGCTGCTCCAGGCGATGGGGGTCGAACACGCCGATCCAGCGCATGTTGTGGTGGCGGCGCAGGAAGCGTTCGGTCTCTTCGTCGTGCGCGCCGTCGCTGCGGTCGAGCAGCAGTCCGACCGCGTAGTGCTGCTGCGCCAGGACCTTGTGCGCGGCGGCCAGGCTTTCGACCATGCACACATCCCAGCCGCGCAGCTCTCCGTAGCAGCTGCGGGCGCCCGCGCCATCCTCGTTGGTAACGCATAACAGACGTTTCACAGACACCGTTGACCTCGTTTGTCTACCGGCCTGTGGCCGGTTCGATTTGTTGTGAGCCTCGGTGCACGACGGCATGACTCACTTTGGGTACCGCGGGCGCGCAAAGGCGTGCATGGTACGAAAAGCGTTTCGTGAATTAAACCGTATTTGCCGTTTTCACGGCGCACAGACGTTAATATTATTTTAAGCAGCAGTCCGCGATCCGAACGGGGCCAGGCCAGGCTGCCGGCCTGCCGTTCGGTATAGCCTGTTGCCAGCACGACAGGATTTTCCGGTGACGACGAGGCACGATGCCGGCCAGGCCGATACCATCGATCTTACCGGGCATGACGATGTCGGAAAAGCCACTTCCAGAACTTCTCCTTCGGCGAGCAACTCGACAGCGGATTCTTCGTTGTGGGCGGCCAACACGTCGACGCCGGATTCCTCCAGGGCATGCATGACGGCCTCGCGCATGGCAACTTGTATAATGTGGCAAGACCACACCGCATGCACATATGACCAACACCACCCACTTCGGCTACAAGACCGTTTCCGAGGACCAGAAGGTCCAGGAAGTCGCCAAGGTTTTCCATTCGGTCGCATCGAAGTACGACGTCATGAACGACCTGATGTCGGGCGGCCTGCACCGTATCTGGAAGGCCTTCACCATCGCCCAGGCCGGCGTGCGTCCGGGCTTCAAGGTGCTCGACATCGCGGGCGGCACCGGCGACCTGGCCAAGGCCTTCGCCAGGCAGGCCGGCCATACCGGCGAGGTCTGGCTGACCGACATCAACGAATCGATGCTGCGCGTCGGCCGCGACCGTCTATTGAACAAGGGGCTGGTGACCCCCACCTTGTTGTGTGACGCGGAGAAACTGCCGTTCCCGGACAATTATTTCGACCGGGTCAGCGTCGCCTTCGGCTTGCGCAACATGACGCACAAGGATCAGGCGCTGGCGGAAATGCGCCGCGTGCTCAAGCCCGGCGGCAAGCTGCTGGTGCTGGAATTCTCGAAGGTGGCCGCGCCGCTGCAGAAGCCCTACGACGTGTATTCGTTCTCGGTGCTGCCGTGGCTGGGACAAAAGATCGCCGGCGACGCCGAGAGCTATCGCTATCTGGCGGAATCGATCCGCATGCATCCCGACCAGGAAACCCTGAAAGGGATGATGCTCGATGCGGGACTGGAGCGGGTCCAGTATTTCAACCTGACGGCGGGTGTGGCCGCATTGCACACCGGTATCAAACTCTAGGAAGAACGAGATGAAGAAATTCTTGGTCACGATGATGTTGGCCCTCACCGCGGTCTCGATGATCGCGGAAGCGACCGCGCGCCCGATGGGCGGCAAGCGTTCTATCGGCCGCCAGTCGCAGGCAGTGCGCCAGATGCCGGCCCCGGCGCCGGCGCCCGCGCCGGGCTTCCAGCGCGCCCCGAACGCGGCTCCCGCCGCGGCCGCCGGCGCCACCGGCGCGGCTGCCGCTGCCGCCAAGAAGCCGAGCATGTGGAAGGGCGTCCTGGGCGGCGCGCTGCTCGGCCTGGGCCTGGGCGCCTTGCTGTCGCACTTCGGCATCGGCGGTGCGCTCGCCAGCGTGATCTCCTCGATCCTGATGATCGGTCTCCTGATCCTGGCCGTGATGTTCATCGTGCGCATGTTCCGCCGCAAGGACACGCCGGCCAATCCGGCCTTCGCCAAGGCCGGCTACGGCGCGGCCCAGCCTGTACCGGCCGGCGCGGTGGCCACGCCGGAGATCGGTTCGGGCCTGAACAAGCCGGCTTTCCAGCCCGCGGCCTTCCAGCACCAGCCGCCGCAGGGCGGCTCGTCGCTGAACCAGGGCGGCGCAAGCCACAACCAGTGGGGCGTGCCGGGCGACTTCGACCAGGACGCTTTCCTGCGCCAGGCCAAGTCCTCCTTCATCCGCCTGCAGGCGGCCTGGGACCGCGGCGACAGCAACGACCTGCGCGAATTCACCTCGCCCGAAGTCTTCGCCGAGCTGAAGATGCAGATCCAGGAACGCGGCGGCGTGGCCGACTACACCGACGTGGTGACGGTCGACGCCCAGCTGCTGGGCATCGAGACCTCCGCCACCGACTACCTGGCGAGCGTGCAGTTCAACGCCATGGTCCGCAGCGCCCCGAACGCGCCGGCCGAACCGCTGGTCGAGGTGTGGAACCTGTCCAAGCCCCTGTCGGGCAATGGCGGATGGGTGCTGGCGGGTATCCAGCAGGTATCGTAAATTATTTTTAAGTAAAGCTTCCGTGCTGCCGGGTGCGAGCCCGGCAAACTGGTAAGATCGAGACCGCCCGCTTTCCGCCGGGCGGTTTTTTTTATTTAAGTAATGCTATGTTCCCCAGCTCTCCCCAACAGGCCTTGCTCATGCCTGCGCTTGCCGCGATCAACCACCTGCTGGCCCAGGAGGCCTGGGCGCGCGCCGCGCTGGCGCGCCATGCCGGCAAGGACGCCTGCATCGATACCGGCCACTTGCAGTTGCGCATGCATGTGGCGGCCGACGGCATGCTCGAAGCGAGCCGCGGCCAGGGGCCGGCCGGGGTGACGATCCGCGTCAAGCTGGCCGACCTGCCGCTGATCGCCCAGGACCGCACGCGCGCGCTGTCCTACGTAAAGATCGAGGGCGACGCGGAATTCGCGAACACGATTTCGCAGCTGGCCAACGGCCTGCGCTGGGATGCCGAGCACGACCTCGAGCGCGTGGTCGGACCGCTGGGCGCGCGCCGCCTGGCCGAAGGCGCACGCCAGGCCGGCCAGCTGGTGAGCGGCGCCGGCCGCCGCCTGGCCGAGAACCTGGCCGAGTTCCTGGCGGAAGAGCGCCCGGTGCTGGTGCGTCCCGCGCTGCGCGAGGAATTCGCCGCCGAGGTGGTGCGCCTGCGCGACGACGTCGAGCGCGCCGCCAAGCGCATCGCCCGCCTCGAACAGCGCCTGGCCCAGCACCCGCGCATGGACCTGACCCCGGACCTGACTTCGGACCGCCGATGATATTGAAATTCCTGCGCCTGCTGCGCATCCTCACCGTCTTCACCAAGTACGGACTCGACGAGATCGCCGTCTCCAGCCTCAATGCGCCGCGCACCGCGCGCATGATGAACACCTTCTTCTTCTGGCGCCGCATCACCTCGCCGCGCGCGATCCGCCTGCGCCAGGCGCTGGAGGAACTGGGCCCGATCTTCGTCAAGTTCGGCCAGGTGCTCTCGACCCGGCGCGACCTGATGCCGCAAGACATCGCCGACGAACTGGCCCTGCTGCAGGACCGCGTGCCGCCCTTCGATTCCGATGTCGCCATCGCCCAGATCACGCGCTCGCTCGGCGCCCACCCGGACCAGCTGTTCGCCCATTTCGAACGCGATCCGGTGGCATCGGCCTCGATCGCCCAGGTCCACTTCGCGCGCCTGAAGAACGGCAAGGACGTCGCGGTCAAGGTGCTGCGGCCGGGCATGAAGAAACTGATCGACGAAGACATCGCCCTGATGCACATGGCCGCCAGCCTGATCGAGCGGGTGTGGGGCGAGGCGCGGCGCCTCAAGCCGCGCGAGGTCGTGGCCGAATTCGACAAGTACCTGCACGACGAGCTTGACCTGATGCGCGAGGCCGCCAACGCCGCCCAGCTGCGCCGCAATTTCGCCGACTCGACCCTGCTGATGGTGCCCGAGATGTATTGGGACTATTGCTCCAGCAGCGTGATCGTGATGGAGCGCATGCGCGGCATCCCGGTGTCGCAGATCGACCGCCTGGCGGCCGAGGGCGTGGACCTGAAAAAACTGTCGAGCGACGGGGTCGAGATCTTCTTTACCCAGGTGTTCCGCGACGGCTTCTTCCACGCCGATATGCACCCGGGGAATATCCTGGTCTCGATCGAGAAGGAAAGCTTCGGCCGCTACATCGCGCTCGACTTCGGCATCGTCGGCACCCTGAACGACTTCGACAAGGATTACCTGTCGCAGAACTTCCTGGCCTTCTTCCGCCGCGACTACAAGCGCGTGGCCGAGGCCCACATCGAGTCCGGCTGGGCGCCGCCGAGCACCCGCGTCGACGAACTCGAGTCCGCGGTGCGCGCCTGCTGCGAACCGATCTTCGACCGTCCGCTGAAGGACATTTCCTTCGGCCAGATCCTGCTGCGCCTGTTCCAGACCTCGCGCCGCTTCAACGTCGAGGTCCAGCCCCAGCTGGTGCTGCTGCAGAAGACCCTGCTCAACATCGAGGGCCTGGGACGCCAGCTCGACCCGGACCTGGACTTGTGGAAGACCGCCAAGCCCTACCTCGAGCGCTGGATGGCCGAGCAGGTCGGCTGGCAGGGCTTCGTCGAGCGCCTGCGCGCCGAGGCGCCGCGCTACGCCCACATCTTCCCGCAGTTCCCGCGCCTGCTGCACCAGGCCCTGGCGCGCGAAACCCATCCGCACCTGGCCAATCCGAATGTCGCCCAGTCCGACTTGCTGGCCATGCTGGTGGTGCAGCAGCGCCGCACCAACCGGCTGCTGGGCGTGATGGCCTTCCTGCTGGGCGGCTTCGGCATCGGGGCGCTCGGCTTCTACCTGCTGCAGGTGCATGGCGCCTGAGGCATGACAGCCGACTTCGCGATCCGCGATCCGCTCCAGCCCGGCTTCTGGGACGAGCGCTTCGCGCGCAATTTCACGCCCTGGGACCGGGGCGCCGTACCAGCGGAGCTGCGCCGCTTCGTGACTGAGTCCGGCAAGCCGCTGGCGGTCCTGATTCCCGGCTGCGGCAGCGGCTACGAGCTGGCCTGGCTGATGGAGCAGGGCTGGGACGCCACCGCGATCGATTTTTCGCCCGAGGCCGTGGCCCGCGCCAGGCGGGTGGCCGGGGAGTGGGGCGGTCGCGTGGCCGAGGCGGATTTCTTTGCCTGGGAGCCAAAGCGGCTGCTCGGCATGGTCTACGAATGCGCCTTCCTGTGCGCGATGCCGCCCGCCATGTGGCCGCGCGTGGCGGCGCGCTGGGCGAAGCTCCTTGCGCCCGGCGGGGTGCTGGCGGGGTTCTTCTATTTCGACGACAAGCCGAAGGGGCCGCCGTTCGCGATCGCCCGGACGCGGCTGGACGAGCTGCTGGCGCCGCATTTCGACTGCGTCGAGGACGAGGCGGTGGAGGCGTCGATTCCCGTGTTCGCGGGGAAGGAGCGCTGGATGGTGTGGCGGCGCAAGTAGGCGCCGCGGTGTTTGACCATCGGTAGTCCAGCGTAGGGTGGATCCCCAAAAGAAAAAGCCCGCTCGCGCGGGCTTTCAAATCAGTATTCTTCTACGGATGGACGGCGGCGGACCGCGCCCGATCTTCTGTTTCTTCTTGACTTGGACACCAGAGCGGACTCTGCTGCCAACATGCTTTAAAGAAAGATGCTATTAAATCAGCTCATCGATGCTTAAGCAAACGAAAGAGTTGTTGACGATGGTGAAAAACAACACCGTTTGCCGCCCCCATTGCCTTCCAGGCGCCCCCATGGCAGGCCGGCGGGCAAAACCCGCCGTAAAAGCTTTATAATTCAGGGTTTTGAAGATTTTTGCGGAGTACCACATGCCGATTTACGCCTACCGCTGCGAAGAATGCGGTTTCAACAAAGATGTGCTGCAAAAAGTATCCGATCCGGTGCTGACCACCTGCCCCTCGTGCGGCAAGCCGGCCTTCAAGAAGCAAGTGACCGCCGCCGGCTTCCAGCTCAAGGGCACCGGCTGGTACGTGACCGACTTCCGCGGCGGCACGCCGCCAGCCACCGGGACCGCCGCGGGCGCCTCGGCGACCCCATCGGCGGCCGCCCCGGCCGCTTCCGGCGAGAGCGGCGCTACAGCGCCGGCAACGCCGGCAGCCGCAGCAGGCACCGGCGGCGACAAGAGCGGCACCTGATCCACCGCGGCCTCCGGGCCGCGGTCCAACAAGAACAAGAGAACGCGATGCGCAAATATTTCCTGACCGGCTTGCTGGTCCTGGTACCCCTGGCGATCACCGCCTGGGTGCTGAGCCTGATCATCAGCACGCTGGACCAGTCGCTGCTGTTCGTGCCGGAAGCCTGGCAGCCGCGCCGCGTGTTCGGCGCCGACATCCCCGGCATCGGCGCGATCCTGACCCTGGCCATCGTCTTCCTGACCGGCCTGCTGACCAACAACCTGGTGGGCGGCTACGTGGTGCGCCTAGGCGACCGCCTGCTCAAGCGCATCCCGGTGGTCAGCTCGCTGTACGGCAGCGTCAAGCAGGTGTCGGACACGCTGTTCTCGTCCTCGGGCAACGCGTTCCGCACGCCGGTCCTGATTCCCTATCCGCACGCGGATTCCTATACCATCGCCTTCCTGACCGGGGTGCCGGGCGGCGACGTGAAGAACCACCTGGTGGGCGACTACGTGAGCGTGTACGTGCCGACCACCCCGAACCCGACCTCGGGCTTCTTCCTGATGATGGAACGCAGCAAGGTCGTGGAATTGAACATGACGGTGGATGCGGCGCTAAAGCACATCGTCTCGATGGGCGTCGTCGCTCCCGAATAAGCGTCAACAAGATCAGCAGAACAAAAGGGCTGCCCGGCGTTTCGACGCTGCCGGCGGCGCAAACCGAACCAACCAACCTGGAACGAAAACTATGTCCACCATGCGTACTCATTACTGCGGCCTCGTCACCGAGGAACTGCTGGGCCAAACCGTCAGCCTGTGCGGCTGGGTGCACCGCCGCCGTGACCACGGCGGTGTGATCTTCATCGACCTGCGCGACCGCGAAGGCCTGGTGCAGGTGGTCTGCCACCCGGACAACGCCGAGGTGTTCAAGGCCGCCGAGCACGTGCGCAACGAGTACTGCCTGCGCATCACCGGCACCGTGGTCAACCGCCTGGAAGGCACGGCCAACGCCAACCTGAAGTCGGGCAAGATCGAGATCAACACCACCGCCCTGGAAGTGCTGAACGCCTCGGTGCCGGTGCCGTTCCAGCTGGACGACGACAACCTGTCGGAAACCACCCGTCTGACCCACCGCGTGCTCGACCTGCGCCGCCAGCAGATGCAGCACAACCTGCGCCTGCGCTACAAAGTCTCGATGGAAGTGCGCAAGTACCTGGACAACCTGGGCTTCATCGACATCGAAACCCCGATGCTGACCAAGTCGACCCCGGAAGGCGCGCGCGACTACCTGGTGCCGTCGCGCGTCAACCCGGGCAACTTCTTCGCGCTGCCGCAATCGCCGCAGCTGTTCAAGCAGCTGCTGATGGTCGCCAACTTCGATCGCTACTACCAGATCACCAAGTGCTTCCGCGACGAAGACCTGCGCGCCGACCGCCAGCCGGAATTCACCCAGATCGACTGCGAGACCTCGTTCCTGACCGAGCAGGAAATCCGTGACCTGTTCGAAGACATGATGCGCGTCGTGTTCAAGAACGCGGCCGGCATCGACCTGCCGAACCCGTTCCCGGTGATGGACTTCGCCACCGCCATGGGCTCCTACGGTTCGGACAAGCCGGACATGCGCGTCAAGCTGCAGTTCACCGAACTGACCGAGCTGATGAAGTCGGTCGAGTTCAAGGTCTTCAACAGCGCCGCCAACATGGTGGGCGGCCGCGTGGTCGGCCTGCGCGTGCCGCAGGGCGCGTCGATGCCGCGTTCGGAAATCGACGCCTACACCCAGTTCGTCGCGATCTACGGCGCCAAGGGCCTGGCCTACATCAAGGTCAACGAGAAGGCCAAGGGCCGCGAAGGCTTGCAGTCGCCGATCGTCAAGAACATCTCGGACGAGGTGCTCACCCAGATCCTGGAGCTGACCGGCGCCCAGGACGGCGACCTGATCTTCTTCGGCGCGGACAAGGCCAAGGTCGTCAACGACGCCATCGGCGCGCTGCGCGTGAAGATCGGCCACTCGGAATTCGGCAAGAAGGCCGGCCTGTTCGACGACGTCTGGGCGCCACTGTGGGTGATCGACTTCCCGATGTTCGAATACGACGAAGACGGCGATCGCTGGAACGCGACCCACCACCCGTTCACCGCACCGAAGGACGGCCACGAGGACATGCTCGAGACCAACCCGGGCGCCTGCGTCGCCAAGGCCTACGACATGGTCCTGAACGGCTGGGAACTGGGTGGCGGCTCGATCCGTATCCATCGCGAGGAAGTGCAGAGCAAGGTGTTCCGCGCCCTCAAGATCGATGCGGAAGAAGCCCAGCTCAAGTTCGGCTTCCTGCTCGACGCGCTGCAGTACGGCGCGCCGCCGCACGGCGGCCTGGCCTTCGGCCTGGATCGCCTGATCACCCTGATGACCGGCTCCGAGTCGATCCGCGACGTGATCGCCTTCCCGAAGACCCAGCGCGCCCAGTGCCTGCTGACCAACGCGCCGTCGGAAGTGGACGAGAAACAGCTGAAAGAGCTGCACATCCGCCTGCGCAACGAGCCGAAGGTCGCCTAAGGCCGCCTGAGGCGCCGGTAGGGTCGGGGGGGGGGGCCCCCCCCCCCCGCCCCCCCCGGCGGGCCCCC
>NZ_JAGPWC010000011.1 GCF_018119405.1 Massilia sp. ST3 | reverse complement strand
CCGCCCATGCGGCCTGCGCCGACAAGGCGCCCGGCAGCCGCCTCACCTGGTCGCCCGCGGCAGACGAGACCATGACCGGGGTCTGCGAGCGCAAGGCGGGCAGGATGCAGTTCCGCCTGCGCGAATACCGCCGGTCGAACTAAGCGCCGATCCCGGCAGGTGAAAGTCGCGCTGGCGCGCCTGGCGGGTATGCGCTTCCTCCCACCTGCCGGACAGGCTCCAGGCGCCGGATGGACTTTGGCTTCTAGATCATTTAATCTAGATCCATGAGCACCACCGAAGCCCCACCCAAACCCACCCCGTCCGAGCTCGAGATGCTGCGCCTGCTGTGGCAGCTCGGCCCGGCCACGGCGCGCCAGGTCCACGAAGCCGCGACCGCCACGCGGCCCGACATGGGCTATGCCAACGTGCTGCGCCTGCTGCAGGTCATGCATGCCAAGGGCCTGCTCGCCCGCGACGAAAGCGCGCGCGCCCATATCTACGCCCCCGCCCAGCCGCAGGACAGCCTGCAGACCAGCCTCATCAAGGAGCTGATCCACAAGGCCTTCGCCGGTTCCGGCAAGGAACTCGTGCTTGCCGCCCTGCGCGGCGGCCATGTCAGCAAGAAGGAGCGCGAGGAAATCCAGGAGCTGCTCAAGCGCGAGGAGTAGCCATGGAACTGAAGCGTCCCGTCCCACCAGTCCAGCCCGAGCTGGAGGATTGCTGCCGCAGCGGCTGCGTACCCTGCGTTTTCGACCTGTATGAAGAGGCGCTGGCGCGCTATGAACAGGAGCTGGCCGCCTACGAGGAACTGGTCGCCCGCCAGACCGCCCTGACATCTCCAACGGCCGCGCGGCCTTCCTAAGGCTGAGTCCGCCTGCAACTCAGCTGCTTCTCGGTGCAGTAATAGGTTTGCCTCCCCTGGATTACCACTCCCACGCCACGGTCAAGTGCGTTGACGCCGCCCGTCGCAGCGAAACCACATCCCCAGACGAGATGCGTGCTGGACGCCAGGCGGCGTGGCTCTGTGCAGCTCGCGCTGCGCGCCGCGAATTCCTCCGGCGAACGATGGCCCGAAATGTCACCCTTGTGTCCGCGCATGCTGCTGACCGGCGTCAAGCATTCGAAGGCCTGCGCTTCTCCGCTGGGCTTGGTGCAGACAAGCACCGCCTCGAGGTAGGCTTGCCGACGCACGGGCTTCTCGGCTTCCCGCTGGGGAGCCGCACCCGCGCCGCCATGCGCGGCCTCGACATGGCCGGACGATTGCGGATGAGCCGGTATCATCGCGACTGGATGGCTGCCGATGGTTTGCCGCTGTCCTTCTTGCGCCACGCGGGACGCCGGTTGCTCGCGCCTGAGCATGGCAGGATCCGGCGGCGCCGCTTCGGCGCGCGTGGCTTGCGAAGGCGGGACGACAGCCGCCTGTCGCTGCCGTTCAGCGTCTGCAGCGATTCCGCGCAACATATCGTCGGTCTGCGCGCGCGCATGGGATTGCTCGGCATAGGCTTGCGCAGTTGCCTGAGTCGCCGCTTGCAAGCCTGCGGCGAAGTTGTTCCAGAACGCGGCCGACTCCCGGCGCGACTGCGCGCGACGCTCACGCAGGTTGGCCAGTATGGCTTCGGCCTCCCCCTCTCGCACATTGTGGAAAGTCCTTTCGACACGATCGTGTAGCTTTCGCTTGAGGGATCCGTCTTGATAAGAGAGCGTTTCCCATAGCATGGGATTCCAGAACGTCGACGAATGCTCGGCGACCGCGACCCTGCCCACATACTGATCAGCGACGAACATGCCCAGCACCCGCGGCGTCCCAGTCAAGCGGTACTGGAAGCGCTCGATATCCTTGCCCTCGTTGTAGACATGGACGCACTCCATCGTGCGGCCAAGGTCGGTCCATGTGAACTGCAGGATTTCGCCGGTATCGCGGACAAAGCTGTTGAGCCTCGCCAGTTCTGCGAAAAATCCCCAGTTCCTGGCGATCGCATCCGGATGCTGCAGCGCTTGCGTGTCCCCTGCCGGATCCACATTCGAAGAAGCCCCCATGCCCGGTTCGTTGGCGCCAACCAGCGGGCCCACACCTGCCTTTCGCAAGCTCAGCGTGATCGGCCGACGGCCCGGTTCGTCCGCTTTTTCCAAGGTCGGGCGAAGAACATGCACGTCGATGTCCGCCATTCCCCGACTGGCCAGGGCGACCTGCAACTGCTCGACGGTCCGAATGGCATTGCCTTCGATTTCATAGATCAGGTCTCCGACCGCCAATCCCGCGAGGGCTGCCATGCCGCCATCGGCAAGCTTGCTGACCCGTATACCTTTCACACATTTCTCCCCGCGAATATCGCAGTCCTCTCCGGCGGCGACCAATGCACCGATGCCTCCAGGCGGAGTGGCCGCGGAAGCGTCGAGCACGACGTGCCATGCGAGGACCAGCGCCAGCGCCAGGCCGGCGCCTTGCTGAAACAGGCGAGTAGGCCAACCGGAACCCCGGTCCGTGTTGAGATATTTCATGAATTAGCGTAAGAAATCTTTAAGCCTAGGCAATTTATTGTGGACAAGAAAGACATTGGCAGACGCGGATCCGTCAAGCGCCGGTAGTCCGAGAGGCAGCAGCCCATCACTCCACGGGTCTCGATGGCGGAGCGTCTTCCAAAGGGGCGAGTATAGTCGAGCTGTCAAGGGTCAACAATGTCCAGCGTCCGTTGCGAAAGTATTCGCACGCTTGAAATCGCCACGTTGGCAAATTGATTACAATTGGCTCAACGGTTCAAGCTGGGGGTCATATGTTCGACATGGAACTTCCTTGGTGGGAATTTATCGTACGGGGCCTGGTGGTCTACCTGCTCCTGCTGGTCATGGTGCGCCTGTCCGGGCGGCGGACGGTCGGCCAGTTCACGCCTTTCGACCTGCTCGTCGTGATGCTGCTGTCCGAAGCGGTGTCGAATTCGCTGTCGGGCGGCGACCAATCGCTGGTCGGCGGCCTCATCTGCGCCGCGACCCTGGTCGCCATCAACGCCGTGATCGCCGTGAGCACCACGCGCAGCAAGACCATGTCCAAGCTGGTGGACGGGAGCGCCGTGCTGGTCGGACGCGACGGCGTCTTCTTCGAAAAAGTGATGCGCGACTGCCGCTTGTCGGACGGCGACGTGGAGGAAGCGTTGCGCGAGCACGACTGTCCGCGTTCGGAAATGAAATGTGCTTTCCTCGAAGCGGACGGCGAAATCACCATCCTGCGTAATCCGCAATAGCGGCAGCCGACGACTTCTTCTGATTCCACCGGCACATTCCTGACGGAGGAATGTGGGCTGGATTTCCTTTGCCCCTTAGTACCGTGTGGCCACGCCGGTATGCCTGTGCTACTTTTTTCGCCAGCCTTCCTCGCGGGAGCGCTGCGTTGGTTTCTTTCCTAATCAGGAGGTATACCATGAAGAAAGTCTTGTCCGCGTTGGCGCTGGCCGCGTCCACGCTCGCACTTGCACCCTCCGCACTGGCAGTCGACTTCTACCGCGCCGTCTCGAGCGGACCGGGCGAAGCCACACCCAATCCTTCACCCGGCTACAGCATCGCCAGCTTCGAGCTCGACGGCATGATCCTGAGCGCGGACATTCCCTTCGCCGACCTCACCACAGGGACGGTGGCGGCCCACATCCATTGCTGCACCACCGAGAGCCTGACCGGCACGGCCGGGGTGGCGATCCCGCTGTTCGGCTTCCCGAGCGGCGTCACCTCGGGCAGCTACAGCCAGACCTTCGACCTGGCCGACCCGGCGGTGTATGACCCCGCCTTCCTGGCGGCCTTCGGCGGCACCGCGGCAGGCGCCAGCGCCGCCCTGCTCGATGCGCTGGGCGACAACACGGCCTACCTGAACATCCACACCACCCAATATCCGGGCGGCGAAATCCGCGGCTTCATGGTGGCGGCCCCGGTGCCCGAGCCGGGATCGTGGGCGATGCTGGGCGTGGGCTTGCTTGGCGTGGGAGCGATCGCACGCCGCCGCATGGGCCAGGCGAGCTAGCTGCGGCTAGCCCAGCGAAGCGCCCGGATGGCGTGCGAGCACCTGGCCCCAGGCCGGGACCGCCGCACGCCAGAAGGCATCGAGCGACCCGGCACGCTCGATGCCGAGATCGAGGAAACGCGCTGTCTGCAGCAGCGCGGCAATAGCGCTCGCCTCGTCGCCGGCGCTCACAGCCAGGGCGCCGGTCTGCTTGGACAGTTTCTCGCCATTGTCGTTACGCACCACAGGTACGTGCAGGTAGCGCGGCGTGGGCACGTCCAGCACGCGCTGCAGGAAGATCTGGCGCGGGGTGGAGTCGAGCAGATCGGCGCCGCGCACCACGTCCGTGACCCCCTGCTCTGCATCGTCCACGACCACCGCGAGCTGGTAAGCCCAGAAACCATCGGCGCGCTTGAGGACGAAGTCGCCCGACTCGCGCGACAGGTGCTGGGTCACCTCGCCGGCGAAGCGGTCGGTGAAATGGACGGTGTCGAAGCCAGCGTCCGGCACCCGCAGGCGCAGGCTGCGCATGCCGCGTCCCTCGGCCAGGCCGTAGCGGCAGGTGCCCGGATAGATGGCGGCGCCGTCCGGCGCGAAGCCCAGGCGCGAATCGGCGATCTCGCGCCGGTTGCAGCCGCAGGGATAGGTGTGCAGCGCGATGCGTTCGGCCGCCGCCTGGTAGAGATGCTTGCGCCGGCTCTGCCACACGATCTCGCCGTCCGCATGCATGCCCAGCGCCTCGAGCAGCGCCAGGATGCCCTCGGCCGCGCCGGGGACGCTGCGGCCTTCGTCGATGTCCTCGATGCGCACCAGCCAGCTTCCGTGGTGGAAGCGCGCGTCGAGATAGCTGGCCACCGCCGCCACCAGCGAACCCGCGTGCAGCGGGCCGGTGGGCGACGGGGCGAAGCGGCCGATGTAGGGGGTACTCACTGCTGCTGCCTGTTTGCGATTCGGGAAGGCGGCTACCTTAGCACAGGCGCACCATCAGGACTTCGCCTTCTTCGCGCTCTCGTCGATCAGCTTCCTGACCTGGCCGTTGACCTCGTTCGGCACCGCCATCGACAGCTGGTAATGCAGGATCTCGAAGCCGTTCTTCGTCTTGCGGATCACGCCGCTGGCCATGCAGGGGCCCATGTTCGGCGTGTCGAGCAATTCGTCGAACCAGATGATCGAACCGTCCGCCGAGGCATACACATTGCGGCGCGTGGCCTTGAAGCTCCAGGCCGACTTGCGCTCGAAATACTTCCTGGCCCAGGCCTTGAACTCATCGCGCTTCCACAGCTCGGTGCGGTCGGTGCCGATGTAGACGCCCTCTTTCGCCATCTTGTCGAAATAGGCCATGCGCGCGTTGGCCGCGTCCTCATGCCATTCGTCGACGAAGGCGTTGACCTGGCGGGTCAGGGCAGGATCGGTTTCGGCATTGGCGAGGCCGAACAGGCCCAGGAACAGGAAGCAGGCGGTCAGGAAGCGTTTCATGGGTGTCCTTTCATGTGCGTGGAATAGAGGCGCGAGCATTGTACACATTGAAATGTAACAAAATGTGCAAGATCGATGTTGGCGATGTGGGTGGTGTACATTTGCCAATATCGTAACTTCCTGGACAGGCGATGAAGCGACTGGCGGTGATGTGCTTGAGCATGCTGGCCCTGGCGCGGCCGGGCCAGGCGCAGCCGCCTGTTCCCGCATTGCCTGGCGCCGCCGAGATCCGCGCGGCCGCCCGCTCCCCTGCGCTCGAGCAGGCGCTGCGGGCCGCTTTGGCCGAGAACGCCGGGGCGCCGGACGAGAAGCCGAAGGCGAACTTCGGCAGCGATGCGCCTACCGCCTTCGCGCGCCAGTTCAGCGAAGCCAAGCTACCCAACTGCCTGCATGAGGACGGTCTCAAGCGCCAACCGACCTTCTTCCTCAGCGGCTACCTCGCCCTGCCCTTCATCCTGGTTGCCGGCGCCCGCGGCAGATGCCAGTTCTAGCGGTGCAGTTCGCCCGCGCGTTCCGGCTGGTACTCGATGCCGCGCACAGTGACGCGGAACTCGCCGCCATCGGGACGCTGCCAGCCGATGCTGTTGCCCACCCTCAGACCCAGTAAGGCGGTGCCGACCGGCGTCAGCACGGACAGTTGCTCGCCGCTGTCGGTCATGTCCTTTGGATAGGTGAGCGTCAGGGTGACTTCTTCCTCGGTGTGATCGAAGCTGAAGCGCACGCGCGAGTTCATGGTGACGACGTCGGGCGGCATGTCCCAGGGTTCGACCATCTCGGCACGGCCGAGTTCATCGAGCAGCGCATCGCGGGCGTTGGCCTGGGCGGCAGGCAGGCGGTCGAGCACGCGCTCCAGGCGCTCCAGGTCGAGCCAGGAAATAGTAATGGACGGTTTCATGTTCTAACTCCAGTGAGCGGCCGCTCTTTGGCGGCCATCGACAACAGGGACCAGCGGCGCCGTGGCGCCGATGACAGATGTGATGGAGGTCGCTCGGGAGGAAGTCGGATGGCGGGGTGAGCCCACCTGCTTCCTCACCGAGCCAAGGAAAGCCAGGCGAGGTTACGCGTGGAGTGCACCGCGCGGATAACGGGCGCGGCGGCGCGGCCGCCGAGAAGGCGGAAGGCGTGGCGCGTCATGGTGCGGTGTGCTTGGATCATGTGAGGAGTATAACTATTGTGACGTGAACGTCAACGCCCGAGACACATTTATACAATTTGTCGTGTCGCATTAACCACCAGGGGTTACCTTCCGGTCGTACAAATAAAAAAAGCGGGCCGCAGCCCGCTTCTGGTGACGCAGCGTTGCGAATTAGCGCTTGTCGATCGTCGGCACGTCGCGCACCGGCGAGCCCACGAACAGCTGGCGCGGGCGGCCGATCTTCTGTTCCGGATCGGCGATCATCTCGTTCCACTGGGCGATCCAGCCGATGGTGCGGGCCATCGCGAAGATACCGGTGAACAGCGAGACCGGGATGCCCAGGGCCGACTGCACGATGCCCGAGTAGAAGTCGACGTTCGGGTACAGCTTGCGCGACACGAAGTATTCGTCTTCCAGGGCAATGCGCTCGAGTTCCATGGCCAGCTTGAACAGCGGGTCGTCCTGCAGGCCCAGTTCGTTCAGCACTTCGTGGCAGGTCTCGCGCATCAGCTTGGCGCGCGGGTCGAAGTTCTTGTACACGCGGTGACCGAAGCCCATCAGCTTCACGCCCGAGTTCTTGTCCTTGACCTTCTCGATGAAGGCCGGGATGTTCTCGACCGAGCCGATTTCCTTCAGCATGGTCAGTGCGGCTTCGTTCGCGCCGCCGTGCGCCGGGCCCCACAGGCAGGCGATACCGGCTGCGATACAGGCGAACGGGTTGGCGCCCGACGAACCGGCCAGGCGGACGGTCGAGGTCGACGCGTTCTGCTCGTGGTCGGCGTGCAGGATCAGGATGCGGTCCAGGGCGCGCACCAGCACGTCGTTGACCTTGTACTCTTCGCACGGGTTGGCGAACATCATGTGCATGAAGTTCGCGCTGTACGACAGGTCGTTGCGCGGGTACATGAACGGCTGGCCGATCGAGTACTTGTAGGCCATGGCGACCAGGGTCGGCAGCTTGGCGATCAGGCGGATCGCCGAGATCTCGCGCTGCTTGGCGTCGTTGATGTCCAGCGAATCGTGGTAGAACGAGGCCAGCGCGCCGACGGTGCCGACCAGGACCGACATCGGGTGCGCATCGCGGCGGAAGCCACGGAAGAAGAAGTTCATCTGCTCGTGGACCATGGTGTGCTTGGTCACGGTCTCGTCGAACTTTTTCTTCTGCTCGGCGTTCGGCAGTTCGCCGTTCAGCAGCAGGTAGCAGGTTTCCAGGAAGTCGCAGTTGACGGCCAGCTGCTCGATCGGGAAGCCGCGGTACAGCAGCTCGCCCTTGTCACCGTCGATGTAGGTGATGCTCGAGTTACATGCTGCGGTCGACATGAAGCCAGGATCGTAGGTGAACTTGCCGGTCTGGCCGTACAGCTTGCGGATGTCGATGACGTCCGGGCCGATGGTGCCCTTGTAGATCGGCATGTCGACCGACGGGCTGCCGTCCGAGAACGACAGGGTGGCTTTGGTATCAGAGATGTTCATGGCACTTCCTTCTATGGGAGTGAAATCAAAATATATAAAACGAAACCTCGCGAAACCTCGGTTCCGCTCACGCTTGCCGCAGCCGCGCCAGCAGGGCGCGCACGTGCGGCAGGTCGACCTCGCCTTCGGGCTCGGCGCGGGCCAGCAGCAGGTCCATCAGCGGGTTGTCCGCCAGGTCCAGCAAGCGGGTCAGCGCATCGACGTCCTCGTCGCTCAGGTCCGCTTCGTGTGCGTCCAGGAAGCGCGTGAGTATCAGATCGTTCTCGAGCAAGCCCCGGCGTGCGCGCCAACGCAGGCGGGCACGGTTGGCTGGGTCGGATTGATGCGTTTTCACACTAGAGTCCGTTGTTGGGTCAACACTATACTCCGGCTGCCGGGAATTGGCAGTACGGTACTTTTACTGTATTTGCGGCAAAAATGCGGGCTGATCGGCCACATTCATGCTGGTTGAACGCGTGGACGGGGAACCCGTCCACCCTACAGCCAGCGCTACGTAGGGTGGACGGCTCTGCCGTCCACGCGTCCAACCACCGCCCGAACCATCGCAACGACGGTCCGGACGAATCCGAGCTTAGATCGCGCGGCGGACCAGCAATTCCTTGATCTTGCCGATCGCCTTGTTCGGATTCAGGCCCTTCGGGCACACGTCCGTGCAGTTCATGATCGAGTGGCAGCGGAACAGGCGGTACGGGTCTTCCAGGTTGTCCAGGCGCTCGTTGGTGGCTTCGTCGCGCGAGTCGGCGATGAAGCGGTAGGCCTGCAGCAGGCCGGCCGGGCCGACGAACTTGTCCGGGTTCCACCAGAACGACGGGCAGGAGGTCGAGCAGCAGGCGCACAGGATGCACTCGTACAGGCCGTCGAGCTCTTCGCGCTCTTCGGGCGACTGCAGGCGCTCTTTCTCCGGCTTGATCGAATCGTTGATCAGGTAGGGCTTGATCGAGTGGTACTGCTTGAAGAACTGGGTCATGTCCACGATCAGGTCGCGGATGACCGGCAGGCCCGGCAGCGGGCGCAGCACGATCGGCTGGCTCAGTTCGTTCAGGTTGGTGGTGCAGGCCAGGCCGTTCTTGCCGTTGATGTTCATTGCGTCCGAGCCGCACACGCCTTCGCGGCAGGAGCGGCGCAGGGCCAGCGAGTCATCGACGTCGGACTTGATGCGCTGCAGGACGTCGAGCAGCATCTTGTCGGTGTCTTGCAGCTCGACGGTCACGTCTTGCATGTAAGGCTTCGTATCCTTGTCCGGATCGTAGCGGTAAATCTTCAGTTGGACGGTGCGTGCCATGTTTTTACCTGTCATTTCGAACCGGGGCCCTGCCCCGGTTGCGTCAAATATTTAGAAAGTACGTGCCTTCGGCTTGAAGGTCTCGACGGTCAGCGGCTTGGTGACGACGGCCTTGTACTCGAGGCGGTTGTTCTCCGAGAACCACAGGGTGTGCTTCATCCAGTTCTCGTCGTCGCGCTTCTCGTAGTCGCTGTGGGCGTGGGCGCCGCGCGATTCCTTGCGGGCAGCTGCCGAAACGATGGTCGCCTTCGCGGTCTCGATCAGGTTGTCCAGTTCCAGCGCTTCCACGCGGGCGGTGTTGAACACCTTCGACTTGTCCTGGAAGGACACGTGCTTGCGGCGCTCGTCGAGCTTCATGATTTCCGCCACGCCCTGGTTCAGCAGTGCGTCGGTACGGAACACGCCGCAGTACTTCTGCATGGTGGCGCGGATGTCGTTGGCCACGTGCTGGACCTTCTCGCCGCCGGTGGAGGTTTCCAGGCGGTTCAGGCGGTCCAGGGCGAAGTCGGCGGCGTCCTTCGGCAGCGGCTTGTTCAGCTTCTGCTTCAGGTTCGAGGCCACCACGTGGTTGCCGGCCGCGCGGCCAAAGACGACCAGGTCGAGCAGCGAGTTGGTGCCGAGGCGGTTGGCGCCGTGGACAGAGACGCAGGCGCATTCGCCGATCGCGTACAGGCCATTGACGATCTTCTGGCCGCCGGTGCCGTCAGGCGCCACCACTTGACCGTGGATATTGGTCGGGATGCCGCCCATCTGGTAGTGGATGGTCGGAACGACCGGGATCGGTTCCTTGGTGGCGTCGACGTTGGCGAACTTGTGGCCGATCTCGAGAATCGACGGCAGGCGCTTCTTGATGGTGTCGGCGCCAATGTGACGCAGGTCCAGCAGGACGTGGTCCTTGTTCGGACCGCAGCCGCGGCCTTCCTTGATTTCCTGGTCCATCGAGCGCGAGACGAAGTCGCGCGGCGCCAGGTCCTTCAGGGTCGGCGCGTAGCGCTCCATGAAGCGTTCGCCGTTGCTGTTGATCAGGATGCCGCCTTCGCCACGAACACCTTCCGTGATCAGCACGCCCGCGCCGGACACGCCGGTCGGGTGGAACTGCCAGAACTCCATGTCCTGCAGCGGCAGGCCGGCGCGCGCCGCCATGCCCATGCCGTCGCCGGTGTTGATGAAGGCGTTGGTCGATGCGGCGAAGATGCGGCCTGCGCCGCCGGTGGCGAAGATGGTGGTCTTCGCTTCCAGGATCATGACGTCGCCGGTTTCCATTTCCAGGGCCAGCACGCCGACCACGTCGCCTTCCGCGTCGCGGATCAGGTCGAGGGCCATCCACTCCACGAAGAAGTGCGTGCGGGCGCGGACGTTGCGCTGGTACAGGGTGTGCAGCAGTGCGTGGCCGGTACGGTCGGCCGCGGCGCAGGCGCGCTGGACCGGCTTCTCGCCGAAGTTCGCGGTGTGGCCGCCGAACGGACGCTGGTAGATGGTGCCGTCCGGGTTACGGTCGAACGGCATGCCGAAGTGTTCGAGCTCGTACACGACCTTCGGTGCTTCGCGGCACATGAATTCGATCGCATCCTGGTCGCCGAGGTAGTCGCCGCCCTTGACGGTGTCGAACATGTGCCAGTACCAGTCGTCCTCGCTCATGTTGCCGAGCGAGGCGCCGATGCCGCCCTGGGCCGCCACGGTGTGCGAACGGGTCGGGAAGACTTTCGACAGCACCGCCACGTTCAGGCCGGCTTCGGCCAGTTGCAGCGATGCGCGCATGCCGGAACCGCCGGCGCCAACGATGACCGCGTCGAAGCGACGGGTAGGAATTGCAGGTTTGATTGCTGCCACGATTACACGCTCCAGAGAATTTGCACAGTCCACGCGGCGCAGGCGAGCAGCCAGAAGATGGTCGCCAGTTGCAGCATCAGGCGCAGGCCTGCCGATTTGATGTAGTCCATCCAGATGTCACGGATGCCGACCCAGGCGTGGTAGAACAGGCCGAGGAAGGTCACCAGCGAGAACAGCTTGAACCACTGGCGCGCGAACAGGCCGGCCCAGCCTTCGTAGGTGAAGTTCTGGCCGGTCAGGAACATGACCAGCAGGATGACGGTGTAGACAGCCATGACGATGGCGGTGACGCGCTGCGCCAGCCAGTCCTTGACGCCGTAGTGGGCGCCGACGACGAGGCGGCGCGGGCCGATGTTATTCTTGGTAGCCATGGTTTAAAACACTCCGAACAGTTTCAGGCCGACCAGCGCGGTCAGGGCCAGGCTCACGACCAGCACCCAGCGTGCGGTCTTTTGCGCGGTGTCCTTGTCCAGGGCAAGGTGGTTGTCCATGAACAGGTGGCGAACGCCGGCGGTGAAGTGGTGCAGGTAGGCCCAGGACAGGCCCAGCAGGATGATCTTGACGAACACGTTGCTCATGATGCCGCGGAAGTGCTCGAACGAGCCTTCGGACAGCAGGCTTTCCTGCAGCAGGTACAGCAGGAACGGCAGCATCAGGAACAACCCGGCGCCGCTGATGCGGTGCAGGATCGACACGATGGCCGACGGCGGCATGCGATATTTGCCAGTAATATCGCTAATGCCAATATTGCGGAACTCCGGCCGCCCTTTTTTTGCAGCTTCTCTCACGGCTTCGGACATACAACACCTCCCTTATGACGACAAATTTGTAGTGAACCCTTCATTTTCTCCGATTTTGTAGCCGGGTCCAACAAGCTGCCGTGCAGCATTGCGGGTCAGCTTGCGTCGAACCGGGTCATGTCCGTCGCTTACCCAAAACCAACATATTTTAATCGCATCAAGCGATCGCTGCAGCAGGCCTGGCTGGAATGCTGCAACTGCAAACCGGCTTCTTGCCGCCGATTTGCCATTATTTCCACACGTAGGGTGGACGGCTATGCCGTCCACGCGTTCAAACATCGTCGGCCGGCCCGTGCGCGGCAACGGAGCCGCGAACGATCACCGCGTGGACGGCGGAGCCGTCCACCCTACGATTTATTTTCACGACAATTCGCTCAGGTAGTGGTGATTCGCCGTCGAATACAGCCCGCGCCGCAGTTCCACCGCCTTGTCGCCATAGGTGAACGAGACCCGCTCCGCGCACAGCAGCGGCGTGCCTTCCGCCACCTTCAGGAACTCGCTGGCCGAGGCGTCGGCGGTGACGGCGCGGATCTTCTCGGTGGCGCGGATCATGCGGGTGCCGAACTCGGACTCGAACAGGCCGTACATCGGCCCCTTGTATTCCACCAGGCGCTCGGCGCTCAGGCCCTTGAACAGCTGGCCCGGCAGCCACAATTCTTCCAGGATGGTCGGCTGACCCTCGAAGGACAGGACGCGCTTGATGTACACGACCGCGTCGCCGGATTTCAGTTCGAGCAGCCGCGCCACCTCGGCCGGCGCGCGGATGCGCTTGACCTCGACGAAGCGGCTGTCGGAATGCTGGGGAAGGCCCTCGTCGGGCATCAGGCGCAGGAAGCGGAAGTGGGCGCGCTCCTCGGCGTGGGTGGCGACGAAGGTGCCCTTGCCCTGGCGGCGCACCACCAGGTTCTCGGCGGCCAGCTCGTCGATGGCCTTGCGCACCGTGCCCTGGCTGACCTTGAAGCGCCCCGCCAGCTCCACCTCGCTGGGCATCAGCTCGCCCGGTTTCCACTCGCCCGACTGCAGGCTCTGGGTGATCAGGGCCTTGATCTGCTGGTACAGCGGCCGGAACGAGGGCGACGCGCTGCCGGCGGGTTCGCTGGCCTGGTTGGACGGGACGGGATTCATAGACCACGATTTCACCACAAAAGTGCCATACCGTCCAGTGCGCAAGCCCCTCACACATGTGTCTTATATAAGACATATGATATGAATTGACTGATGGAACGGCACAGGAGTACACTCGCGGTCGACCGGGCATCCGTTCCTGCACATATATTGCACGCGCGCGACACCCGCATCACCGGCCGATTCCGGGAATGGCGCTTTTGGTATCATTGCAGTTTTTCCTAACAGGCGTATCCTCGGCATCGACCCAGGCACTGACCGTTTTCATTCCCACTTTGGAGATTCATCATGGCTAAAACCCCAATGCGCGTTGCCGTTACCGGCGCGGCCGGCCAGATCGGCTATTCCCTGCTGTTCCGCATCGCCAACGGCGACATGCTGGGCAAGGACCAGCCGGTCATCCTGCAGCTGCTGGAAATCGACAACGAAAAAGCACAGAAGGCGCTCAAGGGCGTCATGATGGAAATCGACGACTGCGCATTCCCGCTGCTGGCCGGCATGACCGCCCACGCCGACCCGATGACCGCCTTCAAGGACGCCGACTTCGCCCTGCTGGTCGGCGCCCGTCCGCGCGGCCCGGGCATGGAGCGCAAGGACCTGCTGGAAGCCAACGCCCAGATCTTCACCGTGCAGGGCAAGGCGCTGGACGCCGTCGCCTCGCGCAACGTCAAGGTGCTGGTGGTCGGCAACCCGGCCAACACCAATGCCTACATCGCCATGAAGTCGGCTCCTAGCCTCCCTAGCAAGAACTTCACCGCCATGCTGCGCCTGGACCACAACCGCGCCCTGTCGCAAGTGGCCGCCAAGACCGGCAAGCCGGTGTCGTCGATCGAGAAGATGGCCGTGTGGGGCAACCACTCGCCGACCATGTACGCCGACTACCGCTTCGCGACCGTCGACGGCCAGTCGGTCAAGGACCTGATCAACGACGACGTCTGGAACCGCGACACCTTCCTGCCGACCGTCGGCAAGCGCGGCGCCGCCATCATCGAAGCGCGCGGCCTGTCGTCGGCAGCGTCGGCAGCCAACGCCGCCATCGACCACATGCACGACTGGCACGTCGGCACCAACGGCAAGTGGACCACCATGGGCATCCCGTCGGACGGTTCGTACGGTATCCCGAAGGACACCATGTTCGGCTTCCCGGTCACCGTTGAAAACGGCGAATACAAGATCGTCCAGGGCCTGGAGATCGACGAGTTCTCGCAAGAGCGCATCAACCTCACGCTGAAGGAACTGACCGAAGAGCGTGAAGGCGTGGCGCACCTGCTGGCCTAAGCTACCTCGCGGTTGATGGAACCGGCCGAGCCGTCCGTCCGCCGCGCACGCCGCGTCGCCTCCCAAGGCGGCGCGGCTACTCCCGCTTCGACTGAAATACACATGCATCCTTCCGAGGTTTTATTCCAGGGCAAACGCCAGCCGCTCCTGCTCCCCGCCTGCGATCACTACGCCGGTTCGGAGAAGCTGATGCGCAAATCGATGGCCCTGCAACAAGAGCTTGGGCCGGTCTTCGACATCACCTTCGACTGCGAGGACGGCGCCGCTGCCGGAGCAGAAGCCGAGCATGCGGCCCTGGTGGCGTCCCTGCTCGATAGCGAAGACAACCGCTTCAACCGCATCGGCGCCCGCGTCCACGAGCCGACCAGCCCCCATTTCGAGAGCGACGTCGCCGCCATCGTCGGCGGCGCGGCCGCGCGCCTGGCCTACGTGATGCTGCCCAAGGTGAGCAGCGCCATGGAAGTGGCGCGCGCGATCGACCTGATCAACCAGCACGCCGGCCCCGCACGGGCGGAGCTGCCGGTGCATGTGCTGATCGAGACCCACGGGGCCCTGCGCGAAGCCTACGACATCGCCGCCCTGCCCCAGGTCGAATCCCTGTCCTTCGGCATCATGGACTTCGTGTCGGCGCACTATGGCGCGATTCCGGCCGCCGCCATGCGCACGCCCGGCCAGTTCACCCACCCGCTGGTGGTGCGCGCCAAGCTGGAGATCGCGGCCGCCTGCCACGCCCACGGCAAGGTTCCGTCGCACAACGTAACTACCGACATCAAGGACAGCGCCACCGTGGCCAACGACGCCCAGCGCGCGGCCGCCGAATTCGGTTTCACCCGCATGTGGAGCATCCATCCGGACCAGATCAAGGCGATCCTCAAGGCCTTCACCCCGCGCTTGTCGGAAGTGAACGAAGCCACCAACATCCTGGGCGAGGCGATGGCTGCCGGCTGGGGACCGATCGCCCATCACGGCCGCTTGCACGACCGCGCGAGCTACCGATATTATTGGACCGTTTTGCAGCGCGCGAAGCTGGCCGGCCTTGGCCTGCCGGAAGCCGCCGCGGCAATCGTCAACCAACCGGAAGCCTCCTGATGTCCACCCACCTGTCCAAGCTCCTCGCCGCCTGCGCGTTCGCGCTGGCGGCCGCCGGCGTGTGCGCGCCGGCCGTCTCCGCCCCTGCCGAAAAACACCCGAAGGCGGAAGACGTGCTGAAGGCGCAAGCCAAGAAATCCAAGGCGAAGTCGAAGAAGACCAAGGCCGCCGCGGCCGCAGCCGCTACCGCGGCGGCAGCCGCCGCCGCCGATCCGCTCAGCCCCGAGGTGGCCGAGCCGGACATCACCGACACCGTCGTCACCGACTACGCTTGCGAACTGAACAACAAGATCACGATCTACACGAACGAGAAGGACGACAGCCACATCGCCCTGCGCTGGAAGAAGCGCCTGCACCGCCTGACGCGGGTGGGCACCACCACCGGCGCGCTGCGTTTCGAGAATCCGCACTACGGCCTGATCTGGATCGGCATTCCCGCCAAGGGCATCCTGCTGGATTCGAAGCTGAACCGCCAGCTGGCCAACGAATGCAAGAACGCCCAACAGGCGACGGCCGTCGTGGCCGCGGCGCCCGAGGAAAAGAAAAGCTGATGCAGGCGTTTGGTCGCCGCGCATCGCCCGATGTTATTTGGTATTGAAATAACAAAATCCCCACTGAAGGAGAGATTATGTCTCGCAACACTCTGAACACACTGAAGGAATTCCCGATCGGCGCCAGCCAGTCGGGCCAGTTCTACTCGCTGCCGGCCCTGGCCGAAAGCCTCGGTGTGAACCTGTCGCGCCTGCCGGTGTCGATCCGTATCGTCCTCGAATCCGTGCTGCGTAACTGCGACGGCAAGAAGGTCACCGAAGAGCACGTCAAGCAGCTCGCCAACTGGGGCGCGACCGCCGAGCGTACCGACGAGATCCCCTTCGTCGTCGCCCGCGTCGTGCTGCAGGACTTCACCGGCGTGCCGCTGCTGGCCGACCTGGCCGCGATGCGCAACGTCGCCGCCAAGACCGGCGCCGATCCGAAGAAGATCGAGCCGCTGGTGCCGGTCGACCTGGTGGTCGACCACTCGGTCACCATCGACCACTTCCGCGAGCCGGGCGCGCTCGACCTGAACATGAAACTGGAATTCCAGCGCAACAACGAGCGCTACCAGTTCATGAAGTGGGGCATGCAGGCCTTCGACACCTTCGGCGTCGTGCCGCCGGGCTTCGGCATCGTCCACCAGGTCAACCTGGAATACCTGGCGCGCGGCGTCATGAAGCAGGGCGAAGTCTTCTACCCGGACACCCTGGTGGGCACCGACTCGCACACCACCATGATCAACGGCGTCGGCGTGGTCGGCTGGGGCGTGGGCGGCATCGAGGCGGAAGCCGGCATGCTGGGCCAGCCGGTCTACTTCCTGACCCCGGACGTCATCGGCGTCAACCTGAAGGGCAAGCTGCGCGAAGGCTGCACCGCGACCGACCTGGTGCTGACCGTCACCGAAATGCTGCGCCGTGAAAAAGTCGTGGGCAAGTTCGTCGAGTTCTTCGGCGAAGGCACCCGCTCGCTGTCGACCACCGACCGCGCCACCATCGCCAACATGGCCCCGGAATACGGCGCGACCATGGGCTTCTTCCCGGTGGACGAAGCGACTGTCGACTACTTCCGCGGCACCGGCCGTACCGAGGAAGAACTGGCTGCCTTCGAGAACTACTACAAGGCCCAGGGCATGTTCGGCATCCCGCAGGAAGGCGAGATCGACTACACCCGCGTGCTGGAACTGGACCTGTCGACCGTGACCCCGTCGCTGGCCGGCCCGAAGCGCCCGCAGGACCGTATCGAACTGGGCCACGTGAAGAACACCTTCACCGAACTGTTCAGCAAGCCGACCACCCAGAACGGCTTCAACAAGTCGCCGGAAGACCTGTCGAAGGTCTACGAGACCAGCAACGGCGTGCGCGTGAAGAACGGCGACGTCCTGATCGCCGCCATCACCTCGTGCACCAACACCTCGAACCCGAGCGTGCTGCTGGCTGCCGGCCTGCTGGCCAAGAAGGCGGTCGAGCGCGGCCTGACCGTGGCGCCGCACATCAAGTCCTCGCTGGCCCCCGGCTCGCGCGTGGTCACCGAGTACCTGACCGCCGCCGGCCTGCTGCCTTACCTGGAAAAGCTGGGCTTCGGCGTGACCGCCTACGGCTGCACCACCTGCATCGGCAACGCCGGCGACCTGACCCCGGAACTGAACGCCGCGATCGTCGAGAACGACATCGTCGCCTCGGCCGTCCTGTCGGGCAACCGTAACTTCGAAGCGCGTATCCACCCGAACATCCGTTCGAACTTCCTGGCTTCGCCGCCGCTGGTCGTCGCCTACGCGATCGCCGGCAACATGACCCGCGACCTGATGTCCGAGCCGGTCGGCAAGGACAGCAACGGCGTCGACGTCTACCTGGGCGACATCTGGCCAACCTCGCAGGAAGTGGGCGAGCTGATGCGCTTCGCGATGAACTCGGAAGTCTTCAAGAAGAACTACGCCGACGTCAAGGGCAACCCGGGCGAACTGTGGGAGCGCGTGTCGTCGACCGAAGGTCAAGTGTACAACTGGCCCGAGTCGACCTACATCGCCGAGCCGCCGTTCTTCAGCGACTTCGAGATGACCCCGAAGGCGGCCGCCAGCGGCATCACCGGCGCCCGCGCGCTGGGCGTGTTCGGCGACTCGATCACCACCGACCACATCTCGCCGGCGGGTTCGATCAAGGAAGACGGCCCGGCCGGCAAGTGGCTGAAGGACCATGGCGTCCTGAAGGCCGACTTCAACTCCTACGGCTCGCGCCGCGGTAACCACGAGATCATGATGCGCGGCACCTTCGCCAACGTGCGCATCAAGAACAAGATGATCCCGCCGAAGGCGGACGGTTCGGCGGTCGAGGGTGGCATCACCATCCACCAGCCGTCGGGCGAACAGCTGTCGATCTACGACGCGGCAATGAAGTACGTGGCGGAAGGCACCCCGACCATGATCTTCGGCGGCGAAGAGTACGGCACCGGTTCCTCGCGCGACTGGGCGGCCAAGGGCACCCAGCTGCTGGGCGTGAAGGCGGTCATCTGCCGTTCGTTCGAGCGTATCCACCGCTCGAACCTGGTGGGCATGGGCGTGCTGCCGCTGCAGTTCATCGGCAACGACAGCGTTGAAAGCCTGGGCATCACCGGCAAGGAAACCTACGACCTGAAGGGCCTCGAAGGCGAGATCAAGCCGCAACAGCTGGCGACCCTGGTGATCCACCGTGAAAACGGCGAAGCCCAGGAAGTCAAGGTGCTGCTGCGTATCGACACCCCGATCGAAGTCGACTACTACAAGCATGGCGGCATCCTGCCGTTCGTGCTGCGCCAGCTGCTGGCCGCCTAATCCGGACTGCTGAAGTGAAAGGGCCGGGACCTGCAAGGGTTCCGGCCTTTTTGTTTTCGGGGCGTGAAAGATGCCAACGCATCCCTTCCCTTTAGCTCAAGAACCGTCATTCCGGCGAAGGCCGGAATCCAAGTTTGCGTGGGCACCAACTACGATAAACGATGGTGGCATTGGCGTAAACTTGGGTGCCGGCCTCCGCCGGGACGACGGTTTTATGGGCGCGGGCCGCAAATGAGGTAGCAGGTCCGCACGCTGCGACGCTGCGCCAGCCCAGTTTCTCATCTTTTAACCCACATCTTAATGAAGAGGCTATACTCCGAGGCTCCCCCATATCGACGCCATGAGCATACGCCTCCGCCTGATCCTCCTGATCGCCTCGGTCCTCCTGCCCGCCTTCGCCGCCGGCGCGATCGCGGTCTGGTTCGTCTATGCGGAGGAACAGGGAGCCCAGGAACGCAGCCTGTCGGAAGCCGCGCGCGTGCTGGCCCAGCTGGTCGACAACGAGCTGCGCAACAGCGCCAGCATCCTGCAGGCGCTGTCCACCTCGCCCGACCTCGCCAACGGCAACCTGGAACGCTTCTACAGCCACGCCAGGACCCTCTCGGCCGACGGCCGCAACCCCATCATCCTGAGCGACCTGCAAGGGCGGCAGATACTGAATACCCGCCTCCCCTTCGGCACCGCGGGCCGCACCATCAACGGGCGCCTGTTCGAGCTGCGGCAGCAGGCCGGTCCGCGCCGGCCGCTGGTGTCCGACCTGTTCTTCTCGGCCCTCGGCCAGCGCCACGAATTCGCGATCCAGGCGCCGGTGTTCGTGCAGGGCGAATTGCGCCATTACCTGTCGCGCCGGATGGAAGCGAAGGAACTCCAGCGCTTCCTGGGCCAGCAGGGTTTTCCCGACAAGTGGATCACCTCGGTCGTCGACCGGCAGGGCACGGTCATCGCGCGCAGCGCCCACTTCGAGCAGTTCATCGGCAAGCGCGCCACGGGCGAGCTGGCGCGCAAGATCGCCGCTGGCATGGCGCAGGGCACCAACGACGGCGTGTCCCTCGACGGCACCCCCGTCAAGGCCTTCTTCTACCGCGCGCCGATGTCGGAATGGACCATCATCCTGAGCGTCCCGGTCGCCGAACTGAACCGCCCCGCCCTGCGCGCCTCGCTCCTGCTGTCCGCCCTCTTCCTGCTGACCCTGGCCGTGGCCCTGGCCCTGACCCAGCGCTACCTGAAGCGCACCCTGGCTCCTGTGCACCGCCTGCGCGACGACGCCCGCCGCCTGGGGCACGGCGATACGGTCACGCCCTTCGCTTCCGGCCTGGCCGAGCTGGACGTGGTGAACGCCACCCTGGTGCGCGCCAGCGGCGAGCTGCGCGCGGCGAACGCCAACATGGAAAGACGGGTCGCGGAAGCGATCGAATCGACGGAGCGGGCCCAGCGCGCCCTGCTGCATTCGCAGAAGCTGGAGGCGCTCGGACGCCTGACCGGCGGCGTCGCGCACGATTTCAACAACGTCCTGCAGACCCTCACCGCGGCGCTGCAGCTGATCGCCATCGAGGCCAATCCGGCCCGGCTGCCGGACCGCATCGCCGTGTGCAAGCGCGCGGTGGACCGCGCCGCCGCCCTGGTGGCCCAGCTGCGCGCCTTCGGCCGCACCCAGGACGCCTACCTGCAGACCGTGCGCGCCGACGAAGCGGTGAGCTCGGCCCTGCCCATGCTCAGGAACAGCCTGCCCAGCGCCATCCGGCTGGACACTGCGATCGCCTCCGGCGCCTGGCCGGTGAGGATCGACCTCACCCAGTTCGAACTGGCCCTGCTCAACCTGGTGCTGAACGCGCGCGACGCCATCGAGGGCCAGGGCCTGATCACGATTCGTGTCGATAACCATCATGAGCTGGGCGAGGGCGCGAATGGCCCTGGCCCGGTGCCGGCGGGCGAGTACGTCCGCATCGAGATCGCCGACACCGGAACCGGCATGACGCCCGAGGTCCTGGCCAAGGCCTGCGATCCCTTCTACACCACCAAGCCGGTCGACAAGGGCAGCGGGCTCGGACTGCCGCAGGCCTATGGTTTCGCCACCCAGTCGCACGGCACCCTGGTGCTCAGGAGCGCGGTCGGCGCCGGCACCACGGCCAGCCTCTACCTGCCGCGCGCCGCGCCTGGCGCCGCGACCCAGCCCGTGCAGAGCAGCCGCGACCAGGCGCAGGCCTCGCCCGGCCTGGCGGCCACGGTGCTGTTCGTGGAAGACGATAGCCTGGTGCGCGAAAGCGTGATGCCGATCCTGGAACAGGCCGGGGCCGAGGTCCTGTGCGCCCGCAACGCCGAGGACGCTTTGCGCCTGCTGGAGGCCGGCCACCAGGTCGATATCCTGTTCACCGACATCGTGATGCCGGGGAAGCTGAACGGCGTGATGCTGGCGAAGCAGGTGCGCGAACGCTACCCGCACATCGCCCTGGTGCTGGCCACCGGCTATGTCGAGGAACGCTTCGAGCTGCCGGAAGCCACCCTGCTGACCAAGCCCTACCAGGCGAGCGACGCCATCGAAGCCTTGCGGCGCGCCATCCTGGCCGGCACCGGCGGGCACAAGCCGCTGACGGCGCCGGCCACGTCCTGAACAGCGTGCGCCCGGACGCCGGACCGTCCCAACGAAAAAAGCCCTCCTGATCCGATCAGGAGGGCGAATCCGGTTGCCCGGCGGGGGGTGGTACTCCGAGAAACGACAATCCACTTCCTGGTGCGCACCCGCTGGGCCACGCACCGTCGATAAATGAGAACGATTCGCATTATCTTTTGTATTTTCGCGTTTGGCAAGCACGGATGAGGCAGGCCGCCTGGCGGGCAAGGACTATTTCCCTTGTGTTCATGGCATGTGGCCGAATCAACTACAATACCGGGGGTAAGGGTTTATGATGACCCCCATGGACTTTCGATCCACACTTCATTGACAAGAGACCCCTTAGCGCCATGCGTCGTCCATCCAAAGATTCATCTCCTAAACTATCCGCAGAAAGCCAGCGCCTCGTCAGCATCTCGCAAGCCATCATGCAGGCTGCCAGCCGTGTCGAGGAGAGGGCCTGGGAACGCCAACTGGACACGCAACTGCAGAAACTGCTCAAGACCAACCACCAGGACAGCATCGACCTGGCCCTGAACGTCCTCTTCAAGGACGATCTCGGTTCCTACGATGTCCTGATGGATACCGTCGAGGCGATCAGCGAATCGGCCACGATGGTCGAGCAGCAGGACGGCGGCGACGTGACCTGGCAGTCGCTGCTGGTCGCCGCGCCGATCCTGGCCTGGACCCGCTTTTCTATCGCGACCGGCAACATCCCGTCTGAGCTGCTGAACACGCTGTCCGCGCACTTCTCGGCCCACCTGCTGGCCGAGGGCGCCCGCCTGGCCATTGCCCCCACCCTGTATTCGATCGACCAGCTGCCGCGCACCCACGCCGAGACCTATGCCCTGACCAGCAAGCTGGCGGCGGCCGCGCACAAGGGTGGCACCATCAAGCCGGCCGCGCGCGAAGCCGAGACCGCGCCCTTCCTGGCCGACACCCGCTACCTGCTGGTGGCCATCGTCGCGCCCCAGGGCGCGCCGCTGTTCCGCTGGCAGGAACCGCAGCACCAGCTGCACTTCGCCGAGGAGCGCAACCGCGCGCTGGAGCAATGGCGCGCCCAGGCCACGGCGAATGTCGCGCGCCTGCTGCCGGGCTGCGGCATCGAGCTGCTGCTGCCGGAAGCGTATTACGTGGCCTGCCGCGAAGCCGACAAGCTGATCCGCCCGATCTCGATCCGCGCCGCCGTCCACTACCTGACCAACACCCTGGGTGTGGAAGCCTCGGACCTGCGCGCCGTGATCGCCGGTTTCGGCGAGGAAGCCGCCGACATCCAGATCGACGAGTACCGCGTCTCCTTCACCATGCGCCAGAGCCCAGACGTAGTCTACGGCATCGTCTGGCCGCTGTACGGCCAGGAAGACGAGAACGGCACGCCGATGGAGGGTCCGCTCGCCGCCAGCCCGACGCCGCTCACGCCGATCAACGAGATCGTCGCCCACCTCAACGACGCGGGCATCGCCCACATCAAGCGCATCAACGAACGCTACGTGGCCGAGTACTGCGACGACTGCGGCGCGCCGCTGTTCGCCGACCCGACCGGTGAACTGGTCCATGCCGAGATGCCGGAAGACGCACCGACCGGCACCGAGCACTTCCACTGATGCCAGGGGCGCTTCCCGAGCTCGCGGAAGCGCCCTTCCTCTCTCCGCCATGATCGATCTCCACATCCGCTCCGAACAGCCCGGCGATGCGGCGGCGATCGCCGCCCTGCTCCACGCCGCCTTCGCCGGCAACCCGCACAGCAACCACACCGAGCACCTGATCGTCGAACGGCTGCGTGCGAGCGGACATCTCGCCGTCTCGCTGGCGGCCCTGTTGCCCGAGGGGCGGCTGATCGGGCATGTCGCCTTCTCGAAGGTGGCCATTGATGGCCGCGACGAAGGCTGGTACGGACTGGGGCCGCTCGCCGTGCTTCCGCAGGTGCAGGGCCAGGGCGTGGGAACGGCCCTGGTCGAGGCAGGCTTATCGGTGCTGCGCCGCAAGGGAGCGCGCGGCTGCGTGGTGCTGGGCGAACCGGGCTATTACGGCCGCTTCGGCTTCGCGCAGGACGCCGGTCTGCGCTATCCCGGCCCGCCGCCCGAGTATTTCTTGGCCCTGGCGTTCGACAGTCCTGCTCCGCAGGGTGTCGTCGCCTACGACAGCGCGTTCGCCGAGCCTGAGGCTCTGCCGTAGGGTGGACGGGTCCCCCGTCCACGCGGTGATCGTTAGCGGCTCCGTTTTCGCGCACGGGCCGGCGGACGCTGGTTGAACGGGTGGGCGGCAGAGCCGTCCACGCCACGCCTTCCGATAGCTAGGACGGTACCCTGAACTGCTCCGCCAGCCCGAGCGCACGGAAGCGCTCCACCACGAAGTCCACGAACACCCGCGTCTTGGCCGGCAAGAGCCGCCGGCTCGGGTAGTAGATGCACAGCGGCCGCGCCAGCGCGTACCAGTCCGGCATCAGGTGCACCAGCTCGCCGCTCTGGAGAAAAGGCAGCGCATGCGGCACCGGCAGCAGGGCCAGGCCGACGCCGGCGCGGGCGGCGTGGGCCATCGCTTCCGGATCGTCGCACACCGCCGCCGCGCGAAAGTCGGCGGGCACCTCTTCTCCCTCGTCGGTGCGCAGAGTCCAGGTGTAGAGCCGGCCGGTGCGGATGGCGCGCCGCGCAATGCCGTCGTGCAGCGCGAGCTCGCCCGGATGCTCGGGCCGCCCGCGGCGCGCCAGGTAGGCCGGCGAGGCGGCCACGATGATGCGCACCTGGGTCAGTTCGCGCGCCACCAGGCCTTCGCTCAACTCGATGCCGCCGCCGATGGCGACATCGAAGCCCTCGCCCACCAGGTCGACCTGGCGGTTCTCGAAATAGAGGTCGGGCACGATGGCCGGATAGCGTTCGCGGAAGGCTTCCAGCATCGGCACGAAATAGGTGCGTCCCACGGCAGGCGCCATGCTCACCTTGAGCGTGCCCGCCGGCTGGGCCGCGCCCTCGCGCGCGGCCAGCACCGCACCTTCGATCTGGCGCCAGGGCTCGGCCACTTCGCGCAGGAACTGCTCGCCCTCCTCGGTCAGGCGCAGCTGGCGCGTGGTGCGCTGGAACAGGCGCACCCCGAGCTGGCGCTCGAGCGCGGCGACGTTCTTGCTGACCGCCGCCGGCGACAGGCCGAGCCGGCGCGCGCAAGCGGAAAAGCCGCCTTCCTCGGCGCTGTAGAGGAAGGAAACGAGATGGCTGATCGATTCGAGCATGCGGCCATTTTATACCAGCGGTTGAAATTGTTTCGACAATCCGCCGGCTAGTTTCAACCGCAGGTAAGGAAGATACTGTGTTCATCCACAACCCACCAGGAGAACACCATGAACACCCTTACCAGCAAAGTCGCTTTCGTCACCGGCGGTTCGCGCGGCATCGGCGCCGCCATCGTGCGCCGCCTGGCCCGAGATGGCGCGGCGGTCGCCCTCACCTACCAGAGCTCGTCCGAGGCAGCCGAAGCCCTGGTGCAAGAAATCGAGGCCGCCGGCGGCCGCGCCCTGGCGATCCGCAGCGACGCCGCCGACCCGGCCGCCCTGCAGCAAGCCATCGATACCGCCGCCGACCGCTTCGGCCGGCTCGACATCCTGGTCAACAATGCCGGCGTCCTGCACATGGGCGCGGTGGACGAGTTCGCGATCGAGGATTTCGACAAGACGGTGGCCGTCAACGTGCGCGCGGTCTTCGTGGGCGCCAAGGCGGCGCTGCGCCACATGGGCGAAGGCGGACGCATCGTCAACATCAGCAGCGTCAACGCACTGCGCATGCCCTTCGCGGGCGCGGCGGTCTATGCGATGAGCAAATCGGCGCTGAGCGGCCTCGTCAAGGGCCTGGCGCGCGACCTGGGGCCGCGCGGCATCACCATCAACAACGTGCTGCCGGGACCGGTGGATACGGACATGAATCCGGAGAAGTCGGACTTCGGCGCCACCCTGCACGGGCTGATGGCGCTTCCGCGCCACGGCCGCCCGGAAGAAGTGGCGTCGATGGTGGCCTACCTGGCCGGCCCGGAATCGTCCTTCGTCACGGGCGCCGACCTGCTGGTGGACGGCGGCTTCGGCGCGTAAGGACGGTCAGGTCTCGGCCCACTGGCGCAGCAGGTTGTGGTAGTGGGCCGTGAGCGCCACCGTCTCGGGGCAGTCGCCGAGGCGGCCGCGCAGCGATTCGATGGTCCGGTCCAGGTCGTACAGCATGCTGCGGCGGGCGTCGTCGCGGATCATGCTCTGGGTCCAGAAGAAACTGCAGATGCGCTCGCCCTGGGTGACGGGCTGGACCCGGTGCACGCTGGTCGAGGGGTAGACGATCAGGTCGCCCGCGTCGAGCTTGACCTCGTGCTCGCCGTAGGTGTCCTGTACCACCAGCTCCCCGCCCTCGTACTCCTCGGGCGCGGACAGGAACAGGGTGCCGGAGACGTCGGTGCGCAGCATGCCCGGCATGCCCGGCACCATGCGCACCGCACCGTCGACGTGGTCGCCGTAGTGCTCGCCCTCGCCGTAGCGGTTGAACAGCGGCGGCATCGAGCGCACCGGCAGCACGGCCGCGAAGAACATCGGATTGCGCGCCAGCGCCGCCTGCACGACGGCGGCCAGTTCGCGCCCTTCGGCCGAGGCTTCCGGCAACTGGCGGTTGCGCTTGACCTGGGCGCCCTGGGCGCCCACGGTGGCGCGGCCGTCGGCCCAGTCGCTGCGCTCCAGCCGGGCGCGGATGCTGCGCACCTCGTCCTGGGTGAGCACGTTTGGAATATGCAGGAGCATGGAAAATCCTTCCCTCAATGGCAAACCGGCCGGGCTGGCGCCCGGCCGGTTTTCCTTCACGCCGCTTAGAAGCGGATGTTCGCGGTCAGGCTGGCCGAACGCGGTGCGCCCGGGGTGTAGCGGTAGCCGCTCTTGTTGATGCTGGCGACGTACTGTTCGTCGGCCAGATTGTAGACGTTCAGGCGCAGGTCGAGGTGCTTGTTGACCTTGTAGGATGCCATCGCGTCGAACACCCAGTACGAGTCGGTGAAGGCCGGGGTGCCGATGGCGCCGTCGGTACCGCGCTTGAGCTTGTCGCTGAAGCGGGCGCCGCCGCCGATCTTGAAGCCGCCCGGCAGTTCATAGGCGGTCCACAGGGTGAACGACTGCTTCGGCGTGTAGGTCAGGGTGTTCTCGCCCGACGCGGTGATCATGCGGCCGCGCTCGACGCTGGTGTCCATGTAGAGGTAGCCCGCGCTGACCAGCCAGCCCGTCGCCAGCGCACCGGTGGCGCCCAGCTCCACGCCCTGCACGCGCTTCTCGCCGGTCTGCGACCAGGTCAGGTCGACCGGATCCTGCTCGACCTCGTTCTCGACATCGGTACGGAACAGCGCGGCCGACAGCGACAGTTTCTGGCGCAGCAGATCCAGCTTGCCGCCGATCTCGGTGGTGGTGGTCTTCTGCGGATCGTAGATCGGGTTCTGCGCGCTGTTGACGTTGCCCGAGACGGTGAAGTTCGCGCCCGGCGGCTGCTTCGAGCTGGCCACCATCGCGTAGACACTGCTGTTGGTGGTCGGCTTGTACAGCAGCGAAGCCTTGCCGTTGACCAGAGTGTCGCTCACGGTGAAGTGGGTCGGCACCAGCACGTTGTTGGTCAGGGCCACGACCGAGTAGTCGCCCTCGTAGCGCTCGACGCGCACGCCGCCGTTGAAGATCCAGCGCTCGCCCAGCTTGATGGTGTCGAAGGCGTACAGGGCCTGGGTGTCGATGTCGCCCTTGTTGTAGGCGCCGGTGCGACGCGGCGCGAACTCGCCCACGACCACGTTCGAATCCGGACGGTACAGGTTGGCCGGCGCCAGCGTGCCCAGGCCGGTGCGGCCGTAGCTGATCTGGCGCTCGTTGGCCAGTTCCAGGCCGGCCACCACGGTGTGCGAGAGCGCGCCGGTGGTGAAGTCCGCCGTCAGGCTGGTCTGGTTGGTCAGGATCTTGTTTTCCTGGTCCTTGGAAGTGCGGGTGGTGCGCGCCACGGTCCAGGTCGACGGATCGGTCTCGACCGGGGTGCTGAAGTTGGCGGCGGTGGCCGTCCAGGCGCTCAGCAGGTAATCCTGGGTGGTGCGGCCGTAGCGGCTGGTGTTCTGCAGTCGCAGGGTCGGCGAGAACTCGTGCTCGACGCGCACGGTCGCCATGTCGGCCTCGATCTTGTCGAAGTCATGCTTCGAACCATAGAAGTTCTTCGGATCGACCGGTGCAGCGGCGCCGATGAAAGGACGCTTCGGGTCCGGGCTGGTGTAGCCGGGCAGGCCGACGGTCGAGACGCCGCCGTCGGGAATGTTGTCCTGGTCGACGTGCAGGTAGTCCAGGTAGACGCGGGTCAGGCCGTTCAGGCCGAAGCCCAGGCTCGGTGCGACCGCCCAGCGCTTGTTGTTCACCACGTCGCGCGCAGGGTTGCCTGCGTCCTGGGCCAGCACGTTGAGACGCAGCGCGATGCCGCGCTCGGCGCTCAGGACGGTGTTGACGTCGGCCGTCGCGCGCTTTTGCGAGGCGCTGCCGCCGGTGAGCGAGCCGGACGCGGCTTGCGTCATATTGGCCTTCTTGGTGACCAGGTTGACCGAGCCGGTCGGGGCGCCGCGGCCGGTGTCGGTGCCGGCCGGGCCCTTGACCACGTCGATCTGTTCCAGGTTGAAGACGTCGCGCGAGACCGAGCCGACGTCGCGCACGCCGTCGACGAAGATGCTGCCCGAGGTGTCGAAGCCGCGCATGAAGATCGCGTCGCCGGTGTTGGTGTTGCCGTTCTCACCCAGGAAGAAGGCGCCGACGCCTGGGGTGTTGCGCAGCGCGTCGGTCAGGGTCAGGGCGCCCTGCTGTTCGAACAGTTCCTTCTTGATGACCTGCACGGTCTGGGCGGTGTCCACCAGTTTTTCGGTGTACTTGGGCGAGGAAGCGTATTCGGCGCGGAAGCCGTTGTCGACCTGGCCGACGATCTCCACGGTGGACGCCGGCTTGGCGTCGGCCGGCGGCGGCGCGATGTTGTCGGCCTGCGCGCCCAGGGGCAGCAGCAGCGCCGCCAGGGCAGTGCTCATCACGTGGTTGTTGGCGGTCGAGCGTTTGCGGCTTTTTATTGCTTTCATTACAAAACTTTCTCTGGGCAAGTTGACGGGATTGCATTGGATGGCGGCAATTGTAAATAAAATTTAAGACGATGTAAACGAGAATTGTTCTCATTCGCATGCTCATTCAATAAAATGCCGGCCGCGCGCAGGCGCGCCGCCGAGAGCGGCGGTATGATCGCCGGACCATTTCGGTAACCCTTCAAGGAGCACAGCATGGAAACTCAGGAACTCCACCGCGGCAGGCTGATCGACCATATCCAGCTGGTGGTACGCGACCTCCCCGCTTCGCAAGCCTTCTACACGGCGGTATTCGAGGTCCTGGAGGTGCCGATCGGCGGCACCGGGGATGGGTATTTCTGGGTGGACGAACTGTTCGTCTCGACGGCCGAGAGCGAAGCGGCGCAAGGGGTGCTGACGGGACGCCACCACCTCGCCTTCCAGGCACGGGACCGGGCCATGGTGGACGCCTTCTACAAGGCGGCGCTGGCGCATGGCGGCAAGGACAACGGCGGACCGGGCGAGCGGCCGTATCACCCCGGCTATTACGCGGCCTTCGTGCTCGACCCGGACGGCAACAACATCGAGGCCGTGTACCACGGCGAAGCCAAGCGCAGCGCGGCGTCGGTGAAGATCACGTTCTGAGCCGGGCAAAAAAACAGGGCGCATGGATGCGCCCTGTCGAATAGCGTCGATGCGCCGCCGCCGGCGCCGCGTACGGTTCAACGCTTCTTCTGCCGCTCCAACTCGATCAGCATGTCGACGATGGTGACATGGCGCGGCGAAGCGTAGGTGCACATGAGCGTGGTGTCCTTCTTGAAGTAGATCGTGTCGTAGACGCGGATCTCCTCGAGCTCCCCGATCTCCGCCTTGCGGCCGAGTTCCCACTTGCACTCTTCCATGTCGGCGTCGCATTCCAGCTTGCCGCCGGGCGGCAGGCTCTTCTTCAGCGCCGCCATGTAGGCCGGCAGGTTCTTGCCCGGCAGGCCGATGATCGCTTCCTTGACATGCTGGTCGCGGCTCTGGACGCGCACCTCGATCGGCGCGGCGCCGAGCAGCTTGTAGTTGGCGCCCTGGTAGGTGACGAAGGCATCCTGGTCGTCATCGTCCTGCTCGACCCTGTCGGTCACTTTGCGCGCGGCCGTCAGGGCGCCCACGTCCTCGGCGGTCAAGGGACAGGATTGGGCAAGGGCCTGGCCCGCAGCGAACGGCAGGCAGACCAGCAAGGCAAGTTGGCGAATCGGTTTCATGGCAATCTTCGGCAAAAACGTGGACGTGTTGGATGTGGGCAGGCCGCGGCCTGGACCGGCGGATTTCATCGGATCCCCATGGCGCTGGAGTCGAGCGGCTTGCGGTACTGGACCGGTGGCGGCGCCGGCGGCGTATAGCTGTAGCCGCCGCCATAGTTGCTGTTCCTGTTCGCGCGCTCCTCGTCCTCCGCTTCGGCCTGGCGCACGCGGGCATTGTTGGCGTCGACAAGGTCGTTGAGACGCTCACGCACCTTGTCCACGTCGCCTTCGAGCGATTCGGCGAGCGCCACCGCTTGCTGCACCATTTGCCGCTGCTCGCGCGTGGCGACACGGGCCAGACGCGACCAGACCTCATCCGGCACGCAGTGTGGCTGGCGCCTGGCCGAGCAGGTGTAGGGCTGGGTCAGTTCGGCCATGCGCACGAATTTGCCGAATTCGGCCGGATCGAGCGCCGCCGCCCCGCCCTGCTCTGTCAGACGGTCCAGGCAGGCGCGGTAGGAACGCATGCGTCCGTTCATGTCGTCGATTGCCGCATTGTTCGCGCCGGGAAGGCGGTAATCGAAGCTTCCGCAGCTGGACACGGGCTTGACGGCGCGGGCACGCTCGGCCATGGCGCGCAAGGTCGACACCGGCGCCTGCGACAGCAGCGGCACCAGGTAGTCGGCAGGCTTGGTGTTGAAAGCCGTCTGCGCGGCCTTCACGCTGCGCGACGCATCCGCGTCGCTGCGTGCGATCCGTTGCGCCAGGTCGGCCTTGCGCCCCTTGTGCTCCTCCGCTTCGGGGATCAGGGATTGGAGGCATTCCTTGCGGTTCTTCTGGTACGCCTTCAGCCCTTTTTCCATTTCGTACTCGAGCTCGTTCATCGGCATTTCACTCGCGGCGCGTGCGATCGACTCCGGCGAGGCCGCCGCCGTGCACTGCTCGAGCAGGCGCGCATAGCGCGTCGCCGGATCGTCTTCCGGTTCGCCCTGGAAGGCATAGCCGGCCTGCTTCCAGCCGAGCATGCCCCAGCGCAGCCAGTACACGTTCGGATACCCGGCCTTGGCGGCGCGCATGGCCACCTGCTGCGACAGGCCGCACTTGAGGTGGTGGCAATAGACCAGCAGGGGACGCGACTTGCGGCCCTGGGTCAGGTCCGCCAGCGTGTCGGCCAGCCGTGACTGGACGCCCGCGGCGTCGCCGGCCGCCCAGCGCATGGGAATGGCGCCCGGAAGCTTGCGCTCATCGTCCACGGCGGCGATCACGATCAGCTCTTTGCCGAGCTTGTTCATCAGGCAGCGCGCCTCGCGCGATGTGACGGTGACGGCGCCTTCGATGGCGAGCGGCGTTTCGCCGGATTCGCGTTCGTTGTCGCTGTAGCGTTTCACCTCTTCGCCAAGCCGGCAGGCGGAAGCGGCGGATTTCAGGTCGGCCGCCGAAGCGGCATGGGACATCGTCAGCGCAGTGGCGGCCAGCGCCAGCGCAGTAAGGGTTCGAATTGGGGAGATCATGGGAGTTCCGGGAAGTAACCCCCTAATCTTATCAGTTTGCCCCTAAAGATTAAATAATTGAAACAAGTTCTTCCGAAAAGAAACTATATACTGTTGGTATTCATACACAGCAACGCCGCCTTGGAGGCGAGGCCGGTGAAGCGCCTAGCGGGACCGGATGGCGGCGGCGACCCTGGTAGCGAACTCGGCAGGATTGCCCGCATGCCAGCGCCACACGATCACCAGGTCATGGTCGGGCGACACCACGATCGTGTTCTGCCCTGCCCCCAGCGCGGCGTAGGCGTTGGCCGGCAGGCCGGGCAGGTTCTTGCCCTTGGTATTCAGCCACCACAGGTAACCATAGTCGGGGCCGTTGGCGCTGGGGGTGAGCGCTGCCTTGACGTAGTCAGGGGGCAGGATCTGGCGGCCGTTCCAGGCCCCGCCGCGCAGCCACAGGTAGCCGAAGCGGGCCATGTCCCAGCTGTTGATCCACATGCCGCCGCCCCAGCGGGTCCCGCCGCTGACCGAGACCGCCTGCTTGCCGTCCAGGTCGACGTAGCTGTTGTGGTAGGGCACCCACTTCCAGGTGCTGGAGGCGCCGACCGGGTCCATCACCTGCTCCTGGAACACGTCCGGCACCGGCTGGCCGAACACCCGCAGCAGCGACAGCGCGAAGCGGTTGATGCGCACGTCGTTGTATTCGTAGAAGCTGCCGGGCGCCTGGAGCGCGCGCGGCTTGCGCTCGCCGGCGCCGAATGCCGCCTTGCCGACGAAGTCGGCGTTTTTGCCCCACATGCTGCCTTCCCACTCGGATTCCTGCTGCAGGTGCTGCTTCCAGGTGACCGGCGCATTGTGGGCCGAGGCATAGCCGCCGTCGTTCACACGCTGGGCCACGGCGTCGTCGAGCTTGATGCGCCCGTCGCGCACGGCTACGCCGGCCACCGTCGCCAGCATGCTCTTGGCCACCGAATAGGTCGGGTCGACGAACTGCGTGTCGCCGAACTCGGCCACCACATAGCCCTTGTAGATCACCAGGCCGTTGGTATTGGCGCGCCGGGTCGGCATCGAGCCGAGGCGCGCGCCGAAGGTGGCTTCCTGGTCGGAGAAGTCGCGCGCGCGGGTGGTCTCGTGCGCCTGCGCGTACTGTACCGCGGCCGCAAGGGCCGCCGGGTCCATGCCCAGCTGCCCGGGGTCCTTGCGCGCCCAGTCGCCCGCGGGCGGGAAATAGCTGGGAGTGCCGGCGGTGTCGGTGGCGAGGGTGCCGCAGGCCGTCAGGAGCACGGCGGCGGAGAGCGCCAGCAAGCTGCGGCGCGGCATGTTTGTCATGGGTGGGTCCAGGTGGAATAAGGATGGCGGATCAGGCTGGAGTTGTAGTAGCGCTTGTCGCCGGTGACTTCCCGGCCGACCCAGGCCGGGAGTTCGAAAGCGGTGTCCTCGGACGGCAGTTCGATCTCGGCCACCACCAGGCCCGCGTTCTCGCCCAGGAATTCGTCGACTTCCCAGGTGAAGCCGGCGTGCAGGATGCGGCGGCGGGTCTTCTCGACCAGCGGGCGCTCGCACAGGCGGTCGAGCAGCTCGGCCGCGTCAGGCAGCGGGATCGGGTATTCCCATTCGCCGCGCGTGGCGCCGACGTTCTTGCTCTTGATGGTGAGGACGCCCTGCCCGCCTTCGATGCGCACACGCACGGTGCGCATCGGGTCCGCGCTCAGGTAGCCCTGGCGCAGCAGCACGGGCTCGCCGAGCGCGCGCCAGGCCTCGCCCTGCACCAGGAACTTGCGCTCGATCTCGACGCCCATGGAATTAGTCCAGCGACTGCAGGATAGGCTGCAGCATCGCCGCGCCCAGCGCCGCGCTCCTTGCGCCGTTCCAGCCGGTGTGGGCATCGGGCAGGTTGGCGTTGTCCTTGAACGGCATCTCCAGGGTCAGCGACAGGCACTTGAAGGTGTGGCCGATGTACTTGGAGGCCAGGGTCAGGAGCTCGTCGTTGTACTTGCTGGCGGCGTAGCCGTAGACATTCTGGAAGTCCGGGCTGGCGGCCATGTAGCGCTCCACGAAGGCCTTCTGGCGCTCCATGCGTTCCGGGGTGAAGTCTTCGAGCATCTCGTTGCCGGCCACGAAGTTGTAGGGCAGCGCCTCGTCGCCGTGGATGTCGAAGAACATGTCGACGCCGGTCTCGTGGATCTTGTTCTTTACGCACAGCACTTCCGGGCTGCGCTCGAGGCTCGGGCTCATCCACTCGCGGTTCAGGTTGGCGCCCGCGGCGTTGGTGCGCAGGTTGCCGCGCACCGAGCCGTCCGGGTTCATGTTCGGGACGATGTAGAACACGGCGCGCGACAGCAGCTTGCGCGAGACCGGGTTGGCGTTGTCCAGCAGCGCATCCATCATGCCTTCGACGAACCATTCGGCCATGGTCTCGCCCGGGTGCTGGCGGGCGATCACCCAGATCTTCTTTTCCGCCTGCGGATTGCCGATCACGACCAGATTCATGTCGCGGCCGTCGACCGTGGAGCCGATGTCGTGCACGCGCGCGATCGGGTTCTCGGCCACCTCACCCAGCAGGCGCAAGTGGCGCTCCCAGGTATAGGGCTCGAAGTAGGCGTAGTAGACGCTGTCGAGCTCGGGCGTGTGGTTGACGGTCATGACCTGGCCGTCGAAGGAGGTCGGCACCCGGAACCAGTTCTCGGTGTCGTAGCTGGCCGCCACCTGATAGTCCTCGAAGCCCTTCGGATAGGTGGCCTGGCCCGCGTTCAGGAAACGCAGGGTGCAGGCCTGGCCGCGCGCGCCCTGCAGGCGGAAGTGGAACCACTGGTGGATGTCGGCGTGCGAATCCTTGCGCAGGTTCAGGTCGATCTGCCGGGGATGGTCGGCGCGGACGACCTCGATGGAACCGGAGTCGAACATCTGGCTGATTTTGATGGGCATGGGGGGTCCTTTCGTGGCCGGTTACACAATACCGGCCAATGATACCGGAAGCTCGGCCGCCGGACCTCCCTGCCATCCGCCGCGCCGCAGGAGAGGATTACTGCGCGTCGAGGTCGATCAGGTCCTTCGTGTACATCGTCATGATCTGGCGCATCAGCTCGACGTTGGCGCGGTCGAGGACCACGGTCAGATCCTGCTTGCTGTCGAGCACGAAGTGCATGCGGATGGCGCCCGGCAGTTCCTTGCAGTTCACGTACTGGGCGCGCGGCGTGTACGGATTGTCCCAGTCGTGCTGGGTGATCGCCGGGCCTTGCGGGGGCGGCGCCAGCTTCGGGTCGCGGTTGACCGGCAGGTGCTTGAGCAGCCAGAACACGATCGATGCGGGAACGTGGATGGCGAGGTCGTTCGCGCCCTGGGTGGAGAACTTGGTCAGCAACAGGTTGCCGACACGGTCGCACGACATGGACAGGCTTTTGACTTGACGGATAACCGCTGGTTTCACGACGTTGTTCCTTAGGAATGTTGAAAAAGGCGCAGCGATTCTACCGCATCCCATCGGCCTTGAGTGTGTCGGAAAAGCCAAGAGCGGAAAGCACGCGCCGCAAACAGAACGGGGAGCCTCGTGGCTCCCCGCTGGATACTGGCGACAGCCTGGCGGCGCGCGCCGGCAGGCTGCTGGGACGACTTACTCTTTCGAGCCGCCGCGGTTGCCGCTCGACGAGCTCTGGCGGTTGCCGCCGGTCTTGCTGCTGGTACGGGAAGCGCCGCCTGCGCTGGCGCTGGCCGACTGGCGGTTGCCGTGGCTCATGCTGCCGGCACGGCGGGCTTCTTCCGAAGTGAATTCGTGTGCCGTTCCTTTTGCGTGGGCAGCCTTGCCGCCCTGGCTGGCGATCTCGCGCTGGCGTGCCGGATCCATCGAAGCGAAACCGCGATTGCGGGTACCGCTGCTTTGGCTGCTGCCGCCCTGATTGCTGCCTTGTTTGCTACCTTGATTGCTTGAGGCCATGATGGTCTTCTCCCTGTTCGCTTTTAGAACCGCCGCGTCCTGCGGCAGGCTTGATCCAGGCTCTCGGAAATGCGCCGATGAGCGAGGGTCGAAGTCATCTTAGGCACGCGTGATGGATGAGGGTATAGGACGTTTTCAGATGACTTTGTAGGACTACACGCGACAGAAAATGCATTGACGAAAATGTACTTCCAGTCGTCAACAAATTGCTTCATCAGCTGGTCAGAAACAGTCCTACACAGCACCCCTACGTCTTCCTATACTGTGTTTAAAGAGGCACGAGCATCATGGCAACATCAGGCGGCGCGCGTTCCGCGCCGCCCCTGACGATACGAACAGGAGGCCAAGATGGATGCGAACCAACGCAGCGAAACCAATAACCAGACCAATAACGGCGCCAACGAAAAATGGACCGAAGGTGCGAAGGGCAATACCACCAGCGGGCCGAACGACCATACCTATCCGAACGGCGCCACCATGCAGCAGGCCCAGCCGGGCGTCGGCCCCGGCGGCACGCAGCAGCAGAATCCCAATCCCGGCACCCAGCAGCAGGACCTGCATGCCGGCGCAGCCGGGCAGGACTGGTTCGAGCGCGACGACAGCAAGTTCCCCGCCAGCGGGCGCGACCTGCACGGCGGCTCGATGCAGAGCCAGCAGACCGGCGGCTCCGGCCCGCAGCAGGGCATCACCGACAGCCACCAGCGCCAGATGGAGATCCATTCCGAAGCCTGGGGCTTGCTGGAGCAGCCTGTCGGCCGCCGCTCGGGGAACACCGGGGTGGACGTTCATCCGCATACCGGCAACAGCCAGGCCGCCCATGACCTGAATCCCCAGAATGTCGCCCAGCCGGAGCTGCGCGGCGGCTCCATGGGTCATCACCACCAGCACTACGATGCGCCGCAGGTGGTCGGCGAATCGCCGCTGCGCAGCGCCCAGGCCGACCTGTCCGCGACGCCGCACGAGGAACTCTACGGCCGTGACCAGGAAAGCTTCCGTGCGCCGCCCAATGCGATGCAGGCCGGTCCGCAGAACGCGCAGTCCGGCAGCGTCCAGTCCGCGCAAGGCGAAGGCGGCAGCGAGCAGCGCAGTGGCGGCCACTCGCAGTACAGCGCCGACCGCGATGGATCGCAGACCGGCGAGCATGCGCGCGACACCGGCACCGAAGACGTGCACTTGTCGAACGACGTGTCGGGCGGCCTGCCGCGCAGCCCGGGCAACAGCGGCCCGCGCAGCGACAACCCGGGCTGGAAGCCGGGCGGCAGCATGCAGCGCGACCCGGCGGTGCATGAATCCAACGATACCGTCGGCGGCCTGCCGCGCAGCCCGGCCGGCGCCAACAAGCTGGCCGGCGACCGCAAGATGGACGACGACACCGGCTTCTCGCGCAAGTAGCCCGAGGGCTTCCTGACGGCCTGCGTTCGCAGGACGTCTGCGGGGAGGACTTCCTGCGCAGGAAGCCCTCCTCGTTTTATTGCACGGGCGCGGCGCCGTCAGGCGCTGGTGTAGCTGGTCTTGACGGTCGTGAAGAACTCCACCGCGTTGCTGCCCTGCTCGCGCGGCCCGAAACTCGAGCCCTTGGTGCCGCCGAAAGGCACGTGGTAGTCGACGCCCGCGGTCGGCACGTTCACCATCACCATGCCGGCCTTGGCGTTGCGCTTGAAATGCGTGGCGTGCTTGAGCGAAGTGGTGCAGATGCCCGCGGTCAGGCCGAACTCGGTATCGTTCGCCAGGGCCAGCGCATGCTCGTAGCCCTTGGCCGGAATCACCGAGGCGACCGGTCCGAAGATCTCTTCGCGCGCATGGCGCATGCCCGGCTCGCAATCGGCGAACAGCGCCGGGCTGAGGAAGTAGCCATCAGTCTCGCGCTGCAGGCGCTCGCCGCCGCACACCAGGCGCGCGCCCTCGCCTTTGGCGATCTCGATGTACGACAGGTCCTGCTCCAGCTGCGAGCTGTCGACCACGGGACCGATGTCGATGCCCTGGTGCAGCGCATGGCCGACCTTGAGCGCCGCCATGCGGCCGGCCAGGGCGTCGACGAACTTGCCGTAGATCTGTTCGTCGACGATCAGGCGCGACGAAGCCGTGCAGCGCTGGCCGGTCGAGAAGAAGGAGCCCTGCAGCGCGGCATTGACGGCGACGTCGAGGTCGGCGTCGGCCAGCACCACCAGCGGATTCTTGCCGCCCATTTCCAGCTGCATGCGGGCACGGCGGCGCGCGCAGGCCAGCATCACGCGCTCGCCGGTGGAGGTCGAGCCGGTGAAGCTGATGGCGTTCACGCGGCTGTCGTTCAGCATGGCTTCGCCCACCACGCGGCCCGGCCCCATCGCCAGGTTGAACACGCCCGGCGGCAGGCCGGCGCGGCTGATGATCTCGGCCAGCGCCCAGGCGCAGCCCGGCACCAGCTCGGCCGGCTTGAACACGACCGTATTGCCGTAGGCCAGGGCCGGCGCGATCTTCCAGGCCGGAATGGCGATCGGGAAGTTCCACGGCGCGATGATGCCGACCACGCCGACCGGCTCGCGGGTGACGTCGACCTCGATGCCGGGGCGCACCGAGGCCAGGCGGTCGCCGCGCACGCGCAGGGCTTCCTGGGCAAAGAACTTGAAGATGGCGCCGGCGCGGCCCGCCTCGGCGATGCCTTCCGGCAGCGTCTTGCCTTCCTCGCGCGACAGCAAGGTGCCCAGTTCGGTCTTGCGCGCCAGGATCTCGGTGCCGATGGCGTCGAGGGCGTCGGCGCGCTGCTGCACCCCGGACAGGCCCCAGGCCGGCGCGGCGGCGTGCGCCGCCGCCACCGCCAGCGCGGCCTGCTCCGCGCCCGCGCTCGCGTACTCGGCGATCACGTCGCTGCGGTCGGACGGGCTGCGGGTGGTGGTGACGCCTGCGCCGGCCATCCACTGGCCATCGATATACAGTTGTTTCATGCTCGGTCCCTGTTGTTATGGTGATGATGGTGATGTCAGGCGGCAGTGTAGCAAACGGCGCCGGCATGAGCGTCCGAAAATGCCGGCGCCGTTTGCTACACTGCCGCCGGGCGCCGCACCGGTTGATGCACATCGAAGCCGCCCCGCCGCGCAGGAACTCAGCAATATCAGAGCAATCGAACGGCACTCGACACCTTCTTGAACGAGACCTCACATGTCAATGTCAGCAAGGGATAACGCAGTGCTTGCCGTTTCGGTCGTGCTGCCGGCCTGCGGCCGCATGGATCTGCTCGACCGCAGCCTGGATGCGCTGATGCGCCAGCGCCTGGACCCGCGCAGCTACGAAATCATCGTCGTGGACGGCGAACCGAACCACCATACCCAGCACCTGGTGGCGGGCTGGCGCACGCGCACCCTCGAGCGTGGGCCGCGCCTGTCCTATGTCGCCAATCCGGGCCCGCGCGGCCCGGCGGCGGCGCGCAACCGGGGATGGCGCGCCGCGCGCGCGGACATCGTCGCCTTCACCAGCGACGAGGCGGTGCCCGCCGCCCACTGGCTGGCCGAGGGCCTGGCCGCCTTCCGCGACGACGTCGACGTCGTCTGCGGGCGCATCGACGCGCCGGTGCCGGTGCATCCCACCGACCGCCAGCGCAGCGCCCATGCGCATGCGCAGCTCGACCTCACGAGCGCCAGCTGCTTCATCCGCAAACCGGTGCTGGAACGCATGGACGGCTTCGACGAATGCTTCAGCGTGCAGCGCGGCGCCGACGCCGACCTGCATTTCCGCCTGCTGGAGCACCGGGTCCGGCTCGGGCGCGCGCCGCAGGCGCTGGCGGTGCATCCGGTGCGTCCCGCGCCCCGGGGCGCCAGCCTGCTGCAGATCCGCCACGCGGTATTCGATGCGCTGCTATACAAGAAGCACCCGGCCCTGTACCGCCAGAAGATCGAAGCCCATCCCTGCTGGGGACACTATGCGGCCGTCGCCGCACTGCTGCTGACGGCGCGCCTGTGCGCCCAGCGCCTGCACGGGGCCGCCCGCAGCCTTTCGCACGTGGCCGAGATGGTCTTCACGTCCGCCCTGCTGCCGCCGCTGGCGGTGTTCTGGCGCCCGGCCGGCGCGGTGCGCTATCGCGTCCGTTTCGCCTGAGGCCCCCCCATGCCCGCCTATCGCGATACCGCCACCCGCATGGCGGCGGCCCGGCGCCGCCTGGGTCTCGAGCCAGGACGCTTCATCGTCCTGCACGCCGCCGGCCTGGCGCCGCGCGCCGGCGCGGACACCGCCATCCAGGGCCTGGCCATGCTGCGCGCACGCTGGGGTGCGGATGCCTGGCTGATCGTCATCGCCGGCGAAAGCCGCGGCGACGCGCCGCAGCTGGCGCGCCTGCGCCACGTCGCCGCCGATCTCGGCGTCAAGGCGCAGGTGTGCTTCGCTGCGCCGGCCGGGCACGACGGCCTTGGCGAGCGCCTGAACGACTATTATGGCGCGGCCAACGTGGTCGCGAGCACGCCCTGGTATGCGCCCTGCGGGTTCACGCCGGCGATGGCAATGGCCCATGCCCGTCCGGTGGTCGGCACCCGGGTTCGCGGCATGGAGGGCCTGGTCGTCGACGGTGTGACCGGCTTCCTGGTTCCCGCGCGCGACGCCGAGGCGCTGGCCGAACGCCTCGACAGGCTGTACCGCCGGCCGGCGCGCGCCCAGGCCATGGGACTGGCGGGACGCCGGCACCTGCGCGCCTCACGCAGCCACGTGGCCGCAGGGTACGCGCACGTGCTCCTTGGCCGCGCCGGTTCCGGCGAGACGGAGCAGCCGGCACCGTGCAGCGGTTTGGGGAAAGCGGAATGAAAGCAATCTTCCTCGACAAGGACGGGACCCTGGTGGACGACCTGCCCTATAACATCGAGCCGCGCCGCATTCACCTGCTGCCGGGAGCCGGCGCCGCGCTGCGCCTGCTCGCCGGTCTCGACTACCGGCTGTTCGTGGTCACCAACCAGTCCGGCATCGCGCACGGCTGCTTCGGCGAGGAGGTCATGGCGCCGGTGGCCGACCGCCTGTCGGACCTGCTGTTCCGCGAGCAGCTTACGCTCGACGGCTTTTACTACTGCCCCCATCATCCGCTCGGCACCGTTGCCGCCTATGCGCTGGTCTGTCACTGCCGCAAGCCCTCGCCGGGCATGCTGCTGCGCGCCGCCCGCGACCATCCCATCGACCTGCGCGCCTCGTGGATGATCGGCGACGTGCTGCACGATGTGGAAGCCGGCAACCGGGCCGGCTGCCGCACCCTGCTAATCGACAACGGCAACGAAACCGAATGGCGGCTCGGCCCGCGCCGCCTTCCGACGCGCATGGCGCCGGATCTGTACAGCGCGGCCTTGCTGATTGCCGAGCACGATGAAGTGAACTAAGCCCAGGTGTCCAAGGTGATGTCCGCAACCCGGGCCCAGCCTGGTTAACAGGAGTACGAATGCCGGATCACACGCATCTCGAACTCGCGGCTGGCAGGAAAAACCATGTAGCCATCACCGATCGGTTTGACAAGAATCCGCAGCGGATACGTTCTTTCGTCGAGTGTGATGTCGTGGTTCACCCAGCCCGTGCAATACGCTTCCTGGATGCAGGCGCGCATGGTGGCGCCTCGGCTTTTCCACTGTATCCATGTACGCCGGCGCTTGTCCGTGTAGATGTCGACGCGAACGGGATGCCGGTCGACCAGGAGGTCGAAGCGTTGTTCCGTGATGCGAAACCGGACCATCATGAAAAGGATCACCGCAGCCCAGGCCAGCGTGACGCCAGTATCTTGCCGGGACATCCCTACTATCCAGGCGCCGCCCAGTAGCGCGATCGCCAGCCAGATCCACTTTACCCACGCCTTCCATTTGCCGGCCGGTTCGCCTGTGATCTCATGCATCCGCTTTCGCTCCCTGATCACCGAAGCAGGCCGGCACGCCGATACCAGCGAATGCAGGCGCTTTCGAGCACGAGAAAGGAAGCAAGGCCCAAGGCGCCAAGAAATTCATGTACGACAGTGCCCGCCAGTAAGGGCATGACCATGAACCAGCAAGCGAACTTGTAGGCGAGAGGAAGCGCCTGGTAACGCCGGCCTTTATCGGGGTGCTGGCGGAACTCCCGCTTGCTCATCCATCGATGCCCCAGCATGACAGCCGCGTAGGCCATGAAGAAGTTCGTCCAAACCGAGGAAAAAGCCATCGTTGCCTCATCGATGAAACGCCCTCGTGCACTAAGCGGCCATGGCCGGTCGGAAGCAAGAATAGGGAAAGGCTCAGTGTACGAAACTTGTTACCGCATGGCAAGATGAGCTTCTGCCCGCTTCACATTCTTCAGGCGAGTCCGGTAGCCGGTACCATTCTTCAGACGAAAAAAAAGCCGCAATGCGGCTTTTCCCTGGATACCGCCCTGCATGTGCAGACGGCGGTTGTGCGCTATTGCGCCGCATTACGATGAACTGCAATGCCTTGATGTTAATGGTCGGGGCGAGAGGATTCGAACCTCCGACCCCCTGCACCCCATGCAGGTACGCTACCAGGCTGCGCTACGCCCCGACTAGCCAGCAATTATATCAGAGCCGGAAAAAAACCTTGAGTTTTTGTTATACGTTTTCAATAAAAGGCTTGCGCCGACGTAAGCCGCCTACCCTTCCGGCGGTCCCGGAAGCGATTCCCGGGATCAAGCAGCAACCCCATCTCTCACCAATTGCAGAGCCCGGCATCGCCGCAGTGGTAACGCTACCACCTACAATGGCCCCTCCGTCCTTCGCTGGAGCTGAGATGCCCACTTCGTCCGAACGTCTTGCCGTGGTCGACGCCCTGCGCGGCTTCGTGATCCTGGCGATCATGCTGCTGCATAACCTCGAACACTTCGATCTCTACCATTTTCCGACCCATCTGCCGGCCTGGATGATCAGCCTCGACAAGCTCGTCTGGGAAACCCTGTTCTTCCTCTTCCACGGCAAGGCCTACGCCATCTTCGCCTTCCTGTTCGGCTTCACCTTCGCGCTGCAGGATGGCCGCCGCGCAGCCGTCGGCGAGGACTTTCGCGCCCGCTTCGCGTGGCGCCTGCTGCTCCTGCTCGGTTTCGGATTGGTGAACTCGATGTTCTACCAGGGCGACATCCTGGCCATGTATGCCGTGCTCGGCGCGAGCCTGCTGCTGGTGGCCCGTTTGCCTCGGCGCCTGGTGCTGGCGATCGTCTGCGTCCTGCTGCTCCAGCCCTATGCCCTGGTCGAGCTGCTGCGCGCCCTTCCCGCGCCCGCGCTCAAGCTGCCGGACCCGGCATCCTGGGCCTACTTCGGACGCGGCAACGCCTACCTGATGCACGGTTCGATGTGGGAAGTATGGAGCGGGAATCTCTTCAATGGCAGGCCAGCCGCGATCCTGTGGAGCTGGGAGAACGGCCGACTGTTCCAGATCCCGGCCCTGTTCATGCTCGGCATGCTGGCCTGCCGGGCGCGCTTCTTTGCGGACGATGCGGCCGCGGCGGTGCGCTGGCGCAGGATCGCCCTCATCGCCTTGGTCCTGTTCGTTCCGCTGTTCTTCGCCCACCGCAGCCTGGACGGCTGGAACGGCGCTGAAGGCTTGAAGCGGCCCCTGGTGCTGATGTTCAGTTCCTGGGCCAACCTGGCCTTCGCGGCCTTGCTGGTCGCCGGCTTCGCCCTGCTCCACCGCGGGGCGGCCGGGGGCAGGATGCTGGCGCGCCTGGCGCCGCTGGGACGCATGAGCCTGACCAGCTACATGATGCAGTCCCTCGCCGGCACCGTCCTCTACTATGGATTCGGGCTGGGCCTGTACGCCCTCACCGGCGCCAGCCTCTGCCTCCTGATCGGGATCGCGCTGGCGGTGCTGCAAATCTGGTTCAGCAGCTGGTGGCTGCGCCGGCACACGCAGGGTCCGCTGGAAGCCCTGTGGCACCGCGCCACCTGGATCGGGCGCCCGGCCGCGGCGCCCCTGCGCCAGCCGGGCTGAGCGCCCTGTTTATTTCCAGTCGCCGCGCAAGGCCAGCACCTGCTCCTGCAGGTATTCCGGAGTGGCCTGCTCCGGCGTCACCGGCAAGCCGACGGCCAGCGCCAGCTTCGAGCGCACGCCGCGTTCGATGCGGCGCTCGAAAATGTTGGTCTTGTCGCGCGTGAACATGCTGCCCCACAGGCCGCGCAGGGCCATCGGGATCACCGGCACCTGGCTGCGGGCGACGATCTTGGCGATGCCGGCGCGGAATTCGCTGATCTCGCCGGTCGAGGTCAGCTTCCCTTCCGGGAAGATGCAGACCAGCTCGCCATCGTGCAAGGCATGGGCGATGTCCACGAACGCCTTTTCCATCACCCACGGGTCTTCCTTGGCCGGCGCGATCGGGATGGTCTTGGCGGCGCGGAACAGCCAGCTCAGGAAAGGCGTCTTGAAGATGCGGTGGTCCATCACGAAGCGGATCGGGCGCGGGCTGGCGGCGCCGATCACCAGCGCGTCGACATAGCTCACGTGGTTACATACCAGCACGGCCGGGCCTTCCTCCGGGATGCGCGCCACGTCCACCGTGCGCACGCGGTACACGGTGTGGATCAGGAGCCAGGCCAGGAAGCGCATCAGGAATTCCGGCACCAGCGAGAAGATGTACACCGCCACCACGGCGTTCAGCAGGGCCGTGACCAGGAACAGTTCGGGAATCGTGAAGCCCTGCCCCAGCAGCAGGATCGCCACGCCAGCCGAAGCCACCATGAACAGCGCGTTCAGGATGTTCATGCCGGCGATGGTGCGCGACACGTGCTTCTGGTCGCAGCGGGTCTGGATCAGGGCGAACAGCGGCACGATGAAGAAGCCGCCGAAGATACCGATCAGGACGATGTCGGCCAGGATGCGCGGCACGCCCGGCTGGGCCAGCAGCGCGAAGGCGTCGAGCGCGGCCGTCCCGGCACCGGCATAGGCGCTGCTGGCGAAGTACAGGTCGATGCCGAACACCGACAGGCCGATCGAGCCGAAAGGCACCAGGCCGATCTCGACCTTGCGGCCCGACAGGCGCTCGCACAGCAGCGAACCGGCGCCGATGCCGAGCGAGAATACGGTCAGCAGCAGCACGAAGACGCTGTGGTCGCCATGCAGGTAGTCCTTGGCGAACAGCGGGAATTGCGCCAGCACCAGGGCGCCGTAGAACCAGAACCAGGAATTGCCCAGCATCGACAGGAACACCGTGCGGTTCTGGCGCGAGAAATTCAGGTTGCGCAGCGATTCCGCAAAGGGATTGCGGCTGATCCTCAGCTCGGGCGCCGGGGCCGGCGACGGGGGAATGCGCCAGCTGGCGGCCAGGCCCAGCACGGCGCAGCCCAGGGTGCCAGCCGCCACCAGCTCGATGCCGAAGGGCTTGGTCGCCACCAGCACCGCGCCAGCCACTTCGCCCAGCAGGATGCCGACGAAGGTGCCCATCTCGATGACGCCGTTGCCGCCCACGAGTTCCTCGGGCTTCAGCTGCTGCGGCAGGTAGGCGTACTTGACCGGGCCGAACAGGGTCGAATGCAGGCCCATGCCGGCCACGGCCGCCACCAGCAGCCACAAGGTATGCGTCATCCAGCCGATGCAGGCCACGCCCATGATGGCGATCTCGAGCAGCTTGACGAAGCGCGCCAGCTGCCCTTTGTCGAACTTGTCCGCGATCTGGCCGGCCGTGGCCGAGAACAGCACGAAGGGCAGGATGAACAGGCCAGGGATCAGGTTGTTCAGCAGGGCCGGATCGAGCGTGGTCCAGGACAGCGCGTCATAGGTCAGCACGACCAGCAGCGCGGTCTTGAACAGGTTGTCGTTGAAGGCGCCTAGGAACTGGGTCCAGAAGAAGGGGCCGAAGCGGCGCTGCGTCAGCAGGGAAAACTGGTTCGGATGGCTCATGCGCTAGAGATTGCTGAAAAAGTTCGCTGAACGGGAGTGCGTACTGTACAACGGCCGCCCCGGGCTCACAAACGCTGTTTCTCAAATTCATGATCTGGTCGCCGCAGGGAATACCGGGGGTTGCATATTTTGATACGCGATCGCCATTCAACACAAAACGTGGCGCTGGACGGCCGTGCGGAATCAAACTGTATGATCCCGGGCGACCCCTAATTGAAGTGGGTCAAGGAGGCCCTTTTCCCGGGCCATGCTGCAGTGCAGCGCAGGTAGAATCCGCGGATGACTTCAGCCACCTTCCACGTCTGCTACGCCAGCGTCGCCAGCGCGCTGTTCGAGCACATCGAGCAGGATCTGCTCCTCCTCACCACTGCCCTTCTCGACGACGACGAGGCGCAGCCCATGCGCTGTGTGCCCGAAGGGGTGCGCGGCGCCATGCCGCTGCAGTGGGATATGCCGCCGATGACGTAGGGTGGACGGGTCCCCCGTCCACGCGGTGATCGTTGGCGGCTCCGTTCTCGCGAACGATCCGGCAAGCGCCGCTTGAACGCGTCGGCGGCGGAGCCGCCAACCCTACGATCAATCAGCTCAGCGCTTCGAGGCGAATCCGCGTCACCTTGCTGATCACCGCCGGCAGCGCCTCGATCTTGGCGATCGCCGCATCGATGTTCTTCTCGCGCGTCTGGTGCGTCAGCATGATGATGTCGAGGTCGGTCTGGTCGCCCGGCTCCTTCTGCAGCACGGCGTCGATCGAGATGCCGGCGTCGGCCAGGATGCGGGTCAGGTCCGCCATCACGCCCAGCTGGTCCTTCACGTGCACGCGCAGGTAGTAGCTGGTGGTGATCTCGGCCATCGGCACGATGGCGACGTCGGTCATCTCGCCCGGCTGGAAGGCCAGGTGCGGCACGCGGCAGTACGGGTCCACGGTCGCCAGGCGGGTCACGTCGACCAGGTCGGCGATCACGGCCGAGGCGGTCGGCTCGGAGCCCGCGCCCTTGCCGTAATACAGCGAGGATCCGACGGCGTCGGCCTGCACCAGCACCGCGTTCATCGCGCCTTCGACGTTGGCGATCAGGCGCGCGGCCGGGATCAGGGTCGGGTGCACGCGCAGCTCGATGCCTTCGCCCGATTCCGTACGGGTGCGCCGGGTGATGCCCAGCAGCTTGATGCGATAGCCCAGCTGCTCGGCGTAGCGGATGTCGGCCGCTTCCAGCTTGCTGATGCCTTCGATGTAGGCCTTGTCGAACTGCACCGGGATGCCGAAGGCGATCGCCGACATGATGGTCAGCTTGTGCGCCGCGTCCACGCCCTCGATGTCGAAGGTCGGGTCGGCCTCGGCATAGCCCAGTTCCTGCGCCTGCTTGAGCACGGTCGCGAAGTCCAGGCCCTTCTCGCGCATTTCGGAAAGGATGAAGTTGGTGGTGCCGTTGATGATGCCGGCCACCGATTCGATGCGGTTGGCAGTCAGGCCTTCGCGCAGCGCCTTGATGATCGGCACGCCGCCGGCCACGGCCGCCTCGAAGGCCACCGTCACGCCCTTGTCCTGGGCGGCGGCGAAGATCTCGTTGCCGTGCAGGGCCAGCAAGGCCTTGTTGGCGGTGACCACGTGCTTGCCGTTGGCGATGGCCTGCAGCACCAGCTCGCGCGGCAGCTCGTAGCCGCCGATCAGTTCCACCACGATGTCGATGTCGGGATGGTTGACCACGGCGAAGGCGTCGGCGACCACCTCGATGGTGTTCCCTGTCAGCTGGCGTGCCCGTTCAATGTTACGCGCCGCCACCATGGTAATTTCAATGCCGCGGCCGGCACGGCGGCGGATCTCTTCCTGGTTGCGCTGAAGAACGTTATAGGTGCCGGCACCGACGGTGCCGAGCCCCAGTAGGCCAACTTTGATGGGTTTCATGGTGTGGTTTCTCGTTGAAGTCTAGGCGCGTCCATGGCGCCGTCGGTAGCCGTCGAGGAAGCGCGCGATGCGTCCGCAAGCGTCGGTCAGGTCGTCGGAATTGGGCAGGAACACCAGCCGGAAGTGGTCCGGGGCGATCCAGTTGAAGCCGGTGCCTTGCACCAGCAGCACTTTTTCCTCGGACAGCAGTTCGCAGATGAACTGCTGGTCGTCCGTGATCGGGTACATCTTCGGGTCGAGGCGCGGGAACATGTACAGCGCGGCTTTTGGCTTCACGCAGGACACGCCCGGAATATCGGTCAGCAGTTTGTGCGCGAGGTCGCGCTGTTTGAGCAGGCGTCCGCCCGGGCCTACCAGGTCGGCGATGCTCTGGTAGCCGCCGAGGGCGGTCTGGATCGCGTACTGGCCCGGCGCGTTGGCGCACAGGCGCATCGAGGCCAGCATGTTCAGGCCGTCGATATAGCCCTTGGCATGGCGCTTCTCGCCCGACACCGTCATCCAGCCGGCGCGGTAGCCGCAGGAGCGGTAGTTCTTGGACAGGCCGTTCAGGGTCAGGCACAGCACGTCGTCGGCCAGCGAGGCGATCGACACGTGCTGTTCGCCGTCGTACAGGGTCTTGTCGTAGATTTCGTCGGCGTAGATGATCAGCTGGTGCTGGCGCGCCAGTTCGACGATCTCGAGCAGCACTTCGCGCGGATACAGGGCGCCGGTCGGGTTGTTCGGGTTGATGACGACGATCGCGCGCGTGTTCGGCGTGATCTTCTTGCGCATGTCCTCGATGTCGGGGAACCAGCCGGACTGCTCGTCGCACACGTAGTGCACCGGATTGCCGCCGGCCAGGCTCACGGCCGCGGTCCAGAGCGGATAGTCGGGCGCCGGCACCAGCACCTCGTCGCCGTTGTTCAGCAGGCCCTGCATCGCCATCACGATCAGCTCGGAGGCGCCGTTGCCCAGGTAGATGTCGTCGATGCCGACGCCCTGGATATTCTTTTCCTGGGTATAGTGCATGACCGCCTTGCGCGGCGCAAACATGCCCTTGGAATCGGTATAGCCGGCCGCGCCCTGCATGTTGCGGATCATGTCGTGCACGATCTCGTCCGGCGGATCGAAGCCGAACACGGCCAGGTTGCCGATATTAAGCTTGATGATCTTCTGGCCGTCGTCTTCCATCTGGCGGGCCTTTTCCAGGGCCGGGCCACGGATTTCGTAGCAAACGTCGTCGAGTTTGTTCGATTTGAAAATGGGTCGCAAGATATCCCCTGGAAGAATGCGCTAAGGAAGCATCGGAAAACCGTCGCGAGCGGCAGCAATGTTGTCCGAGAAGCGCAGCTGTACATGAGTACAGCGAGCATCGCAGGACGACAGTGCAACGCGCAGCAGGTTTTTCGACCCTTCCGTATGTTGCAGTGCGAAAAATACCATTCTGCCTTAGGCAGCGGAATCAGGCAACCTTGCCGATCCGGTTACAATGAGCGACTACTTTCGCCTCTGAAAACGCAAGACCATGAAGCTCCATTCCGACAACACTCAACAATACCAGACCGTGACCGGCTACGACGCCAAGGGCGTCGAAATCAATGCCCAGCGCTTCGAGTTCAGCCTCACCGTCATGCCCGAAGTCCCGCCGCGTCCGTGGAACGTCGCCCGTTTCGAGGACCTGGCCGCCGCCCACTTCGAGGAGATCGCGAAGGATGCGCCCGACGTGGTCGTGCTCGGCACCGGCGAGCGCCAGCGCTTCGTCCATCCGAAACTGGTCGCCAGCCTCTCGGCGCTGCGCATCGGCGTCGAATGCATGGACAGCCAGGCCGCCTGCCGCACCTACAACATCCTGATGGGCGAAGGGCGCAAGGTCACGCTGGCCCTGATTATCGAACAGACCACTTGAAAAAAAGAAACTAATCCCCACCTGGCGGAATTATCAGCCTGGCGGCAGGGACTAGCCTCTGGAGGCGGTGCGGGATTATCATGCGCACTGCCGCTCCCTGTGCGCCAGGGAGATTGACCGCAGCGCGCCGCGCTGCCCCTGCCAGGAGAGCCCCGTGGCCGAGAGCCCAAACGCCGCACCGATCACCCCAACGCCGGTTGCCCCATTTTCTGCCCCGATGACCGGCGGCCTGACTTTCGAGCTGGCCGGACGTCCCGCCAAGTACACCGTGCTGTACTTCTATCCCAAGGACAACACGCCAGGCTGCACTACCGAGAGCATCAACTTCCGCGAAGCCTATCCCGAGTTCCAGGCGCTGGGCGCCGAGATCTACGGCCTGAGCCGCGATTCGCTGCGCTCGCACGAGAACTTCAAGGGCAAGCTGGGCCTGCCCTTCGAACTGATTTCCGACCCCGACGAGGCCGTCTGCACCCAGTTCAATGTCATGAAGATGAAGAATATGTATGGCAAGCAGGTCCGGGGGGTCGAGCGCAGTACGTTTGTCATTGACGCTCAAGGCCGATTGGTGAAAGAATGGCGTGGCGTGAAAGTCAATGATCACGTCGCCGAAGTGCTGGAATTTTTGAAGAGCCAGCCTTAAGAAGAACTTGAAAAACCTTCGCGAGCAGCAGGTTATCCAGGTTCCGATGGATGGCTCCAGTTTCTTAACGTACCTGGATAGCCATCGCCTATTTTGAGTCAACCCGTAACACATCCGCATCATTCCAATCTGGCTGCCTGCCGGACCGGGCTTCTCCCGGCTCCAATCAGCATGGCAGCCCTTTCCCGAGTACCGATTCCGAACGACGGCGCGGCCCTGTGGCCCGCGCACGTTCGGCCTTCCCGTCTTTTTTGAGATTGAGAACCTGATGCCACTACCCAAAATGCCCACCAAGCCAGCCACCATGCTGCTGGCCAAGGATTACCCGAAGGCGGAACCCGGCAAGTCGCCGGTCCGTCCCGCATCCACCCAGACCGATACCGAACTCGAAGAGCTGATCAGCGGCCAGGCCGTGCCAGCGCCCAAGGGCCGCGCCCGCAAGAAAGCCGCGCAAGCCGCGCCCGTGCTGGCGGCCGTCCCCGCGCCGGCGCGCGGCGAAACCCAGCGCAGCGCGCCGGCCACCGTGGCCAAGCTGCGCGAGACCGACGCCGAGCAGCCGCATCCGGCCAAGCACAAGCCGGTCGAAGTGACCGTCAAGTCTTCCACCAGCCGCAAGGCCGACAAGTCCGGCATCACCAAGGTCTTCGTGCTCGACACCAACGTCCTGATGCACGACCCGACCTCGCTGTTCCGCTTCGAGGAGCACGACGTCTACCTGCCGATGATGACCCTCGAGGAGCTCGACAACCACAAGAAGGGCATGTCGGAAGTCGCGCGCAATGCGCGCCAGGTCTCGCGCACCCTCGACGCCCTGATCGCCAACGTCGACGACGACGCGATCGAATCCGGTATCCCGCTGGCCAAGCTGGGCAACAAGGACGCCAAGGGCCGCCTGTTCTTCCAGACCAAGCTGGACTCGGCCCCGCTGCCCGAAGGCCTGCCCTCGGGCAAGGCCGACAACCAGATCCTGGGCGTCGTCCGCGCGCTCGAGCAGCAGATGGACGGCCGCGCGATCGTGCTGGTGTCGAAGGACATCAACATGCGCATCAAGGCGCGCGCCCTGGGCCTGCCGGCCGAGGATTACTTCAACGACCATGTGCTGGAAGACACCGACCTGCTGTACTCGGGCATCGTCCAGCTGCCGGACGACTTCTGGGACTCGCACGGCAAGGACATCGAGTCCTGGCAGGAAAACCGCAACGGCTATTCCTCGACCTTCTACCGCATCACCGGTCCGGTGGTTCCCGGCCTGCTGGTGAACCAGTTCGTCTACCTGGAACCGAAGGACGGCGACTCGCCCTTCTACGCCCAGGTCAAGCAGATCAACGGCAAGACCGCGGTGCTCGAGACCCTGCGCGACTACAGCCACAACAAGAACAACGTGTGGGGCATCACCGCGCGCAACCGCGAGCAGAACTTCGCCCTCAACCTCCTGATGAACCCGGACTGCGATTTCGTCACCCTGCTCGGCCAGGCCGGCACCGGCAAGACCCTGCTGGCCCTGGCCGCCGGCCTGGCCCAGGTGCTGGAGACCAAGCAGTACAACGAGATCATCGTCACCCGCGTGACGGTGCCGGTGGGCGAGGACATCGGCTTCCTGCCGGGCACCGAGGAAGAGAAGATGTCGCCCTGGATGGGCGCCTTCGACGACAACCTCGAGGTGCTGATGAAGTCCGATGGCGACGCCGGCGACTGGGGGCGCGCCGCGACCCAGGACCTGATCCGCTCGCGCATCAAGATCAAGTCGCTCAACTTCATGCGCGGCCGCACCTTCGTCAACAAGTTCCTGATCATCGACGAGGCACAGAACCTGACGCCGAAGCAGATGAAGACCCTGGTCACGCGCGCCGGCCCGGGCACCAAGATCCTGTGCCTGGGTAACATCGCCCAGATCGACACGCCTTACCTCACCGAAGGCTCGAGCGGGCTGACCTATGTGGTCGACCGCTTCAAGGGCTGGGGGCATAGCGGGCACGTGACCCTGGCGCGCGGTGAACGTTCGCGCCTGGCCGATCACGCGAGCGACGTGCTTTGATCGATCGTAGTGTGAAAAGCCCGCCGGATGGCGGGCTTTTTTTATTCCTATTCTCCGCGGGTACAAATTGCGCCCAAGTTCGCAACATACCTTTACCCTCTCCTGTCACCGCACAACAAGCATGCCCCTCTTACTCAAGCTCCTGCTCGTCCCCTCCCTCATCGCCGCCGTCACCCTGGCCGGCCGCCGCTGGGGCCCCGCCGTCGCCGGCTGGCTTTCCGCCTTCCCCATCGTCTCCGGTCCCATCCTGCTGGCCATCGCCCTCGAACAAGGCAGCGACTTCGCCGCCACCGCCGCCGCCAACACCCTGCTCGCCGTGCTGGCCATCCTGGTCTTCAGCATCGCCTACGCCCGCGTGGCGCAGCACAAGGGCGTATTCGCGGCGATGAGCGCCGCCCTGCTCGCCTGGGCTATATCGGTCGCCCTGCTGCGCAGCCTGGAGTTGCCGCTGTGGGTCGGCTTCGCCGCCGTGCTGGCGGCGTTGCTGGCCGCCCCGCGCCTGATCGGCCACGTCAAGGGGCGCAAGGACAGCCAGGGCGCCCCGGCGCGCGACCTGCCCTGGCGCATGGCCGCCGGCGCCCTCCTGACCCTGGCGGTGACCGCCGCCGCCGCCCAGATGGGCCCGCGCCTGAGCGGCATGTTCGCCATGTTCCCCGTCATGAGTACGGTGCTGGTCGGCTTTTCGCACCGCAGTTCGGGCCCCGGCTTCGCGGTCGACCTGCTGCGCGGCATGGTGCGCGGCTACTATGCCTTCGCCGTGTTCTGCCTGGTGCTGGCCCTGCTGCTGCGAGCCCAGCCGCTGGCGTCGAGCTTCGTGGCAGCGACCATCTGCGCGCTGGCGGTCCAGCTGGGCTTGCGCGCCGCCGTGGCCCGCTCCGCCAAGCCCGCTTAAAATAGCCGGATTCACAACACCAAAAGGAGACCGGGATGCCCCACATGCTGCTGATCCATGAACCCGTCGGCCAGCGCGCCACGCGCAGCGACGCCGAAGGCCGCGCCGTCTACGAGCGCATGCTGCGCTGGGGCGACGAGCTGAAGGAGCGCGGCCTGCTGCTGGGCGCCGAATCGCTCTCCTCGCTCGACCATGCGGTGCGCGTCAGCACCGCCGGCGGCCGCGCGCGCATCGTCGACGGTCCCTTCGCCGAAGCCAAGGAAATGGTCGGCGGCTTCTACCTGCTGGACGTGGACACGCGCGAGGAAGCGGTGGCCCTGGCCCAGCGCTGCCCGGCCGCCGAATGGGCCACGGTCGAGGTGCGCGCGCTGGCGCCCTGCTTCGAGCCCTGAAAAAAATGTGCGCGGCGATGTCGAAACGCCGCGCCGCCGTTCGTCGTAGGGAGTGAACGCGGCATGCGCCGCTTTCCAACCAAGGAGAACGACATGCGTTTCATGATCATCGTCAAGGCGACGGGCGCGACCGAGGCGGGCGTCATGCCCGAGGCGGCGCTGTTCGCCGCGATGGGCGAGTACCACCAGGAACTGGCCCGCGCCGGCGTGCTGCTCGACGCGAACGGCCTCAAGCCGAGCAGCCAGGGCTGGCGCATCCGCTACGAGGCGGGCCGCCGCAGCGTGATCGACGGCCCCTTCGCCGAGACCAAGGAGCTGATCGCCGGCTACACCCTGATCCAGGTCCGCTCGCGCGAGGAAGCGCTCGAATGGGCGCGCCGCTTCCCCAACCCGCAGGGCGAGGGCGCCAGCGCCGAGATCGAGGTGCGCCCGCTGTACGAGATGGACGACCTTCCCTTCCACACCGACATGCACAAGGAGCAGTGATGAACACCCAGATCTACGTGAACCTCCCGGTCAAGGACCTCGAACGCAGCAAGGCCTTCTTCGGCGCCCTCGGCTTCGAGTTCAACCCCCAGTTCAGCGACCAGAACGCGGCCTGCATGATCGTCAACCCGGATGCCTGTGTCATGCTGCTGGCCGAACCCTTCTTCCAGGGCTTCACCCGCAAGCCGGTCTCCAGCGCCAGGGACAGCACCGAGGTGCTGGTCTGCCTGTCGCGCGACAGCCGCGCCGCGGTCGACGAGATGGTGGCCAAGGCGCGCGCGGCCGGCGGCAGCGTGCCGACCGAAGCGCGCGACCATGGCTTCATGTACCAGCACGGCTTCGAGGACCCGGACGGCCATATCTGGGAGCTGGCCTATATGGAGTCGATGCCGCCGGCGCAGGCCTGATGGAAGCGGTCGAGAAGGCCATCGCGGCGGTCTGGCGCATCGAGTCGGCCCGCATCGTGGCCGGCGTGGCGCGCATCGTGCGCGACGTCGGGCTGGCCGAGGAGCTGGCCCAGGATGCGCTGGTCGCGGCGCTCGAGCACTGGCCGCACGACGGCATACCGGAGCGCCCCGGCGCCTGGCTGCTGACCGCCGCGCGCAACAACGCCCTCGACCGCCTGCGGCGCGACCGCTTGCTCCAGCAGAAACTCGAACAGATCGGCCTCGACCTCGAGGCCCGGGAGGCGCTCGTGGAGCCCGACTTCTCCGACAGCCTGGACGACAAGCGGCGCGACGTGTTCCAGGACGACATGCTGCGCCTGATGTTCACCGCCTGCCACCCGGTGCTGCCGCCGGACGCCCGGGTGGCGCTCACCCTCAAGCTGCTGGGCGGCCTGTCGACCCAGGAGATCGCGCGCGCCTTCCTGGTGCCCGAGGCCACCATGGCCCAGCGCATCGTGCGCGCCAAGCGCACCCTCGGCGAGGCGCGCGTGGCCTTCGAGCTGCCGCCGCCGGAGCAGCTCGACGAGCGCCTGGGCACGGTGCTGGAAGCGGTCTACCTGGTCTTCAACGAAGGCTACGCGGCCACCGCCGGCGAGGACTGGATGCGCCCCCAGCTGATCGAGGAAGCCCTGCGCCTCGGGCGCATCCTGGCCGAGCTGGCGCCGGGGGAGCCCGAGGTGCACGGGCTGGTGGCCCTGATGGAGCTCCAGGCTTCGCGCATGCATGCGCGCCTGGACGCCGCCGGGCGGCCGGTGCTGCTGCTCGACCAGGACCGCGCGCGCTGGGACGGGGTCCTGATCCGGCGCGGCCTGGCCGCGCTGGAGCGCGCCGCGCAACTGGGCCTGCCGCGCGGCCCCTATGTGCTGCAGGCCGAGCTGGCCGCCTGCCATGCGCGCGCCCACCGGCCGGAGCAGACCGACTGGCGCCGCATCGCGGACCTGTATGCGGAGCTGGCGGCGCGCCAGCCCTCGCCGGTGGTCGAACTCAACCGCGCGGTGGCGGTCGGCATGGCCGAAGGGCCGGCCGCCGGCCTGGCACTGGCCGATGCGCTGGCGGCCGGCGGCAAGCTGGATGGCTACCACTGGCTGCCGAGCGTGCGCGCCAACCTGCTGGCCAAGCTCGGACGCGGTCCCGAGGCCAGGATCGAATTCGAGCGCGCCGCCGCCCTCACCGCGAATGCGCGCGAGCGCGAGCTGCTGCTGGCCCGCGCCGCGGCCATGGGCGCCTGAAACAACAAGCCCCGCGGGCCGAGCGGCGCGCGGGGCTGTGGATGGTGCGGGCGCCGCTCAGCGCACGATGCAGTCGGTCGCGTCGCCCTGTCCCGATCCGTTGCTGGCCGTAGGGCCGCCGCTGCCTGCGTCGAAGGACGGCGGCGGCACGAACTGGATGCCCGGGTTCGAGGGCACGATCACCGGCGGCTGGTTCACGCTCGGCACATAGCCGAACTGGCCTGCCTGGAAGCCCAGCGCGCCGCCATTGTTAGTGACGATGATGGCGCCGTCGGTCACCTGCAGGTGCAGGCCGGGCGGCAGCTTCTGCTGCGGCCCCGGGTTGACCGGGCCATCCGCGCCACGCGCAACCTTGCCCTGCCCGGCGCCGTTCTTGCCGGCCAGGTTCTGCACCATCTCGTCGCTCAGCCCGGGCATGTCCACGCTGTCCACGACCCGCAGGCCGTTCGCGCCCGCCGCCGGCGGCGGCACGTACTGCACCACGAAGGTGGTGCCGCGGATGCCGATGGTCGCAGTCGGGGTCTTGAGCGAGAATTTTTCCTTGTTGCGCTTGCCCATCAGGCCGGTAATCGAGCGCAGGCCGCCCTTTACCAGGCTGTAGCTGGCCTTGTCGTCTTCCGGCTTGTTCTGGTCGAAGGAAAAATCCTCCACCTTGAACGTGGTGCCGGGACGCAGCGTGATCTCGCTGTTGTCGACGAACTTGATCTGGGCGTAGGTATTTTTCTCCGACACCAGGGTGTCGCCGCTCTCGATCTCCGAGCGCAGGGCCAGCACCTTGACGCTGCCGTCGGCCTTCTTGGCCAGCAGCGGGCCGCTCAGGCGCGTGATCATGCCCGCCACCTGCGCCGCCCAGGCCGCGCCGCCGAAGCCGAGCAGCACGGCGAACAGGACAGCCTTAATTGCAGTACAGTTTAGTCGCAGGTTTTTCATTCTTCACTCCAGTGTTCTCCGCGGACGCAGGTCCGGCCAGCTTGTCGCCCTTGTCATCCTTGTCCGGCTGGCCTGCGCCGGTCGCCGCTTGCGCCGCCTGCTTGCCCGGTTCGTCCCGGATCTGGCGGTCGATCAGGTCGAGCACCACGCGCTGGGCCTTGACGACCGGCGCGGTCGGCGAGCCGCCTGCCCCGCCGTTGAGCGGGACGAGGCAGGACGGATGGGACGGGTCGCGCGTGCACAGCGCCGCCACCGGCAGCACCGCCTCGCAACCCGCGGTGAACGGCGAGGCCACGCACTGCGCCACGCCCGGCAGGCGCACTTCGCAGCCTTGCAGCGACGGGCTGCCGATGCATTGCGCCAGGGTCGGCAGCACCACCTCGCAACCCGGCGCGCCCGGCCGGCCGGTGCATTCCGACAGGGTCGGCAGCACACCCGCGCAGACGGCGTCGCTCGGGTCGATCAGGCAGGAATTGAAGGTCACCTGCAGGGTCTGTGCACAGCCTTCGCGTCCCGGGGTCAGCTTGCAGACCTCGATCGGCGGCAGAACCACCGCGCAGTTCGGGCCGGTCGGATCGACCAGGCAGGCCTCGAAAGTGGCGCGCGCGATCACCGGCTCGCAACCCGGCAGCTTGGGATTGGCGCGGCACTGCGCCAGCGACGGCAGGATGGCCGAGCAGTTCGCACCGAGCGGGTTGGCGACGCAGGACTGCAGCGCCGCTTCCAGCACCGGGCCGCAGCCGGCCAGCGCCGGATTGGCCAGGCAGGCGGACAACTGGGGCGGCGGGAGCGGCTCGGGCTCCGGATCGGGGATGGGATCGGGATCAGGCACGGGATCGGGATCGGGTTCCGGTTTGGGGTCCGGTTGCGGCTGGGGCTGGGGCGCGGTGGTGGTCACCTGCAGGCGTTCCGCCGGCACCAGGACGCTGCCCGGCGCGATCGAGGCGCTGCCGCCTTCGAGACTGAGGTTGCCGCTGGTGTTGACACTGGCCGTGTTGCGGATGGTGACCGCGCCGCCGTTGTCGGCGAACAGGCGGATGTTGCCGCTCGTCGACGTCACGCTGCCTTCGATGGTCAGCGGGCTGTGGGTGACCAGGCTGATGTTGCCGCTGCCGGTCTTCACGCCCTGGCCGAAGGATTCGGTGCGCGCCACGGTCAGGCCGCCGGTGCTGTCGATCGAGATCGCGCCGTCGTTGCCGCTGCCGGCCTGCACCACGTCCTTCAGGATCAGTGCGCGGTCGTTGACGATCTTGATCGGCGCGCTGCCGGCCGCCGTGTTGATGGCCGACAGGATGCCGGTGCTGGTCCGCAGCGCGAGGTTGTCGGCGCCGATGCCGCCGCGCGAGGTCAGCGACACGAAGTCCCCCTTGAGGACGCCCCCGCCGCCGATGGAGGCGGCGTCGATCACCACCGCGGTGCCCGATGCCCAGCTGTCGACGGCGAAGGCGCCGCCGGTCAGGTTGAGTTCGACACCGGCCTTCAGGCCGGTCAGGCCGCCGACGGTGCCGACGCGCAGGCTGTCGACCCAGTTGAAGCGGAACAGGTTGCCGGCGGCGAGGCCGGCCAGGGTGCCGACCTTGTTGGCGCCGGGCAGGTAGACCGACTCGGCCTCGATCTTCAGGCTTGGCGCCTTGATCGCGCCCGCCCCGTTGATCAAACCCAGCGCGCTCAGGTCGGCCAGGCTGCCGGCGTCCAGGGTGCCGTTCACGACCAGGCTGTCGCCGGCCGCGAGCTTTATCACGCTCGATCTGAGCGCACCGTCCACGCTCAGTGAGTTGCCGCTCATCTGGATGCCGCCGGCCGCGTCGATCGAACCGCCGCCATGCACCATCACCGCGCCGCCGCCCAGCTTGGGATGCAGGTTGCCGATGAACTGCCTGCCGCTGCCGCTCAGGATGACCGGGGCATTGATGTTGATCACGCCCTGGGTGTCGATCGCCAGGTGGCTGTTCAGGCCCAGCGCATTGTCGATGCTGATCGCGCCCGTGTGGGCGCTGTTGCCGATGTTGATCGAGTAGGCGCCCATCGCGTTCAGCTTGACCGGGTCCAGGGTCAGGACGCTGCCGGTCGCCGTGCCGCGCACGTTGATCGCGGTGGCGTCGTTGTATGTGCTGAAGCTGATGACCGGCAGCGCGCTGCCGACGCCGCCGACGCCGCCGTCGAAGGTCATGCGCTCGGCCTTGAAGTCGATGGTGTTCGCGCTGGCGAGCGTGGCGCCGGCGCTCAGGGTGAAGCTGTTGGCCGCGCGGAAATCGAGATTGCCGCCGGCCTGCAGCGGCGCGTTGACGAAGATGCTGTTGCCCGCCTCGGCGCGCAGGCTGTAGGGCGTGTTCAGGCTTTGCGCGAAGGTCAGGTCGTGCTGGGCCTGGAGCACGATGTCGGCGTTGGTCGCCAGCAGGGTCGTGGCCGAGACCCGGGTCTCGCCGCTGTTCGACCCCATGCCGAACAGCGCGACGTCGGCCGCGCTGGCGTTGCCGTCGGCCGCGACCACGATGTCGTAGGGATCGAGCAGCCAGGTGCCCTTGCGGCCATGGCTGGCGCCGGCATCGACGCGGATGCCGCTCACGTCCAGCTCGTGTCCCGAGGTTTCCACCAGGCCGCCCTTGCCCGCCTGGGCCCCGGTACCGGCGCCGCGCGCCGAGATGCTGCCGTAGGCCGCGGTGGCGCCGTCGGCCCACAGCACGACCTTGCCGCCGTCGCCCTGCCGGGTGGCGTCGGCGCGGATGCTGGCGTCCTTGCCGAACCAGGTCTGGCGCGCGTTGGCCACCAGGGCGTTCTTGCCCTGGTAGTCGCCACCGGCCAGCACGATGCCGCCGCCGAGGCGGCCACTGGCGTCGACCGCCGCGTTGCCGGCCAGGCCAACCCGTTCTCCCAGCAGGTGGATTTCGCCGCCCTTGCCCTCGCCCTTGGCGCTGGTCACGCTGCCGCTGTCGAGCACCGTGTCGCGGCTGGCCTTGAGGACGATCTTGCCGCCGGCGCCGACCACGGCGCTGTCGGCATTGACCGCGCCGCGCTGGTGCACCAGGGCGCCGTAGATGCCGATGCGGCCGCTGTTCGCCACCACCTGGCCCAGGTTGACAGCCTGGTCGGCGGGCGCCGACACCACCACGTGCAGGTCCGGGTTGCTGGAATCGACCAGCTCCACGCTGCGGCCGGCGGCCAGCATCACGTCGCCGTTCGGCGCGCTGATCACGCCGCTGTTCTCGACCTGCGGCGCGACCAGGAAGACCTGGCCGCCGCCCGGGGTCGTGATGGCGCCTTCGTTACGCACCGCCCCAGCCGTGGCCCCCGCCGTGAAGCGGCGCTTGCCGGCCAGGAAGTCGGCGTCGCTCAAGTTCAGGGTCGAGGCCACCAGGCCGTTGACGTCCACGCGCGCGTCGCGGCCGAACAGGATGCCGTTCGGGTTGATCAGGAAGACCTTGCCGTTCGATTGCAGCGCACCCAGGATGCGCGACGGGTCCTGGCCCAGGATGCGGTTGAGCACCGCGCTGTCGCTGCCTTGCTGGACGAAGCGCGTGATCTCGCCTGGATTGACCGAGAAGCTCTGCCAGTTGATGATCGTGCCGGGCGTGTTCGTGATCGAGAACACATTGCCCTGCTGGGCGAAGCTGGCCTGGCCGGCGACGACCTGCGGCAGCGCCGGCGCGGCCTGGGCAGCGTTCAGGCAGACCGCCGCGGCGGCCAGGAAGATGGCGGCCTGCCGGAGCGCCGGAGCGCGGACCTTGAAGAGTGGATTGTTCATCTGGTGTTTCCTTAATAAGCCAGGCCGAGGCGCACGTGCAGCTTGCCGCTGCCCGCGCCCTTCAACACGCCCTCTTTCACGACATGTCCGTAGTCGGCCTGCAGCGAGGCAGAGCTGCCCACCGCGAAGCGCAGGCCCAGGCCGGCGCCGGCGATGGTGGTGCTGGCCAGTTCGCCCGGCAGCGCATGCTTGCGCTTGCCGTAGGCGGTGTCATAGAAGGCGAGCGCGCGGCATTGCCAGCCGGCGCGGCTGCACCAGTTCGGCGTGTACAGTTCCAGGTTGGCGCCCAGGCCCGAATCGGTCGACAGTGCGCGCTCGTCGAAGCCGCGCACCGAGGTCGAGCCGCCGGCGCCGAACTGCTCGCCCGGCACCAGGGCGTCGCCGCTTGCCTGGCCGTTGGCCAGCAGGCGCGCCTGCCAGTCGCTCTCGCCCAGGGCCCGGCTCCAGGCGCCCGAGAAGCGCAGCGCCGTGTAGCCCGCCTTGGCCCCCAGGCGGGCCCGCTGGAAGTCTTCCTTGCCGCCGCGCGAGCCGCCCGGCACATTGCGCAGCAGGGTCAACGCGAAGCTCGCCTCGCCGCCATCGAGCGCCACCCGGCCCGTGTAGCCGATGCTCAGGGGACGCACGGTGACGTCGTTGCCGAAGTTCTCCTGTGCGAACAGCACGCTGTTCTTGTAGGCCTTGACGTCGGCGCCCAGCAGCAGGCGCGCCTCGAAGTCGCGTCCGGCCAGCAGGCTCTTGGGAAGGATCCGGGTATAGCGCGCACCGTAGACGGCGCCGCGGCCGCTCACGGCCAGGTCGAACAGGCCGGCGCTGACGATGCCGGAATCGACGTCGGAATAGCTGGCGTAGAAGTCCAGCGCCGCTCCCTGCGCATACAGGGGGATGTGGTAGCCCAGGCCCCAGACGGCGACCTGGTCGGGCTTCTCCACCGTGGTGGTGTACTGCAGGCTGCCGACATGGTCGAGCCCCCCCAGGTTCGCATGCTGGAGCACCACGCCGGCGTGGGTCTTGCCGGTTTCCTCGCTGCCGGTATTGTCGAGGTTGAGCATCACGCTCCACGGCTTGTCGTCCGCCACCTCGATGCTGGCGTCGACGCTGTCGTCGGCCGCGCCGCTGCCCAGGCTCAGCTTGATCTTCCTGGAGGGGTTCTCGTTGGCCAGCTTGAGGTTGGCCGAGACCTGCTTCAGGTTCGGGGTCTGGCCCGGCACCAGGGCCGGCAGGCTGCGGCGGATGTTGTCTTCGCTGTGGTAGCGGTTGCCGCTCACCTTGACGCTGCCGATCCGGGTCTGCACCACGTTCAGGCGCACCACGCCGCCGTTCAGTTCCTGTTCCGGCAGCTGCACCGTCACCACGTTGTAGCCGTGCGCGTGGTACAACGCCTCGAGCGCCTCCAGGGCGCGCTGGACGTCGCCGAAGTCGCGCTGCGCGCCCACATAGGGCGCCACGGCGCGCTCGACCTCCTTCGGGTCGAGCAGGCTGTTGCCGGCCACGTCGAAGCGGCTGATCTCGAAGCGGACGACGTCATCGGCGGCCGCGGGAGCAGCGGGTTCCTGCGCCCACGCGGCGCTGACGGCGGCGGCAAGCACGGAGCCTGCGAGCAGGCGTGCAAAGCGTTGTTTCATGTTTGACTCTACGAATTGTCGTTCTTATCGGGTGCTGTTGCGGCCGGAGGCAAGCCGTGGGCGCGCCAGGGCATGCATGCGGTATGAGTGTAACCAGCTTTAACTTGCAGCAGAGAAAAAATAGGGTGACAAAAGCAACTTCCCCCACCGGGAGGGGGGCAGGCGCAACCCGAATTGTTGTTCTGATGCAACTTCGCGCGGGCGGTGCGCCTATTTCGTCTCGAAGCTCGTGACGCCGTCCCAATCCGCCCCTGGCGGATAACGGCGGTAGTGGGCGATGCGTTCCAGGTAAAGCGCATACAGGCCGCGCGCGGGATGGGCGGCCTGCAGCGCCTCGAGCGCGGCCTGCGCCGCGTCCCAGTGCTGGCTGCGCACCAGCCGCAGCGCCGCTTCCCAGGCGGCCAGTTCGTCCAGCGCCGCGGGCGCCAGGTCGCCGGCCTTGCCCAGCGGCTCGAAGATGGCGACCGGTTCGTTCTTGCCCTTGACCCGCACCAGGTCCAGTTCGCGCCATACGAATCCGGGCGCCGCCAGGCGGGTCGCCTCGCCCACGGCGATGCCGACGCCATAGACCTTGGTGATGCCTTCCAGGCGCGCCCCCAGGTTCACCGCGTCCCCCATCACCGTGTAGGCCCGGCGGATCGCCGAGCCCATGTCGCCCACGTGCATCAGGCCCGTGTTCAGGCCGATGCCGATCTTCAGTTCCGGCCAGCCGCGCTGCAGGAAGTCGCGGTTCAGCTGTTCGGCGCTGGCCTGCATCAGGAGCGCGGTCGCCACCGCGCGGCTGGCGTGGTCGGGGAAATGCACCGGCGCGCCCCAGAAGGCCATCACGGCGTCGCCGATGTACTTGTCGAGCGTGCCCTGGTGGGCCGAGCGGATGTCCTCGGACATCGCGGTGAGATACAGGTTGATGTACTCGCGCAGCTCCTTCGGGCTCAGGCCCTCCGAGATCGTGGTGAAGCCGCGCACGTCGACGAACATGACGGTGAGCTCGCGGCTTTCTCCGTCCATGTTGTAGGCGGCCGGGTCCTCGGCCATCTTCGCCACCAGCTCGGGCGCCACGTATTCGCCGAAGCGCGAGACCAGCGCCCTGCCCTTGCGGAACTCGAAGAAGTAGCCCCAGGCCAGGTTCAGCACGAACAGGGCGCCGATCAGCAGCAGGCAGATGAAGACATTGAGCACGAAGTCATGCTCGGTATAGACGTAGTAGTTGAACCAGGCGCAGGCCGCGAACACGAGGCCGGCCGCCAGCACCGACCAGGCCGGCGACAGCAGCGCCAGCGCGGCGGTCAAGACCAGGCCGACCACGCCGATCTGGATCGCTTCGACCGTATGCGCCCACCACGGCCGGGTCTTGAAGCGGCCATCCAGCATCGACTTGATCAGGTTGGCGTGCACCTCGACGCCGGGGAAGACCGGATTCACGGGCGTGGCGCGCAGGTCCTGCAGGCCCGGCGCGGTGGTGCCGACCAGGACGATGGTCCCCTCCAACACTTGTTTCGGCACCCGGCCCGCCAGCACGTCGGCGGCCGAGACATAGCGGAAGGCGCCGCCTTCCGGGCCGCCGCTGCCGCGGTACTGCACGGTCACCGTCATCGCTTGGCCGACCGGAAAACCGGTTGCACGCTTGTCGAAGTACATGTCGATGAATTCGACGGTGTCGGTCTCGCGATCGAGCGCGGACAGCGTGTCCACCGTTTCCACGAAGCGCGGCTTGACGGCCGTGGCGTCGACGAAAGCGGCGGCAGTGGCCACCGACAGGGCCGGATAGAAGCCGTCGCCGATGCGAAACATCAACGGGGAGCTGCGCACCAGGCCGTCCGGACCGGGCTCGGTCGTGAAGACGCCGGCGCCTGCCGCCGCCTCCTGCAGGCGCGTGATATTCGCCTCGTAGCCGTCCGCGGCATAGGCCAGCACCGTGCGTCCGTTCAGATAGTCGGTGGTGAACGCGGGTTCGGGCAGGACGCCCTTCTTCTGGTCCGCCGAGAGGTTAAAGCCGAGCACCACCGGCTGGTCCCGCAGGGCCTGGGCGAACAGGCCATCGTAGTCGAGCTGCTCCTTGAGCTGGCCGAGCTCTCGCCCTATCCCGGGCACGTCCTTCAGTTCGCGCTGGGCCAGGCGCTCCAGCACCGCATAGCCGGAACTCAAGTCCGGTTCGGGAAACGAGACGTCGAAACCCACCGCGCCCGCCTCGTAGTGGACGGTCAGCTGGCGCGTCAGCCTGGCCAGCACGTCGCGCGGCCAGGGAAAGCGCCCGATCTCGTTCAGGCTCTTGCCGTCGATATCGACGATGACGATCGAGGGATCGAGCTCGAAGGGCTCGAGGCGCATGCGCAGGTCGGCGATGATCGTGTCCTGGCGCACGATCGTGTGGCTGGTCCAGAAGTCCAGCGGGTAGAGCACCGCGATCACGGTGAGCAGCATCCCGAGCGCCCAGCGCGCGCCGTATTTCGACCACGCGCGGCCGAATGCCTGCCGGATGCGTCCCATGCCTGGCTCCGGAATTTATGGCCGGTAGCCAGGGATGGCCGCCTCGTCGACCTCGTCGATCTGGGACGGATCGAGGTTCTTGCGCGCGAATTCCAGGTAGACCTTCTGGCGCACGAAGACGTCGAACAGGTCCGGATCGATGTGACCGTTGAGCGCGAACTTGCCCAGGATGTGCAGCGACTCCGACAGGGTCTTGCCCTTCTTGTAGGGGCGGTCGCGCGCCGTGAGGGCCTCGAAGATGTCGGCGATGGCCATGATGCGCGCCTGGACCGACATCTGCTCGCGCGTGAGGCCGCGCGGATAGCCCTTCCCGTCCATGCGCTCGTGGTGGCCGCCGGCGTATTCCGGCACGTTCTTGAGGTGCTTCGGCCAGGGCAGCGATTCCAGCATGCGGATCGTCACCACGATGTGGTTGTTGATGATCTTGCGCTCTTCCTCGGTCAGGGTGCCGAAGCGCACGGTCAGGTTCAGCACTTCCTCGGCGCTGAGGAAATCCTCTTCCCGGCCGCTTGGGCCGGTCCAGCGGGTGCGCGCGATCAGGCGCACGCGTTCCTGGTCTTCCGGCGACATGCCCTCGCCGCCGATGTTGGCGCGGCGCAGGAAGTCGCGGTCGGCCTTGATGCGCGCCTGCTCGGACTGCAGGCGGTCCTCGATGGCGGCGCGGTTGGCGTCCGGCGCGAGCTGGGCGCGCAGGGCGCGGATCTCGCTGTCGCGCAGCAGCACCTCGAAGCGCGTGTCGATCATGTGGATGCGGTCGAAGATGGTCTGCAGCTTGGTCGCCTTGTCCACCACGTGCACCGGGGTCGTGATCTTGCCGCAGTCGTGCAGCAGGCCGGCCAGCCACAGCTCGCGGCGGTCGCCTTCGTTCATGCTGAACCCCGCCAGCGGGCCCTCGCTCGAGGCGTGCGCCGCTTCGGCCAGCATCATGGTCAGCTCGGGCACGAACTGGCAGTGGCGGCCGGTATACGGCGATTTTTCGTCGATGCCGATGTTGATCAGGTTGACCAGGGCTTCGAGCAGGCCTTCGAGCTGCTTGACCAGCTGCTGATTGGTCAGCGCCACCGCCGCCTGGGCCGCCAGGGCCTCGATGAAGCGCTGGTCGGTCTGGGTGAAGGCGCGGATCGCGCCGGTCTCGGGATCCTTGGCGTTGATCAGCTGGAGCACGCCCACCAGTTCGCCCTCGTGGTCGGCCATCGGCACCGTCAGGAAGGAGCGCGAGTGGTAGCCGAAGGCGGCGTCGAAGGCGCGCATGCCCGAGAAATTGAAGACGTCCGCCTTGTACACGTCCTCGATGTTGACCGACTGGTTGAAGTTGGCCGCATAGGCCGCGACCGAGGCCAGGTTCTTGTTGCCGTAGTTGTCATAGAGCGGCACCGGCTGGATGTCGATCGCCTTGCCGCTGACGCCGCCCTGGTAGATGCCGAGGGTGTCGTTGATCGAGATGTGGAAGCACAGGTGCGCGCCGTCCTCGCTCGGGCGGTACAAGGTACCGCCGTCGGCGTCGGTCATCTGCTTGGCCACGCGCACGATGCGGTCGAGCAGCGCTGCGGTGTCGCGGTTGTCGCCCAGCGCCACGCTGAGCTCGGTCAGCTGGTGCAGGCGTTGCGCGATTTGGGAGGGGTTCAGCTCTTCCATGGTCAAGCGGGCAATTTGAATTGCAAATGGGTAATTCGGTGTGAGTGTAGCTTTGTTACGCCTGGCTGACCACAGTTTCCGGTGAGAATCTGCGATTTTTGGAGCCATGGGGACACAAACCCGCTATCATCGAACCTGTTTCTACAACAACAAAGACTAGTTTTGGCTGGGGAGTCCTGATGAAATTCCGCTTCTGGGGAGTGCGGGGGTCGATCCCGTCTCCGGGTCCGCGCACCGCGCGCTACGGCGGCAACACGACCTGCATCGAAGTGCGCACCGACGACGGAACCCTGATCGTCCTGGATGGCGGCACGGGCCTGTTCCCGCTGGCCCAGCACCTGCTGGCCGGCATGCCGCACCCTGGCGGCATCCAGGCCAACATCCTCATCACGCACAGCCACTGGGACCACATCCACGGCCTGCCCTTCTTCACGCCCCTGTTCATCAAGGGCAGCCGGGTGCGCCTGCACGGCGCCTACGACCCGGTCACCGGCAAGGGCATCGAGCACGTGATGGGCGTGCAGCTGCAGAACAGCTACTTCCCGGTGAGCGAAACCCAGATGGACGCCACCATCGAATACCGCACCCTCGAGATCGGGCAGGCCATCGAGGTGGGCGACGCTCGGGTCTCGAACGTGCTGATGAACCACCCGATCACCAACCTCGGCTACCGCATCGAATGCGGCGGCAAATCGGTGTTCTTCACGGGCGACCACGAGCCCTGGCACAACCCGCATGCGCCGGGCAGCCTCGAGCACGCCGGCTTCGAGGAGCACCTGGCCGAGCGCCAGCGCCAGATCGACGCCGCCATGCGCGGCGTCGACGCCCTGATCGTCGACTGCTCCTACACGCGAGAGGAATACCCGTCCAAGCTGGGCTGGGGCCACGGCACCTTCGACGCCGCGTTCGAGATGGCGTTGCGGGTCGGCGCACGCGCGCTATACTGCACCCATCACGAACCCACCCGCAGCGACGACGAACTCGAAGCCGCGTTCGCCGGCGTGCTGGCCCGCTACGGCGCCCGCGACGGCCGCCTGGGCGAGCTGCGGATCCACCTGGCCTACGAAGGACTCGAAGTCACACTGCGATGAACCACGACGGCGGCACTCCCGGCTCCTATCCCGCAATCGAGCGCCGCGCCGGCGCCGGCGACGCCGAGCGGCGCCTGGCCTTCCTGGCCAAACTGCAGAGCATCACCACCAAGATCCACGCCACCGCCAACCTGGACGAGATCATGCTCGACCTGGGCATGGACTTCTGCGACCTGTTCCACTGCGACCGCTTCACCCTGTACGCGGTGGCGCCGGACAAGGAGACCATCGTCTCCAAGGTCAAGACCGGCCTGACGTCCTTCCGCGACCTGCGCCTGCCGATCGGCGCCAGCTCGGTGGCCGGCTTCGCCGCCCTGTCGCGCCAGACGGTGGCGATCGCCGACGTCTACGACGAGGAAGAGCTGCGCCGCCTGTCGCCCGAACTGCATTTCCAGCGCGGGGTCGACCAGCGCACCGGCTACCGCACCCGCGAGATGCTGGCCGCGCCCCTGGTGACGAACGGCGGCGAGCTGCTGGGCGTGGTCCAGTTCATCAACCACCGCGACGGCGGGCCCTTCCCCGCGCTCTACCTGGACGGCGTGCGCCGCCTGTGCGAAACCCTGGCGGTGGCGCTCGACAAGCGCATCAAGCCCCAGCCGCTCCGGGGCAAGTACGACGTCCTGGTGCAGGAGGCGGTCCTGTCCGCCGCCGAGCTGGAGCAGGCCAGCCGCAACGCGCGCGACCGCGACCTCGACATCGAGGATGTGCTGACCGAACAGCTGCGCGTGCGCCGCCCCGCCATCGGCGCGGCGCTGGCGGGCTTCTACGGCGTGCCCTACGAGCCCTTCCGCGCCGACCGGCTCAAGCCGGTCGAGCTGCTGCGCAACATCAAGCCCCAGTACGTCGAGGAGAACGGCTGGCTGCCGCTGGAGGACGGGCGCGACGGCCTGGTGGTGCTGGCGCTCGACCCCGAGCGCACCGGCGCCTCGCGCATCGTGTCCCAGCTCTTTCCCAAGGCCAAGGTCAGCTGGCGCGTCACCACCCGCCAGGAGTTCCGCCAGACCGCCGACCAGTTCTTCGGCGCCGGCCCGAGCAGCGGCGAGTCGGTGGGCGAGCTGCTCTCGGGCCTGGAAGACGACGAGGACGGCGAAGGCCCCTCGGAGGTCTCGGAAGCGGTCGAGAACGAGCTGGTCAAGCTGCTCAACAAAGTGATCGTGGACGCCTACCGCCAGGGCGTGTCGGACATCCACATCGAGCCCCAGCCCGGCAAGGGCAAGACCGGCATCCGCTTCCGCAAGGACGGCGTGCTGGTGCCCTATATCGAGATCCCGTCGAGCTACCGCAACGCCCTGGTGGCGCGCGTCAAGATCATGTGCGACCTCGATATCTCCGAGCGCCGCAAGCCGCAGGACGGCAAGATCAAGTTCCGCAAGTACGGCCCGCTCGACATCGAGCTGCGCGTGGCCACCATCCCGTCCAGCGGCGGGGTCGAGGACGTGGTGATGCGCATCCTGCAGGCGGGCGAACCGATCCCGCTCGAACAGCTGGGCATCCTGCCGGCCAACCTGGAGCGCCTGCGCCCGGCCATCGAGAAGCCCTACGGCCTGTTTTTCGTGTGCGGCCCGACCGGCTCGGGCAAGACCACCACCCTGCACTCGATCCTGGCCCACCTGAACACGCCCGAGACCAAGATCTGGACCGCGGAAGATCCGGTCGAGATCACCCAGAAGGGCCTGCGCCAGGTGCAGGTGAACCGCAAGGCGGGCCTGGACTTCGCCACCGTGATGCGCGCCTTCCTGCGCGCCGACCCGGACGTGATCATGGTCGGCGAGATGCGCGACCGCGAGACGGTCGGCACCGCGATCGAGGCCTCGCTCACCGGCCACCTGGTGCTGGCCACCCTGCATACCAACAGCGCACCCGAATCGATCGTGCGTCTGATGGACATGGGCATGGACCCGTTCAACTTCGCCGACGCCCTGCTCGGCGTGCTGGCCCAGCGCCTGGCCCGGCGCCTGTGCACGGCCTGCCGCCAGCCCTACCATCCGGGAGAGGACGAAATCGCCGATTTGCTATCCGAGTACTGCGAGGACCTGTCAAATACAACAGGTTTCCTCGAGGACCCGGAAGCGGCGCGTGCCGGCATATTGGCCGGATGGCGCGCCCGCCACGCCGACCCCGATGGCCGCTTCACCCTCTACCGCGCGGCCGGCTGCGAGGCCTGCACCAAGGGCTACCGGGGCCGCGTGGGCCTGCACGAGCTGATGCTGGGTACCGACGCCCTCAAGCGCCTGATCGTCGAACACGCGCGCGTGGCCGCGCTGCTGTCCGCGGCGCTCGAAGACGGGATGCGGACCCTGAAAATGGACGGCATCGAGAAGGTACTTTCCGGTTTGACTGATATTAAAATGGTACGCGCCGTGTGCATCAGATGACGGGAAGATGCAGGCAGCATACATTCATTTAACCGGAGTTAAATCTCAATGAAAATCACAATGATGCTCGTTGGCGCCTGCATGCTGCTGGCAGGCTGCGCCTCCACCGCTGTCGACAAGCAGCCCGGCAAGAAAGTGGCCTACGAGGAGCGCTACGTCCCGACCGGCACCCTGTTCTCGAACAAGGATCCGAAACGCACCGACCGCACCCGAATCACCAACGGTGGCGAACTGGAGGAAATGGTCCGCAACGGTGGCGGGGTCATCAACCCGGGCGCCAAGATGTAGGCTGCACAGGCCATGGTGCGAGGGCCGGAGACGCGCTGCGTTCACGGCCCTTTTTCTTTGGCGCCGTCTTCATCGGAGCGGGAAGAGCAAGGTCCGCGATATGCCCGTCCGAAAAGCGACAATTGGTGACACCGGACTGCACTTCGCCGCATTAGAATGACAGGCGTTGTTCGCATCAGTTGAACGAGAATGCGCGCAACATACATACATTTAACCCGGAGCTCACAATGAAGACCATCCTGATGGCCCTTGGCTCGCTGGCGCTGCTCGCCGGCTGCGCCGCCACCCCCACCGAATCCAAGCCCGGCGAGAAGGTCGCCTACGAGGACCGCTACGTCCCGACCGGCACGCTCTTCTCCAAGAAGGATCCGAAGCGCACCGACCGCACCAAGGTCACCAGCGGCGAAGACCTGGAGAACATGGTGCGCCAGAGCGGCTCCGTGCTCGATCCGAACGCGCGGATGTAATCCGCGGGCGCATGCCGGCAAGGGCCGTGAACGCAGCGCGTTCACGGCCCTTTTGCTTTACCCCCTTACTCCACGAAGACCGCCGCGGTACGCGCCGGAATCATGAAGCTGCCATTGGCCGGCTCGTAGGACGAAGCCCGCACCACCGCGTCATCCGACTTGCGCTGCAGCTTGTGCAGCGACAGCTTGCGCCCCTTCAGCTCGGGAATGGCGATGGTCTTGGCCGCCTTGTCGACGTTAAACAGCACCACCACGCTGCGGTACTGTGCGTCGCGGTAGCGGTAAGGCTGCTCGCCGTCGATGCGCATCACTACCAGGCCGGGCTGCTGGTCCGGGCCGGTGTTGAAGAAGCGCAGGCGCTCGCTCACGTCCTGGGCGCTGCGCAGGCGGAACAGGCTGCTGTCCTTGCGGATCGCCAGGAATTCCTCGAACACCGCCTTGGCCGACTGGATCGCGCGGCTGTCCGGCTTGATGAGGGGATTGGCCAGCACCGGCTGCATCACCCACCAGTTGTCGCGGTTGACCCCGGCCATCGGCAAGCCGACGCCGAAGTTGTTCGACGCGTAGCTGTAGTCCAGGCGGTTGAACCAGTCGCCCGCGTTGTAGCTGTCGCGGTCGAGCGACTTGGAGCGCAGGATCTCCTGGCCCGCGTGGATGAAGGGCACGCCCTGCGACAGCAGCACGATGGCCGCGCCCAGGTTCTGCACCCGCACACGGTCGGCCACGCTGGTCTGCTGCGGCAGGCGCAAGGCGTTGATGTCGAACAGGGTCTGGTTATCGTGCGCCTCGATGTAGTTGATGGTCTCTGCCGGCGCGGCCGCGAAGCCGGCCTGCTGGCCGAAGTAGTCGATCTGGGCATTGCTGCGCAGCGAACCGAAACGGTCGACGAAACGGTAGTCGCGCAAGGTGCCGGACAGGCCCACGCGCACCAGGTCGGCCAGGCGCAACGCATCGTCCTTCGACTGGCTGGCCTGCCCGTTCGGGTCGTACCACACGCCGTTGATGAAGCCCTGCTGGCTCACCAGGTTGGCGCCGCCGTCGCAGCAGCCGCCGCCACGCACCGTGTCGCGCAGGCGGTCGTTGAAGGAGCCGATGCCGCTGCCGAACATGTTGGCCTGGCGCGCCTGCACGAAGCGCGCGTCGTTGCCCACCGTGCCGAAGTTCCAGGCTTCGCCGTAGAGGTAGATCTCGCGGCCGGCGGCGCGGTTCACTTCCACCTGCAGGCGCTTCATCAGGTCGAGCGGCGCGAAGCCCATGATGTCGAAGCGGAAGCTGTCGACCTGGTAGTGCTTCGCCCACAGCGCCACCGAGTCGATCATCAGCTTGCCCATCATCGCGTTCTCGGCCGCGGTGTCGGCGCAGCAGCTGTCGTTCAGGATGGCGCCGTTGTTGTTCAGGCGGTAGTAATAGGCCGGGACGATCTTGTCCAGCACCGAGGTCGGTCCCTGCTGCGATCCGCTGGTGTGGTTGAACACCACGTCCATGGTCACGCGCAGCCCGGTTTCGTGCAGGGACTGCACCATCGAACGGAACTCGCGCACGCGGGTGGCGCCGTCGTTGGCGTTGGTCGCATAGCTGCCGTCCGGCGCGTTGTAGTGGACCGGGTCGTAGCCCCAGTTGAAGCAGTCGCTGTCGCGCACCGCGTCCACCGCCGCCTGCTGGCTTTCGGAATCCGGGGCCGCGTTGGGGATGGAAGGCGTCGTGCAGCCGGTTTCGTCGACGCTGGCGATGTCGAACACCGGCAGCAGGTGCACGTGGCTCAGGCCCGCCTTCTGCAGCGATTTCAGGTGGCGCATGCCGTTCGAGTCGCGGTCGGCGAAGGCCAGGTACTTGCCGCGGTGGGCGCTCGGTACGGTCTCGTCGCCGGCGCTGAAGTCGCGCACGTGCAGCTCGTACAGCGAGATGTCGGCCGGGTGCTCGAGTCTGGGGCTGCGCTGGTCGTCCCAGCCGGCCGGCTTGAGCGCGCGGCTATCGAGATCGGCGACGAAGCTGCGGCGGCCGTTGGCGTTCAGGCTGACCGAATACGGGTCGGTCACCGTATTGGTGACCACCGTGTTGTTCGCCCAGCGCGACAGCACCTTGACGGTGTAGGTGTACCAGGCGCGGTTGGTCCAGGCCGCGCTCGGAGCGGTATAGGTCCACACGCCGCTGGCGGCGTCGCGCGCCATCGGAACCTGGGTGGCCGCGGGCGAGCTGGCGTCCGGATAGATATCGAGGGCCACCGAGCGCGCGGTCGGCGCCCACACGCGGAAGGTCGGCACGCCGGCGCGGTCGAAGGAAACGCCCAGCTGGGCGTTGACGGCCTTGGCCGCGAAGACCTCGTCGAGCATGCCGGCGTTCTGCAGCGAGGTCACCTGCACCAGGCGGCCGTCCCCGCCGAACTGGGCGATCGCGAACTGGGCGCTGGCCAAGCCGGCAGCCTGGGCAGCGTCGGAGGTCGACAGCTCGAGGCCGGTCGCGCCGGCCAGGTGCGGGAATTTCTGGCGCAGGACGTGCGGCAGATTCGACGGCAGGAGCGCGAAACTGCCGTCGGCGCCGGTCACGCCCTCGGTGCTCGAACCCAGGCCCCCTTCCCTCGCGTAGTACAGGCGGTAGCTGCCGGCGGCGGGCACGCCCGGCCAGGCCAGGTGGCGCGCCGACAGCCAGTGGGCGCTGGCGTTCGACAGGTTGCCCAGGCTGATCGCCGGGGCGCTGCTGTAGATGGTGCAGTCGCCTTCCAGCAGCCAGATCTCCTGCCCCTTCGTGTAGACGTCGGCATTCAGGGTGGCGCCCTGGTCGGCGCCGCAGTTCTTGGTGCCGTTGCCGTCCGTGACCAGGAACCAGAGCGCGCTCTTGCCTGCAGCCAGCGGGATGTCGACGTAGCCGCCGAAGCCGTCGGTCTTGGTGAACATGAAGCGGTCGGTGATCCAGGCCGAACTCGGGTTCTGCGGGCCGTCCCAGGAATACACGCCCCACTGGGCGGTGTCGCCCTGGACCCGGCGGAAGTGGATGCGGATGCTGCCCGGCGCCACGGCCTCGGCGGCCGCGACCGCCGTGGTGGCGCTCAGGCTGCGGTTGGCCGACATGCCGGCTGTGCCCGGCTCTGCGCCGCCGCCGCAGGCGCTTAATAGTCCTCCTGCGGCGAGCACGGCCGCGAGTACGCGCAGCCGTGAAGTGAAACTACGTCCGTTCGACATTGTGTCTCCTGTTTGTTTTTGTTTGCGCTGCCTTCATTGTGAGGCTTTGGTACCGGCGGCAGCGGTGGCCAGCGGCTACTGTGTAATATTACTACTAGCGTTAGCAAAAATGTAAATGGAGTGTGTATGCGAACGACAACACGATCGTAGGGTCGGCAGATTTCCTGCCGACGCGTTCAGGCAGCAGCGTCAAAGCCGATACGCAGTTCAGATGACGGTTGAACGCGTCGGCGGCGAAGCTGCCAACCCTACGCGCAAAAAAAAGGCGCTGTGCCCGTTACGTGTTGAAGACGCCAATCGCCGTGCGCAAGAACTGCTCCGGCGTGGCGATGCGGGCTCCATCCAGCGCCCATTGCCAGCCCAGGTAAGCCGGGTGGCCATCGGTCACCAGCAGGACATCGGGGTCGAGCACAGGGAGCAGATGCAGGTGCAATTGATCCTTGGTGAAGGCGCCACGTCCGGTAATAAAATCGTGGGTGCCGCCGGTGCGGTCGCGGGCGACCAGCACGCACACGTGCTCGCGCGAGATGCCGCGGGTCGAGGCGACGCCACCCCGGCGCCGCGCCGGCCGGTCGAGCTTGCGCGATCCCTTCTGCGATTCCAGCAGGAACAGCTCGTCGGCTTCGGCAATGCCTGCCAGCCGCTGCGGACGGTCATGCTTGGCGAGTGCGAGAAAGCGGTGGCGCCAGCGGAAGCTGGTGTTGCGGTGGACCTCGACCGCCTTGGCGCTTGCCCGTACGCTTTTAGCGTCGAGCATCTTACCGAGGCAGTCGAGCCACTTGGCGCGGTGGCGCAGTCGGGACAAGGGTGTGCCGCTCAAGGCCGTGAAGGTCTTGCCGCAGGCGCGGCAACGGTAGCGCTGCAGCCCCCGGCTGTGACCGTGCCGGTAGGAGCGCCGCGCCTGACATAATGGACAGCAGGGATCTGGGTCCGCTCCCGCAATCGCCTCGCACACCCGGTCCATCCCGACGGCTGGCCGCAAGCCGTCCATCAGCTGGAGACGCTGGCGCCTGGTTAGTACGGAAACTTGCCTCAGCCATCTGGCAAAGCGCTGCTTTTCCATCGCCGCTCCGCTGGTCCGTGAGATCACGGTTGGACTGCGATGGAACCCGACAGTTCAAATTCCACACGCAGCGGTGACAGCGCAAAAAAAAAGCGGAGCCTTAGCTCCGCTTTTTTTTGCGCCATTCAGGCAGGCATTACATGATGTGGGTGCCGATCCACCAGGCCACCGCCGCCATGAAGGCCGACGCCGGGATGGTGAAGATCCAGGCCCAGACGATGTTGCCGGCCACGCCCCAGCGCACGGCCGAGGCCTTTTGCGAGGCGCCCACGCCGACGATCGCGCCGGTGATGGTGTGGGTGGTCGAGACCGGGATGCCCCAGAAGCTCGCCATCAGGAGGGTCATGGCGCCGCCGGTCTCCGCGCAGAAGCCGCCGACGGGCTTGAGCTTGGTGATCTTCTGGCCCATGGTCTTGACGATGCGCCAGCCGCCGAACAGCGTACCGAAGCTGATCGCCGCGTAGCACGAGATGATGACCCAGGTCGGCGGCAGCGCATCGGTCGGGCTGGTGTAGCCGGCCGCGATCAGGAGCATCCAGATGATGCCCATGGTCTTCTGCGCGTCGTTGCCGCCGTGGCCCAGCGAGTAGCCGGCCGCCGAGGCCAGCTGCAGGCGGCGGAACCAGACGTCGACCTTGCGCGGGGTGGACTTCACGAAGATCCACGACACCATCAGCATGATGACCGAACCGAGCACGAAGCCCAGCAGCGGCGCCAGCACGATGAACATGACGGTCTTGATCAGGCCTGCCGAGATCAGCGCGCCGGTGCCCGACTTGGCCACCGCGGCGCCTACCAGGCCGCCGATCAGCGCGTGCGACGAGGAGGAGGGAATGCCGTAGTACCAGGTGATGATGTTCCAGACGATGGCCCCGACCAGGGCCCCGAAGATCACGTAGTGGTCGACCACGTGCGGGTCGATGGTCCCCTTGCCGATCGTCTGCGCCACCTTCATGCTCACCACGAAGATCGCGATGAAGTTGAAGAAGGCGGCCATGGCCACGGCGGTCTGGGGCTTCAGGACGCCGGTCGACACGACGGTCGCGATGGCGTTGGCCGAATCGTGGAAGCCGTTCATGAAGTCGAACACCAGCGCCAGCAGCACCAGCATGCCCAGCACGTAAATGCTGATGTGTAGAGTTTCCATAGTTATTCTTGTTCTGTGGCCGCGTTATGCGTTCTCGACGATGATGCCTTCGATGATGTTGGCGACGTCTTCGCAGCGGTCGGTGACCGTCTCGAGGATCTCGTAGATGGCTTTCATCTTGATCAGGTTGCGCACGTCCGGTTCGTCGCGGAACAGCTTGGACATGGCGGCGCGCATCACGTGGTCGGCGTCCGACTCGAAGCGGTCGATCTCTTCGCAGATGGCGACGATCTTCTGGGCATTGCCCATGTCGTGCAGCAGGCCGACGGCCTCCTGGACCTTCAGGCAGCACGACAGGCACAGTTCGGCCAGGCGCTTGGCTTCCGGGGTCACGGCGTGCAGGTCGTACAGCGAAATGGTCTGGGCCGCGTCTTCCATCATGTCGAGGATGTCGTCCATGCGGGTGATCAGCTTGTGGATGTCGTCGCGGTCGAGCGGGGTGATGAAGGTCTTGTGCAGCAGGTCGACGCAGGCGTAGGTGATCTTGTCAGCCTGTTTCTCGATGCTTTCCACGGCGTGGGTGCGGGTTTCCAGGTCGTCGAAGTTGGTCATCAGGCCAACCATTTCTTGCGCACCCTTTACGCACAGCGCGGCGTGCTGGTTGAAAAGATCGAAAAACTTGCCCTCCGTGGGCATGAGGCGTCCAAACATATTGTTCTCCGTTGTGAATCTCTTGGGACTTCGAAACCGCTGCACCGGATCGGCAGCGGCAAAGGTTCGACGGTTTAGTCGCCCTGGTAAATGGCGAGGTTACCGCTGTAATTGCCAAACTTGGTGTACTGGCCGATCCAGGTCAGGCGAATCGCGCCGATAGGACCGTTACGCTGCTTGCCGATGATGATCTCGGCGGTTCCTTTGTCGGGCGAGTCCGGGTTGTAGACCTCGTCGCGATACAGGAAGATGATCACGTCCGCATCCTGCTCGATAGCGCCGGATTCGCGCAGGTCGGACATGACGGGACGCTTGTTCGGGCGCTGTTCCAGCGAGCGGTTCAGCTGGGACAGGGCGATGACCGGGCAATGCAGTTCCTTGGCCAGGCCCTTGAGCGAACGCGAGATCTCGGAGATCTCGGAAGCCCGGTTGTCGCCCGGCTGGCTGCCCTGCATCAGCTGCAGGTAGTCGACGATGATCAGGCCCAGCTTGCCACATTGACGGGCCAGGCGGCGCGCGCGGGCGCGCATCTCGATCGGGTTCAGCGCCGGCGTCTCGTCGATGTAGAGCTGGGCGTCGTTCATCTTCTGGATGGCGTGCGTCAGGCGCGGCCAGTCCTCGTCGTTCAGGCGGCCGGTACGCAGGCGGTGCTGGTCGAGCTGGCCGACCGAACCGAGCATACGCATGGCCAGCTGGGCGCCGCCCATCTCCATCGAGAACACGGCCACCGGCAAGCCGGCTTCGATCGCGACGTTCTCGCCGATATTGACCGAGAACGCGGTCTTGCCCATCGACGGACGGCCGGCGACGATGACCAGGTCGCCCGGCTGCAGGCCCGAGGTCATGCGGTCGAGGTCGATGAAGCCGGTCGGCACGCCGGTGATCTCGCCCTGGTTCTCGCGCGAATACAGTTCGTCGATGCGCTCGACCACCTGGGTCAGCAGCGGCTGCACGGCGGTCCAGCCCTGGGCGCCGCGGGCGCCCTGCTCGGCGATGGCGAAGATCTTGGACTCGGCCTCGTCCAGCATCTGCTTGACTTCCTTGCCCTGCGGGTTGAACGCATTGCCGGAAATCTCGTCCGCGACGGTGATGAGCTTGCGCAGGATGCCGCGGTCGCGCACGATCTCGGCATAGCGGCGGATGTTGGCGGCGGACGGCGTGTTCTGCGCCATCGCGTTCAGGTATTGCAGGCCGCCCACCTCCTCGGCCTTGCCGAGCTGGTTGCAGGCTTCGTAGACGGTAATGACGTCGGCCGGCTTACCCGAATTGATCAGGCGGACCATCTGTTCGAAGATGATCCGGTGGTCGTAGCGGTAGAAATCGTCCGCGTGCATGAAGTCGGCGATCCGGTCCCAGGCCGCGTTATCGCGCAGCAGGCCGCCGATGACGGACTGTTCTGCTTCGATGGAGTGCGGCGGGATGCGCAGGGATTCGATTTGCGGATCGGCGGGGGCGGCGTTCATGGCGGGCATTATACCTGCTCCGGTCACACGGCTGAAATAATTGGTGAAACTTGCCAATAAAAAAAGCCGGGCGAACCCGGCTTTTTTCTTTTATACAACAACAGCTTAGGCTGTTGCCGATGCGGCTGATCAGGCAGCTTCGCCGACGACGGCGATGGTGATTTCCGAGACGACGTCGGTGTGCAGCGCGACGGCAATCGGGAACTCGCCAGTGGTCTTCAGCGGGCCGGTCGGCAGGCGAACCTGCGACTTCTCGACCGGGAAGCCTTGCTTGCTCAGGGCTTCGGCGATGTCGAAGTTGGTGACCGAACCGAACAGACGGCCGTCCACGCCGGCTTTCTGGGCGATGGTGACGGTCATGCCGCTCAGCTTGTCGCCTTGCGCCTGGGCAGCAGCCAGCTTTTCAGCAGCAGCTTTTTCCAGTTCGGCGCGCTTGGCTTCGAACTCGGCCACAGCCGACTGGGTAGCGCGGCGCGCCATTTTTTGCGGGATCAGGAAGTTACGTGCGTAACCGTCCTTGACTTTCACCACGTCGCCCAGGTTGCCGACGTTAACAACTTTTTCCAACAGAATGACTTGCATATTTTTCTCCAGGATCTTTTGACTGTCGTGGCCGACGATTAGGCGTTGTGCAGGTCGGTGTACGGCAGCAGCGCGAGGTAACGGGCGCGCTTGATGGCGGTGTCAACCTGGCGCTGGTAGTGCGCCTTGGTGCCGGTCAGGCGTGCCGGCATGATCTTGCCGTTTTCCTGGACGAAGTCCTTCAGGGTGTCGACGTCCTTGTAGTCCACCTGTTCCACGCCGGCGGCGGTGAAGCGGCAGAACTTCTTGCGCTTGAACAGCGGGTTCTGCTGCTTGCGCTTGAGTTTTTCTTTAGCTTTGTTTTTGTCGAACTTTTTACCGAATGCCATTTTGAGGCTCCTGTATCTATCTAGTGCCGCTTATGCGGCTTGAAAATCAATGATGTGAAACACCAGGGCTTTGCTGTTGCGGTTTTTCTTTGCAAGGAATCCGGTGAAACGGTAGCTGGCGCCGAGTTCCGCGCTGCCGAACCTGCCTGAAATCTCACCCGCGGCGAAGGCGGGGATTTCGAACTCGACGAGCCTGGCGACTCCGGCTTCTTCCTGCTGCCCGCTGTGCATCAGGATGGCGGACACGATGGGTACGCCGGCCGGGGTGTAGCGCAGGACATCACGCTCGGCGATGGTCGCTTCGAGCTCGAGCTGGTTCACTACTACCGATCAAACAAATTCCTGGAGAAAAACTTAAGCAGCTGCGGCCGGGGCAGCGGCTGCTGCTTCTGCGCGGTGGCTCTTGGCTGCGTCTTCGCGCTGGACCGATTTCATCATCGGCGACGGTGCGGTTTCGGCCTTCTTCATCTTAACGGTCAGATGACGCAGGACGGCATCATTGAATTTGAATGCGGTTTCCAGCTCGACCAGGGTCTCGTTGTCGCATTCGATGTTCATGCAGATGTAGTGTGCCTTCGGCAGCTTCTGGATCTGGTAAGCCATCTGGCGACGGCCCCAGTCTTCCACGCGATGGATGTTACCGCCGCGGCTGGTCACCGTGGTCTTGTAACGCTCGATCATCGCCGGGACTTGCTCGCTCTGGTCCGGGTGGACGATAAAAACGATTTCATAATGACGCATGCAACACTCCTTGAGGACGTTTAAACAAATGCCCACCTCGGCGTCAAGACGAGTGTGGGAAGGGAAAGCCTTCGATTATAGCCTGAAAAGTGGGGGGATGGGAAATGGTATGTGGGGTCCAGGGACTCGCTACGCTCGGGGGATGTTGGCGGTTTGCTACGGACTTGGGTCCCCGCCTGCGCGGGGACGACGTTCAGATGGTGCGGATCGCAGAAGATGTTGTGGCCTGCAACTTCAGAACGTCATCCCCGCGCCGGCGGGGACCCAAGTTGGCGTGCAAACCACGAGAATCACCCCTCCCCACCCCGCGCTGCACAATTTTTTTACACTTTTCGCGCGTTTCCCCTTGCGCATACCAGAATACTGTACAAAAATACAGTCTGCTCCTATAACCATTGCCGTACCACATCCATGATCAAGCTCACTGCAAGGCAAGAACAGATCCTCAACCTGATCAAGGAAGCGATCGAAAACACCGGCTTCCCGCCGACACGCGCCGAAATCGCGGCCGAACTGGGCTTCCGGTCGGCCAATGCGGCCGAGGAGCACCTGCAGGCCCTGGCGCGCAAGGGCGCGATCGAGATTTCGCCGGGCACCTCGCGCGGCATCCGCCTGGTCGGCGCCAGCGTCGAGCAGATCCCGATGCCGCCGCCGGCCCTGATGATGTCCCTGCCCCTGGTCGGCCGCGTTGCCGCCGGTTCGCCCATCCTGGCGCAGGAACACGTGGAAGCCACCTATAGCGTCGACGCCGCCATGTTCTCGGCGCGCCCGGACTTCCTGTTGAAGGTCAAGGGCTGGTCGATGCGCGACGCGGGCATCTGCGATGGTGACTTTTTGGCGGTGAAGAAGATCGACAGCGCCAAGAACGGACAGATCGTGGTGGCGCGCCTCGGCGAGGAAGTGACCGTCAAGCGCTACCGCAAGACGGGCAATACCGTCGAGCTGCTGCCGGAGAATCCGGACTTCAAGGTGATCCGGGTGGAACCGGGTGACGAGTTTGCGCTGGAAGGGCTGGCGGTGGGGTTGATGCGTAGCTGGCACTAAGCTGCGCTGTCTCTACGCTACGCACTTGGGTCCCCGCCTTCGCGGGGAGTCATAGGCGCCGGTGGCGCGTATGACGTGCATAGGTGCGTGGCCGAAGTTACATCGTTGATTGGATCGGCATTTTCAATCAACGTCATCCCCCCGAAGGCGGGGACACAAGTTCGCCCGATCAGCCAATCACACTCACTTCACCTTCGACTTGATCGACCCATCCCCCGCATTATTCTTGATCATCGCATTGTGCTCCGCCACATACGCCTCCGTCGCCGCGCGCCAGGCGGCGAAATCCGCGAGGATCAGCTTGGAACTTACCTTCGCCTCTTCCGCCAGGTTCTCGCGCACGCGCTCAAGGTGAGCCTGGGCCGCCTCGGTCTCCTGCTTGCTCATCAGCTTGGCGATATCCGCCGGGATCTTCTTGGTCAGCGGTGAGGACTCGTTCAGGTTCGTGACGAACTTGTTGTAGCAGTTCTGCCAGGTGGTCACCGCCCCGCTGACGCGGTCGATCTCGTCGTTGATCTTCGACATGCTGGGAATGCGCGGCGCCTTGCAGGCGAATTCGCCGGACTTCAGTTCCGAACCGTCGTAACCCTTGACCCAGTAATCGATGTCCGCGCGGCGTTCCACGCGCTGCTTCATGACGTCGAGCGAGGCCGCCGCCACCTTGTTGCCCTTGGCGGCCGACTTGCGGAACAGCGCCTCGGCCTTGGCCTCGTCCACCTGCCCCGCTTCGCCATACCAGTACATCTGCGCCAGGTGCTGCTGCGCTTCCGGGTTGCCTGCGTCGGCCAGCTTGGTGTACAGCTTGAGCGCCGTCGCGTAATCCTTCTTGGCGAAGGCGGCGTGGGCGTCGTCGAGCGGGCCTGCGACAGCAGCGGTGGACAGCAGGAGGGAAAGGGCGAGAACGGACAGGGAACGTTTCATGGGTGGCGAAGAAGTGGCGAATCGAATCCCCATGATAGCGGCATTCGCCCGCCCTGCTCAACCGCTGAAACAAAAACGGCCGGCATCGCAGCCGGCCGTATTGACGCTAGGCGCTCAGCGCCTGGCGGAAGTCCGCCAGCAGGTCATCGGTATCCTCGATGCCCACCGAGACGCGGATCAGGGACTCCGCGATGCCCATGCTGGCTCGCCGCTCCGCGCCCATCTCGAAGAAGATGGTATGCGCCACCGGGATCACCAGGGTGCGGGTGTCGCCCAGGTTGCTGGCCGGGATGCCGAGCTTGAGGCGGTTCAGGTAGTCGAAGCAGTCGATGCCTTCCTTCAGCTCGAAGGACAGCAGCGAACCGCCCGAGCGGAACAGTTCCTTGACGATGCCGTTCTGCGGATGCGAAGCCAGGCCCGGGTAGTGGACCGCCGACACGCGCTCGTCGGCCTCGAGCATCTGCGCCAGCGCCAGCGCATTCGCGCTGGTGCGCTCCATGCGCAGCGCCAGGGTCTCCGCGCCGACGGCGATGTGGTGGGCCGCTTCCGGACCGAGCGCCGCGCCGAAGTCGCGCAGGGCCTTCGCGCGCAGCTGGGCCATGCCCTGCGCCTGCGGCGGCTGCTTGCGGAAGTTCTGGGCGATGTTCGGGTAGGCGCTCCAGTCGAACAGGCCGGTGTCGGTCAGGGCGCCGCCCAGCGCGATGCCGTGCCCCCCGATCGACTTGGTCAGCGAATTGACCACCAGGCCGGCGCCGACCGCCTTCGGACGGAACAGCCAGGGCGTGGTCATGGTGTTGTCGACCACGTAGAGGATGCCGCGCTCGCGGCACAGCTGGCCGATGCGCGCCAGGTCCGCCACTTGCGTGCGCGGGTTGGCGATGGTCTCGACGAACACCAGGCGGGTGTCCGGCGTGAGCGCCGCTTCGACATTGGCGGCGTCGGTCGCGTCGACAAACGCGACGTCAACGCCCTGTCCCGCCACCGTCTGCCACAGGCTGTTGGTGTTCCCGAACAGGAAGGACGAGGAGACGATGTGGTCGCCCGCCTTGAGCAGCGCCTGGAACAGCGCGCCGATGGCGCCCATGCCGGTGGCGAAGCACAGGGACGCGAACCCGTCCTCCATCTTCGTGATCTTGTCCTCGAGCGCGCCGACGGTCGGGTTGCCCTGGCGGCCGTAGCGGAAGCCCGGCTCCTTGCCCTGGAAGACCGAGGCCAGCTGGCGCGCATCGCCGTAGCCGAAGGCCACCGAGGTGTGCACCGGCTTGTGCAGCGAGCCCTGCTCGATCGCCTTGCGGCGATCGTTGTGCAGGATCGTGGTGGTGAAGCCGTACTTGTTGGACTCGGTCATGGCTGACTTACTCGGCGGCGACCGGCGGATTCAGGTTGAGCTGGGTGCGCACCGGGTCCTCGACCGTGGCCTTGGTCGGGTTGTGGCGCGCCGATTCCAGCTTGTCCAGGTATTCCGGGGTCACGTCGCCGGTCACGTACACGCCGTCGAAGCACGAGGCCTCGAAGTTCTTCAGCGCCGGGTTGACGTCCGAGATCGCGCGCTTGAGCGCATCGACGTCCTGGTAGACCACGCGGTCGGCGGTGATCTCCTTGCAGACTTCTTCGACGGTGCGGCCGTGGGCGATCAGCTCGTCGCGGGTCGGCATGTCGATGCCGTACACGTTCGGGTACAGCACCGGCGGCGCGGCCGAGGCGAAGAAGACCTTGCGGGCGCCCGCTTCGCGCGCCATCTGCACGATCTCGCGGCTGGTGGTGCCGCGCACGATCGAATCGTCGACCAGCAGCACGTTCTTGTCCTTAAACTCGGAGCTGATCGCGTTGAGCTTCTGGCGCACCGATTTGCGGCGCATGCCCTGGCCCGGCATGATGAAAGTACGGCCGATGTAGCGGTTCTTGATGAAGCCTTCGCGGTATTCCACGCCCAGCTTGAGGGCCAGCTGGATCGCGGCCGGACGCGAGGAATCCGGGATCGGCATCACGACGTCGATCTCGTCGACCGGGATCTCCTTGCGGATCTTGTCGGCCAGGTATTCGCCCATGCGCAGGCGGGTGGCGTAGACCGAGGCGCCGTCGATCACGGAGTCGGGACGCGCCAGGTAGACGAATTCGAAGGCGCAGGGGTTCAGCGACGGGTTCTCGGCGCACTGGCGCTCGTGCAGGGCGCCGTCGTCCGAGATGAAGACCGCCTCGCCCGGCGCGATGTCGCGCACGAAGCGGAAGCCCAGGCCTTCCAGGGCCACCGATTCGCTGGCCACCAGGTATTCCTTGCCCTGCTCGGTCTCGTTCACGCCGATGCACAGCGGGCGGATGCCGAAGGGGTCGCGGAAAGCCAGCATGCCATGGCCGGCGATCTGCGCCACCACGGCGTAGGCGCCCTTGACGCGGCGGTGCACGGCGGCGACGGCCGTGAACACGGCGTCCGGGCTCAGGGTGAAGCCGTCGGCCGCCTCATGGATCTCGTGGGCCAGCACGTTGAGCAGCACTTCCGAATCGGAGTCGGTGTTGATGTGGCGGCGGTCGTTGCGGAACAGCTCTTCCTTGAGCTGGGCCTGGTTGGTCAGGTTGCCGTTGTGCGCGAGGGTGATGCCGAAGGGCGCATTAACGTAGAACGGCTGCGCCTCTTCCTCGCTCGACGAGCCCGCGGTCGGGTAGCGGCAGTGGCCGATACCGGTGTTACCTTGCAGCGAACGCATGTTCCGGGTACGGAACACGTCGCGTACCAGGCCGTTGGCCTTGAACATCGAAAACATGCTGCTGTGATTGGTCGCGATCCCCGCCGCATCCTGGCCGCGGTGCTGCAGCAGCAGCAATGCGTCATACAGAAGCTGGTTGACGGGAGAGTGCGAGACGACGCCGACGATGCCACACATGGTGCGCTCCTAAAAACTGGACTGCTTGATTGCTAAAAAGTTCAAAACTTGGTTCAGTATCTGACGTGCTGCGCCAGCGCAGCGGGCAGGAAGGGCCTGACGGTGCGCGCGCCGGTTTCCGCCATGGGCGACAGCAGCGCGTCTCTCCAGAAAGGCTGTTGGGGAATGGCCGTCATCCCACACAATATGACGGCGGCAAGCACGATTACAATGCCGCGCGCCAAGCCGAATAATCCTCCCAGGCCACGGTCCGCAAGGCTCAGGCCGGTGGCTTCCACCAGGGCCCCGATCGCCAGCGACAGCAGGCCCATCAAGATGCGCACGCCCAGGAACAGGACGATGAAGGCCAGGATCAGGCGCGCCGTCTCGCCCGGAATCAGTTCCGGCAGCATGGGCGCCAGCTTGGCCCCGTAGGCGTTCGCCACCACGAAGGCGACGATCCAGCCCAGCAGCGACAGGATTTCCTTGACCAGCCCGCGCAGGGTGCTGATGACAACGGACGACACCAGTACGAACAGGACAAGATAATCGAAAATCGTCACGCCTGCTCAACCCTGTCTCAGAGCGGCACCATCGTGCCCGACAGGCCGATGCTTCCCAGTTTGGCGCGGACTTTTTCCGCTTCTTCCTTGCTGAACGGGCCGACGCGCACACGGATCAGGTCGCCGGACTTCTGGGTGAAGGACGAGACCCCGGCCGCGCGCAGGCGGCTTTGCAGTTCGGCGGCCTTTTCCTGGCTGGCCAGCGCGGCGACCTGCACCACGTAGCGTGGCGCCGGGCCTTCGGCCTTGACCACTGGCTTGTCTTCCAGGATGGCCATGGCGCGGGCGCTCTCGTCGGCGCGCGGTTTCTCGGCTTTTTCAGCCGTCTTGGGCTCGGCCTGCTTGGCGGGCTTCTTCTCGGGTTCGCGTTTTTCCGGCTCGGGCTTGCGCGCCGGCTCGGGTTTCACGGCCTCGGGCTTGGGCTCGGGCTTCGGTGCATCCGGCTTGGCGGTCTCGACGGTGCGCACCGGCGGCGGCTCGACGCTGGCGGGCGCGGCCTTCGGCGCGGACGGGGCGGCGGGCGGCGTGTCGGACGGGACATCGACGATCTCTTCGTCGCTGTCCACGCTTTCGGAAGCGGATACCGGCGCCGTTGAAGCAGGCTCGGCCGGCACCGGCAGCGGCGCGGCCTTTTCCTTGGACGGAATGTGGATGGCGATGTCGCCGGCCAGCGGCTTGGGCTCGGAGTCGAGCAGCATCGGCAGGCCGACCGCGGCCGCCAGGGCCAGGGCGATGGCGCCGACCAGGCGGCGGCGCGCGCGTTTCTTTTCGGGCAGTATCGGATCGGGACCGCGGCCGCGCCGCGCGCCCTCTCCTGCGTGCGAGGCGCGCTTGGAGCGGGCGCGCTCGCCAATCGCGGCATCGTCATCCTTGACGAAATGGCCGCTGTCCCGGACAGTTTCTTGCTTGTTTTTATTGCCGAACGAGAACAAGCCCATGCGTTTTCAGTCGATCAGTGAAGAGAGGATTTGCGGGCCGCCATCACGCCTGCGACGGTGTAGAACGAGCCAAAGACCACAATTCTATCATTCTCCCCTGCGCGGCTGAGGGCATTCGCATAGGCCTCGCCCGGATTGGCGAAGGCGGCGACCGAAAAATCGTCCTCTTTCGCGCCGGCCGGCTTCAGGGCGGCCAGCTTTTCCGCCAGCTCCGCCGACTTGGCCGAGCGCGGCGAATCGAGGTCGGCCACGCACCAGTGATCGATGATCCCGGCCATCGGCGCGATCACGGCGTCGATGTCCTTGTCTTCCATGATGCCGAACACGGCATAGGTGAAGCGGTGGAAACCCATGTTGCCGAGGTTCTGGGCCAGCGTCGCCGCGGCATGCGGGTTGTGGGCCACGTCCAGCACCTGGGTCGGGCGGCCCGGCAGCACCTGGAAGCGTCCCGGCAGCTCGACCATCGCCAGGCCGGCGCGCACTTCCTGGGCGCCGCAGGGCAGCTGCATGCGCAGGGCTTCGAGCGCGGCCAGTGCGGCCGAGGCGTTGAGCAGCTGGTTGGCGCCGCGCAGGGCCGGATAGGCCAGCGAATTGCGGCGCTGGCTGCGCCCGCCGTAGCTCCACTGCTGCTGGTCGCCCTGGTAGTTGAAGTCGCGGCCCAGCAGCCAGAGGTCGGCCTTGATGTCCTCGGCATGCTCGATCAGGGTGCTCGGCGGCACCGGGTCGCTGCAGATCGCCACTTTGCCCGGACGGAAGATGCCCGCCTTCTCGAAGCCGATCTTCTCGCGGGTATCGCCCAGGTAGGCGGTGTGGTCGATGTCGATGCTGGTCACGATGGAGACGTCGGCGTCGACCACGTTGACCGCGTCCAGGCGGCCGCCCAGGCCGACTTCCAGTATGGCCACGTCCACGCCGCTTTTTGAAAGCAGATGCATGATGGCCAGGGTGGTGAATTCGAAATAGGTCAGCGACACCTCGCCGCGCACGGCTTCGACGGCATTGAAGGCCTCGACCAGGGCTTCATTCGAGGCCATTTCGCCATTGATGCGGGCGCGCTCGTTGAAGTCGAGGAAGTGCGGCTTGATGTACAGGCCGACGCGGTAGCCCGACTGCAGCAGCATGGCTTCGAGCATCGCGCAGGTCGAGCCCTTGCCGTTGGTGCCCGCCACCATGATCACGGGGCAGGAGAAGGCCAGCTGCATGCGCTCCTTGACGGCGCGGACACGGTCGAGGCCCATGTCGATATGGGTTTCGGCATGGCGCGACTCGAGCAGGGCCAGCCAGTCGGGCAAGGTGGTGGGGAGAGTGGACATGTGTACGTCTGGGAAGGCGTGCGCGGGAGCGCACGGTGCGGCACGTTTTCAGGCGCGCCGCACCAGGGATGGATCAGGCCAGAACTTCGGCAGCCTGGTTCTGCAGCAGGGCCAGCAGGCGTGCGATTTCCTCGCGCATCTTGCGGCGGTCGACGATCATGTCGACGGCGCCTTTCTGGACCAGGAACTCGGCGCGCTGGAAGCCTTCCGGCAGCTTTTCGCGCACGGTGTTCTCGATCACGCGCGGGCCGGCAAAGCCGATCAGGGCCTTCGGTTCGGCGATCACGACGTCGCCCATGAAGGCGAAGGAAGCCGAGACGCCGCCCATGGTCGGGTCGGTCAGGACGCTAATGAAGGGGAGCTTCTTTTCCGACAGCTTGGTCAGCATGGCGGTGGTCTTGGCCATCTGCATCAGCGACAGCAAGCCTTCCTGCATGCGTGCGCCCCCGGTGGCGGTAATGCAGATGAAGGGGACCTTCTGCTCCAGGGCCACCTGCGCACCGCGGGCGAAGCGTTCGCCGACGACCGAGCCCATGGAACCGCCCATGAATTCGAACTCGAAGCAGGCCACGACGACCGGCAGGCTCATGATCGAGCCGCCCTGCACGATGAGGGCGTCGGTTTCGCCGGTGGCGTCCATCGCCTGCTTGAGGCGGTCCGGGTACTTCTTGGAATCCTTGAACTTCAGGGTATCGACCGGCAGGGCTTCCTGGCCGATCTCATAGCGGCCGCCTTCGTCGAGCAGTCCATCGAGGCGCTCGCGGGCGCGGATGCGCATGTGGTGGTCGCACTTGGGGCAGACGTGCAGGTTGGACTCGAGGTCCGCGCGGTAGAGGACCGACTCGCACGACGGGCACTTGACCCACAGCCCTTCGGGCATGGTCTTGCTCTTGGCGGCATCGGAGCGCTGGATCCGAGGGGGCAGCAGTTTTTCCAACCAACTCATCTTATCTCCTTTGCGGCAAATCTTTCAGGTGGCGGTAGTGTAGCCGCTCAGGCCCGGCTTGTCGAATCGTAGCAAGCCGACAATTATCACTTTAACAAGCCACTCCACCCTTCTCTATTCGACTGCGAGAACGAGGGTCAGAGTCGAATTCTTTGTCAACTTTTGATAATTTCCCAACAATTCGACTCTGACCCTAATTGCCGAGAAGTTATTCTTCAAACAACAAATTAGGGTCAGAGTCGAATTGTTTGACAACTTTAGGGAATTTCCCAGCAATTCGACTCTGACCCTCATTATTGGGCTATTGCCCGGGGGAGATTAGCGAGCGTCGAGGGCGCTGCGGATGCCGGCGGTGAAGCTGCGGACGGCGTCGACGGCGTTTTCCCGGGGCGTGTTTTCCAGCTCCTGGATGATGCGGCTGCCGATCACGACCGCATCCGCCACCTCGGCCACCGCCTTCGCCGTGGCGCCGTCGCGGATGCCGAAGCCGACGCCGATCGGCAGCTTGACGTGCTCGCGGATCGCGCTTACGCGGCGCGCCACGTCGGCCGTGTCGATGCTGCCGGCGCCGGTCACGCCCTTCAGCGAGACGTAGTAGCTGAAACCGCTGCCGTAGCGCGCCACCTGCTTGACCCGCTCGACCGTCGAGGTGGGCGCCAGCAGGAAGATCAGGTCGAGGCCGTTCTCGCGCATGGCGTCGGCGAATGCGGCGCACTCTTCCGGCGGGTAGTCCACCACGATGGCGCCGTCGGCGCCGGCTTCCTTCGCGCAGCGAATGAAGTTGTCGGGGCCGATGCGCTCGATCGGATTGGCATAGCCCATCAGGACCACGGGCGTCGTCTGGTCGTTCTTGCGGAATTCGCGCACGAAGCCGAAGACGTCCTTCAGGCCGATATTGAACTTGAGCGCGCGCTCGCAGGCGCGCTGGATCACCGGTCCCTCGGCCATCGGATCGGAAAACGGCACGCCGAGTTCCAGGACGTCGGCGCCGCCCTCGACCAGGGCATGCATCAGGGGGACGGTAAGTTCGGGGCCCGGGTCACCCGCGGTGATGAAGGTGACCAGGCCGGTCTTGTTCTGCGCCTTGAGCGCGTTGAAGCTTTGTTCGATGCGGGACATGCTGTTCTTCCTATTTGAATGACGTTCACGAATGGGTGGGATGCAGCCTTCAGCTGAAATCCAGTCCCATACGCGCCGCCACCGTGTGCATGTCCTTGTCGCCGCGGCCCGACAGGTTGACCAGGATGAGCTTGTCCTTCGGCAGGGTCGCCGCCAGCTTGACACCGTAGGCGATCGCGTGCGAGGACTCCAGCGCCGGAATGATGCCTTCGATGCGGCAGCAGTCGTGGAAAGCCTGCAGCGCTTCCTCGTCCGTAATCGAGACGTACTGCGCGCGCGCAGAATCCTTCAGCCACGCGTGTTCCGGACCCACGCCCGGATAATCCAGGCCCGCCGACACCGAGTGGGTCTCGATGATCTGGCCGTTCTCGTCCTGCAGCAGGTAGGTGCGGTTGCCGTGCAGCACGCCCGGGAAACCGGCCGTCAAGGACGCCGCATGCTTGCCCGAGTCCAGCCCTTCGCCGGCCGCCTCGACGCCCACCAGCTGCACGCCCGGCTCGCCGATGTAGGGGTAGAAGATGCCCATCGCATTCGAGCCGCCGCCGATGCAGGCGACCACGTAGTCCGGCTGGCGCCCCGTCATCTGCGGCATCTGCACGCGGCATTCCTCGCCGATCACCGACTGGAAGTCGCGCACCATCATCGGATACGGGTGCGGGCCGGCCACGGTACCGATGATGTAGAAGGTGTTTTCGATGTTGGTGACCCAGTCGCGCATCGCTTCGTTGAGCGCGTCCTTGAGGGTCTTGGAGCCCGACTCCACCGGCACCACGGTCGCACCGAGGAGCTTCATGCGGTAGACGTTCTGGGCCTGGCGCTTGACGTCCTCGGCGCCCATGTAGACCACGCATTCCAGGCCGAAGCGGGCGCAGATGGTGGCGGTGGCGACGCCGTGCTGGCCGGCGCCGGTTTCGGCGATGATGCGCTGCTTGCCCATGCGGCGCGCCAGCAGGGCCTGGCCGATCACGTTGTTGATCTTGTGCGCGCCGGTGTGGTTCAGGTCCTCGCGCTTGAAGTAGAGCTGTGCGCCGCCGGCGAGCTCGGACCAGCGGCGAGCGTGGTACACGGGCGACGGACGGCCGACGAAGTGGGCCAGCTCGTAGCGGAATTCCTCGAGGAAGATCGGATCGGCCGCGTAGCGGGCATAGGCCTCGTTCAGCTCGGCCAGCGCGTGCGACAGGGTTTCGGCGACGAAGCTGCCGCCGTAGGGGCCGAAGTGGCCGGCTGCGTCTGGCAGCGGGTAATCGGGGGTCTTGAACAGTGCGGCGGCGCCGCGGCTAGGAACTTCTTTCATGGCTGGACTCACTAGAGGTGGTGGCATCGGCAGCCCGCACCGCGGCGATAAAGCCGGCGATCTTGCGGGCGTCCTTGATTCCCTTGCCCTCCTCGACGCCACTGCTGACGTCGACGGCGAAGGGACGAACACGTACCACCGCGTCAGTCGCGTTGTGTACGCTCAAGCCACCACTCAAAACGACCCGAGGCGCGAGCTCTTTTGGAATAAGAGACCAATCGAAGACCTTTCCTGCGCCGCCGTAGGCGTCCACGTAGGTGTCGAGCAGGACGCCCGAGAACCAGGGACTGGCAGCGCGGTTTGCAGCTTCCCATTCTAGCAAAGCGGCGGGCGCCGTGTCCGGTTTTACGCGGAAGGCCCGCACATAGGGCCGGCCCACCGCCGCGGCAATGGCCGCGCACTGCTCGTCCGTTTCGTCGCCGTGGAACTGGATCAGCGACAGGGGCATCGCCTCGGCCACCGCGCGCACCTCTTCCAGGGACGGATTGACGAACAGCGCCACCGCCCCTACGAAAGGCGGCAGCCCCGCGCACAGCTCGGCCGCGCGCGCGGGCGTGACATAGCGCGGGCTCTTGGAATAGAACACGAAACCGAGGGCGTCGGCGCCGGCATCGACCGCCGCGCGCAGGTCCTGCTCGCGGGTGATGCCGCAGATCTTGATGCGGGTGCGTTGCATAACTCGTCCTTAGAGCCAAGGCAGGGGCGGCGCGTCTTCCTGCGGCAGCCCCCACTTGGGATCGTACTCGATCCTGGCGAAGTACAGGCCGTCCGGCATGAAAGTCGGGGCCGCGACGTCGCGCGAGCGGCTTGCCAGCACCTCGCCCATCCAGGACGGCTCGTTACGGCCCGTGCCCACGTAGATGAGCGAACCGACGATATTGCGCACCATGTGGTGCAGGAAGGCGCTGGCGCGCACGGTGAACACGATGATGTCGCCGTGGCGCTTGATGCTGACCTCGTGCATGTCCTTCACCGGCGTGTTGGCCTGGCAGCCCGAGGCCCGGAAGGCCGAGAAATCGTGGGTGCCGATCAGGTACTGCCCGGCTTCGCGCATGCGCTCCACGTCGAGCGGGCGGAACACCCAGCCCGCCCGGTCGGCCAGCAGCGCGGACGGGTTGGGGTGGTTGTAGAGCACGTAGTGGTAGGTGCGCGAGCGCGCCGAGAAGCGCGCGTGGAAGTCCTGCCCTTCCGCATCCGGCGCCACCTCGTGGGCCCAGCGCACCACGATGGTGTCGGGCAGGAAGGCGTTCACGCCGCGCACCCAGGACTGGGCCGGACGGTCGAGCTCCGTGTCGAAATGGACCACCTGCTCGATCGCATGGACTCCGGCGTCGGTGCGGCCGGCGCAGGTGGTGTGCAGGGGGACGGTCGCGAACTTCTCGAGGGCGATCTCGAGCTGGTCCTGGACCGTGTTGCGCGCGGGCTGCTTCTGGTAGCCGTTCCAGCCAGTGCCGACGTACTGGACTCCGAGTGCGATCCGCCTCACGCGAGCAGCTCGCGCATCGCGCTGGCCTTGCTCACCTGTTCGCTGCTGCCACCCTTGATGACTTCATCCAGCAATTCGCGTGCGCCCTCCTTGTCGCCGATCTCCTGGTAGGCGATGGCGAGGTCCAGCTTGGTTTCCATTTCCATGTGCTCGGGCGACAGCTCGGCCACCTGGTTCATTTCGGTCACGTCGGCGATCTCGGCGGCGTCGAACTGCTGCACGGCGGAGGCGTTCGCGGGAACGGCGCCCGGCAGCTCGAGGTCGAAGTCGGCCAGGTCGAAGCTCGGCTCGAGCGGCACGCCCGGCGACGGGGTCGCGGCCTCGGCGGGCGCGGCGGCCGGCACGTCCGGCAGCGCGAACGGGTCGTCTTCAAGCGCCTGGTCCTGCGCGGCGACAGGCGCGGCCGGGGTCTCGGGCAGGCCGAAGTCCATGGTGTCGAGATCGAACAGCGGATCTTCCGACGCCGACGCGGCCGCCGTGTCGGCCGCCGGGCGGATCGCCGGCGCTTCTCCCGGTGCCGGAGCGCTGGCCGCGGCCGGCGCGCCGAAGTCCATGCTGTCCAGGTCGAACAGCGGGTCGTTCATCTCATCCGCCTTGGCGGCGGGCGCTTCCACGGCCAGGGCCGGCAGCGACGGCAGGCCGTCGAATTCCTTGGCCAGGCCCTGCATGTCGACCGTGTGGTCCACCGGCAGCGGCTGGGCGGCCTGCGGGCTCAGGTCAAGGGTGAAGTCCTCGTCCTCTTCCTCGATCGCCGCCGCCGCTTGCGCAGGCTGCGCCGTGGCCGGCTGGTCGAAGTTCATGTCGAAGGACAGGTCGAATGCGTCGTCCGTGGCGGTGTTCTCGGCGGCAGCAGGGACTGCGGCCGCGGTGGCCGGCTCGATCGGGTCGAGGCTGAAGTCGAAGCCAGGCACAGCGGTCGCATCGGTGTCGGTCCCGGCCTTGCCGTCCGGGCCCGGCATGGCGATCGCATCGCCGCTGCCCACCGGCTCGAAGGTCAGGCCGCCCAAGTCGAAGTCGAGCGCGCTGTCGTCGGTGCGCGCCGTGGCGTCGGCGTCGGCCGCAGGCACCGCGGTGCGGTCGGCGTCCGCGTCCTTGTCGAGCATCACGCCGGCCGCCGCGCCCGCACCCAGCGCCGCGGCCGCCGGGGCGCCGCCGCGGAAGGCGTCTTCGAGCTGCTGCGACAGCAGGGTTTGCTGGGTTCGTTCCTGTGGCGACGGCGGCGACGGCGGCGCCACCGGCGAAGCGCCCGCATACAGCGGGTTCAGCGGATCGATCGAGAGGCCGAGCGCGGCGGCTTGCGCCCACTCGTCGCCCTGCCCGCGCGTCAGGCCCTGCAGCTCGGTGGCCTGGGCTTCGAAGGCGCGCAGGTCCTTGCGGGCGGCGTAGATCTCGAGCAGCTTGAGGCGCACTGCGTGGCGCTCCGGATGCACGCGCAGCGCTTCCTTCAGGATTTCCTCGGCCTGGGCGTCGCGGCCATAGGCAATGTAGACGTCGGCTTCCGCGACCGGATCGACCTCGTTGGTGTCGAGCTGGCTGGCCGAAGGTGCGAAGCTGGAATTGAAGACGCTGTTGTTGGTGTCCACGCTCTGGCCGCCGGTTTCGGCGAACAGCGAGTGCGCGGCCTGGGCCGGCACGCCCAGTACCGAAGGTTCGGTGATGGTCACCTTGTCCGGGGCTGGTTTGCGCTTGCGGCGCTGCGACAGGCCGAGGCCCGCCAGCAGCAGCACGGCGGCGCCGGCGCCGATGTAGACGATGTTGTCCATCAGCTTGTCGGCCAGGGTCGGCTCTTCCTTCACCGGCTTTTTGGCCTTCGGCTTGGCGGCCGGCTTCCTGGCCGGGGCCTGTTCGCCATCCTTGGTGGCCAGCTTGCCCGCGGCAGCGCCGGCAGCGGCGCCGGCAGCGGCGCCGGCGGCGGCGCCTTGCGCTTCGCTGCCCGGGCGGCTCTTCACGGTCATCAGGTCCTCGAGCTCGTTGACGTTCTTCTCGAGCTCCTTGACGCGGGCCTGGGCCTGGTCCAGTTCCTTCTGCTTGGCGATGGTGTCTTCGACGCTGGCGGTGGCGCCCTGCGGGCCGCCCTTGGCGCCCGGCACGGCCTTCGACAGGCGCAGCTGGTCTTGCGATTCGTTGGCGGCGGTCGGGCGTTCCTCGACCTTGGCGGTGACCTTGCCGGTGGCGCTCTGGCCGGCCTGCGGCGCGCGGCTCGGGGCCGCGGTCTCGACCTGGCCAGCGAGCTTGTTGCGGTAGGCGTTGAAGTCGGCCGCATGGGCCACGACCACGCCGCGCGCCTCGCCCTCGCCGGTGCCGCGGATGGCCTGGTTGTCCGGCACGCTCAGGATCTGGCCCGACTTCAGGCGGTTCATGTTGTTGCCGATGAAGGCGTCCGGGTTGGCGCGGTACAGCGCCACGAGCATCATGTCGAGCGAGATGTCGGCCGGTTTCAATCTGGTCGCGATGCGGCCCAGGGTGTCGCCCGGGCGCACGCGGTAGCTCGACGGCGCGGCGGCGCTGTCGGAC
>NZ_JAGPWC010000109.1 GCF_018119405.1 Massilia sp. ST3 | reverse complement strand
CCCCCCCCCCCCCCCCCCCCCCCCCCCCCCCCCCCCCCCCCCCCCCCGGGGGGGGGGCCCCCCCCCCCCCCCCCCCCCCCCCGGGCCCGGGGGGGGGCGGGGCGGCCGGCTGCAGCCGGCCGTGCTGGACACGGAGGAAGGTGGGGCGGAAGAGGGCGCCGCGCTGGCGGCTTGCCGGCCCTGGCTGCGCCGGAGCGGCTTCGAGAATGCGCTGGTGCATGGCAGCGCGCCCGTCGAAGGCGCGGCGACCGTCTTCGTGCTGCTTGGCCTGCCTTTCAGTCCGGGCACGCGCCATGGCTATTTCCTGCAGTTGCTGCTGCCTTACCTGCACCTGGCGCTGCTGCGTGTGCCGACCGGGAAACCCGCGGGCTTGCAGCCGGGCAGGGCGGCGCCGTCACGGACGCTGTCGGCGCGCGAAGTGGCGATCCTGGACGGGGTGCGCGCGGGACGCACGAATGAGGAGGTGGGGCAGGCGCTCGGCATCAGTGCGCTGACGGTGAAGAACCACCTGCAGCGCGTCTACCGGGTGCTGGGCGTGGGCAACCGGGCCCACGCGGTGGCGCGCTGCCTCGAACTGCGCCTGCTGTGAGGCGGTCCGGGCCGGCGGCCTGGGAGAATCAGGCCTGGGGCAGGCTGGCTTGCAGGGCGTCGCGGCGCTGGGCGTCGATGCGGAAGGCTTCGGCGTTGCCGTCGATGATGCGCAGGCTGCCGCAGCCTTCGGCGGCGCAATCCGGCGCCGGCATGTTGGCCGAGACCACTGGAGCAACCGGGGCGCCGGTGCTCGGCACGGCGGCTTCCTGGGCGAGCGAGGCGCCGCTGGCGCTGATCGAGGCGGTCTGGGTCGCGTGGATTTCCTGGGTGCCGGCGCCGCAGGCGGTCAGGAGGACGGTGGTGGCGATGGCGGCGGCGGTACGGAGGATGGAGAAGTTCATGATTGTGTCGTGGAGCAAGCTCGTCTGTAACGCTGCTTATTGTAGTGGGTAAATTTTTTCCGGTGCTCAATTTTTTCCGTTAGCTAACAGAAAACATTGAATTAATGAAAGATAATTGCGCGAAATTCGGAACAGATGAGCGACGATGCGAAACCTATCCGCAAGGCAATAAAAGTTCTTCAAGGAAAAATTTCCGTGCGTAATCTAATTGCCGTGTGGCATTGTCGCGACAAGCAGCACGGCCTCTTTCCGGCTTGTCCAGGGAAGTGATTCGCTTGACCACGCCACGCCGCGGCGCGAAGATGAGGCATGAACAAACTTCTCCTCATCCTCTTGCTCGGCTGCGCCGCCTGCACGACCCAGGCGCAGGATCCCCAATCACCCGCGCCCGCCGCGCCGGCCCCTGCGTCGAAGGCGCCGTCCGACTTGCTGGCGAAGATCCGCGCCCTGACGGCGGACACGACCTGCAGCGACAATGGCCAGTGCCGCAGCCTGCCGGTCGGCGCCGTCGCCTGCGGCGGACCGTCCGATTACCTGCCGTACTCGACCTTGCGTACCAACGAAAAGGAAGTGCGCGAACTGGCCGAGCGCTACAAGGCCGAGCGCCAGGCCCAGATCGTCCGCAGCGGCATGATGTCGACCTGCCGCCACTTGCCGGATCCGGGCGCGGTCTGCGTGGCGGGTAGCTGCCAGCTGGGGGCGGGCGCCGCGGCGCGCTGAGCCGGTTTCTTTTTCTTCATGACGGGGGCTGCCGCCGGCAAGGCTGCGGCCCTTGCGCTTTTGGTGTCCTGATATCGGCGCATGCCGCAAGGGCGGCGCCCCAATAAAGGCGCTGTGCCCGTTACGTGTTGAAGACGCCAATCGCCGTGCGCAAGAACTGCTCCGGCGTGGCGATGCGGGCTCCATCCAGCGCCCATTGCCGGCCAAGGTGGTTCGGCAGGTAACGTGAAGCGACGCCATGGAAGCGCGCCACCCACTAGCGGAAGCGGCGGTGACAGCGCCAAAAAAAACGCGCGCCGAAGCGCGCGTTCCTGGAGCAGGGACCGCGAAGGTCCCGTTGTCCTATCAGATGTCGCCGTTCACGGTCGGGCTCTGGCGCGGGGTCAGTTCGCCCACCGGCACCGGATTGTTGGTCTCGACCTGGAACACGGTGACGCTTGCCGGGGCCTTGTTCTGGTCCAGCAGCTGCACCGCACCCATGAAGCGCTTGCCGGTCGGCAGGCCCGACCAGCTGGCGCTGACGGTTGCCGAGCTGCCTGCGACGACCTTGGCCGGCAGCAGCACGCGGAAGTTGCCGCCGCGTTCAGTCTTGTCGACCACCACCGAATGCAGGGCGAACTGGGTCGGCTGGCCGTCCGAGGTACGGTAGCCGATGGTGCAGACCTTGTACGCGCCGGCGGCCGGGGCGTTCAGCGTGACCAGCTCGTTCGAGGTCTGGTTGCCCGAGTAGGCCACCAGCTTGCCGGCCGGCGACAGCAGCGCCAGGTCGAGGTCGTCCTTGCCGTTGCCGGTGGTATCGCGGTCGAACAGCTCGAACTGCATCGTCAGGGCGCCCGCCGGGACGGTGACCGGAACCACGTGCACGCCGGCGGCGCCGCTGGCGCATGCCGCCTCGACTTGCGCCGTGGTGCCGACCGAGCCGCTGGCCGCCTGGACCACTTCATACGAGGTGCGCGCGATTTCCTTCAGGCCGCCGAAGTTGGCGGTCATCACGCCCGAGAAGCCGGTGGTGACGGTCATCGGCTTGCTGCCGTTGACGCGGTCGCTCTGGATGAAGCTCGGGGCGACGATCGGCTTGCCGGAACGGGCGATGATCGGGCTGCGCACGGCGTGGGTGCCGTCCTTCCAGGTCAGGTTGCCGAAGTACCATTTGTTTTCCGTCGCGCTGCTGCGGGTCACGGTGACGGTGAACGAGCGGGTCGCGCCGGCCGGGATCGACAGCGTGGCCGGATTGACGGTCACGTTGTAGCCTTGCATGCTGACTTCCGCCTTGTAGATGGCGTCCGCGCCGCCCACGTTGGTCACCGAACGGGTGACGGTGGTGGCGCCCAGCACGTTGTTCAGCGAGATCGACGGCAGGTTCAGGTTGTAGCCCTGCATGGTGCCGCCCGCGCACTGGCTCGCCACACCGGCGCCGCACATGTACTTGCGGTAGTCCGCTTCGACGATGTTGTAGACCAGGCCCGGATTGGCCGCGCCGTTCGGGTTGGCATGGCCGGCGCCCTGGCCGAACGGCAGGATGCCGCGGGTGTCGCCGGAAGCGATGGCGTCCGGATGGGTGTCGGTGGCGCTGGTCATCAGGGCCGACTTGATCATCGCCGGGGTCCAGTTCGGGTACTGCTGGCGCAGCAGCGCGGCCATGCCGGCCACGTGCGGGCTTGCCATCGAAGTGCCCTGGTAGGACGCCCAGGCCGCCGGCGGGGTCAGGGTGCCGGTGACGACGTCGTCGCGCTGCGACTTGCTCAGGGCCGGCGAGACGCCGGCGATCACGTCCACGCCCGGCGCTGCCAGGTCAGGCTTCATGACGTTGCCGTCGTAGCGGTTCGGGCCGCGCGAGGAGAAGTCGGCCACGACCGGGGCCTTCACGGCCGAGGTGCCGACCACGAACTTGGTCAGCGATGCGCTGGCGCCGGCGGTCTTGGCGTAGGCCACGATCAGGGCGCCGTCTTCGGCGCTGACGTGCACGGTCGGGACCGAGTGGATCTCGGCCACCAGGCCGCCGGTGGTGTTCACCTGGACCATGCCGACGCCGCCGGCTTCCATCACCGCCAGGCTCTTGTCGACGCGCGCGTTGACGCCGCGGGTGCAGACCACGATCTTGCCGGCCACCTTGGCCGGGTCGAGGACCGGAACGCCCTTGTTCTCGACGCTGCTGTAGCAGAGCTTGACGAGTGCCGGATCGGCGCCCGCCATGCCGGCGTCCTCGGCCAGGATCAGCGGTGCGCTCGGCAGCGGCGCGTTGTTCATCGAGGCGCCGGTATAGCTTGCGCCGTTGCCCAGCACGACCTTGGCCTGCAGTTCGCGGTTGTGGGTCGAGGCGGCCACGGTGGCCTGCCATGGGCTGATGTGGGCCACGGTGTTCGCCGGGCCGCTGTTGCCGGCCGATGCGGCGACGAAGACGCCGGCGTTCGAGGCGTTCAGGAAGGCCTGCTCGACCGGATCGGTGATCGAGGTGCCGCCGCTGATCGAGAAGTTGATCACGTGCACGCCGTCGGCCACCGCTTTTTCGATCGCTGCCACGCTGTCGCCGGTGAAGCAGCTGTTCTTGGCGCCGGTGGCTTCGGCCGGGTCGTCGTACGACCAGCACACCTTGTACGAGGCGATGCGCGCGCGCGGCGCCACGCCCGACATTTCGCCGACGGCGATGCCGCCGATGATGGCTTCGGCGCCCGCGTTGCCGCCGGCGGTGGTCGAGGTGTGGGTGCCGTGGCCGCCTTCACCCATGTTGCCGCCGACCGAGTCGCGCGGCGAGCGGAATTCGCTCCAGTGGGTCGATTCGCCGACCGAACGGTAGGTGGCGTCGAAGAAGCGCGCACCGATCAGCTTGTTGTTGCAATGGGCGGTGGTGAAGCCTTCGCCGGTTTCGCAGGCGCCTTTCCAGCGCGACGGCGGCGCGTCGTAGACCAGCTCGTCGCTCGGGTTGAAGCTCCACTTGCCGTTGCTGTCCTTGCGGTCCGCGAAGGATGGGCTTTCCGGCCAGACGCCGCCGTCGACGATGCCGATGATGACGTTTTCGCCAGCCTTGCCCTTGCCGCCCAGCTGGTCCCACAGGCCGCCCGGCTTGCTCAGGCCCAGGAAGGCCGGGGTGTAGGTGGTGCTCAGGGTGCGCGGGGTGTCGGCGGTGACGGCGGCGACGTCGGTGCGCGCCAGCAGGGCGCGCACTTCGGCGTCGGTCAGCATGGCCGCGAAGCCGTTCAGCACGACGCTGTAGTTATGCAGGATCGGCGCGCCGGCGACCGACGACATCACCACCTGCTGCTTGTTCTCGAGATAGCCGTTGTAGAGCTGGACGTCGGACGATTCCAGGTCCAGGCGCTGGCCTGCGGCCGGCTGGGTGGCGGGCATGCCCTCGACGCCGCCGCTATAGGAAGCGATCGGCTTGTCGGCCAGCTGCACGATGTAGGGACGGCGCAGGCTATCGGCGCTGGCGCTCAGGGCCAGGCAGGACAGCGACAGCAGGACGGCCGCGGAGAGGGGACGGAGTTTCATGTTCATCAGGGATTCCTCGTTCTGTCGTGTGCGTTCAGGCTGCTTTGCGGCGGCGGGCGGCGACCAGGCCGGCGATGCCGAGGCCGAAGATCAGGGCGCTGGCCGGTTCCGGGACGGCGGTCAGCTCGATGTTGTCGACGCCGAACTGGCCCTGGTTGGTCTGGAAGGCCTTGCATTGGCCTGCGCTGTCGCACACGAAGCCGAACAGCAGCGCTTCGACGAACTCGTTAGCGGCGAAGGCGGCAGTCATGTTGTAGTGGCCGAACTGGAAGCCGCCGGCGGCCGGCTTGCCGAAAATGACGTCCTGCAGGGCCGAGCTGCCGTCGGCGCGGAAGCCCTGGATGCGCAGGAAGCCGGCAACCGCCGGGTAGCTGCTCAGCACCGGCGAGGCGCCGATGAAGCTGGCGTCGATCGACTTGATGTTGAAGCGCTGGCCGTTGGTGCTGGAAGTGATGTCGATATAGCTGTCGTTGAAGGCGCCGTAGTACATGCCGGGATTGTTCACCGGGCACGCCATGCTGACGCAGTAGGTCGGGTCGCTGCCGTCGATGAACTCGCCGACCAGGGCGCCGGCGCCGCCGCCGGCGACATTGGCATAAAAGCCGAGATTGAAACCGCTCTCCGTATACACCTCGGTGCCTGCGACCGGGCCGTACCAGCCGTCGAAACCGATCACGCCGGCCTGCGCGGGCGCAGCCGCGAAGGCAGCCGCGCCAAGGGCGGCGGCGGCAAGTTGTTTGAAGGTAACGCTGGGGGAAGTTGCTGCGAAGTGCGATTTCCGAATCATGGTTCTTCTGCCTTTATGGTTGGGTCTTGTCACGCCTGGATGGGGCGGGGCGAGCTTATCCTCATGCTCATGCACCTGAACTGTCTCAGGATGACAATAAATATATCAACGGAAACAACAAAAGTGGAAAAAATTTCAACGAGGAAAATTTTGATTTTGCAACATTAACGTAACAAAATTCGGTTTCCACTATGAAAATGTACGTTCGCAATCAAGAACACGCGTTGCGCATGCGCAGCGGATTGTTGTCAACTTGTCAGTTGGCCTGCGTGTAAAGGGCGACAAGGGCGGCAGCGGCGGCTCCCCTGCGTCGCCAAGCGCCGCAAGCGGCGTGCAAACAACAGTTGTCGGCGCGGGGAAGGGCGTGGTAGCCTTCACCGCCGAAGCTTTTCATAAGAGCAATTTAGGAGCAGGTCGATGGTTTGTGGAATGAAACAGAAAACCGCCGCGCAGCGCCAGGCGGGGTTCACGCTGCTGGAACTGCTGGTGGTCATCGTGATCATCGGCTTGCTGGCAGCCTACGTCGGCCCGAAATACTTTTCCCAGCTGGGCAAGTCCGAAGTGACCGTGGCCAAGGCCCAGATCGAAGCCTTCGACAAGTCCCTCGACACTTACCGGCTCGACATCGGCCGCTATCCGAGCGCCGAGGAAGGCCTGGGCGCGCTGATGACGGCGCCGCCGAGCGCCGGCGCCAAGTGGAATGGTCCCTACCTGAAGAAAGGCGTTCCCCAGGATCCATGGGGTCGCGCCTATCTGTACCGCTCGCCGGGCAGCAAGTCCGAGTACGAAATCCTGTCCCTGGGCAAGGATGGCCAGCCGGGCGGCGCTGGCGACAACGCCGACATCTCGTCGCAATAACGCTTTCGCGCCACGTTTCTTCACGCAGCAGCCGGGCCACCCATGCAGTTCGCCGTACGCACCCTCGCGCCCGACATGTCGATTGCCAATATCGTCGTCGACGCGGCCGACGCGCTCGATGCGCGCCGCCAGGTCGAGGCGCGCGGCCTGTTCGTCAGCAGCATCGAGCCGGCCGGCGGCGCACGCCTGGCGCGCCAGCGCGGCGGCAAGCTCTCGCTGGTGCTGTTCAGCCAGGAACTGCTGGCGCTGCTGAACGCCGGCCTCGGCATCGTCGAAGGCCTGGAAGCCCTGCTGGAAAAGGAAGCGGCGCCGGGCGCGCGCGGCGTGCTCGAACGCCTGCTGGGCGGCCTGCGCGAAGGCAAGCGCTTCTCCGCCGTGCTGGCCAGCCAGCCCGATCTCTTCCCGCCCCTGTACGTGGGCATCGTGCGCGCCGCCGAAGGCACCAGCGACCTGCCGCGCGCGCTGGCGCGCTACATCGATTACCAGCAGCGCATCGACACCGTGCGCGCCAAGATCGTCAGCGCCTCGATCTATCCCGTGATCCTGCTGATGGTGGGCGGGGGCGTGAGCGCCTTCCTGGTCGGCTACGTGGTGCCCAAGTTCGCCGAGGTCTACCACGGCGCCGGACGCAACCTGCCCTGGATGTCGCAGCTGCTGCTCGACTGGGGCCAGTTCGCGGCCGCCCACGGCAGCGCGATCCTGCTCGCCGCGCTGCTGCTGGTCGGCGGCGCCGTGCTTGGTGCGCGGCGCCTGCTCCGGACTGGCGGCATGGCGCGGCTGCTGGCGCGCCTTCCCGGCATCGGCGAGCGCGCCCGCATCTATGAACTGTCGCGCCTTTACCTCACGCTCGGCATGCTGAGCGAGGGCGGCATCACCATTGTCAACGCCATCGAGACGGTGCAGCCGATGGTGTCCGGCGCCGTGCGCAAGGGCCTGGCGGCGGCGCGCGCGGCGATCGAATCGGGCCAGCCGCTGTCCCACGCCTTCGACGCCAACGGCCTGACGACGCCGATCTCGCTGCGCATGCTGCGCGTGGGCGAGCGCACCGGCGAAATGGGGCCGATGCTGACCCAGTCGGCGGCCTTCTACGACGGCGAGATCGGGCGCTGGATCGACCGCTTCACCCGCACCTTCGAGCCGCTCCTGATGGCCGCCATCGGCCTGGTGGTGGGCGCCATCGTGGTGCTGCTGTACATGCCTATTTTCGACCTTGCCGGAGACATGTCTTGAACGCCCAGGAATCTCCCGCAACGCTCGACGCCGCCATGCTGGCGCGCGCCCGCGCCCAGGCCCGGGCGTCGCAGCGCGGCCTGGTGGCCGAACTGGAAGCGCTCACCGGGCAGGATGCGCGCCAGCTGGTGCGCGCCCTGGCCGCGCCCTTCGCCATGCCGGTGATGGAAACGGCCGACATGCTGGCGCTGGCGCCGGCCTTCGACCTGCTGCCGCTGGCGCAGGCCCTGTCGCGCCATTGCGTGCTGCTGCGTGCACCGAACGGGCGCCTGACCGGCGTGCTGGCCGACCCCTTCGACCTCGACCTGCAGACCTGGCTGGGCGCGCAGGCGCGCGCCACCCTGCGCGCGCCGCTCGACCTGTGCCTGGCGCTGCAGGCCGACATCCAGGCCTATCTGTCCAAGCAGGAAGAATCGGCGCGCGCCGTCGACAGCCTGGTGGGCGGGGCGGGCGACGCCCGGCGCGACGCCAAGACCGCCGCCGTGCTGTCCTTCGCCACCGTGTCCGAGGCCGGCAGCCCGGCCGTCAAGCTGGTCAACTCGACCTTGTACGACGCGCTCAAGGCCGGCGCCTCCGACATCCACCTGGAAAGCACGGCCGGCGGCCTGTCGGTCAAGTACCGCGTCGACGGGGTGCTCGACCACGCGGCCACGGTCGGCGGCATCGAGCTGGCCGAGCACATCATCTCGCGCCTGAAGGTGCTGGCCGAACTCGACATCGCCGAGCGGCGCGTGCCGCAGGACGGCAGCTTCCGGGTCGAGTCCGGCGGGCGCGACATCGACCTGCGGGTCTCGATCATGCCCAGCATCCACGGCGAGGACGCGGTCATCCGTATTCTCGACAAGCGCGCCATGATCGAATCCTACGGCGCGCTCACCCTGGAGGCGCTCGGCTTCGACGCGCCCTCGCTGGCGACCCTGCGCGTGCTGGCCCAGGAAGCCTACGGCATGCTGCTGGTGACCGGCCCCACCGGCTCGGGCAAGACCACCACCCTGTACGCGGCCCTGACCGAGATCCACAACGGACGCGAGAAGATCATCACCATCGAAGACCCGGTCGAATACCAGCTGCCGGGCATCCTGCAGATCCCGGTCAACGAGAAGAAGGGCCTGACCTTCGCCAAGGGCCTGCGCTCGATCCTGCGCCACGACCCGGACAAGATCATGGTCGGCGAGATCCGCGACCGCGAGACCGCCGAGATCGCGGTGCAGTCGGCCCTGACCGGCCACCTTGTCTTGACGACGGTCCACGCCAACAACGTGTTCGACGTGTTCGGGCGCTTCACCCACATGGGCATCGATCCCTATGCCTTCGTGTCGGCCCTGAACGGGATCTGGGCCCAGCGCCTGATCCGCATGAACTGCCCGCATTGCGGCGAACGCTACGACCCGCTTGATTCCGAACTGGCCTCGGTGCACCTGACCCGGCACGAAGTGGAAGACTACGTGTTCATGCGCGGCAAGGGCTGCGGCGATTGCCGCGGCACCGGCTACCGCGGACGGCGCTCGATCGCCGAAATCCTCACGCTCAACGACGAGATCCGCGAGCTGATCGTCGACAAGCAGCCGATCCGCCGCATCAAGGCCGCCGCCCACGCCAACGGCACCCGCAGCCTGCGCCTGGCGGCGCTCGACCTGGTCCGGCGCGGCGCCACCACCATCGACGAAATCAAGCGGGTGACCTTGCATGCGTAGGCGAATCGGACAATCGCTGCGCATCGGCCTGGCCGCCCATGGCGCGGCCCTGGTGCGCGCCAGCCGCATGCTGGGCGGCGAGCCGCTGGCGCTGGCCGAGCGCCACGCCGACCTCACGGCGCCGGACGGCATCGTCAACGCCCTCGGGGCGCTGTTCGCCGACGATCTCGCGCCCGCCGGTTGGCCAGTGACTGTGGTGCTGGCCGACGAACTGGTGCGCCTGTGGCAGGTCGCGCCGCCGCCCGGCGCCAGCCGCATGGGCGACCTGGAGGCCGCCGCGGCGCTGCGCTTCCAGCACCTGTTCGGCGGAACCCTGGGCGACTGGCGCCTGAGCGCCGACTGGGACGCGGCGCGCCCCTTCCTGGCGGCCGCCGTGCCGGCCCCGCTGCTGGCCCAGCTCGAGACAGCGGCGCGCAGCCACCGTTTCCACCTGGTCGAGGTGGTGCCGCAGTTCGTGGCGGCGATGAACGCCTGGCGCCGCGAGCGCCGCAGCGGCGCCTGGTTCGGGCTGGTGCAGGGCGGGGTGCTGTCGCTGGCCGCCTACGAGGGCCGCAGCCTGGCTGCGGTGCGCACCGCCGTGATCCCGGAGGGCGCCGACCGCGAATGGCTGGAGGCCCACGTGGCGCGCGAAGCGCTGCGCGTCGGGGTGGGGCGGCCGGAGCGCCTGCAGCTGTGCGGCGCCGCCCCGAGCGGCTGGGCCAGCAGCGTCGGGCGCCTGAAGTTCGCCTGCACCCTGTTCGAGAGCGACGCCAGTGAAACGCAGCAGGGCTGGACCGAACTGGCGCGCCTGGCGCGCACCGGGAGCGCGGCATGAGGCGCACCCGCATCGATTTCGCGCCGCGCAGCCTGCGCCGCCTGCTGTTCCAGACCCCGCCGCGCATGCTCGGGCCGCTGGCGGGCGCCATTGCCGCGTGCGCGCTGGCCGGCG
>NZ_JAGPWC010000108.1 GCF_018119405.1 Massilia sp. ST3 | reverse complement strand
GGCGGTTGCGGCGGCGCCCGTCGTGGCGGCCGCGGCTCCGGCAGTAAAGAAGGAAGCGAAGAAGGAAAAAACGCCCACGCCGGTGGTGCGCAAGCCGGCCTCGAAGAAAACGCCTGTGCGTAGCGTGGCGCGGCGCGAGACACCGCGGGCGAGCCGTCTTGAGCGTCCGCCACCGAGGACCGCGCCGCCCGCCGTGGTGCGGGCCGAGGCCGCGTCACCCCAGGCGCCGGCCCGGGCGGACACCCCGCCTGCCGACGGCGCGCTCGCCGAAACCCTGCGCCAGTGCCGCGCCGCCGGCTACCACGCCACCTTGTGCATCAAGCGCGGCTGCAGCGCCACCAAGTTCGGCCTGGCCTGCCGCGGCTGAAGCCCACGCAGGGATTCAGCCGGCGCCCTCGCGCCAGGTGATGCGGTTGCGTCCCGCCTGCTTGGCGCGATAGAGCTCGGCGTCGGCGGCCTCGAACAGGTCGGATTGCAGCTCGCTGCTGTCGGGGGCCAGCGTGGCGCCGCCGACGCTCACGGTCAGCATCGGCGCCACGGCCGAGGCTTCGTGGACGATGTTCAGTTCGGCCACGGCCTCGCACAGGGCTTCCACCACCCGGCGGGCGTGGTCGGCGTCGGTTTCCGGCATCAAGAGCACCAGTTCCTCGCCGCCATAGCGCGCCGCCAGGTCGGCCGGCCGGCGCATGGCGGCGCCGGCCACCCGCGCCACGGAGCGCAGCGCGCGGTCGCCGGCCGGGTGGCCATAGCGGTCGTTGAACTGCTTGAAGGCGTCGATGTCGAGCAGGGCCAGCGATAGCGGCCGGCCGGAACGGCGCGCGCGCTGCCACTCGAGGGCGTACATCTCGTCGAAGCGGCGGCGGTTGGCCAGCTCGGTCAGGCCGTCGATGTTGGCCAGCCGTTCGAGCATCCTGCGCTGGCGCACCACCTGCAGGTGAAGCGCCACGCGCGCCATTACGACGGTCGGATTGAAGGGCTTGACGATGTAGTCCGAAGCGCCCATCTTGAGGCCGTTGGCCTCGTCCTCGGGGCGGTCCAGGCCCGAGATGAAGATCACGGCGATGTGCTCGGTCTGCGGATCGGCGCGCAGCTGGCGCAGCACCTCGTAGCCGTCCATGTCCGGCATCATCACGTCGAGCAGGATGAGGTCGGGCGCATGGCGCGCCGCCCGCTCCAGGGTCTGGGCGCCGTTCTTGGCCAGCAGCACCGTGTACTCCGGCTTGAGCAGGTCGCCCAGCACCTCGCGGTTGATGGCGTCGTCGTCCGCCACCAGTACCTTCTGCGTCTCCACGACGTTGATCATGCCACGCCCTCCAGGCTCAAATCGAGATCCATTGCCAGCGCGCTTAGCGGCGCGAGCGCAGCAGTGTACTCGATGTCCGCGACGGCGCGGCGTACTTCAACCAGGGACTGCGCATGGGCGGTCCCGGCCAGCAGGCTCTCGAGTTCGGACAGCGCGTCCTCGGCGCGCGCGTCGTCGTCGGCCAGGTAGGCCTGCAGGCGCGCGACCACCTGTGCCACCGCGCTCGGATCGGCCTGGCGCGGCAGGGCCGCGGCGGCGAGCTGGGCCAGGCCCGCCAGCACGGTCTCCGTACTGGCCACCAGGCCCGGCACCTGCACGGACAGGCGCCCGAACTGGCCGGCCCGCAGGTCCTGCTCCAGGCGGTTGGCGGCGGCCGACAGTTCGAAGGCGCCGACGTAGGCGGCGCTCGACTTCAGATTGTGCGCGAGCGACTGCAGGCGCACGTGGTCGCCGCCGCTCAGGGCTTCGCGCAGGATGCGCGGGGCCCCTGCGTACTCGCGCACGAAACTGCCGGCGCGTTTTTCCAGGCGGCTGCGCTGGCCGTCGACGTTGTCCAGGGCCTGGCGCCAGTCGATGCCCGGCACCGGCGGCAGCGAGCCCACCGGTTCCCTGGCGGCGGACTCGCTGGCGGCGGTCGGCGCGGCCGGCGGCAGCGCGCGGCCCTGCAGGCGGGCCGGGTCGATCCACTTGAGCAGGGTGCAGAACAGCAGGTCCGGGTCGATCGGCTTGGTGACGTGGTCGTTCATGCCGGCCGCGAGGCTCTTGGCGCGGTCGCTCGGCAGGGCGTGCGCGGTCATGGCCACGATCGGCAGCTCGCGCAGGCGCGGATGGCGGCGGATCTCGCGCGTCGCGCTCAGGCCGTCCAGCTCCGGCATCTGGATGTCCATCAGGACCAGGTCGTAGTCGCCTTCCTCGGCCATGCGCACCGCCTGCACGCCGTCGAAGGCCACATCGACCGCCATGCGCGCGGCGGCCATGAAGTCGAGCGCCACTTCGCGGTTATTGGCGTTGTCCTCGGCCAGCAGGATGCGCGCGCCGTCCAGGCGCGGAAGCTCGGGCATGCCGGGCGGCATGGCGGCCGGCGCGCTCAGCGCGGCGGCGTCGGCGGACGGGTGCAGCACCTGCAGCAGGCTGTGGTACAGCAAGGCCGGGCCGACCGGCTTATGCAGGAAGCCGTCGAGCGGCAGTTCGCCTTCCTGCTGCAGCACCGACTCGCGGGTGCAGGCGCTGACCATCAGGATCGCCGGCGGCGCCGCGTCGCGCGCGCAGCGGCGGATGCGGCGGATGGTTTCCATGCCGTCCAGCTCGGGCATCAGGTAGTCCATCAGCACCACCTGGTAGGGGCGGCCGTCGAGCTGGGCCCGTTCGAGGGCCACCAGGCATTGCTCGCCCGATGCGGCCGCATCGGCGTGCACGCCCAGGGTGTGCAGCATCTCGACCAGGGCCTCGCGCGCGGTGGCGCTGTCGTCCACCACCAGGGCGCGCACGTCCTGCAAGGTGGCCTGGCGCACGGCGGCAGTGCTGGACTGGGCGGCCGCGATCCCGAGCGGCACCACGAAGCGGAAGCAGCTGCCCACGTTCGGGATCGAGGTCACGGTGATCGTGCCACCCATCAGCTCGACCAGCTGGCGCGAGATCGAGAGACCCAGGCCGGTGCCGCCATACTTGCGGGTGATCGAGTTGTCGGCCTGGGTGAAGGACTGGAACAGGCGGCCCAGCTGCTCGGACGTCATGCCGATGCCGGTGTCGCTGACCGAGAAGGCCAGCACCACTTCGCCGTCCTTCAGGGTTTCCTGCAGCTCGACCGAGACCACGATCTCGCCGCGCTCGGTGAACTTGACGGCGTTGCCGGTCAGGTTGATCAGGACCTGGCCCAGGCGCAGCGGGTCGCCCACCAGCTGGGTCGGCACGTTGGCGCCGACCCGGAAGATCAGTTCCAGTCCCTTGGCGTCGGTCTTGAGGCCGGTCAGGCTGGACAGGTGGTCGAGCATCTCGTCGAGCTCGAACGGGACCTTCTCGATGGTCAGCTTGCCGGCTTCGATCTTGGATATGTCGAGGATGTCGTTGATGATGCCCAGCAGGTGCTCGCTGGCGCCCAGGATCTTGGTCAGGTAGTTGCGCAGCTTGGCGCTGGGTTCGCCCATCAGGGCCAGGCGGCTCATGCCGATGATGGCGTTCATCGGTGTGCGGATCTCGTGGCTCATGTTGGCCAGGAATTCCGACTTCATGCGGGCGCCGGCTTCCGCGCGCAGCATCGCCGTCTGCATGGCCTTGGTGCGCAGGCCGAGGATGCGCATGAACACCAGCATGTCGAAGGTGCTGCCGAATTCGAGCGCGTGCATGGTCCAGAAGTTGGCCGGCAGCGCGCCGTTGATCATCTGGGCCGAGATCAGCGAGGACGAGAAACTCACCGCCCAGCCGACCAGGAAGTAGGTGCCGATCGCGTCGCCCGCACGGGCGCGGCGGAAGGCGCCCGGCAGGCCGAGCAGCATCGGCATGATGCCCAGGGTGCCGATGATGGCCACCATGTAGCGGTGGCTGATCAGGCCCGTGCCGAAGCCGATCGCGCTGACCACGGACAGCAGCGCGAAGGTCTTCATCAGGCGGCTGAACACCCGGTCCATGCCGGGGCGCGCCAGCGACTGCTCGACGAACAGGTAGGCGCCGCAGGAGGCCAGGATCGAGGCGATGCCGGTGGCGTGCTCGCTCACCCACAGGCTGCCGCGCCACAGGAACTGGTCGGCGATGCCGAACCAGCAGGCGGAATACAGGGTCACGGCGCCGACCAGCAGGGCATATTTGCCGAACAGGGGCTCGCGCAGGGTGATCCACTGGCCCACGCTGTACAGGAACAGGCACAGGCCCAGGCCCAGCATCAGGCCCTGCAGCATCTGTTCCTCGAGCGAGGCCGGATGGAAGGCGTCGGGCTGGAAGAACTCGATCGGCAGGATGGTCGGGCCGTGGGTCTCCACCCGCAGCAGCACGGTGTGTCCGGCGCCGGCCGCCAGGCGCATCACCACCGAGGGCACGCGGCCCTTCAGGGCCCAGACGTTCTGGACGTCGGCGCGCCCGGCCGAACCGACCTTGCGCAGCGCGCCGGCGCTCTCGACGTAGACGTCGAGCTTGTCGATCAGGCCGAAGTCGACCTGCATCACCCAGTTCTCGGGCGCGCCGGCCGGCACCACCACCGGGATCCTGACCCAGGTCGCGCCGGCTTGCATGCCGAGGGTGGCGTAGGCGGTCTTCGGCGTGGCGAAGCGCGCGCCGGCGGCGAGCGCCGCGCCCGCGTCCAGGCGCAGTCCGGGGTCCGCCAGGACCGTCACCGCCGGCCAGGCTTCGGCGCGCTTGACGCCGGCGGCCAGTTCGAGCGGCGCCGCCATGGCGGGCGGGACGAGCGCGCATGCCAGCACCAGAAGCAATGACAAGAGCGGTGACAGGACGGCCTGGACGATGGCGCGCGCGCGCGGCAGGAAGAAGGAAAGCGTCATGCCTGGCGGTTTCCTGGTTGCGGTGCGGAGGCTGCGGGGGGCGTGGCCGATGCGGAGCGGACCAGGTGCGCCTCGATGCGTTTCATGAAGGCGGGCGCCTTCGGATCCTGGCGCCAGTCCTGCATCACCTGGTCGACCTGGCCGAGCAGGGCGTCGGGCAGCTTGAGGGGGCGGGTCTGGTCCATCAGGAAGCGGGTCGTCAGGCGGTAGCCGGCCACGCGGGTCAGCAGGCGCGAGATCGAGAAACCCGGCACGAAAATGCGCACCACGGCGTCGATCAGGCGCACCGTGCCCAGGCCGAGCGCGAACAGGGCGCGCGAGATCAAGGACACGCGCCTGGTCAGGCCGAGGTCGCGGCTGGCCTGCTTGCCGCACAGGTAGCGGGTGAGCAGGATCGGGAAGGGCTTGAGCACGCGCAGCGGCAGCTCGTTGGCCATCGCCTGCATCAGGGCGGCGGCCAGCGGCGGGCGCGGATCCGCTTCGCCCGGATCGGCGGCCAGGCGCGCGCTCCAGGCGGCGCGGCCGCGCGCCTGCATGGCCTGGAAGCGGGCATCGGCTTCCTCCATGGTCCAGGCCATCAGCTCGCGCTCGATGCCGATCAGGTGGCCGAGCACGTTCCAGGCGTGCAGGTAGGCCTGCTCGTCCTCGCGCGGCAGTCCCAGTCCCAGGCGGCGCAGGCCGCGCAGGAAGGCGTAGTGGAAGGTCAGCAGGGTATAGGCCAGTTCTTCCTGGTTGCAGGGGAGGCCGTCGCGCTTGCCGTCCCAGCCGTGCGCATACAAGGTGTGGTGCATGCCCGGGCCGGCCGGGGCGATGGGCGCCACCGGCGCGCCCGCGGGCAGGCTGCCTGGCGCGCCGCGCAGGATCAGGTGGCGGATGGTGGCGTGGATCAGGCGCACCTTGAGCGCCTGGGCGATCCCGCCGCCGGCGGCGTCCGTCATCCCGCCGCGCATCATCACGGGGAAGATCATCGCCGCCGTCGAGCGCACCCGGTAGTCGGTGTGCAGCTCGAGCTGGCCGGCGGCCTGCAGCACGGCCGACAGGTCGGGCAGGATGTAGCATTCCGGCAGGCTGGTGCAGAACAGCAGGGTGCAGGACAGCATGCTCATGTCCATGAACAGCTTTTCCGCGCGCGCGATGCAGTCCTTGTCGGCCCAGTCGGGCAGCCGCATGGCGCGCTGCACGTAGTCCTCAAGCGCCGCGGCGATCTCCGGGTCGGTGCCGGGCAGGGCGCGCCAGCCGGCCAGGCTCCCATTGGTGTCCCAGCGGGCCAGTTCGGCGTTGATGACGGCGATGCGCGGGAACAGGCGCGCCGGGTTGCAGGCGCTGTCGCCCAGCATGCGCGCGACGGCGCCGTCGGCCAGCGGGTCGGCCCGCAGCGCAGGATTGACGAGGGCGGGGTCCAGGAGTTGCGCTGCATCCGGTTTCATGCGGCCTCCGCGCGCAGGGGGAGGGCGCCGTGCCAGCGCTGCAGGCCGAGCATGGCGCAGAACAGCGGAATGCCCATCACGAAGGTGGCGATGGTGCGGGTCTCGACCGGGAAGCCCTGCGTGATCTGGAACACCATCAGGCCGCCGTAGATCCAGAGCGGCACCTGGACGTCGCGCAGCAGCAGCGAGGTCGAGGCGCGCGGCGCCCATTTGCGCAGCGACAGCCGGAACAGGAACACGATGACGAAGGCGATGAACATCCAGCCGACGAAGCCCTGCAGGGTCTCGCCGAACCACCAGCCGTCCTTCTTCTCCATTTCCCAGGCCTTGAGCTTGTAGACCATGTAGGGGTCGACGCCGAGGTCATAGGCGGTGATCACCAGCGCCGACAGGAAGGACATGGTGAGGGTCTGGCCGACCGGGGCGACGCCGTCGGACGGGGTCTGCCAGGCGATCAGGTTGGCGATCACGTAGCCGCAATAGGCCAGCGCGAACCACATCAGGGGAATCACGATCGGCACGTCGCCGAGGCGCGGGCCGAGGACATCGGTGTAGGTGTACTTGCCGAAGAACCAGCCGTGCGAGGAACCCATCTGCTCGGCGAACCAGCCGATCGGCAGGGCGATCAGGGCAAAGCGCAGGGCGGCCTGGAAGCCCAGCAGGTGGCTGGCGCTGGCGAAGCAGACGCCGAACATGAGGAAGGAGCTCAGGACCAGCAGCTGGGTCTGTCCATTCCAGCCGCGCAGCAGCAGGACGGACAGGAAGGAGACCAGCAGGGCAAGGGTGAACCAGGACAGGCGGTGCGGCGTGGACGTCATTTATTGTGATCCTCTTGATGGGCGTGCGCGTCGGCGCGGGTTGACGGTGAAGGAATCCTCTTCGTTCAGAAACGGTAGTCGACCCGCAGGTCGACCGTGCGCGGGCTGCTGGGGACCGTCATGCCGAAGCTGTCGATGGCGAGCGGCTGCACCTTGTTCTCGAGGTTGCGGGCGCGCAGCAGCAGGCTCCAGCGGGCGCCGTTCGGCTGGAAGCCGAGGGTGGCGTCGGTCGTGGTGCGGGCGGGGATCCGGTACTCGAGCAGCTGGCTCGGCACGTCGATCACGTAGGCGCCGCTGCGGCGCGCGAACAGGCCGGCGCTGAGCTCGCCCATGGGCAGCGCGAAGCGCTGGTCGTAGCCCAGGGTGAACACCTGGCTGGGCGCGCGGTCGAGCTTGCGGCCGTTCCAGGACACGACGCCGTTCGGCGAATAGGAGGTGTAATGGGCGTCGAGCAGGGTCAGGCCGTAGGCCAGGCGTCCGCCGGCGCCCACGCGCAGCTGGCCGTCGAGCTCCAGGCCGGTGACGCTGGCTTCGCCAGCGTTACTGGTGATGAAGCGCGGCGCGCCCTGCAGCACGGCCACGCCCGACAGCTGCAGGTTGTCGTAGGCGTAGCGGAAGGCGGCGGCGTTCAGGGTCGCGCGGCCGTCCAGGAAGCGGCTCTTGAGACCCGCTTCGAGCGAGCGCAGGGTCTCGGGCTGGTAATACAGCAGGCTTGCGGGCACGGCGGCCGCGGCCGGGCAGGTGATGCCCAGTGCGGCGCTGCCGGCGGCGCAGCCGTCGTTGAAGCCGCCCGCCTTGTAGCCGGTGGCGAGGGTCAGGTAGGCCAGGGTGCTCGGTAGCACATCCCATTCCGCGCCGAGGCGCCAGGTAGTCTTGCTGGTAGTGAGGCCGGCGGCGTTCAGCTGGCGCAGGTCGGTGGCCGGGTTGAAGGCCGGGCCTTGCTGGAAGCTGGTGGAGCCGGCGCGCGACTTGTCGTCATGGGTGCTGCGCGCGCCAACGGTCAGGCGCAGGTCCTGGCGCAGGCTGTAGGTCGCCTGGCCGAAGACGGCGCGGCTGGTGGAATGGGTCGGCGCGTTGCGGAACACGTAGTAGGGCGGCAGGCGCAGCATCTCGAGGCCGCGGAAGCTGTATCCGGTATCCGATTCCTCGCTGAAGTAGTACAGGCCGGCCTGGGCCTGCCACGGGCCGCTGTTTTTGGTGGCCACGCGCAGCTCGTGCGAATCCTGGGTGTTGCCGCTGTCGTAGTCGTTCAGCACGCCCAGCGCGAACACGGGCGTGACGCGGTAGTAGTAGTTCATCAGCATGCGCTGGTCGAGCTTGCGGCGCGCGCCCAGGTAGTGCAGCGTGGCCGCGCCCAGGTCCCAGTTCAGGTCCGCCGACAGGCCGCGCGCGCGCTTGTCGTGGCGACCCTGCTGCGGGGCCAGGTTGGGCGGGCGGAAGGCGTTGGTCAGGCGTTCGCCGGTGCTGCCGGGACGCCAGCTCGGCTTGCCGCTGGCGATGCCGGTGAAGAAGTTGGCGTCGGGGACGAAGCGGTCGTTGTTGTCCTGGGCTTCGCTGTGGTCGTAGCGCAGCAGCAGCGAAGCGTCGCGCCCCAGCGCCAGCCTGGCCGACAGGCGCGCGTCGCGGTCGTCGCGGTCCAGGCCCAGGCGGTGCGGCGTGCCCTGCCCGTTCTTCAGGTAGGGATCGTGGCGGCGCACCGAGAGCGCCGCGCGCAGCGCCAGTGCATCGTTCACCGGCAGGTTCAGCATGGCGTCGGCCTTGCGGCTGCCGTAGGTGCCGGCTTCCAGGCCGAAGGCGCCTTCGAACCGGTTCACCGGTGCGTTCGAGATCACATTGATGGCGCCCGCCGTCGTGTTACGGCCGTACAGGGTGCCTTGCGGGCCGCGCAGCACCTCGATGCGGTCGATGTCGAGGAAGCTCAGGGTCTGGCCCGGCGGGCGTGCGATGTAGACGCCGTCCAGCATGAAGGCGGCCGAAGGGTCGCCCTTGTCGGTGGCGTCGGCATTGCTGACGCCGCGGATGGTCACGCGCAGGCCGTCTGCGGCCTGGTCGAGGTGGAGATTCGGCAGGCGCGCGCCCAGTTCGGCGGGACTGTCGGCGCCGGCCCTGACCAGCTGCTCGCCGGTCAGGACACTCATCGCGACCGGGGTGCGCGAGGCCAGCGAGGGCGTGCGCTGGGCGGTGACCACGACTTCCGGGATCTCTCCCATGCCTGGGGCCGGTGCCCGATTCAATTCCTGCGCATGTGCAGCCCCGACGAATATGCCCGAGACAGCCGCCGCCAATAGCGACAGGCCCGGACGACCCCGCATTCCATTCATTTCAAACAGCTCCCTAGTTTCTTCTTTTCTCTTTTATACGTGGCGATGTGCGCCCACGGTATCCCAGCTTTATATGCATATTTGCAATTTATCTTGTGCTGGTGGATACAGAATCCTGCCAGTCTAGCAGCTCATTACTACAGGAAATAGTATTTAGATGCATCTTGAACAAAAAAACACAGGCGTGCAACGCATCATTTTTACAATGTTCACAAATGACACACATTCGTGCGCCGCGCCCGGCGTGCTTCGCTTATTTTCTGGCAACAAGCAGCCCGCCGCGGGAGGCCATCTTGGGGAGACCATCTTGACCAGATACTTGAGGGCCGCAGCCGTGGCCATCCAGCTGTCGGTGTGCGCCGCCGCCCAGGCCGCGCCATCCTTCACCAATCCGCTGCCCCTGCGCCTGGGCGACGGCAGCCTGGCGGAGAGCTGCGCCGACCCCTCGCTGCTGCGCGACCGCACCACCGACCGCGCCGTCTGGTACCTGTACTGCACCACCGACCCGGTCAGCCGCAAGGAGCGCGACGGCGACGGCTGGCGCTTCCGCCTGATGCCGGTCTACCGCTCGGTCGACCTGGTCAACTGGTACCACGTGCGCGATGCCTTCGAGGAACGCCCGCGCGGCCTGGCCGCGCCCAAGGCCGGCCTGTGGGCGCCGGAAGCCGTATACATGAACGGCAGCTACTTCCTCTACTTCACCATCACCGACGTGGCCGACGAGCACAGCCCGGAGAAGGGCTGCGCCTCGGACAGCGCGATCGGGGTGGCGACCAGCGCCTCGCCGGCCGGGCCGTGGAAGGCGGCGCCGCGCCCGGTGGTGCCGCCGCGCCGCGCCGGCAGCGGCTGCAGCTTCCACTGGACTTTCGACCCCGACGTGATCGAGGATGCGCAGGGCGACCGCTGGCTGTACTACGGCAGCTACGGCGGCGGCGTGTTCGTGCAGCGCCTGTCCTCGGATGGCATGGGGCTGGTGGGCGACCCGGTGCGCATCGGCGCCAACGACCGCTACGAAGGAGCGGAGGTGGTGCGCCACGGCGGCTGGTGGTACCTGTTCGCCTCCGCGACCGATTGCTGCAATGGGCCGCTTACCGGCTACGGGCTGTACGTGGGCAGGGCCAAGGGGCCGGAAGGGCCCTTCCTCGACCGCGAGGGCAACGACATGGCTGCCGCGCGCGCGGGCGGCACGCCGGTGCTGGCCCAGAACGGCAACCGCTGGGTGGGCGCCGGCCACAATACGGTGTTCCAGGATCCGTCCGGCCAGTGGTGGACCTTGTACCACGCGGTCGACCGCAAGCAGCCTTTCTTCAGCGCGAAGGACAAGCTGACCCGCCGGCCCCTGCTGCTGGACCGGATCGACTGGGTCGACGGCTGGCCGGTCATTGCGGGCGGGCGCGGCCCGAGCGATGGGCCGCAGGCCATGCCGGGTGTCCGCAGCGCCGCTGCGCCGGCGCCCGCGCGGCCAGTTGCCA
>NZ_JAGPWC010000107.1 GCF_018119405.1 Massilia sp. ST3 | reverse complement strand
CGCCTTCGCGGGGATGACGTTGAATCAGGGAGTGGGCGCTTCACGCTATCGACTTCGGACACGTACCTGGAAACGTCCTCCCCGCGCAGGCGGGGACCCAAGTTCTCTCAGCTCTGTCGAGCAATAAAAAAACGGCGCACCGAAGTGCGCCGTTTCCATTCACATCACCCGAATCAGAACTTGGCGGTCAGGTTCAGGAAGATGTGGCGGCCCATCGCGTCGTAGACCTGCGGATAGGTGTTGCCGTTGCCGAACACGGCAGCGACCACGCCCGTCACCGGCGGATCCTTGTCCAGGGCGTTGTTCATGCCCACGCGGAAGGTCAGCTGCTTGTTGATGTTCCAGCTGCCCACCAGGTCCAGGTAGTTGCGGGCGCCGAGGCGCTCGTCAGCCGGCTCGAAGTCGGCGGCCAGGATATCGTTGCTGCTGGTCGCGTCCAGCTTCACGCCCTTGATGTAGCGCCAGGTCGCGCCGATCTCGATACCCCTCCATGGCGTGCCCCAGACGGCGCGCACCTTGTGACGCCACTTCGGCAGCGGGGTGCCGCAGGTGGTGCCGTGCAGGCCGGCGCAGTCGTACTCGCCCGAACCCGGGAAGTCTTCCTGCACGAACTCCTTCAGGTAGGTGCCGATCAGCGAGAGGTCCAGGCTGCCCCAGCCGCCCAGCTTCATGCCGTAGTTGGCGCCCAGGTCGATACCCTTGGTCGCGCGCATGCCCAGGTTCTGGTTGGTGGCGACCACTTGCGCGGTCGGCAGCGCCCACAGGGTGCCGATGCGGTCACGGGTGATCAGCGAGCAGAACTTCGGATCGCCGGTGTTCAGGCACTGCTGCAGGGTGGTCGATGCCGGCAGGCCGTCGATCACGTCTTCCACCTTCATGTCGAAGGCGTCGATGGTCACCGACAGGTTGCGCATCGGGGTCAGCACCAGGCCCAGGGTGTACGAATCCGACTTCTCCGGCGCCAGGTTGGCATTGCCGCCGGTGATCTGGTTGTACTGCTGGGCAGGGCTGTCCTCGATGGTGCCGTACTGGGCCGCGGTGACGCCGGTCAGGGCGCACTGCGCCAGGGTAGCGCTCGGGGTGGCGCCGGCGCATGGGTCGTTCGACATGCCGAACAGGCTCAGGCCTGCCGGGGTGAACAGCTCGACCACGTTGGCGGCGCGGGCAGCGCGCTGGTAGCTGAAGCGCACTTTGGCGGCTTGCACCGGCGCCCATTCCGCACCGATACCGTAGGAGTTGGTCTTGTGGCCGGTCGAGTAGTCCGAACGGCGGTAGGACGCGGTCAGGGTCAGCTGGTCGGCGAACGGCATCTTCTCGAGCACCGGGATGCGGGTCTCGGCGTAGTAGTCGCGCACGCTGAACTGGCCGGCCACGCCCTTGGTCGGGCCGCCCTGGCCGGCCAGGTCGCCGGTTTCGAAGGCGGTGTCGGTGGCCAGGTCGAGCTTCTCGGTGCGGTGTTCCCAGCCCAGCGCCAGGCCGACGCCGTTGTTGCTGGTCGGGAGCTTGATGCCGTACTCGCCCAGGTCGGTCGACAGGTTCAGGCCCTGCACCGACTGGTGGGTGCTGCCTTTCTGGAAGCCCGGGGTCTGCAGGTACTTCAGCGATTCCGGCGAGATCGCGCCCAGCGCCCAGATGTTGTACGGGACGCAGTTCGGGTCGGTGCCGTCGACGAAGCTGCGGCAGGCCGGACCGGCGGCGGTGTTGACGACGTCGAGCGAGCGGCCGATACGGGCGTTCGAGAAGTCGTTGAAGTAGGTTTCCGAGAACAGCACCTTGCCCACTTGCGCGAACGCGTCGTAGGTCCAGTTGCCGATGTCGCCCTTCACGCCGATCACACCGCGGTAGGAGGTGTGGCGCTGGTCGTCCTGGCGGCCGCCGCCTTCGACGTTGCGGCGGAAGATCAGGGCGTCCGCGGTGTCGCCGGGGCCGGTCAGGCCGAGCGCGTTCTTCCATGCGGTCGACAGGAACGGGTTTTCCCAGCGGATCGCGTTGGCGCCGGAGGCGTCGAAGCCGAACAGGCCGGACGGTGCGATCTGGGCCACGGTGTGGTCGTCGTGGAAGCTGGCCTCGGTGTAGAGGCGCATCTTGTCGCTGATATCGTAGTGGGTGAAGGAGCTGAAGGTGTAGCGTTCCGACGGACGGCGGAAGTAGTTCAGCGGACCGTAGTTGTACTGGTCGGTGGCGGCCACGTACGGACGCACGCCGCCGGCGGCGTCAGCCACGGTGAAGCCGCCGTTGTCGGTGATGAAGCGGCCAGGGAAGCTAGTGCCCGAACCGCCGCAGTTGAAGGTGTTGCCCGAGCTGAAGCCGTCCAGCGAGCAGGCGGTGAAATCGCGCTCCGATTGCAGCAGCGGATCTTCCTTCTTGTAGCCGATGTAGACCACGGCATTGCCCTTGCCGTCGGCGAAGTTACCGCCCATCAGCAGGTTGATGTCCTTGACCTTGGCGTCGGCGCTCTTGTCGTCGGCGACCGGGAAGTTGCGGCGACGTGCAGCGTCGGCAGCCGCGCCGCCGTTCTGCTGGTGGTTGTAGAACTGGTAGTTGCCTTCGATCTGAACGCCCTGGAAGTTGTCGTTCATGATGAAGTTGACCACGCCGGCCACGGCGTCCGAGCCGTAGATCGCCGATGCGCCGCCGGTCAGGACTTCGACGCGCTTGATCAGCGATGCCGGAATCTGGTTCAGGTCGGCTGCGGTGTTGCGCGGGGAACCTGCCGGCAGGCGGCGGCCGTTAACCAGCACCAGGGTGCGGTCGGCGCCGAAGTTGCGCAGGTTGACGGTCGCGGTACCGGTCGAGCCGTTCGAGATCTGGCCGCCCTGGTCGGCGAACACCTGGGGCAGGTTGTTCAGCAGGTTTTCGACCGACTTCACGCCTTCCAGCTTGATGTCCTTCGCGCCCACCACGGTGACCGGGCTGACGCTTTCCAGGTTGGCGGTCGCGATGCGCGAACCGGTGACTTCGACGCGCTGCAGCTGCTGGCCTTCGGCCGGCGCTTGCGGCGCTTGCTGGGCGTGGGCGGCCGAGAAGGCCACCACCATGCCGCCAGCAAACATCAAACGTACTGAACGAGATAAAACTGTTTCAACCATCATGTGAGTTTCCCAGTTAGCCCTGCCGGCGGCGATGTCCGCCCGCACAGTAATTGTCACAAATTGCCGCCATGCAAAAACGGCATCTTTTACCACTCGGCAATAAAAGCATTCCCGTGCATACGCTGTCAATCGTAAAGACAAGTAAGAGAAAAAAAACAACTAATTTCCGTCGGGTATTTACTTCGATAAAATTTGGTGATATGGACAAAAAATAAAAAAAGGTGGTCGGCGAGGCATGCCTTTTTATCTACGGGTTTCCCTGTTGCGGTGCACACTGGCGCACCACGGAGGTGCCTCGCGGGCGCAAGCGCCTGCCTGGCCAACTCCCTCCTTGGAGGAGGGCGGAAAAAAGGGTCTCAGTCATGTGTTTTGCATATAACGCTGGACTATCGGTCCCACACAGCCTGTGCCTGTGCACCCCGGGCGTTATGCGCTATCGTTACGCCTTTCGGCTTGATCCAAGGGCAAGCCTTCGGGAATGCGGGAGTTTCATGGTTTCTTATATCCTCCGGCGGCTGTGGCAGATGCTGCCGACCATGGCGGGCGTCGTGGTGCTGGTGTTCCTGCTGTTTAACTGGGTGGGCGGCGACCCGGCCTACCTGCTGGCCGGGAAAATGGCGGACACGGCGGCGATCGAGAACATCCGCCGCCAGCTCGGCACCGACCAGCCCTACACGGTGCAGCTGTGGATCTTCGTCAAGCAGATCCTCAGCTTTGATTTCGGCAATGCCTGGAGCACGGGCGAGCCGGTCTCGCACATCATCGCCAGCCGCCTCGGACCGTCGCTCACGGTGCTGGTGCCGCTGACCGTGCTCGAAACCCTGTTCGGCATCGCCCTGGCCCTGGCCATCGCCTTCGTGCGCGGCTCGCTCACCGACCGCGCCGTGATGGTCGCGTGCACGGTCGGCATGTCGATCTCGATCCTGGTCTACATCATCGTGTTCCAGTACCTGTTCGCCTACAAGCTCGGCCTGTTCCCGGTGCAGGGCTGGGGCGAATCGCTGGGCGAGAACCTGCTGCGCTACGCGCTGCTGCCCATCATCATCGGCCTGGCGGTGTCGATCGCGCCCACCCTGCGCCTGTACCGCAGCTTCGTGCTGGACGAAGTGGGGCAGGACTACGTGCGCACCGCGCGCGCCAAGGGACTGAAGGAGCGCCGCATCGTCTGGGTGCACGTGCTGCGCAATGCCGCGATTCCCATCATCACCCACGTCATGGCCAACCTGCCTGCGCTCCTGATCGGCGCCTTCCTGCTCGAGCGCTTCTTCGGCATTCCCGGCATCGGGCGCGAGGTGATCCTGGCGGTCGAGCGCAGCGACTTCCCGGTGATCAAGGCGATCACGGTCTACGTGGCCGCCGCGACCATGGTGTTCAACCTGCTGGCGGACCTGCTGTACCAGGCCGTCGATCCGCGCGTGCAGCTCACATGACGAACCATTCCGTTTCGCCCGGCCTGTGGGCCCTGGCCTGGCGCCGCCTGCGCGCCGACCGCATCGCCATGCTGGCCCTGGCCGTGGTGGCCGGCTTCCTGGTCCTGCTGGCGCTGTCCGGCGCCGGCCTGGTTGCCGCCGACTGGGAAGAGGAGGTGGCGGTCAACTACGCGCCGCCGTCCTTCGTGGGCGCCGACGCCGCCATCCGCGCAATGGCCGCGGCCCAGGCTCCGCGTCCGGCGCCGCCGAACGCCTTCGATCCGCTGGCGGACGAACTGGCCGAACTCAAGGCCAAGGTGGAGGCCGAGCACCCGTCTTCGCCGAAGCGCACCACCTTGCCCTTCGGCGCCGACAAATGGGGCCACGACGTCATCAAGAAGACCATCAAGGGCGGCGAGACCTCGATCGTGGTGGGACTGGTCGCGGCCTTCGTGGCGGTGGCGCTGGGCACCCTGTTCGGCGCCGTCTCGGGCTTCTACGGCGGCATCGTCGACGACCTGTTCAATTGGTTCTACAGCGTCTTCACCTCGATTCCCTCGATCCTGATGATCCTGACCGTGGCCGCGGTGCTGCAGCAGAAAGGGGTAACGACCATCGTCCTGATCCTGGGCCTGACCGGCTGGACCGGGCCCTACCGCCTGATGCGCGCGGAATACATGAAGCACAAGGCGCGCGAATACGTGATGGCGGCCGACGCCATCGGGGCGTCCGGCTGGCGGCGCATGTTCGGCCACATCCTGCCGAACGTCTCGCACGTGGCCCTGGTGCAGATGTCGATCCTGGTGGTCGGCTTCATCAAGGCCGAGGTGATCCTGTCCTTCCTGGGCTTCGGGGTGCCGGTCGGCGTGGTGTCCTGGGGCAGCATGCTGAACGAGGCCCAGAATGAGCTCATCCTGGGCAAGTGGTGGCAGCTGGCCGCGGCGAGCGGCGCCATGGCCTTGCTGGTGACGGCCTTCTCCCTGTTCGCCGACGCCTTGCGCGACGCGCTCGATCCCAAGCTGAAATGATGAACCAGGATTCCTCCATGCTGTTGTCGGTACGCGACCTGCGCATCTCGTTCAAGGTCGACAGGAAGACCACGGTCGAAGCGATCAAGGGCATTTCCTTCGACGTGCCGCGCAACGCCACCGTGGCCCTGGTGGGCGAATCGGGCAGCGGCAAGTCGGTCAGCTCGCTGGCCGTCATGGGCCTGCTGCCGCCGGACACCACCATCGTGCACGCAGGCGCCAGCGTGCGCTTCGACGGCCGCGAGCTGCTTGGCTTGCCGGTGGCCGAGCGGCGCAAGCTGTGCGGGCGCGAGATCGCGATGATCTTCCAGGAGCCGATGTCCTCGCTCAACCCGGTATTCACGGTGGGTTTCCAGATCGGCGAGGTCCTGCGCCTGCACATGGGCATGGGCAAGCGCGCGGCGCGGGCGCGCACCCTCGAGCTGCTGGCGGAGGTCGGCATTCCCGACCCCGCGAACAAGATCGACGCCTATCCCTCGCAGATGTCGGGCGGCCAGCAGCAGCGCGTGATGATCGCGATGGCGATCGCCTGCGAGCCCAAGCTCCTGATCGCCGACGAGCCGACCACGGCGCTCGACGTCACCATCCAGAAACAGATCATGGAGCTGATCGCCAGCCTGCAGAAGCGGCGCCAGATGGCGGTGCTGTTCATCACCCACGACCTGGGGCTGGTGGCCGAGATCGCCGACCGCGTGATCGTGATGCGCCACGGCGTGGTGCGCGAGGAAGGGGAGGCGGCCCAGGTATTCGGCGCGCCGGCCGATGCCTATACCCGGGCGCTGCTGCACTGCCGGCCGAAGCTCGACGAGCGGCCCGTGCGGCTGCCCGTCATCGACGATTTTCTGAACGGCGGCGCGCGTCCGGAGGCCCTGGCGCAACGCAGCCGCGGCACCTCGCCCCAGGACGAGCCGGTCCTGGTGGTGAAGAACCTGGCCAAGAGCTTCTGGCTGCGCGAAGGCCTGTTCGGCAAGCGCGAATTCAAGGCCGTCAAGGACGTGTCCTTCACCCTGGGGCGCGGCAAGACCCTGGGCGTGGTCGGCGAATCCGGCTCGGGCAAGACCACGGTGGGGCTCACCCTGCTGCGCCTGCACCGCGCGACCGGCGGCAGCGCGCTGTTCGAGGGGCGCGACCTGGTGGCGATGTCGGACCGCGACTACCAGCCCTACAAGCGGCGCATCCAGATCATCTTCCAGAATCCCTACGCCTCGCTGAATCCGCGCTTCACGGTCGGCCAGATCCTGCTCGAGCCGATGCGCATCCACCGCATCGGCGCCGGCGAGGCCGAGCGGGTGGCGATGGCGCAGCACCTGCTCAAGCGGGTAGGGCTGCCCGAGCAGGCCTATCACCGCTATCCGCACGAGTTCTCCGGCGGCCAGCGCCAGCGCATCGCGATCGCGCGCTGCCTGACCATGAAGCCGGAGATCCTGGTGTGCGACGAGTCGGTGTCGGCGCTCGACGTGTCGGTCCAGGCCCAGGTGCTGAACCTGCTGCAGGACCTGCAGGACGAGTACGGGATGAGCTACATCTTCATCTCGCACGACCTGTCGGTGGTGAAGTACATCTCGGACCAGGTGATGGTCATGCACCATGGCAGCGTGGTGGAGATGGCCGATGCGGACGAGCTGTACCGGAATCCGCGGCATCCGTACACGCGCTCGCTGCTGGCGGCGATTCCGCGCGGGGCGTAGCGTATCCATGCCCGTCGTTCCGGCGAAGGCCGGAACCCAAGTCTGCGGGCTTATCGTTATCGTTTGAAGCAGGTGGTTGCGGTACGAACTTGGGTTCCGGCCTACGCCGGAACGACGGTGTAGGCCGCGGGCCCGGAGAGAGGGAAGGGCGTTGCGTATATGCCAAACGAAAGAAGCCCCCGCCCTGTGAGCAGCACCGAATTGGGCTAATATAGAACGATGCCCCCGTTATCCGACCTGATCCAGATGTACGGCGTGCTGATCGTGTTCGGCATCGTGCTTGTCGAGCAGTTCGGCCTGCCGATTCCCGCCTATCCCATCCTGATCGTGGCCGGCGCGCTGGCCGTCGACGGCGGCGTCAGCTGGGAGCTGTGCCTGGTGGCGGCGGTGGGCGCCTGCCTGATCTGCGACCTGTTCTGGTTCCGCGCCGGGCGCTTCTACGGCAAGCGCATCCTGCGCCTGCTGTGCAAGATCTCGCTGTCTCCCGATTCCTGCGTCAACCAGACCGAGGACCGCTTCCGCCGCTTCGGCGTCAAGTCGCTGCTGGTCTCGAAATTCATCCCCGGCTTCAACACCATCGCCGCGCCGCTGTCGGGCGCCATGGGGACGAACACGCGCCAGTTCCTGGCCTTCTCCATTACCGGCGCGGCCCTGTGGAGCGGCACCGGCATCCTGCTGGGCACCTGGTTCCACGACAGCGTCGACGGCGTGCTCGAGCTGCTCTCGACCATGGGCAGCACCGCGCTGTCGGTGGTCCTGTCCCTGCTCGGCCTGTTCATCGTCGCCAAGTACATCGAGCGCCGCCGCCACCGCGCGCGCAGCGCGATCGAGCGCATCGAGCTGGGCGAGCTGCTGGCCCTGATCGACGGCGGCCACGACCCGCTGATCATCGACGCGCGCAGCCTCACCGCCCAGGGGCTGGAAGCCGCCATTCCCGGCGCCCTGGTGTTCCAGTCCTGCCAGCCGGCGCAGCTGATGGCCTCGCTCGACCGCAACCGCCACATCGTCGTCTACTGCAGCTGCCCGAACGACGTCACGGCCGCCGAGGTGGCCAAGCAGTTCCTCGCCAACGGTTTCCACCGCGCCCGTCCGCTCAAGGGTGGGCTGGATGCGTGGAACGCCCATCACAATCCGGACGCCTCGCTCGATCCGGCGCCCTGCTGATCCGCCCCATTGCCGATGCGTAGGGTTGGCGGCGCTGCCGCCGACACAGCGCCGGCGCTCCGGCGATCGCCGGCTTCTCCATGCCGGAAAAATTGTTCACGCCGCCAACGCGTCGGCGGCAGAGCCGCCAAGCCTACGCTCGAAGTAGTCGGACTACTACACCTTTTCCCGACTTTTCCACGGTAATTGTGCCCCTGCCGGCATAACATGTACCTAAACTACAAAATGTTCTTGTAAGCGCGGCAAAAAGTTTAGTAAGCTTGGTGATCACTTCTTTTTGATCCGCAATGACCGCTTCCGCCAACAGCCCATCGCCCGCGTCCGTCACCCATGCCGGCGGCGCCCGCCTGCTCGCCGACATCGGCGGCACCAACGCGCGCTTCGCCCTGGAGTTCGGGCCGGGCCGGATCGAGCTGATCGACGTGTTGGCCTGCAAGGATCACCTGACCCTGGCCGCCGCCGTGCGCGCCTACCTGGCCTCGCCGGCCGTGCTCGAGGCCCATGCCGGCCCGGTGCGCCATGCGGCGATCGCGATCGCCAACCCGGTGGTGGGCGACTACGTGCGCATGACCAACCATCACTGGGAATTCTCGATCGAGGCCTTGCGCCGCGAGTGCGGCTTCGAGGTACTGGAAGTGGTCAACGATTTCTCGGCCCTGGCCCGCTCGCTGCCCCACCTGGGCGGCCAGAAGCAGCAGGTCGGCGGCGGCGCGCCGGTCGCGGACGCACCGCTGGGCCTGCTCGGTGCGGGCACCGGCCTGGGCGTGTCCGGCCTGATTCCCTGCGGCGCCGGCTGGACCGCGCTGCGCAGCGAGGGCGGTCACGTCACCTTCTCGCCGGCGAATGAAACCGAAGTGGCCATCCTCCAGTACGCCTGGCGCGAGTTCGAGCACGTCTCGGCCGAGCGCCTGCTGTCGGGCGCGGGCGTGGAGCTGATCTACCGCGCGCTGGCCGACCGCGCCGGCCGTCCGGGCGAAAGCCTGGGGGCGCCGGAAATCTCGCGCCGCGCATTGGCGGGCGAGTGCGGGCTGTGCGACGCCACCCTGGAAGCCTTCTGCGGCATGCTGGGCACCGTGGCCGGCAACCTGGCCGTTACCCTGGGCGCCCAGGGCGGGGTCTACATCGGCGGCGGCATCGTGCCGCGCCTGGGCGAACGCTTCGCGCGCTCGTCCTTCCGCAGCCGCTTCGAGCAAAAGGGCCGCTTCGCCGGCTACCTGGGGCAGATCCCGACGTATGTGATCACCGCCGAGTACCCTGCCTTCCTCGGCGTATCGGCGATTTTGTCGGAAAAACTGTCCGGCTGACACGATTCGCGGGGACGCGCGTCCGAAACCCTTGTCTCCGGACGGGTTTTATCGGTTACAATGACCGGCAGTTGGAAGAAACGACGTCGTCCGCTCGCGCCCGTGCGCCCCGGCCGGTGGCCTCCCGGCGGATCCGGATCCTGATCCAGACCCCGCGTTTCGCTTGAAAATCAACGGCGAGCAGCCCAGCCACCAGGCGGGCCGCCTGCGCAGGCTCCTTGCCTGCCACGTAATGCCAGCCCGGCGCGTCCAAGCCCGGGCCCCTGATTCCAGTTTGACGACGAAGTAGATCGCAGCGGCGGCCCGTCCGCTCGACGGCCGATATCGGCGCCGGCCTTGCGCCGCTCCGCTGACGCCCTTGTTGTTATCTGTTTTTGTTTGATGTTCCTTGCATTCGAGCCTGACGACATCGTGATATGAATACAGACGAGGCCAAGCGGGTCCTCGAGACCGCCCTGTTGTGCGCCCGGGAGCCGATGTCGATCCATGGCATGAAGAAGCTGTTCGCCGAAGTCGACGCCAACGGGCGCCAGGTCGGCGCCGGCGTGGGCAGCGACACGATCAAGATCCTGCTCGAGGAGCTGCGCCAGGACTGGCAGGGCAGGGGCATCGAGATCGTCAGCCTGGCTTCCGGCTGGCGCTTCCAGAGCCGGCCCGAGATGAAGCCTTACCTGGACCGGCTGGCGCCGGAAAAGCCGCCCAAGTATTCGCGCGCGACCCTGGAAACGCTGGCGATCATTGCCTACCGCCAGCCGGTGACGCGCGGCGACATCGAGGAGATCCGCGGGGTCGCGGTCAACTCGCAGACCATCAAGATGCTGGAAGACCGCGGCTGGATCGACGTGGTCGGCCACCGCGAAGTGGTCGGGCGGCCAGCCCTGCTCGGCACCACCAAGCAGTTCCTGGACGACCTGGGCCTGGCCTCGCTGTCCCAGCTGCCGCCGCTGCAGCCGATCTCGGATGTGCCGGACGGCCGCAGCCTGGAAGCCCTGGAAGCTGCGCTGAAAGAGAATTTTGACAAGGCGGATGCCCCCGTGCCCGCCGACGAAACGATGTCTTCACCTGTTGAAGTCCCGATTCATGACCGGGAGACGGCGGCCGACGCTGGGCCGGGTCTGCACAATAAAGATACGAACGATGACTACTGAACCGAACGATTCGAAGCCCGCCGACGCGGGCGAGGTCGCCGCCAAGCCGAAGCGCCGCACCAAGGCCGCCGCGGC
>NZ_JAGPWC010000106.1 GCF_018119405.1 Massilia sp. ST3 | reverse complement strand
GGTCGAGTCCTTGTACTTCACGATGATGCGGTCGGTTTCCATCAGGCCAGGCGCCTTGGCCTGGATCTGGATGCCGTTACCCACACCTGCCACGGCCGAGACCGAGGCGACTGCCAGCGAGACCGCTGCGCAGAGTTTCAACATTGCCGGATGAATCGAATGCGAGTGCTTCATGCTTCTTCCTTATGTTTGGTTTTCCGTCAAGCGATTGCTCGCCTGTATCGTTGCTGTTACCGGCCGGAGCCGTGCCATCTGAAGTGGCGAAGCCAGCGTAGCGCGAAAGGAAGAGCTGACATATGGAAATTCCGCCCCAATGAGTTGTCTTTACAACAGTTGCACGGGCGTCTTTTCAAGAAACATCGTTCATTCGGTCATTAAGTGACAATGCAAAATTTCTGATGTCGATTTTGCCCACACCGCATACGTCTTTTGCGTGCCAACGCTGATTTACGATAAATGTTCAAATAAGACTTTTGGTTGTTAAAGCCATGAAAAGCGCCGCATGGTGTGTTCTCTTTCTTGGTAGCATCTTCCTTGATTGTCCTGCCGTACGAGGTGTAAATACCCCCCGCCGAGGCCTAGGCTGGCGAAGGTCAAAAACGTATTGTTGAATTTTTTTCGAAAAACCCTTGCGCACCCCGAATCCCAGCCTCTATAATTCGGGCCTCTTCGGACGTGATGACAAACGTCAGACAGAAACCTCTGATAAAGAAAACGGGCGCTTAGCTCAGTTGGTAGAGCGGATCCCTTACAAGGATTAGGTCGGGAGTTCGAGCCTCTCAGCGCCCACCACGCATCAGATGGTTGATCGAAGTAATGATCAAAGTAAAACGGAGCGGTAGTTCAGTTGGTTAGAATACCGGCCTGTCACGCCGGGGGTCGCGGGTTCGAGCCCCGTCCGCTCCGCCAGCATCAAGGAAAAAGGTCTGCTTCGGCAGACCTTTTTTCTTTTCCGCGCAGGAGTGTCTCCCCTGCGGGAGACACGGTTTGGGCTCGAAGGGATTCCCTTGCAAGGGAATCCGCGGCCCGCGGCACGTGGGCGAGCCCCGTCCGCTCCGCCAGCATCAAGGAAAAAGGTCTGCTTCGGCAGACCTTTTTTCTTTTCCGCGCAGGAGTGTCTCCCCTGCGGGAGACACGGTTTGGGGCTCGAAGGGATTCCCTTGCAAGGGAATCCGCGGCCCGCGGCACGTGGGCGAGCCCCGTCCGCTCCGCCAGCATCAAGGAAAAAGGTCTGCTTCGGCAGACCTTTTTTCTTTTCCATTTCCGGTTTCATCACGTAGGGTTGGCGGCTCTGCCGCCGACGCGGTGATCGTTATCCGCGAGATCATCCGGCGCGAAATCAGAGCAGCCAACAATCGACGCGCCGGCGGCGGAACCGCCAACCCTACGACAATCAGGCGCGCCGCAATTCCGGCTGGCCGATCTCCACCCGATCCCTGCCATCGCGCTTGGCCGCATACAGCGCGTGGTCGGCGCGCGCCAGCGCCGCGCTCAGGTCCTCGTTCGGATCCAGCACCACCACGCCGATACTCACCGTCATCGTGTACGACGGCCCGCTGGTGATCACGGTTGCCTCGCGCACCGCGAGGCGCAGGCGCTGGGCGGCCTGCACGGCGCCTTCCAGGCCGGTCCCCGGCATCATCAGCGCGAATTCCTCGCCGCCCAGGCGGCCGATGGTCTCGTGCTCGCGCAGCACGGCGCGCGCGGTGCGGGCGAACACCACCAGCGCCTCGTCGCCGCTGGCATGGCCCCAGCGGTCGTTGAGCTGCTTGAAATGGTCGATGTCGATCATCAGGAGCGCCAGCGGACGGCGCTGGCGCTGGGCCGCCAGGCGCGCCTGCTCGGCGCGCTCCAGGAAGGCGTGGCGGTTCGGCAGGCCGGTGAGGAAATCGGTGGTGGCCAGGCGCGCCATCTCGGCATCGTCCTTCTGCTTGCACAGGAGCAGGAAGCCGAAGCCGTTCACGATCATCAGGAGGTAGCCCATCAGGTAGGCGAATTCGTGGGAAGCGCCCTGGCCAAAGGGCGCATCGCCGGTGATGCCGCCGAGCGCCGACCAGGCCACGGCCAGCGCGAACAGCGCATCGTTGACGCCGATGATCAGCTGCAGCGGCGAGGCGCTGCGCAGGCCGGCGGCGAAGCGCGTGCTGAAGCGGCGCGGGCGCAGCAGGATCCAGGCCATGACGGCGGCGAACAGCGCCACCACGCCCGCCACCAGGGTGCTCAGCTGTCCGTGGCTGGCGCCCATGGTGCCGGCGGCCAGCACCACCGCCGAGGACAGCGCGGTGATCGGCAGCAGCAGCCGGCCCCAGCGCGTGAAGCCGAAGAACAGGCAGTAGGCGGCCACTTCGGCCGACACCGCCAGGATCCAGCCGACGCCCTCGATCCCGGGCGGCAGCGCCAGCCCCTGGGGCCGCATCCAGCCCAGCAGCTGGCTCAGCCCCATGCCGATGCGCGCCCACATCCACAGGCGCAGGCCCGGATTGGGCTTGCCGCCCCAGGTGTAGCCCGCCATCAGCACGGCGAAGGCGACGTTGCCAATGCCGAGTGCCAGGAGAAAAGTATGCGTATCGATCACTGTGGTCCTTACAGGTCACGCCTTGGCATCAGGCAGAATGGCTGCGCAAAGTGATATTACCCATATAACATATGTTGCCCAAGGGAATTATGGTACACGTTTTCGATGCGCGTGGCGCGCACGTTTGAAGTCTTTTGGACAAGCCGCGACAACCTGCTCCGGCATCACCGCTTTTTTGATGCACGGCAGCAGCCGTTAGAGGATAATCAACAGACAACTTTTATTCTTGCCTGCATTGGAGCGATCGTGATTTTCGGTTTCCTCAAGCCCACACAGATGTCGCCGCGCTTGCACCGCCTGAAGAATTCGGCGCTGTTCAGCACGCTGACACCGCTGGAACTGAAGATCGTCGACGGCCTGCTGCACGAGCGCCGCTACCTGAAGGACGAGATCGTCTTCGACGAGGGGGAGGAAGGCCAGGCGCTCTACCTCCTGATGAGCGGCCGGGTACGCATCAGCCGCCTGCACGAAGGCATGACCCAGGTGGTGGCCGAGCTGGAGCCGGGCGGCTTCTTCGGCGACCTGGCCCTGCTCGACAACACGCCGCGCAACGCCCAGGCGCGCGCCATCGAACCCTGCGAAATGGCGGTATTCTTCCGCGCCGACTTCCTCGGCCTGATGGAAACCGACGCCGTGATCGGGTACAAGATCTCGCTGGCGCTGGCGCGCCACATCGGCCGCCGCCTGCGCGAATGGATGGGCACCGGCCGGCCGCAGCTGGAAGCGCTATGAACAACGGGGAGCGCGCCGGTCCAGTGGTCTGGACCGGCATCATCGCGGCCACCTGCCTGCTGCTGCTGGTCGTCAAGCAGCTGCTGTGGCTGGCCCTGCCCTTCATCTTCGGCACCGTGCTGCACTACATCCTGCTGGGACCGATGCAGCGCATGGTGCGCGCCGGCTACGGCCGCAACGCCGCCGCCCTCCTGGTCTGCCTGCTGTTCTTCGCCCTCGCCTCGCTGGCCCTGGCGGCCGCGCTTTCGTGGAACGACGGCCCGGAAGAAGAATCCTGGGAAAAGACCATCGGCCTGTACCTGGACGGCGGCGTGGCCTTCGTGCACAACACGATGACCCTGCTCGAGGCGCGCTTCCCGGTGCTGGCCGAGATGCACCTGACCTCGAGCGTCAACAAGGCCTTCCGCACCTATACCGACAACTTCGCGCAGGAGCACCTGGGCGAGATCCTGGTGGGCGTGGCGACCTGGATCCCGTCGCTGCTGCTGGCGCCCTTCCTCACCTTCTTCTTCCTGCGCGACGGCCTGCGCTTCAAGCGCTTCCTCGCGCGCGCCGTGCCGAACGCCTACTTCGAACGCTCGCTCTACCTGCTGCACGAGGTCGACCAGACCGCGCGCCGCTACTTCGAGGGCCTGCTCAAGCTCACCGTCCTCGACACCGCCGTGCTGGCGCTGGGCCTGTGGACCATCGGCGTGTCCTCGCCCCTGCTGCTGGGCCTGATCTCGGCGGTGCTGGCCTGGGTGCCTTTCGTCGGCTCGGTGGCCGGCTGCGTGCTGGTGGTGATCGTGGCCTCGACCGACGCGCCCAGCAATCCCTTCGTGGCCTATGGCGCGATCGGCGTGTTCGTGCTGGTGCGCCTGCTGGACGACTTCGTGTTCATGCCGCTCACGCTCGGGCGCAGCCTGCGCGTGCATCCCCTGGTCACGGTGCTGATGATCTTCGTGGGCGGCGCGCTGGCCGGCGTGGTGGGGCTGATGCTGGTACTGCCCTTGCTGGGCGTGGTCATGGTGATCGGCGAAACCCTGGGACGCCTGGTCACCAACCCGCGCCTGCGCGCGCGGCACCGCTACGCACGGGCCTTGCGCACGCGCCAGGCCAGCGTCGACCTCGATATCGCGCGCGAGCGGCGCGGGGCGCCGACGCCGAATGCGGAACAGGCGGCCAAGTAGCAGGTCAATCGGGGGACAACCGGCCAGCTCCGTAAATACACAAACTGCAAGACCATTTGCACAAATGGAATATTGGCTTATACTTGAGCCGGATCGTCGCTCGCCGGGCGACCGGTAGGCACTCTCCCGCCACCGCCTGATCCTTTCCATCGATGCGCCCGCGCGACCGCGGCGCGTCGCCCGTCAAGGCCGGCGCAGACCAGCTTCCCGATCAGCACAGGCCGGGTTCGCCCCGGGACCGACATCCGATGATTCCACGACCAGCCATGCTCCACCCCCGCCCCACCGGCATGCTCCTGCTTGCAGGCGTGCTGGCGCTCCCCCTGGCCCATGCGGGTGCAAACAAACCAGGCGCGGACAAGCAGGCCATCCCCGCCGCCGCCGACTTCAAGGCCCTGAGCGGCTCCTATCCGCGCGAATGCGCCGTCCCCGCCGCGGCCGCCCTGTCCGGGCTGGGCCAGCCCAGCCTGCGCCGCTGCGCCTGGAGCGGGCACGTCGAAATGCTGTACTGGGCCACGGTCCCGGCGCCGGCCGCGGCCAACGCCTGCCTGCCCGCGTCCGCCCTCGCCTGGCACCAGCTGGCGCGCTCGGTCTCGACGGCGGTCCCGCCATGGAACAACGCGGCGTCCGGCCAGGTCCTGCTGACCAATCCGGGCAATGCGGGCCTGCAGCAGGCGGCCGCCGTCTGGCGCAACGCCGAGGGACAATGGTCCGCCGTGCTGTGGCGCTGGGAACCTTCCGGCAAGGCCGCCACCCGCGCCTGGCAAGCCGCGCACTGGAACGAGATCGCCGGCGCCGTGCGCGCGCTGGACGCCGGCAGGCTGGCGACGCCGTCGCCCCTGCTGCAGGCCTGGCTGGCCGCATCGAAGGACAAGCCGCGCGCGCTCGACGGCAGTACCTGGCGCTGGCTGGAGGATGGCGCCTGCCTGAGCCTGCAGACCGCCGTCAACACCCAGGCGCGCCTGCACCTGCCGCATTCGCGCGACGACGCGCGCCAGGAACAGCGCAGCGCCATGCAGGTGCAGCTGGCGCGCCGCTTCCCGAACGCCGAATGGCTGCAGCCCTTCACCCTGCTCGAACCCGGCGTGGCCGGCGCCCGCACCGGCGCCAAGTTCGTCGCCGTGTGGAAGGAAGCCAATGCCGTGCAGGGCCGCTTGTGGATCCCCCTGCCCAAGGACGGCGGCATCGTGCGCGCCCACCTCACGACGGGCGCACCGGCCGGCGCGTCGGAGCGCGCGCAGGAACTGACGAAGCAGCGCGCCGCGCTGATCGAGCGCGAACTGAACGCGCTGGCACATGCCTGGGAGGCCCTCCATGAGTGATGAACTGTCGACCTCGATCTGGCTGCTGTCGCCGCTGGCCGTGCTGGGCGCCGGCCTGATGCTGGCCCTGGTGCTCGGCCTGCTGCTGCAGCGCTTCAAGGTGCCCAAGCTGTACGGCGCCGTGATCGCCGGCCTGCTGCTGGGCGCCACCGGCCTGGACATGATCGACCGCGCCCTGCTGACCCAGTTCCAGGAACTGCTCAACGCCGCCGCCGCCCTGGTGCTGTTCGAAGTCGGGCGCAAGATGGACCTGGCCTGGCTGCTGCGCAGCGGCCGGCAGGGACTGACCCTGGTGCTGGCGACCATCCTGCGCGGCGCCGCGACCGCCGTCATCCTGGCCCTGCTCGGCCTGCCCTGGAGCGCCGCCATCTTCATCGGCTCGATCCTGATCGCCGTGAATCCCGTGATCGTCAGCTCCATGGTGGCGGACGAAAACGCCAGCGGCACCAGCACCTTCGCCACCAACAACATGGTCGGCGTCAGTAATCTGGTGGCCCTGCTGGCCCTGGGCGCCACCCTGGCCTGGACCCGCAGCCACGGCGTCGACGCCACGGCCGGCTTCTGGGAAGAACTGGTGCGCCAGGGCGGAAAGCTGGTGCTGGGCGCGGTGATCGCCGCCTTCTCCTACGGCGTGTACGCCCTCGCCACCCGCCTGTGCAAGGTGCCGGCCACCATGCGGCCCGGGATGCTGCTGGCCGCGCTGCTGATCGACCTCGGCCTGTGCTCGATCTCGTCCGCCAGCGCCCTGCTCTCGCTGCTGCTGATGGGGGTCCTGCTGCGCAACGCCGAAAAGCGCGACAACGTGTTCCAGGCCCAGCTCAAGACGGCCCAGGACATCGGCTACGTGCTGCTGTTCCTGATGTCGGCCGCCCTGGTCGACCTGCGCCTGGCGCTGGAAGGCTGGGTCTGGGTCTCGGCCTGCGTGGTGTTCGCGGTGCGCATCGCCGCCACCCGCCTGGCGCTGTGGCCGGCGACCGCCTGGAGCGAGCGCAAGAAGCATGCGATGGCCTTGTCGATGTGCTCCCTGGTGAGCTATGGCGGCCTGGTGGTCGACAACTCGCTGAACGCCTACACCGGCCTCGACCCCGCGTCCACGGCCGTCATGAACATCCTGCTGGCGCTGAACGTGCTGCTGGCGCCCGGCCTGACCTGGCTGGGCCTGCGCCTGGCCGGCGAAACCTACCGAGGAGGCGCACAATGAATGGATCAAAGTCTGGGCTCTTGATCAACGAGGAAGCGATCGGCGCCTTGCCGTCCGACGAACAGGCGCAGGCAGCGCAGTTACAGGCTGTCGCTGGACAAGGCCCCGCCTTCCTGCCCGACTTCAAGCCCTCGACCCTGGGCACCATGGGCATCGAGCTCGAACTGATGGTGCTCGACCGCCTGACCTTCGACCTGTTCCCGGCCGCGCCGGACATCCTGCGCCTGCTGGACAAGCACGACAAGCCCTGGGTGCACACGCCGGAAATCACCACCTCGATGCTGGAGGTGGCAACCTCGATCCTGACATCCTTCGACGAAGCGGCGGGACAGCTGGAGCACATCCGCAGCACGGTGCAGCGCGCGGCCTTCGAGGTGGGCGCCTCGATCTCGGGCGGCGGCGCCCATCCCTTCCAGAAGTGGAACGAGCAGCGCATCTATCCGAAGGAGCGCTACTTCGCCTCCGAGCGCAAGTTCGGCTACCTGGCCAAGCTGTTCACCGTGTTCGGCATGCACGTGCACATCGGCGCCGGCAACGCCGACGAGGCGACCCGGCTGTGCGCCTGGCTGACCCAGCGCGCGCCCCTGTTCATCGCGCTATCGAGCAACTCCCCCTGCTGGCAGGGCGAGAACTCGGGCTTCTGCAGCTCGCGCAGCAATGTGGTGAGCGCCTTCCCGATGAGCGGCATCCAGCCGGAGCACATCCGCAGCTGGCAGGACTTCCGCGAGCATTTCGACCGCCTCGCCGCGCACGGGATCGTCAAGAGCATCAAGGACTTTTACTGGGACGTGCGGCCCAAGCCGGAATACGGCACCATCGAGCTGCGCGTGCTGGACACGCCGCTCAAGCCGATCTACGCGGCGGCCCTGGCCTGCTATGCGCGCGAGCTGTGCCTGGAGTTCGCCGACCAGCCGGGACGCTGGCCCGCCAACACCAGCCGCGAGCTCTACACCTGGAACCGCTTCATCGCGGCGCGCGACGGCGTGGGGGGCGAGTACATCGATCCGGAAACCGATACGGCGGTGCCGATCGCGGACGCGGTGCGCGCCGACCTGGCGCGCCTGGCCAGGCGTTCGCAGGATCCGGGCTTTGGCAAGGCCTGCGAGGTGATCGAGCAGCTGATGAAGGATGGCGGCCAGGCGGGCTGGCTGCGCGCGCACCTGGATGCGGGTGGCGGTATGAACGACCTCGCGCGCATGGCCAGCGAACTGTTCGAAAGCGGCGACGCGCGCTGAACACGTAGGGTTGGCGGCTCCGCCGCCGACGCGTTCACGCCTCGTCTGCCGGTTCGTACGCGACAACGGAGCCCTTGGCTATCACCGCGTCGGCGGGAAACCCGCCGACCCTACTTGCGCCCCGCCTTGGGCTTGGACTTGATGGTCGACAGGATCGACGGCTTGGACTTGGACGACGCGGCCACCACCGCGGCCGGGGCACGCTCGACGCGCACCTGGACTTTGTCGCGGCCCATGCGGCGGCCGCCGTCCGGCCCGCGCTTGCCCACTTCGCGCTCCGTCATCGGCGCGCCCGGCATGCGCTTGCGGTCGCGCACGACGCTGTGCTCGGGCGCGAACTCGGCGCCGGCCGGCGGGATCAGGTGGCGCTCGCCGGTACCGATCAGGTCCGAACGGCCCATGCGCCTCAGGGCGTCGCGCAGGATCGGCCAGTTTTCCGGATCGTAGTAGCGCAGGAAGGCCTTGTGCAGCTTGCGGGTCTTGCCGCTCTTCGCCGTCTCGACGACTTCCGAATCCTCGGTGACCTTGGCCAGCGGGTTCTTGCGCGAGTGGTACATCGTGGTCGCCATCGCCATCGGGGTCGGCGTGAAGGTCTGCACCTGGTCGAGCCTGAAGTTGTTCTTCTTCAGCCACAGCGCCAGGTTGAGCATGTCCTCGTCGGTGCAGCCCGGGTGGGCGGCGATGAAGTAGGGGATCAGGTACTGCTTCTTGCCGGCCTCGATCGAGTACTTGTCGAACAGGCGCTTGAACTCGTCGTAGGCGCCGATTCCCGGCTTCATCATCTTCGACAGGGTGCCCTGCTCGGTGTGCTCGGGCGCGATCTTCAGCAGGCCGCCCACGTGGTGGGTCACCAGCTCTTTCACATACTCCGGCGAGCGCACCGCCAGGTCGTAGCGCAGGCCCGAGCCGATCAGGATCTTCTTGATGCCGGGGATGGCGCGCGCCTTGCGGTACAGCGAGATCAGCTTGCTGTGGTCGGTCCCGAGATTGCTGCAGATGGTCGGGTAGACGCAGGACAGGCGGCGGCAGGACTCCTCGATCTTCTTGTCCTTGCAGGCCAGGCGGTACATGTTGGCGGTCGGGCCGCCCAGGTCGGTGATGGTCCCGGCGAAGTTCTTGGTGGTGTCGCGGATCAGCTCGATCTCGCGCAGGATCGAAGGCTCGGAACGGCTCTGGATGATGCGGCCTTCGTGCTCGGTGATCGAGCAGAAGGTGCAGCCGCCGAAGCAGCCGCGCATGATGTTGACCGAGTAGCGGATCATCTCCCAGGCCGGGATGTGGGCCTTGCCGTAGCTCGGGTGAGGCGCGCGCGCATACGGCAGGTCGTAGACGTTGTCCATCTCGTCCATCGCCAGGGGCAGCGGGGGCGCGTTCAGCCACACGTCGCGGTCGCCGTGCTGCTGCACCAGCGCGCGCGCATTGCCAGGGTTCGACTCCAGGTGGAACACGCGCGAGGTGTGCGCGTACATCACCGGGTCTTCGCTCACGGTTTCAAAGGAAGGCAGGCGCACCACGGTCTTGCGCGCCTTCTCGCGGGCGGCGGCCTGGCGCTCCTCGCGCGTCATGATCACCACCGGCTTCACTTCCGGTTCCGGCTTGGCGTTCTCGGTGGCGCAGGCCTTGGTATCTTCCTGGGCCATCGCGTAGGGATTCGGGTGGGCGTCGATGCGGCCCGGCACGTCCACGCGGGTGGAGTTGTGCACGCTCCACTCCGGGTCCGGCAGCCAGCCGTGCGGCACCAGGAAGGCGGTGCCGCGCAGGTCGCGGATGTCCTTGATGTTCTCGCCCGCGGCCAGGCGGCGCGTGACGTCGACCAGCGCGCGTTCGGCATTGCCGAAGATGAGCAGGTCGGCCTTCGATTCGAACAGCACCGAGCGGCGCACCTTGTCCGACCAGTAGTCGTAGTGGGCGATGCGGCGCAGCGAGGCCTCGATGCTGCCGGCGATCACCGGCACGCCCGGGAAGGCTTCGCGGGCGCGCTGGCAGTACACGGTCACGGCGCGGTCGGGACGCTTGTTCGGCTCGGCGTTCGGGGTATAGGCGTCGTCGGAACGGATCTTGCGGTCGGCCGTGTAGCGGTTGACCATCGAATCCATGTTGCCGGCGGTAACGCCCCAGTACAGATTCGGCTTGCCGAGCGCGCGGAAGGGCTCGACCGAGGTCCAGTCCGGCTGGCTGATGATGCCCACGCGGTAGCCCTGCGCTTCCAGCAGGCGGCCGACCAGCGCCATCCCGAAGCTCGGGTGGTCGATGTAGGCGTCGCCCGTGATCAGGATGATGTCGCACGAATCCCACCCGAGCTTGTCCATTTCGGCGCGGGACATCGGGAGGAAAGGCGCGGCGGGCGCGCGGCTGGAGCGCTTGGGAACGCTCGCAAAGAGATTGGCTGGGGAGTTCATTGGCCGGTATTTTACCGGAAAAGCGCTCCCCGGGAGCTCCCCTCCCCGGAAAATGGCTTAACTATCAATGACTTGTGCTGCTTCAGCGCATCAGATGCCCATGTTCGACAAGATATTGCCGAGCTCGCGCAGGCCGGTGGCGACCTTGGGATGGCGGACATTGAAGCGGGCGGCCAGTTCCTGGGTGCGCGAGGACAGGCCAAAGGTGTTGTTGTCGAATTCCTGTTCGGCACGGCGGTCGAGCACCTTGTCGATGTCGCCGTCGAGCTGGCGCAGCAGGGTTTCGAGCTCCGGGTCGACGTCGGCGGTCTCCTGCAGGTGGCGGTGCAGGCTGCGCAGGTGCGCTTTCAGGTTTTCGTCGTTGTCGGTTTGCATCGTGTCCTCCGTGGTGAGCACGAGTGCATTTTACGGCAAGGTGGGGTGGGGGCCGTATACGACTGCGGTTGAGTGTAGGGGGTGCCGGCAAACTTGGATCCCGGCCTTCGCC
>NZ_JAGPWC010000105.1 GCF_018119405.1 Massilia sp. ST3 | reverse complement strand
CCTGCGCTCGCTGTTCGTCCTGGTCGCCCTGGCCACGCTCACCCTTGTAGGATTGGTCTGGCTATCGGTGAGCAACGGCCTGAGGCCGCTGGCGCGGCTCCGCGCCGACCTGACAGGGCGTGGCGCCGGGGACCTGGCGCCGATCGCGGCCGAGGAGGTGCCCTACGAGATCGCGCCCGTGGTGGCGGGCTTCAACGAACTGCTGGACAAGGTGGAAGCGGGCGCGCGCGCCCAGCGCGACTTCATGGCCGACATGGCGCACCAGCTGCGCACGCCGCTGGCCGGCCTGCAGCTGCAGCTCGAATGGCTGGCGGCGCGCCATGTGCAGGATCCCGAAACCCTGCGCGCGGTCGGCCTGATGCGGCTGGCCAACGAGCGCATGATCCGCCAGGTGAACCAACTGCTGGCCCTGGCGCGCGCCCGGCAGGGCCAGCCCGGGGCGGCGCACGAGGCGCTCGACCTGGCGCGCCTGGTGCAGGAATCGGTCCAGTATTTCGTCGAGGAAGCCGGCCGCCGCGGCATCGACATCGGCTTCGAGCTGGCGCCCGCGCCCGTGCGCGGGGATGCCTTCCAGCTGCGCGACCTGGTCGACAACCTGGCCGACAATGCGCTGCGCTACACGCCGCCGGGCGGCAGCGTCACGCTGGTCACGCAGGAGGAACAGGGAGAAGCGGTGTTCGCCGTGGAGGACACGGGGCCGGGCATTCCGGCCGCGCGCCGCGCCCAGGTGTTCGAGCGCTTCGTGCGCCTGGACGACAAGACCGCGGGCAGCGGCCTGGGGCTGGCCATCGTGCGCGACATCGCGGCGGCCCACGGCGCCCGGGTGGAACTGGGCGACGGGCCGGGCGGACGCGGCACGCGGGTCGCGGTCCGCTTTCCGCGAACCGCGTCGCCCAGGCCGCCGGATCAGTCCGCGCCCGAGGTGTAGCTGTAGGCGCGCTTGCGCTTGGAGCTGATCGCCGGGCGGATCTTTTGCGGGGCGATCGGCACGCTGGCGCCGGGCGCGCCGTCCGAGCCCTTCTGCACCGCGCCGATCACGACCGTGGTGGCCTTGCCGTCGACCGGCACGCCGTTGGCCAGCACCGGCGAGGGCGGCAGGCCGCCGCCCACGAAGGGCGAGGAGCGCTGGCCGCCGCAGGTGCCGGCGACGCCGATCGCGCCGCAGCCGTTGAGCAGGTTGACCCAGTAGCCGCGCGCCTCGCCCAGGGTGGTGGAGCAGGTGCCGGCCGCCGGCGGGATCGGGCGGTTCGAGCTGAAGGTCACCAGGCCGCCCGCGATCAGGGCGGAGGTCACCACCTGCTCGCCCTGGCCGTTCTGGTTCAGGTCCATGTACCAGCCCTTCAGGCTGCTGGTCGGCACCACCGGCGTGGCGGACGAGCTGTTGGTGGCCGTGACGTCCTGCAGGGTGTCCAGGTCGACCGTGGCCGTGCTCGCGGGGGCCGCCAGGTCGTCCTTGTAGACATAGAAGCGGTTGGTCACCTGGTTGAAGGCGTAATGGCTGGCCAGCGGATGCTCGCGGTCGCCGCTGCCGATGGCGACATAGACGTAGCCCTGGGTGGCCAGCAGCGCCGGCGCGAACAGGAACTTGCGTCCGGCGCCGCCGGTGCTCGCCACCTTGCGCTTGGTCCAGGAACCGTTGGCCAGCGCCGAGCCCGAGGTGCTGGTGAAGTCGATGCGGTACAGGTTGCCGCCGGTGTCGGCCGCATAGGCGTAGTCCGGCATGGCGTCGTTGTTGATGTCGACCATCGCGATGTCGGCCGCCACCGCGCGGTCGGTGCCGAAGCTCTGCAGCACGGCGCCGGTGGCCGCGTCCAGCACGTAGATGGCGTTGCCCGTGGTCGAGCCGCAGCTCGGGACCTTGGCGTCGTTGTCCTCGCAGCTGTCGTAGCCGCCGCCCACCACCACCACCGGGCTGGCGCCGTTGCCGTAGCCCTTCAGGAAGGCCACGCTCGGGGTCGACCAGGTCTGGCCGATGGCGCTCATGCCGGCGGTGCAGCCGACGACGCCGGTCGGGTTGGGGCAGCCCGCCTTCCACTTGAATTGCGGATTGTCCGGGTTGCTGACGTCGAGCGCATAGATCATGCGGCCGCCGCGGCGCATGGTCGGGTAGATCCACACGCGCGAGCTGTCGGCGTTCTGGTAGACCCCGGTCGAGCCGTCGAAGAAGTAGTCCTTGGCGGTCGGCGCCGGGGTGATGCCACTCGGCAGGTTGGGGTAGGCCACCAGCGGCAGGTTGCTCTTCAGGCGCGACAGGCGCGTGAAGAACTCGGGCGCGATGAAGGCCCAGCGCTCGACGCCGGTGGCGGCGTTCAGGGCGCGCAGGGTGCCGTCGTTGGCGCCGTAGTAGACCGTCACGCCGAGGCTGCCGCCGTAGTTGACCGGCAGCGGGCGCGAGTGGATCACGTCGCCATGGATCGAGGGACGTGTGGTGTTGCTGGGGCCGCCGCCTTTCTCGTTGTTGGTGTCCTCGCCGCGGATGAACTTCACCAGGTTGGTGTCCATGCCGCTGTTGGCCGTGGTGAGCGGGGTCAGGATGGCGCCGAAGTGGGTCAGCACGGTGCGGTTGACCACGTTCGAGGTGCCGGTGCCGCTCGGCACGTTACCCTGGCGCAGGATCTGGGCCGCCGCGCCTTTTTCCACGAAGGGGCCGTCGGGGGCGTCCGAATACTTGTTGAAGCTGCTCACCGTGCAGCTGCCGGCCGGGTCGGGCGACAGGCCCAGGCCGCTCCAGTAGGTGCCGCTGTCGCTGGTCCAGTAGCTGGTGGCGCAAGGCGTGACGAAGCCGGTGTTCGAGTTCACCGCCGGTTTCTTGGCGGCGTCGCCCAGGTCGATGCCGCTGCCGGTGCTGATCAGCTGGTAGCGCTTGAGGTTGCCGAACCAGCGCGGCTTGGCGTCCGGATCCGGGCGGAACATGCCGATGAAGACCTGGTTCTCGTTCTGCGAGCGGTTGGTGGCGTTCACCGGCAGGCTGGTCGAGGCGAAGGTGGTGTTGACGGCCTGGATCTCGATCAGGATTTCCTTGAGCGCGTCGACGATGGCTTCCTCGTTGCGCGCGGCGAAGTACTTGCCGCCCCCGGCGCGGGCCATGCTCAGCATCAGCGAGGTATGCTCGCTGTTCGGCTGGGCGTTGTAGACGTCGATCGTATAGGTGGTCACGTTCGGGCGCAGCGTGCTGCCCGGCAGGGCGATGCCGCGGTCGTGCATCAGGCGCACCCATTCGTCGGCGTTGCGGGGGCCGGTGTCGTTGCTGTAGGTGCCGGTCGGCACGTTGGTGATGATGGTGTCGGTGGCGTCGACGTTGTAGCGGCTGGTGTTGGCGGCGCAGGTGCCGGCCGGGCTGGGGGCGACCGTACCGACCTTGCAGCCGTCGGTATAGCCGGTGCAGGTGCCGGTGAAGGCCGCCAGGCCGGCCGCCGCCGCGGTCGCGTTGGCGTAGCAGGCGGCGGTGGTGCCCACCGTGGTGGTGGTGCTCACGCTCTGGCTGCTGAAGTTCGGCAGGCCGAGCTGGGTCACCGGCACCAGAGTACCGTTCGCGTTCAGGTTGCCGTTGAGGGTATTCAGTGCGGTGGTGTTGGCGGCGGTGTCCGAGGACGGGCCGCTGGCGTTCGGATTGCCGATGAAGATGATGAAGGTCTTGCCGCAGGCATTGTCGGCGCTCAGCGGCGACCTGAAACGCGTGTAGTTGGTGGTGTAGCCGTTGCTGTCGGCCTTGCTGGCCACGACGGCGGTGGGCGAAAACGCGTTCCCGCCCGCCAGGTAGTTGTAGACGTCATACAGCAGGTTGCCGTAGGGCGTGTTCGAGTTGCGCTTCTCGTCCGGGCTATTGATGTTGTTGTAGATCGTGGTCAGCTCGGTGCTGAAGGCGGCCTTGTTGACGTCGTTCATCGGCTGGATGGCGCGCCTGACGAAGCCGCCGTCCTGGTTGGCGTTGCCGCCGGTGACGAATTCCATCAGGCCCATGCTGACCGACCCGTCGACCTCGTTCAGCACGCGCTTGATCGCATTGGCTTCCGCCTGGCCCTGGGTCGCGCTCGACCATTTCTGGTTCTGGCGCGCCCAGTTCGAGGTGTTGTCGAGGACGATCAGGATGCGCGGATTGACGCCGGTGCCGGCCGAGGCCCCGGTGAAGATGTCGATGTCGTCGGCCCCGGCCGGCAGGCTGGCGGCCAGCAGCGCGCACGAGGCGGCGCCGGCAAGGAGGCGCGAAAGTGGATGGCGGAACATGCGGGCTCCTTCAGGTGGTGGGGCAATTGTTGGTAACGTCGTCGCGCGCCACGCGCACGGCCACGCCCTGGGTGACCTGCACTTCGGCCTCGGTTTCCACGTCGGTGGCGGCGGCGCTGATCTCCCAGACGCTGTCGGCGCAGGCCGAGTTGCCGTCGACCGAGCCGGCCACGCCGAAGCTCTGGGCGCTGCCCATGCTGCACACCTGGTCTTCCACCTTGGCCAGGTCGAGCGCGGTGTTCTTGATCACGGGCGCCTTCACGCAGCTGGGGCGCGGCGCGATCCGCACGCGCACGTCGTCGGTGCCGTCGCCGTTGGTATCGACGCAGCGCTGGTTGGGACCGCCGCAGGGGCTGGCCAGCACATGGTCGGGCGTTTCCGAGAAACGGGTGGTGCTGATCGCTTCCTCGATCACTTCGCGCGCGGCCGCGGCGGCCTCGTCGCGCTGCTGCATGTTGCTGACGATTTGCAGGTTGCTCTTGCCGACGTTGAAGGTGGTCAGGGCGATCAGGGTCAGCAGCACCAGCATGACCAGGGCCGTGACCAGGGTGATGCCGCTTTCGCGGCGCGGGAACATCATGGCAGCCTCCTTCCGGCCGGGTTGGGCAGGGTCACCTGCGACTGGAACACGTGGCGCTTGAAGCCGTCGGAATACGGACCGGCGGTGTTCGGGGTGCCGTCGGCGATCAGGCCCAGGGAGTAGGTCTTGGCGTCCTCGTAACCGGGCGTGGCCTCGGTATTGCGCGCCAGCAGGTGCAGGCGCACGGCCACCACGCTGCGCCAGTTGGCCACCGCGCAGGGACCATTGTCGCAGGCGTTGGCGGTCGTGGGATCCGCGTTGAACAGGTCCGCGGCGCCGTCCTTGGCCAGGTCCAGGCCGTATTCCACCTGCAGCTCCTCGACGCCTTCGGCCAGCGGCACGATGGTCCAGGTCGGGGCGCTGCCGTCGCTCCCCAGTTCGGCGCGCTTGAGTGTCGGGATGCCGTCGTCCTCGCGGTTGTTGTTCGCAATGAAATAAATGTGGGTCTGGTAGCGCCGGATGGCGGCCAGGGTGCCGGTGTCCGCCGTCGGCGTGCAGTCGCGCTGGCGGCGCGTCAGGTTGGCGGTGCTCAGACTGAGGGCATAGAAGTCCTCGACGGTGGCCGAATCCAGCTGGCTCGCATTGTTGCACAGCGAGGCCTGGAAGAAGGGGCCGCCGCTCGCGACCGGCGCGCAGCTGCCGACCCCGGCCACGCAAGTGGCGGTGCGGCGCACCACCAGCACATCGGTGCCTTCGCGCACGTCGTCCAGGCAGTCGAGGCCTTCGCTCTCGCCGTCCAGGCCCTGCACCGGCAGGATCAATCCGTTCTTCAGCTGGGCCAGGGAGGCGGCGCAAGGGGGCGGCAAGTCGGCCAGGTCAGGCAGCACGCTGGGATCGAACTCGGCGTAGTAGCCGGCGTTGCGCAGGTCGACCGCCAGCAGGTCGATCGCGTAGCGGCCGTTCTCGACCTGGCGGTGGGCCTTGTCGATCTCTGCCTGGGTGCGGGTGTTCTTGACGAACATGGCCGACAAACCACCCAGGATGGCGAGGCCGAGCGCCACCGCGATCAGGAGTTCGGCCAGGGAGAACCCGCGCGCTTGGCGCAGGTGGCGGGGAAAGGCGCGCATGGCGGCTCCTCAGATGCAGGTGGGCAGGCCGACGGCCACGCGCACCGACACGGCGCGGCGGTTGGTGTCGTCGCCGTAGGCGTCGCGGCCGCATTCCTGGGCCGGGGCGCGGGTAGGGTGCAGGCCCTGCCAGGCGACCGTCACCTGGTAGACGGCCGGGGTGCACACGCCCGGGCTGGTATCGGCGGCGCGCAGCTCCGCGATGCAGCCGCGCGCGCCTTCCATCGCGCCGGCGTTGTTGCCGTCGTCGCGCTTCTCGGCCGCGCCCTTGAGTGCGGCGCTCCATTCGCACAGGTCGCGTTCGGCGCCGGCGGCAAGCTCCGAACAATCCTCGTCCAGCTCGTCGCCCGTGCCGAGCGGGGTCTCGGTGAGGTAGTCGGCCGCATTGGCGCTGTTGCCTGCCAGGCGGGATTGCATGTCCTGCAACAGTACCGACGCCTGGGCGCGCTGGTAGGACTCGATCGATCCGACCTGGGCCTTCGCCTGGAAGGCGGCCAGGCCGAGCAGGCCAAAGGCGACCACGACCATCGTGATCAGGACTTCGATCAGGCTGACGCCGCGCTGGGCGTGAAGGGAAGCTGGCGTGGTCATGGCGTCAGCACTCGCTGTTGGTCTGGCTGGGGCGGCCGGACAGGTCGACCGATACGCAGCGCGCCGCGCTATCGCCGACGCTGATGTCGAAGGCCGGCAGCGCCGTGCCCTTGACCCGGCCGTTGGGCAGGTAGATCACGCTGGCCGGGCCGTCGATGGTGGCGCCGGCCACGGCCGGGTGGTCGTCGAGCAGGCGGTCGGCGTCGCCCGGGGCGGCGATGTTCCAGCCCGCCTGCCAGCCGTCCTCGGCGGGCGCCAGGGTGACCTCGGCGTTGCGCTTGATGGCTTCGCTGCGCGCGCGGTTCAGCGCGGTGTAGAGGTCGGTGCCTGCGCTGCGTCCGCGCATCGTGGCCACCCAGTCGGCGTAGGCGGGGGCGGCCATCACGCCCAGGATGGCCATGACGGCCAGCACCGTCATCAGCTCCGGCAAGGTGAAGCCGCGCGCGCGGCCGGCCGGGCGGCTTACCATTTGTCGCCCGGGGTGCGGGTCCCGGCCTGGTTGATGCTCAGGGTGGCGTCGCCGTCCTGGACGGATCCCTCGACGGGAGTGGCGGTGATGGTGAAGGCCTGCGGCGGGCCGTCCTCCAGCTCGATCTCGATCTCGTACTTGCCGGCGAGGTTGTCCGGCACCGGCAGTGCCAGGTCGTCCACGCTGGACGCATAGCCGCGGGTGTCGGCCAGGAATTGGGCTTGCGCCTGGGCCAGTTCCACCAGGTAGGTCTGGGCGGCGCTGCGGTTGCCGCGCACCAGGTACTGGGTATAGGACGGGTAGGCGATCGCGGCCAGGATGCCGATGACGGCGACCGTCACCATCAGTTCGATCAGGGTGAAGCCGCGCTGGCGCCGGGGTAGGATGGAGAACATGGATCGGCCTCGCTGGAAGCAATGTGCATGAAATGTTGCCCAGTATAAACACTCAAGCTGTCAAATTGCTGAATTCGAGCTGACAAAATGCTGACACGCAACGCTTTTCATAGGGGAAGAGGGTCGGGTCGTTCACACAAGGAGGCCCAAGCCCGGTAAAATCGCCGGTTTTGCACGTACCGACTAGGCCGAGACCATGGCATCCGACATCGCAGCATCCCCATCCGACTCGCTTGAGTCCGCCCCAGCGGGCAAACCCGCCGCCGTGATCGCGCGCGAGGTGGCCCGCCGCCGCACCTTCGGCATCATTTCCCACCCCGACGCCGGCAAGACCACCCTGACCGAGAAGCTGCTGCTGTTCTCGGGCGCGATCCAGCTGGCCGGCACCGTCAAGGGCCGCAAGAGCGGACGCCACGCCACGTCGGACTGGATGGACATCGAGAAGCAGCGCGGCATTTCGGTCGCGTCGTCGGTGATGCAGTTCGAATTCCGCGAGCACGTGATCAACCTGCTCGACACCCCCGGCCACCAGGACTTCTCGGAAGACACCTACCGCGTGCTGACCGCGGTCGACTCGGCGCTGATGGTGATCGACGCGGCCAAGGGCGTGGAGGAGCAGACCATCAAGCTGCTCGACGTGTGCCGCATGCGCGACACCCCGATCGTCACCTTCATGAACAAGCTCGACCGCGAAACCCGCGATCCGCTGGAACTGCTCGACGAGGTCGAGTCGGTGCTGAAGATCGAGTGCGCGCCGGTGACCTGGCCGATCGGCATGGGCAAGAACTTCCGCGGCGTGTATCACCTGCTGAAGGACGAGATCATGCTGTTCAAGGCCGGCGAGGAGAAGGCCGACGGCGCCTTCGAGATCGTCAAGGGCATCGACAACCCCAAGCTGGCCGAGATGTTCCCGCTCGAGATCGAGCAGCTCAAGATGGAAGTCGAGCTGGTGCACGGCGCCTCGCACGTGTTCGACCTGGAGCGCTTCCTGTCGGGCGTGCAGACCCCGGTCTTCTTCGGTTCCGCGATCAACAACTTCGGCGTGCGCGAGATCCTGTCGGCGCTGGTCGACTGGGCCCCGGCCCCGCGCAGCAGGGACGCCACCGTGCGCGCGGTCAAGCCGGAAGAGCTGCCGTTCTCGGGCTTCGTCTTCAAGATCCAGGCCAACATGGACCCGGCGCACCGCGACCGCATCGCCTTCCTGCGCGTGTGCTCGGGTCGTTTCGAGAAGGGCATGAAGGTCAAGCACCTGCGCCTGGGGCGCGACGTCAAGCTGTCCTCGGTGGTGACCTTCATGGCCTCGAGCCGGGAACAGGTCGAGGAAGCCTACGCCGGCGACATCATCGGCCTGCCGAACCACGGCAACATGCAGATCGGCGACAGCTTCAGCGAGGGCGAGATCCTGACCTTCACCGGCATCCCGTACTTCGCGCCGGACCTGTTCCGCACGGTGCGCATCCGTAACCCGCTCAAGATGAAGCAGCTCCACAAGGGCCTGCAGCAGCTGGGTGAAGAGGGCGCGGTGCAGGTGTTCAAGCCGGTGCTGGGCAGCGACCTGATCCTGGGCGCGGTTGGCGTGCTGCAGTTCGAAGTCGTGGCCAGCCGCCTGCTCAACGAGTACGGCGTCGACGCGGTGTTCGAGAGCAGCAGCATCAGCAGCGCGCGCTGGGTGTCGAGCGAGGACAAGAAGTCACTGTCCGACTTCGAGAACCAGCTGGGCCACCAGGTCGCCTACGATGCGGCCGGCAACATGGCCTTCCTGGCCACCTCGGGCGTCAACCTGCGCCTGACCCAGGAGCGCTGGCCGAAGCTGACCTTCCACGCGACCCGCGAGCACGCGGCCAAGCTGGACTAAGCCGCGTCCGCCCTCCCAAGCCCGCCCCCGCATGCAGCGCCGGCGGGCTTTTTTGCGGGTACAGGCCGGCCGCCATCCTATCCAAACCAACAGGTAGCGTCCTGGCGGGGCACGCGTAGAATCCTGGCTTCCACACTCAACCGCAGCCCGCCGGGCCGCACCGAGAAGAAAAAAGCAACCATGCCACGTCCTGTCCCTTACTTCCGCTCCAGCGCCGGCGCCTGCGCGGCGCTTGCCGCCTCCCTCATGCTGGCCGCGCCGGCCATGGCCACGCCCTACGGCGACGCCCTGAAGGCGCGCAATTACCTGGAAGCGGAGCGGCTGGCCGATGCGGCCCTGGCGGCCGCGCCGCGCGACCCGCTGGCGCTGGCCGCCAAGGTCGACGTGATCGTGGCCACCGCGCCCGAGGCGCGCGTCGACGAGGCGGTGTCGCTGGGCGAGGCCTGCGTGGCCGCCCATCCGCGCGAATCGGCCTGCCATGCCGCGCTCGGCACGGCGCTGGGCTCGAAGGCGGTCGGCGCCGGCATCTTCTCGGCGATGGGTTATGCCGGCAAGATCCGCGACGCCTTCCGCAAGGCGGTCGACCTCGATCCCGGCAATGTCGACGCGCGCTTCTCGCTGCTCCAGTACTACCTGGTGGCGCCCGGCATCGTGGGCGGCGGCGTGGACAAGGGCCGCGCCCTGGCCGCCGAGACCGCGAAGCGCAGCCCTGATGCCGCCCAGCTGATGCAGGCGCGCATCGCCGCCAAGGAAGACGATTACGCGCTCGCCGAGCGCCTGGCGCGTGCGGTGAACGCGGCGCCCGGCAGCGACCTGGCGGACCAGCGCCGCGACGCGCTGTGGTCCCTGGGCATGACCCTGCTGATGGAAAAGCGCCATGCCGACAGCGAGCGCATCTTCCGCGAGCTGCAGGCTTCGTATCCGGACAGCGAGCTGGGCCTGTACGGCCAGGCGCGCCTGCGCCAGGAGCAGGGCAGGCATGCGGAAGCGATTCCGCTGCTGGAGCAGGCCGCCAGGGTCTATCCGCAAGGCGCGGTCTACTACCGCCTGGGCCAGTCGCTGCAGGCGGGAGGCAACAAGGCGAAAGCGCTGGGCGCCTACGAAAAGGCGCTGGGCGCGGTGCCGGCCCTGTCGAAGAAGCAGAGCGCCGACGCCGGCGCGCAGATCAGGGTCTTGCGGCAATAAGCGTCTTGCGCCCACGGCGCGGCCTGGTCTGCACGCCCGTCCGAATTTGTGACAATCGGTGAGAATCTGCTCAGCGGTCCCGTCCTATACTGGGTTCTTGCCTGGCGCGGCCAGGGCGAACCACGGGGAAAGACATGGACATGGATCGCTTCGACAGCATGGTGCGGCGCCTGGAACGGGAGAGCGCGGCGGCGCCCGGCCACTACCGCGCCAAGGTGGCTTTGCTGGCCTTGCTGGGATTCCTCATCCTGGGCCTGGTGCTGGCGACCCTGGGCGCCGGACTGGTGGCGCTGGCCGGCATCGCGGCGGCCATGGCCTACAGCGGCGGCGCCCTGATGCTCCTGCTGCTGGCGAAGTTCGGCAAGCTGCTGTTGCTGCTGGCGGTGCCGCTCTGGTTCACCCTCAAGTCCGGGCTGCAGGCGCTGTTCGTGCGCTTTCCCGCCCCATGCGGACGCGAGATCGCGCGCGCCGACGCCCCGTCCCTGTTCGCGGCCCTGGACGACATGCGCGTCAGGATGGGAGGCCCGCGCTTCCACCATGTCCTCGTGGTGAACGACGTCAACGCCGCCGTGGTGCAGCGTCCGGCCTTCGGCCTGGTGGGCTTCCCGCGCAACTACCTGCTGCTCGGCCTGCCGCTGCTCGAATGCCTGGATCCCGACGAGGCGCTGGCCATCGTGGCCCACGAGTACGGCCACCTGGCCGGCGCCCACGGGCGCTTCTCGGCCTTCATCTACCGCCTGCGCCATACCTGGGACACGGTCCAGGCGCACCTGGACCATTTCGAAGGCTGGGCGGCGAAGCTGGCCAGGCCGCTGGTGCGCTGGTACGCGCCTTACTTCAATGCCTATACCTATGTGATGGCGCGCGCCGACGAGTACCGCGCCGACGCCGCCGCGGCCGAACTGGTGGGTGCGGCCAGCGCCTCGCATGCGCTCAAGCGCGTCAACCTGGTGGCGCCGCGCTACGAGCAGTACATGGAGCACACCTACGGACGGGTCGACGGGGAATCCGCGCCGCCCGCCGACCTGCTGCATGGCTGGGCCGAGTACGCGCGCAGGCCGTGCGCCGCCGCCACCCTCAGGGTCTGGCTCGACGACGCCCTCGACCGCCAGGGCCACTTCGCCGACACCCACCCGACCCTGCGCGCGCGCCTCGCCGCGCTGGCCCGGCACGGGCAACAGGAATGGAGCCAGG
>NZ_JAGPWC010000104.1 GCF_018119405.1 Massilia sp. ST3 | reverse complement strand
CCCCCCCCCCCCCCCCCACTGGGGGGGGGCCCCCCCCCCCCCCGCCCCCCCCCCCCCCCCCCCCCCGCCCCCCGGGGCGCCCCCCCCCCCCCCAACCCTACGGATATTCAGGCGATCTTCTTGAACACGCGCCGCGCCGCTTCCACGGTCTCCGCGATCACCGCGTCGTCATGCCGGGCCGAGACGAAGCCCGCCTCGAACATGGCCGGGGCGAAGTACACGCCTTCGTCCAGCATGCCGTGGAAGAAGCGGTTGAAGCGCTCCTTGTCGCCCGCCATCATCTGGGCGTAGGTCGAGGGCACGCCGGCCGAGAAGTACATGCCAAACATGCCGCCCACGGAATCGGCGCAGAAGGTGACGCCGGCTTCCTTCGCCGCTGCGCTCAAGCCGTCGACCAGCTTGGCGGTCTGCGCGGTGAGCTGGTCGTAGAAGCCCGGCTCCTGCACCAGCTTCAGGGTGGTCATGCCGGCCGCCACCGCCACCGGGTTGCCCGACAGGGTGCCGGCCTGGTAGACGGGGCCGATCGGCGCCATTTTCTGCATCAGGTCGGCGCGGCCGCCGAAGGCCGCCACCGGCATGCCGCCGCCGATCACCTTGCCCAATGCGGTCAGGTCCGGCGTGATGCCGTACGTTTCCTGGGCCCCGCCAAGGCCGACGCGGAAGCCGCACATCACCTCGTCGAAGATCAGGACCGCGCCATGTTCGGTGCACAGCTCGCGCATGCGCTGCAGGAATTCCGGCGTGGCGCGGATCAGGTTCATGTTGCCGGCCACCGGCTCCACGATCACGCAGGCGATGGTGTCGCCCATCGAGGCGAAGGCGTCTTCCAGTTGCGGGACGTTGTTGTAGTCCAGGACCAGGGTGTGCTTGACGAAGTCTTCCGGCACACCGGCCGAGGTCGGGTTGCCGAAGGTGAGCAGGCCGCTGCCGGCCTTCACCAGCAGCGAATCGGCGTGGCCGTGGTAGCAGCCTTCGAACTTGACGATCTTGTCGCGGCCGGTGGCGCCGCGCGCCAGGCGCAGGGCGCTCATGGTCGCCTCGGTGCCGGACGAGACCAGGCGCACCTGCTCGAGCGAGGGCACCAGGCGGCACAGTTCCTCGGCGATCTCGATCTCGCCTTCGGTCGGGGCGCCGAAGGACAGGCCCCGGGCGGCCGCGTCCTGCACCGCCTTCACCACCTGCGGGTGGGCGTGGCCGACGATGGCCGGGCCCCAGGAACCGATGTAGTCGATGTAGCGCTTGCCGTCCGCGTCCCAGAAATACGGACCCTCGGCGCGGGTGATGAAGCGCGGCGTGCCGCCCACCGAGCGGAAGGCGCGCACCGGCGAATTGACGCCGCCGGGGGTGGACTGCTGGGCGCGGGCAAACAGGAGATCGTTCTTGGAACTGGCTTGTTCTGTGGTCATGGTGGCAATGGGTGAAGGCCGGGCGGGCGCCTAGGGCCGGTAGAATTTGCTGGGGATGAATTTGCCCATGCCGAAGCGCTGCGCATGTTCGAGCGCTCCGGTGGTGTATTCCTGGGCGACTTCCAGGGCCGTGGGCGCGTCGAAGCCGCGCGCCATCAGCGCGGTGAAGGCCGCCGAATAGGTGTTGCCGGCGCCGATGAAGGGGCCGGGCAGGTGCTGCCAGCTCACGCGCGCGACTTCGCCGTCGCGGTCGAACAGGGTGTTGTGGCAGGAGCCGGATTCGTCGCGGGTGCCGGTCACCAGCACATACTGCAGGCCGGACGATGTCAGTTCGGCCACGTCCTGCTCCAGCGCGCCGTCGCCGCCTTCGCGCCAGGTCTCGGCCATGCGGCCCAGTTCCGACTGCGACAGGATCAGGCAGGTGGCCTGCGGGGACAGGATCGAGATCAGGGCCGACATCATTTCCTCGTCGCCCATGCCGGCGTCCGGCAGCGAAGTGAGGAAGGGGTCGAGGATCAGGGGCGCGTCGGGATAGTCCGAGACGATTTCGGCGATCGCGGCCAGGTGCAGGGCGCTGGGCACGGCGCCGACCTTGAAGGCGGCGACCGGCATGTCCTCGAGCAGGGTGCGGGCCTGGTCGGCCATCCAGTCGCTGTCGACTTCATGCAGGTTTTCCACGCGCGCGCTGTCCGAGACCAGCAGGCCGGCGACAGCCGTCAACGCATGGCACCCCAGCGCCGCGAAGGCGGCCACGTCCGCTTGCACGCCGAGTGCACCGACTGGATCGCAGAGGCCGAACGTCAGGATGAGGGGTAACGGTTGGTTTTGCACGACGGGTAGATTAAGATACCTGATTCCGCATTTTACTAGATAGAAGGAACAAAACTGTGAGTACTGAATCGACGGCGCCTTTCCAGACCTGGATGTGCCTGATCTGCGGCTGGGTCTACGACGAAGAAGCCGGCGCCCCCGATGACGGTATCGCCCCCGGCACGCGCTGGGCCGACGTGCCGATGAACTGGACCTGCCCGGAGTGCGGCGCCCGCAAGGACGACTTCGAGATGACGGCGATCTGATGCGCCGGGCGCTGCGTCTGGAGTGAAATTGCTCAGTTGACGCAGCGCAACACTTCGCGCACAAGGGGAGGGCCCTGTGCTATCGTGGCGCTTCATGCCGAAGTGAAACGAAAATGACGACTTCCCCGCAACCGACGGGCCTGACCATCATGGTGATCGACGACAGCAGCACGATCCGCCGCTCCGCCGAGATCTTCCTGACCCAGGCCGGCTACCAGGTGGTGCTGGCCGAGGACGGCTTCGACGCGCTGGCCAAGATCAACGACCACCACCCCGCGCTGGTGTTCTGCGATATCCTGATGCCGCGCCTGGATGGCTACCAGACCTGCGCCCTGATCAAGAAGAGCGCACGCTTTTCCGCCACGCCGGTGCTGATGCTGTCGTCCAAGGACGGCCTGTTCGACCGCGCGCGCGGGGCCATGGTCGGCGCCAGCGCCTACCTGACCAAACCGTTTTCCAAAGACAGCCTGCTGGCCGCCGTGCGCGACCACACGGCCGGCAAGCCCTGCTAGATTCCCGGAGCCCAACGTGGCCATACACAAGATTCTCATCGTCGACGATTCCCCGACCGAACGCTTCTACCTGACCGACATCCTGGTCAAGAACGGGTACGCCGTCAGCACCGCCGTCAACGGCGAAGAGGCGCTGGAGCGCATCCGCGCCGAGCGCCCGGAACTGATCCTGATGGACGTCGTCATGCCGGGAGCGAACGGCTTCCAGGTCACGCGCGCGATCGCCCGCGATCCCGAGCTGGCCAAGGTCCCGGTCATCATCTGCAGCAGCAAGAGCCAGGAGACCGACCGCATCTGGGGCATGCGCCAGGGCGCCAGGGACTACCTGGTCAAGCCGGTCAACCCCCAGCAGCTGCTGGCCAGCATCGCCGCGATTGGCGTGGAGTCCGCCGCCATGCCGGTGCGCGCGAGCGCATGATGCAGCCGGGCGCCGGCGAGGAAGAGGGCGGGCAGGGAGAGGCTTCGCAGGCCGAGCTTGCGCGCCGCACCCGCCTGCGCGCCTACCAGGAAGAACTGCTGGAACGCATGCAGGCCGCGAAAAGCGGCAGCGGCGAACGGGTGCACCAGCTGGGCCTGGGCATCGGCGGCGCCCGCTGGCTGCTCGACCTGACCGAGGCCGGCGAGATCGTGCCGCTCGGCGCGCTCACCCCCGTCCCCCTGACCCGGCCCTGGTACCTGGGCCTGGTCAACGTGCGCGGCGCGCTGCTGGGCGTGATCGACCTGGCGCGCTACCTCGACCCGGAAGCGCCGGCGTCCCCCGCCAGCACGGGACGCCTGGTCACCTTCTCGCCGGCGCTGGGCTTCAACTGCGCGCTGCGGGTCGACCAGGTGTTCGGCCTGCGCCAGGCCGGCGCGATGGAACGCGAGGGCGACACCCTGCGCGACGCCGAGGGCAACACATGGAAGCCGCTGTCGCTGGCGGCGCTGGTGCGGGAAGAGCGCTTCCTGCACGTCGGAATGTAAACAGACACCAGGCGCACGCGCCGACAACGAACAGCAGCACCAGGAGCCGGAATGGGATTCGCCTCGAAACTTGCCACCAATTTCATCAGCAGGGAGAGCGCGGACGACGACACCGTGCTGTCCTCGCCGGACACCCAGTTCGGACCCGGCTTCGCCGCGGCCGCGCCGGCAGCGCCGGCCGTCGGCGGTTCCGCCGAAGCGGCCGCGCGCCGCCTGGGCAACATCCGCCACCGCAAGGGAACGCCCGCGTCCGAGGATAGCGGCGCCCTCGACGACCTGCGCCTGCCGCTGATCGGCCACCTGTCGCTGCCGCGCCAGCTGCGCCTGCTGCTGGGCTCCTTCGCGGCCGGCATCCTGCTGACCGTGCTGTCGATGTGGCAGAACGCCGCCCACAACGCCGACGCGGCGGGCCAGAGCCAGACCGCGAGCGACGCCCTGATGAACGCCCACCGCCTGGGCAAGGCGGCGCCCAAGGCGCTGCGCGGCGACAGCGCCGCCGTGGCCCAGCTGGAAAGCAGCCGCGCCGACCTGGGCCGCAACCTGGTCCTGCTGGCGCGCGGCGGCAATACGCCCGCCGGCGACATCCCGGCCGCCACCGGCGAGGCCGCGCGCCTGGTCGCCAAGGCGCGCGCCAAATGGAGCGCCTCCGACAAGGCCGCCGCGGTGCTGGCCAAGAACAAGCGCCACCTGACCGGCTACGGCGCCAGCCTGGCCCAGCTCGAGGGCTTCAGCCCGGAACTGCTGGCGATCGCCGACACCCTGCTCGACCAGCGCACCGAGCGCGGCGGCAGCGCGCGCGAAGTGGCGGCCCTGGGCCGCATGATGAACCTGACCCAGAGCCTGGCCGCCAGCGCGCACGCCTTCGTGACGCCGGGCGCGCCGCGCAGCGGCGCGGTCGAATCGATCGCGCGCGACGCTACCGCGCTGGGCGCCATCGTCGACGGCCTGCTGGAAGGCAGCGCCGCGCTGGGCCTGGCCCCGCTGGCCGACGCCGAACTGCGCGAACGCCTGGCCAAGGCGCGCGAGGGTTTCCGCGCTTTCCAGTCGACCATCGCTTCCCTGCAGAGCAATATCGATCACTTCCACGCCGCGCGCAGCGCCGAGCAGACCATCGCGCGCGACAACGAGCAGCTGAGCGCCATGCTGGGCCGCCTGCAGGCCGACTACCGCCTGGCCCAGGGCGCCGGCAGCCCCTGGCTCTGGGTCCTGGTCGGCGCCTCGATCTTCACCCTGGCGGCGGGCGGCAGCATCTCGCGCGTGATGCTGCAGGACTCGCACAACCGCACCCGCGGCCTGGAAGCGCGCCGCCGCGAAGCCGAGGCCATGCGCCAGCTGGCCCAGGCCAAGGAAGAAGAAGCCAAGGCCACCAACGACGCCAACCAGGCCGCGATCCTGCGCCTGATGAACGAACTGCAGGAAGTGGCGGACGGCGACCTGACCGTGCACGCCACCGTCTCCGAGGACATCACCGGCGCCATCGCCGACTCGGTCAACTACACGGTGGAAGAGCTGCGCGGCCTGGTGGTGCGCGTGATTACCACCGCCGAGCAGGTCACGCGCGCCTCGAGCGGCGCCCAGGCCGTGTCGACCCGCCTGCTGGGCGCGGCCGAGCAGCAGTCGAAGGAAATCCAGGACGCTTCCAGCACCGTGCTGCGCATGGCCGGCGAGATCACCGACGTGTCGCGCTCGGCGCTCGAATCGGCCGACGTGGCGCGCCAGTCGGTGGCGGCGGCGGAGCAGGGCGCGCTTGCGGTGCAGAACGCGATCCTCGGCATGAACGAGATCCGCGAGCAGATCCAGGAAACCTCGAAGCGCATCAAGCGCCTGGGCGAATCCTCGCAGGAGATCGGCGAAATCACCGACCTGATCTCGGACATCACCGAGCAGACCAACGTGCTGGCGCTGAACGCCGCGATCCAGGCCGCCTCGGCCGGCGAGGCCGGACGCGGCTTCTCGGTGGTGGCGGAAGAAGTGCAGCGCCTGGCGGAGCGCTCGGCCGAAGCGGCCAAGGGCATCGGCGCGCTGGTGCGCACCATCCAGGCCGACACCCACGACGCGGTCGCCGCAATGGAAAAATCGACCCAGGGCGTGGTCGAGGGCGCGCGCCTGTCGGACGCCGCCGGCGCCGCGCTGGCCGATATCTCGCGCGTGTCGAACCGCCTGGCGGAGCTGATCCAGGGCATGTCCTACGCCACCGGCCTGCAGGCCACCTCGGCCAACGGCGTGGCGCACAACATGCGGCAGATCCTGGAAGTGACCGAAAATACCCAGCAGGGCACGCGCCAGACCGCCCAGTCGATCCGCGAGCTGGCCGGCCTGGCGCAGGAGCTGAAGGACTCGGTGTCGCGCTTCCGCGTCGCCTCCTGATAAACTGTTGGCATGACGACCACATCGACCCGTGCAGGAGGATTCGATACCGGCCCGCTGTCCTGGGTGATCGGCGAGATCCGCGACGCCCTGGCCCGCTCCGGCAACGCGGTGCGCGACGCCGCCGGCCGCAGCCCGGAAGCCCAGCCGACCCTGCTGCTGCATGCCAAGACCCACCTGCACCAGGCGCACGGCGCGCTGCAGATGGTGGACGTCGAGGGCGTGGGCGCCTTCACCGGCGCGGCCGAGCAGCTGCTCGACCGCCTCAAGGACGGCCAGCTGCCCTGCACCGAGGACAACGCCAGGCTGCTGCAGGACGCCTATGGCGCCCTGGGCGAATACCTGGACGAGCTGCTGGCCGGGGCGCCCCAGCAGCCGGCGCGCCTGTTCCCGTATTTCCGCGACCTCCAGGAGCGCCTGGGCGTGCAGCGCATCCACCCGTCGGACCTCCTGATGCTCGATCTGTCGGTGCTGCCGGATCTTCCTTTCGAGGGGGATGCTGGCCCGGTCGACGTCGCGGCCTGCCGCGCGCGCTTCGAGAAGTCGCTGCTGCCCTACCTGAAAAGCACTGATCCCGAACAGGTCCGGTTGCACGCCGCCGGCATGGCCGAGGCCATCGCGCCGGTCGCGGCCGGCCAGCAGGACCCGCGCGCACGCCTGTTCTGGCAGGCCATGCATGCCTTCGCCGCCGTGGTGGCCGAGGGCCAGGTCGAGAGCGACCTGTACGCCAAGCAGCTGTTCGGCCAGATCAACCTGCAGGCGCGCCGCCTGTCGCAGGGGCAGGGCGGCACGCCCGACGCCATGCTGCGCGACGCCCTGTTCTTCGTGGCCGCCGCGCCCGCGCCCGGCCCGGAAGCGCAGCGCCTGCGCCGGGCCCTGCACCTCGAGGGCGCCGTGCCGCCCGACTACGCCGAGCGCCGCTACGGCAAGATCGACCCGGCCGCGCTGAAGGAAGCGCGCGAAGCCCTGGCCCGCACCAAGTCGGACTGGGACCGCATCGCCCACGAGGCGGACGCGGTGGTCGAGGACGATTTCAACGACGCCCTGGCCCAGCTGGCCGGCGCCAGCGAGAAGCTGGGCGCGCCCGCGCTGGCCCAGCTGCTGCGCGAGCTGGGCCGCGCCGCGACCGACTCGATGTCCTCGGGCCGCAGCGACCAGTTCGGCCTCGAGATGGCCGCCGCCATGCTGTTCGTCGAGAACGGCCTGGACCAGCTGCGCCAGCTGCCCCAGGACTTCGCCGAGAACGCCGAAGCGGTGGGCGCGCGCCTGCTGGCCCTGGCCGCGGGCGAAACCCCGCCCGACGCCGCGCACTGGCAGGGCGAGCTGGCGCGCCAGATCCAGCAGGGCCAGACCGTGGCCGTGCTGGCGAACGAGATCAAGACCGGCCTGCGCCAGATCGAGAAGCTGCTCGACGAGTACTACGACGACCCGGGCAAACGCCAGGTGCTGGAGCAGAGCACGCCGGTGCTGCACCAGCTGCAGGGCGCCTTCGCCATCCTCGACCTCGAGCAGGCGGTGCGCGCCACCCAGCACGTCGCCGGCGAGGTGCGCAAGCTGGCCGACTACGAAGGCGACGTCACCAGCCAGCACGCGGCCCTGCACAACATCGCCCAGAACATCGGCGCCCTGGGCTTCTTCGCCGACCTGCTGGCCCAGGACAGCGAGGCGGCAAAAGGACGCTTCACCTTCGACGAGGACAAGCGCCTGCTGCGCGAGCTGCCCTATGAGTTCGTCGAGCCGGCTTCCGAGCCGGCGCAGGAAGCCTCGGCGCCGGTCGAAACCAGCATCGAGGCCGAGCTGCTCGAGATCTTCATCGGCGAAGCGCAGGAAGTGCTGGGCTTGGTGGCCGAGCACCTGCCGCGCGCCGCGGACGATCCGGGCAACCAGGAAACACTGACCCTGCTGCGCCGTTCCTTCCACACGCTCAAGGGCAGCAGCCGCATGGTGGAGCTGGAAGACTTCGCCGCCACCAGCGCCGCCGTCGAGCGCGTGATGAACGTGTGGCTGTCCGACAGCCGTCCGGCCAGCGCCGGCCTGCTGGCGCTGCTGGCCCACGCCCATGCCGAGCTCGAAGCCTGGGTGGCCGACCTGGCCGCCGGGCGCACGCCCGCGCGCGACGGCGCGGCCCTGGTCGAGGCGGCCGCGCGGGTGCAGGAAGGCGGCCCCTTCGAGGCGCCCGCTACCTTGCAGGCGGAGGCGCCGGCGCTGCTGGACGACGAGATTCCCGTGCTCGACCAGCAGGTCGAACTGCCGGCCGCGCAGGGAGCGCGCGACGGTATCAGGCGCATCGGCGGCCTGGAGGTGCCGGAAGCGCTGTACCACATCTACCTGGCCGAGGCCGAGCAGCTGCTGCAGGCGCTGGCCGCGGAATGCGAGGCCTGGCGCGCCGCGCCGCGCCGCACCGCTTCGGACGATGGCTTGAAGGCGGTGCACACCCTGGCCGGCACCTCGGGTACGGTCGGCTACCACGCGCTGCGCGACGTGGCGCAGGCGCTGGAACTGACCCTGGACAAGCTGGCGGCGCCCGGCGCCTACGTCGAGGACGCCGAGCTGGCCGTGCTCGACACGACCCTGGCGCGCATGCGCACCATGCTGCAGGTGTTCGGCCTGGGCGAACTGGCGCCGGAGCAGCCCGACCTGATCGACCAGCTGGCGGCGCTGCGCGAGCGCGTGGCCAGCCGGCAAGCGGCCTCCGTGTACGGCGAAGCCGATCCCGCGCTGGCGCAGCAGCTCGACGCCCTGTTCGCGGCCGCCTACGACAGCCTGGTGGCCGCGCCGCCGGCCTTCGAGGCCCCGGCGGCGGCGCCCGCGGCCAAGTCCGCGCCGGATACCAGCGAGGTCGACGACGTGTTCGATCTCTTCCTCGACGATCCGTTCGCGGCGCCGGCCCTGGACCAGGCTGCGCCTGCACTTGCGTCGGCCATGGCGCCCCCGGTTCCGGTGCCGGATATCGAGGAGTTCGTGCCCGAGCTGGACGAGACCGCATTCGTGGCGGTCACGCCGGACGAAGCGGTGCTGCTCGAGCCCGAGCCCGAGCACGAGCCGGAATCGCCTGCGGGGGTGCAGGCCGAGATGCAGGCCGAGATGCAGGCAGGCCCCCAGGAAGACGTGGAACCGGTGCTGGCCGCCGTCCCCGTCTTCGCCGACGAGCTGGACCCGGACCTGCTGCCGGTGTTCCTGGAAGAAGCGACCGACCTGCTGCCGCAGATCGGCAACGGCCTGCGCCAGTGGCAGCAGCATCCGCAGGACATGGCCATCGCCCAGGGCCTGCAGCGCGCCCTGCATACGGTCAAGGGCAGCGCGCGCATGGCGGGCGCGATGCGCCTGGGCCAGCACACCCACGAACTCGAGACCGAGATCGAAAACCTGGCGCACGCCGGCAGCGCCGGACCGGCCGCCTTCGACGAGCTGCTGGCCAGCTACGACCAGGCGCTGCTGCTGTTCGAGCAGCTCCAGCAGCCGCAAGCCGCCGCGCAGCCGAAGGAAGCCCTGGCCGCGCCGGCCCCGGCGGAGCAGCCGGGCGCCCGCCAGCCGCTGGTGCGGGTGCGCGCCGACCTCCTCGACCGCGTGGTGAACCAGGCCGGCGAGGTATCGATCACGCGCTCCAAGCTGGAAACCCAGGTCGAGACCATCAAGGGCTCGCTGAACGACTTCTCGGACAACGTGGCGCGCCTGCGCCGCCAGCTGCGCGAGATCGAGATGCAGGCCGAGTCGCAGATCGCCTCGCGCCTGTCGATCGCGGGCGAGCGCGAGTTCGATCCGCTCGAATTCGACCGCTTCACCCGCCTGCAGGAACTGACCCGCATGCTGGCCGAGAGCGTCAACGACGTCGCCTCCTTCCAGGAAACCATCGGCCGCACCGTCGACAGCGCGGCCGAGGAGCTGGCGGCCCAGTCGCGCCTGACGCGCGACCTCCAGCGCGACCTGATGCGGGTGCGCATGGTGCCGTTCGCCAGCCTGTCCGAGCGCCTGTTCCGGGTGGCGCGCCAGACCGCCAAGGAAACCGACAAGCGCGTCAACCTGGACATCCGCGGCGGCGCGGTCGAGGTCGACCGCGGCGTGCTGGAGCAGATGGCCGCGCCCTTCGAGCACCTGCTGCGCAACGCCATCGTGCACGGCATCGAGCCGCGCGCCGTGCGCCAGGCGGCCGGCAAGCCGGAGACCGGCGACATGCTGGTGCAGGTCAGCCAGCACGGCAACGAAGTCGTGATGCAGTTCAGCGACGACGGCGCCGGCCTCGACCTGGAACGCATCCGCGCCAAGGCGATCGCCCTGGGCCTGCTGGGCGAGCTGGACGAAGTCTCGGACCAGGATGCGGCCGAACTGATCTTCGAACCGGGCTTCTCGACCGCCGACACCCTGACCGAACTGGCCGGGCGCGGGGTCGGCATGGACGTGGTGCGTTCCGAAGCCCAGGCCCTGGGCGGCCGCGTCGCGGTGGACACCACGCCGGGGCAGGGCACGCGCTTCACCATTCACCTGCCCCTGACCCTGGCGGTGGCCCAGGTGGTGCTGGTAACGAACGGCGGCCGCAGCTACGCGATCCCGGCGACCCTGGTGGAGCAGATGCTGCAAGTGCGCGATACCGAGCTGGAAGCGGCCCTGCATGAGGGCAAGTTGGCAGCCGGCGCCGACACCCTGGCGCTGCACGAACTGGCCGAGCTGCTGGGTGAGGAAGGCGAACCCCTGCCGCTGCAGCGTTCGAATCCCGTCATGGTGCTCAACAGCGGCAGCCGCCGCATCGCGCTGCGCATCGGCGAGGTGGTGGGCAACCGCGAAGTGGTGGTCAAGAACATCGGCCCGCAGCTGGCGCGCGTGCCGGGCATCGCCGGGGCCACGGTGCTGGGTTCGGGCGAGATCGTCCTGATCCTGGACCCGGTGGCGCTGGCCCAGCAGCCGCACAAGGCCCAGCGCGCCCAGCCGCAGGCCGCGCCGCAGGCGCCGCTGCCGCTGGTGATGGTGGTCGACGATTCGATCACGGTGCGCAAGGTCACCCAGCGCCTGCTGGAGCGCGAAGGCTACCGGGTGCTGCTGGCCAAGGACGGCGTCGAGGCGCTGGAACTGGTCGCCCAAGGCGCGCCCGACTTGATGCTGGTCGATATCGAGATGCCGCGCATGGACGGCTTCGACCTGACGCGCCAGATCCGCGGCAGCGCGGCGACGCAGGCGGTGCCGATCATCATGATCACCTCGCGCACGGCGGACAAGCACCGGAATTATGCGCTGGGGCTGGGGGTGAATGCCTACTTCGGGAAGCCGTACCAGGAAGAGGTGTTGCTGGCGGCGATAGGGAGTTTGCTGGGGCGCGAGGCGGCTTAGTTACGCCAGCGGCTGCTCGACGAACTTGGGTCCCCGGGGGGGGCCGGGGGGGGGGGGGGGGGGGGGGGGGGGGCGAGCGCGGGGGGGGGGGGGGGGGGGGGGGGCGCGCGGCCG
>NZ_JAGPWC010000103.1 GCF_018119405.1 Massilia sp. ST3 | reverse complement strand
AGCTCGCGCGACAGCGTGTCGCCGAAGGCCTTGCCGCCGTCGGCGGACGCGCCCGGCAGGGCATTCGCGCGTTGCGCCTGGGCGTTGGCGGCGTTGGCGCCGGCGAGCTGGAACGGGAGGGTGGTGGATTGCATCGTCATGATCGTCTCGGCGTCTGGTTCAGCGTTGCTTGTAGCGGGCGCCACGGGCCGCGTGGTCGTCCATCAGTTTCTGGTCGCGCTTGTTCTCGAGCTTCAAGGCCTCGGCGGCGGCGCGTTCGCTCAGCGTGCGGTAGGACAGGCGCTTGCGCTCGCTCTCCTGCCAGGCCGCTTTTTCCACATTGGCCTTGTACTGCGCGTGCTTGATGACTTCGCGCTGGCCATTCAGTGCGTTGTCGAGCTTGCCAATAAAGGCGACAAAGTTGTGATACGCGAAAGGGGTGATGCCGGCCAGCTGGGCGGCATCGAGCTTGTTCGCGTACTCGTCGCGGTAACCGGTCAGCATGTCCAGCTTCTGCTCGGCCTCTTCGACGGCCTTCAGGGCCGCGCCGAGGCGCTTGGCCACCGCGTCGGATTCGCGCTGGGCCAGGTCGATGAGGGTGTCGAGAGCGGATGCTTGGGCCATGTTGGGTCACAGTATAGTGCCGCCCGGTATCCTTTCATTACTGGAATAGAGAGGTAAGTTGCCCCAAGCTCTCAGGCAAGCTGGCGTTGTCGAAGATTTCCTGGCACAGGAAAGCCTCGATGTCGCCATGCTTGGCGATCGCCTGGTCGAGCACGGGGTCGCTGCCGGCGACGTAGGCGCCCACGGCGATCAGGTCGCGCGCGCGCTGGTAGCGCGCGTACAGCTGCTTGAGCTTGCGCGCGGCCAGCTGGTGTTCGTGGGTGGTAATGCCGTGCATCGCCCGCGAAATCGACTGTTCGATGTCGATCGCCGGATAGTGGCCGGCTTCGGCCAGGTGGCGGTTCAGGACGATGTGGCCGTCCAGGATACCGCGCGCGGCATCGGCAATCGGGTCTTGTTGATCATCGCCCTCGGACAGCACGGTATAGAAGGCGGTGATCGAGCCGCCGCCCTCGAGGCCATTGCCGGCGCGTTCGACCAATACCGGCAGCTTGGCGAACACCGAAGGCGGATAGCCCTTGGTGGCCGGCGGCTCGCCGATGGCCAGGGCGATCTCGCGCTGGGCCATGGCGTAGCGGGTCAGCGAATCCATGATCAGGAGAACGTTCTTGCCCTGGTCGCGGAAGTGTTCGGCAATCGCGGTGGCATAAGCGGCGCCTTGCAGGCGCAGCAGGGGCGGGGAATCGGCCGGCGCGGCCACCACGGCCGAGCGGGCGCGGCCGTCCGGGCCCAGGATCTGCTCGATGAATTCCTTCACCTCGCGGCCCCGTTCGCCGATCAGGCCGACCACGATCACCTCGGCCTCCGTATAGCGGGCGATCATGCCCAGCAGCACCGATTTACCGACACCGGTACCGGCGAACAGGCCCAGGCGCTGGCCGCGGCCCACCGTCAGCATGGCGTTGATGGCGCGCACGCCCACGTCCAGGGTGTCCTTGATCGGTGCGCGGTCGAGCGGGTTCACGGGGCGTGCGTTGAGCGGTCCCACTTCGTGGGTGCCGAGCGGCCCCAGGCCGTCGAGCGGGCGGCCGGCGCCGTCCACCACCCGGCCCAGCAGCTGTTCGCCCACCGGCAGGTGGCGCGCGCGGTCGCTCGGGCGGCGCCGCGGATGCGGCACGCTGCCCGGTTTCGGCAGCACGCCTTCGACCGGATGCACGCGCGAGCCGGGCACCACGCCTTCGACGTCGCTCTGGGGCATCAGGAACAGGCGTTCGCCTTCGAAGCCGACCACTTCGGCCTCGATGAAGCCGTTGGCGGTGGGGATGGTGCAGGCGCTGCCGACGGCCAGGCGCAGGCCCACGCATTCCATGACCAGGCCGGCCACGCGCGTGACGCGGCCCGAGACCTGCATCGGCTCGGCGAAGCCCACCAGGGCGTCGCAGTCGCGCAGGTAGCTCTTCCAGCGTGCGGTATGGCGGTCGTCCGCGCCTGCGCTGCTCATCTTACTGTCCCATCCACTCGATATTCGCGCCCAGCGCATGGGTCAGGCGGTGCCAGCGCGCCTGGGCCTGGGCGTCGATCTGGTTGCTCGCGGTCTCGACCTTGCAGCCGCCGCGCGCCAGGCTGGCGTCCTCGATGATGCGCCAGCCGCCCTTGGTCAGTTCGTCGGCCATGGTCTGGCGCACGATCAGGGCGTCTTCGGGGTGCAGGCTCAGCAGGGCAGGCTGCTGCAGCACCGGCAGGTAGCCGATGGCCTCGCGCACGATCGGGACGATCAGCTCGGGGCGCACGTCGAAGGCGGTGCGCACCATGCCGCGCGCCAGGCGCAGGGCCAGTTCCAGCACGTCGGCGGCGATGGTCTCGTCGGCCGCGGCCACCGCGTCGCCGAAGGTGGCGGCGATCGCACGCACGTGCTCCAGCTCGGTGGCGGCCTCGGTCTGGCCGGCCTCGGCGCCGTCGGCATAGCCCTGGGCCCGGCCCTCGGCATAGCCTTGCTCGCGGCCTTCCTGCAAGCCCTGCAGGTAGCCTTCGTGGCGTGCGGCTTCGCGCATCGCCTCGATTTCTTCCACGCTCGGCAACACCACCTGGGGCACGATCTCCACAGGGACTTGTTGTGCCGGCGCCGGCGCGGGGGCGGGGCGCTCGTTGAACGAGGCCATTTCCCAGCGCTGGTAGGCGCTTTGCTGTTCTTTCGGAATCACCATCAGACGAAGGAATCCTCACCTTTACCGCCCAGCACGATCTGGCCTTCGTCAGCCAGGCGGCGGACGATCTGCAGGATCTGCTTCTGCTGGGTTTCCACTTCGGACAGGCGCACCGGACCTTTCGACTCCAGGTCCTCGCGCATCATTTCGCTGGCACGTTGCGACATGTTCTTGAAGATCTTCTCGCGCAGGTCTTGCGACGCACCTTTCAGGGCGATGATCAGCATCTCGGACTGCACTTCGCGCAGCAGCAGCTGGATGCCGCGGTCGTCGATGTCGATGATGTTGTCGAACACGAACATCTCGTCCATGATCTTCTGCGCCATGTCGTTGTCGTAGTTCTTGATGTTGTCCATGACCGCCGATTCCTGCTCGCCGCTCATGAAGTTCAGGATCTCGGCCGCGGTGCGCACGCCGCCCAGCGAGGACTTCTTGATGTTCTCGTTACCGGACAGCAGCTTGGTCAGCACGTCGTTCAGTTCGCGCAAGGCGGCAGGCTGCACGCCGTCCAGGGTGGCGATACGCAGCACCACGTCGTTACGCAAGCGCTCGGTGAAGTTTGCCAGGATTTCGCAAGCCTGGTCGCGCTCGAGGTGCACCAGGATGGTGGCGATGATCTGCGGGTGCTCGTTGCGGATCAGTTCGGCGACCGAGGTCGCGTCCATCCACTTCAGGCTCTCGATGCCCGAGGCGTCCTTGCCGCCCAGGATACGGTTGAGCAGCACGGCGGCCTTGTCGTCGCCCAGCGCCTTGGTCAGCACCTGGCGGATGTATTCGTCCGAATCCAGGCCGACGGTCGAGTGCAGGTTGGTTTCCTCGACGAAGTCTTCCAGCACCGTCACCACCTGCTCGTGCTGCACCGCCTTCATCTGCGCCATCGCGGCGCCCAGCTTGAGCACTTCGCGCGGGCCGAGGTATTTCATGACCTCGGCCGCTTCCGCTTCGCCCAGCGCCAGCATCAGGATTGCCGCCTTGTTGGTGGCGTCTTTGTCTTTATCACTCATTGGAACCCAACCATGCCTTGATTACGTTAGCCACGATGCGCGGATCTTCGCGCGCCAGATCCTGCGCCACCTTCAGGTTGGCGCGGTAACCCTGCGCCCGGCGTTGCTGCTCGACTTCTTCGATCTCTTCCTCGGCGGCCGCCTCGGCTTCCGCCGCGGCCGCTTCTTCGGCTTCCTCGTCGATTTCTTCTTCCTCCGGCATCGCGGTGGCCTCGTCGAACTTCTTGATCGCCGGGCGCAGCAGCGGGCGCAGGAAGCGGAAGTAGAGGAAGGCAATCACGGCGGCCACGAAGGCGTAGCGGGCGATGTCCTTGAACAGCGGGAAGTTGGCCGGATCGCTCCACCATTCCAGCGGCTTGATCTCTTCGGCCGGCTTGTCGACGCCGTCGAACGGGGCATTGGCCACGTTCAGGGTGTCGCCGCGCGCCTGGCTGTAGCCCATCGCCTGCTTGACCAGTTCGTTGATCTGGGCCACTTCGGCCGCCGCCAGCGGACGCACGGTGACCTTGCCGGTCTTCGGATCGACGATGCGGCGGTAGTTCACCACCACGCCCACGGTCAGGCGCTTGATGCCGCCCATCGGACGCTGTTCGTAGCGGATGGTCTTGTCGACTTCGAAATTGGTGGTCGAATCCTTGCGGCTCGGACCGGCGGCGCCCTGGCCGCCCGGCGGCAGCTGGCCTTCGACCGGGGCGGCGTTCACGCCCGGCGGCTGGTTCGACAGCGCGCCAGGGATGCCCGAGGCGGCGGCGCCGGGCTGGCTCGATTCCGAGGTCTGCTGGCTGCGGATGGCCTGCGGCTCCGGCGGCGAATTCGGCTTGTACATCTCGGCCGCGGTGTCGACCTGGGCGAAGTCGATCTCGGCGGTCGCCTCGGCGCGCACATTACCTTCGCCGACGATCGGCTTGATGATCGATTCGACCTGCTTGATGATGTTCTGCTGGACCTGGTCCACGTACTTGAGCTGGGTCGGGTCGAGCTGCTTGCCGTTGGCGGCTTTATTCGAAGTGTCGGACAGCAGGGTGCCGTTCTGGTCGACCACGGTGACGTTGCCGATGGTCAGTTCCGGCACGCTGGAGGCGACCAGGTGCACGATGGCGCTGACCTGGCCCGGATCGAGGGCGCGGCCCGGCTGCAGGTTGAGCAGGACCGAGGCGGTGGGCTTTTGCTGTTCGCGCACGAAGACCGAGGGCTTCGGCAGGGCTAGGTGGACGCGGGCGGAGCCGACCGAACCCAGCGACTGGATCGAGCGCGCCAGCTCGCCTTCGAGCGAACGCTGGTAATTGATCTGTTCCAGGAACTGGGAGGTGCCCAGCTTCTGGTTTTCCATGAGCTCGAAGCCGACGTTGCCGCCCTTGGGCAGGCCCTGGGCCGCCAGCTTCAGGCGCAGGTCGTGGATCTGCTCGGCCGGCACCAGGATCGCGGTGCCGCCTTCGGAGAATTTGTAGGGGACCGCCATCTGGTCCAGCGAGGCGGTGATGGCGCCGCCGTCGCGGTCGCTGTAGTTCGAGAACAGCACGCGGTATTCCGGCGCCTGGCTCCACATCCAGACCGCGACCATGAGCGCCAGGATGATGGCGATGCCGCCGCCGACGGCGATGCGCTTGCCCATCGTCGTCTGGAAAAAGGCCGGGACGCCGGACTGGGCCGGGGGCGTATCGAGGATTTCTTCCGCTGCTGCTGCTGCCATGGTGTCGTGGTTTTCGGGTTGGATTGTGGGGAGCTCAGGCAGCATTATGGAGCCGTGGAGCAACATCCAAACCGGGAAACAGGGGGCGTTTTACGGTCTTCTTCGCCCTTCGGATTTGCGCTGGCGCTGATATTCTGACAGCCTGAGATCAATGGTTTGATTCTACAAGGCAACAAACCGCAGGAGAAGAACATGAGTATTGGCGGCATCGGCGGCATCGACAACAGCCGTATCCAGGCGATGATGGAGCAGTTGAAGGCGGCGGCGACCAAGCCGGCATCCGCCGCGGCGGCGGTCGTCCCCGGCGCGCCGTCTGCGCTCGGCGCCAAGCCAGCGGCCAAGCTCGACTTCGCCGACGCCCTGCAATCGACCCTGCAGGAAGTGAGCAACAAGTCCAAGCAGGCCGAGGAGCTCGGCAAGCGCTTTGCCATGGGCGACGACACGGTCAGCCTGTCGGACACCATGATTGCCATGCAGAAGTCGAGTATTGCCTTCCAGGCCACCGTGCAGGTGCGTAACAAGCTGGTGTCGGCGTATCACGACATCATGAATATGCAGGTGTGAAGGCTGTCGTTGCTGTAGCCGGTTGCGTAAGTGGCGTTCGCCCAGGCCAGTAGTACCGTAAGTCGACTTTGATCAACGGATACCAGATGATGCCGGATTCTCATGCTCATCTATGCCCCAAGCCACGCTCTTTTCACCGCACTTTGATGGATGGTCCCTGTTTGGCTGGGGATCATTAACATCCTCGTTCCCGTCTTCCTTCCTCTGTTTGTACTGTGGATTATCAGCATTCCACGGGTAACTGCCGCACTCGCAGCCGGGGGAGTGATCAGGTCGATCGGCAAGGGGGAGCTGTTCTGGGCGACGATGGGCATGGCGGCGGCGACCTGTTACGAAGTGCGCGCAATCGAAGCGCGCGTGACCGATCCGAATGGTAAAGGGATCGCCTGGCTCGTCTTCGGACTCCACCTGCTCATCATTCTCTGCTCGGCATTCCTGGTGGGGATAGGGTCCCTGGCGACCGCGCCGGCCTCTGGACATCCTCACATTCCGGACAAAAAGGTGTTTTATGCATCTCTCTGGTTTCTTGCCTTTACTGCGCTCAGTTACACCATGGTCCATGCCTACCTGAATACGCTGGAGAACGAGATCAAGGACAAGGCGGTCACGGAAGCCAGGCAAGAAAAAGAAGTTATAATGAAAACGCTTCGCGAATGCCTGGCGAAGAACAGGAAAGATGGAAGCCTTTGCCTGGAGCCGAGAAAATGACGAGTATTGCTAGAAAACTGGAAACTGATACGCTAGTCCGTGCAAAGACGGTCAATGTTGTGATCGGCATCATGAGCGTCAGTGCATGTGTGTCCGCGCTCGCACTGTTTGCGCTCTTGCGCGGTGTTTTTTAAGAAAATTTGCGAGTCATAAACAGGGAGCCACGGGCTCCCTTTTGTTTTTGACGAGCGAAATCCGGCTCAGTGAACAGTCCCCGAGTACCCGGACTGAGAAGCGCACTCTTGCTCAAGCGGGGGCGATGCCCGTATGGGCGAGGTGCCAGGCAACCAGCGCATTCGCATGCCCATGGCCGAGGCCATGCTCGGTTTTCAGCCAGTTCACCATCTCCATGTGCTTCATGCCGGCCCTGCCGCCCAGCAGGCCGAGCCAGTGGGCCACCGGCTGGCCGTATTTCTTTTCGATCGAGGGGAAATAGGACGCCGGTCCCTTTACCTTGTCTTGTTCAGTCATGTTCGGCTCCAAAAGCGGGGGAAGCGCGGGATGGCTTCCTGTCTCCACGACGAATGGCGCCCTCCGGATTCGACATCGGCCTGCCGTTTTTTCAGCAGCCGGCGAGGAAGCGGGCGACACGTTGCGCCACCCAGGCTTCCCGCTCGCGATGCGGCACGTGCCGTACGCCCGGGATCAGCTCCAGCTCCACCGGCCCGGCCACGCCGGCCGCGATGCGCTCCGGCTGGCGGGGCGAACCGTATTCGTCCTCGAGGCCGTGCAGCACCAGCGCCGGGCAGTGCACGCCCGGCAGCGCCGCATCCAGCGACCAATCGGCAAAGGCGGGCGCCAGCCAGGTCCCGGTCCACGCTTCGAGCACCCAGGCCGCCTTGTCGCCGTGATAGCGCGCCAGCCGTTCCAGGCTGCCCGGCAGGGCGAACTGGCGCTTCGCTTCCAGGATGCCGGCGCGGGTGCGCTCTTCGATGAAGGACTGTGCCGCCTCCGTCACCAGGGCCGTGCAGGCCTGGGGCCAGGCGGCCGCGCAATGGACCGCCATGCCGCCGCCGACGCTGTGGCCGAACAGGGCAAACCGCTCCAGGCCGAAGTAGTCGCGCACCAGGGCGAAGCCCTCCCTGGCTTCGGCCGCGACAAAGCTCAGGGGGAGGGCGCCGGTGCGTGCGCTGGAACGGCCGAAGCCGAGGCGGTCGTAGGCGATGACGCTGCGCCCGCTCGCCAGCGCCAGTGCGGCCGGAAAGCCGCGCCACAGTTCGACGCAGCCGAGCGAGTCGTGCAGCAGGACGATGGGCGCGGTCGCCGCCGCCGGCACTTCCCAGGCGCGCGCGAAGATACTCCCGTCTACGGCGGGGATATGATGGTCGATTGGTTGCAGCATATTCACGGCGTCAATTATCGCATCGCCGATGTGCGTTGCAGCAATGCCACCGAGGCTTACGTGAACCTGACGCTCCCTGCTGTGTTGTAAATATCCCTAATAGCAATCATTACGAATTGACATCTTCAACCGTGCCCCGCAGTATGGACTGGAGTTGCCGCATGGGAAACTCCAGTAAAACGGCTGCGCAGGTCTACAACAAGAGGAAAACGAAGATGCAGAAGAACGTAGCGGAAAAAACCGTATTGGCACTTGCAATCGCATCGCTGTTCGCGGGCGCGTCGCAAGCTCAGGAACAGGCGCCCGCCGCCCCTGCGGCGTCCCAGGCCGAGCCGAGCACCGTGGTGATCACCGGCACCCGCGTGGCGAACCGCACCGCGCTCGACACCGCGGCCCCGGTCGACATCATCTCGGCCGAGACGCTGAAAAACGTCGGCAGCACCGAAATGAACCAGGCGCTGTCGATCGCGCTGCCTTCGCTGAACTTCCCCCGTCCGGCCATCACCGACGGCACCGACACCATCCGCCCGGCCACCCTGCGCGGCATGGCGCCCGACCAGACCCTGGTGCTGGTCAACTCCAAGCGCCGCCATGCCTCGTCGCTGGTGAACGTCAACGGCTCGATCGGCCGCGGTTCGGCGGCGGTCGACATGAACACCATCCCGACCGCGATCGTGAAGAGCGTCGAGGTGCTGCGCGACGGCGCGGCCGCCCAGTACGGCTCGGACGCGATCTCGGGCGTGGTCAACATGCGCCTGCGCACCGACCGCACCGGCGGCGAAGCCTCGGTCACCTATGGCGCGCGCAAGACCGAATACGACCTGTACAACGACGTCGCCCCGGCCGGCGCGCCCTGGGCCGGCACGGCGCCGGCTTCGCGCAAGCGCACCGACGGCCAGACCGCCACCGTCAGCCTCTGGAAGGGCCTGGCGCTTGGCGAGGACGGCTACCTGACCATCGCCGCCGAATACAAGGACCAGCACCGCACCGAGCGCAGCGGCTACGACATGCGCCAGCAATACCCGCGCGTGGCGGGCGGCGGCTTCGATCCGCGCGAGAACACCATCAACCGCTTCAACGCCTGGTACGGCGAGCCGGAGATGGAGCAGAGCACCCTGTTCGCCAATGCCGGCAGCAACCTGGGCGGCGGCGTCAAGCTCTACGGCTGGGCCAGCTACCAGAACCGCGAAGCGCGTTCGGGCGGCTTCTTCCGCCCGGCCCAGGACGCGCGCAACATCCCGTCCATCTATCCGGACGGCTTCCTGCCGATCATCGCGCCGACTGTCGACGACTTCGCCCTGACCGGCGGCGCCACCTGGACCTGGGGAACCTGGGACATGGACGCCTCGCTCGGCTACGGCAAGAACAAGATGGAGTACGAGATCCAGAACACGCTCAACCGTTCGATCGGCCCGAGCAGCAAGACCGAGTTCTACGCGGGCGGCTATTCCTATGACCAGACCGTATTCAACTTCACCGGCGTGCGGTCCGTCGACATCGGCGGCCTGGCCTCGCCCCTGAACGTCGCGGCCGGCCTCGAGGCGCGCCGCGAGGGCTACGAGCTGTTCGCGGGCGAACCGGATTCCTACCGCTACGGCGGCGAAGTCTTGCCTAACGGTACCCCGGCGGCGCCGGGCGCCCAGGTGTTCCCGGGCTTCCGTCCGTCCAACGCCACCAACAGCCACCGCACCGCGGTCGGCGCCTTCGTCGACCTGGAAGCGAATATCACCCCGCAACTGCTGACCTCGGTGGCGCTGCGCGGCGAGCATTACTCTGACTTCGGCAACAGCCTGGCCGGCAAGCTGTCGGCCCGTTATGACTTCAGCAAGGAATTCGCGCTGCGCGGCGCGGTGCAGAACGGCTTCCGCGCGCCTTCGCCGCAGCAGCAGAACTTCACCGCCACCTCGACCAACTTCATCAACGGGGTGCCTTTCGAGATCACCACCTTCAAGCCGAACGATCCGGTGGCGGTGGCCCTGGGCGCCAAGCCGCTGGAAGCCGAGGAATCGGTCAACGCCTCGCTGGGCGCGGTGATGCGCTTCGGCCAGGTCAGCGTGACGGTCGACGCCTACCGCATCGACGTCGACGACCGCATCGTCCTGTCCGAGAACCTGACCCAGGCCAACGTGCGTTCCTACCTGACCGCCCAGGGCTTCATCGGCGTCGGCGGCGGCCGCTTCTTCATCAACGGCGTCGACACCACCACCAAGGGCGTGGACGTGGTCGTGAACTGGCCGCTGAACGCGGGCGAGGCGGGCCGCTTCGACTTCACCCTGGCCGGCAACTTCACCGACACCAAGGTCACCAAGACCCCGGTCACCACCCAGCTGGCCGCGCTGAATCCGGCGCCGGTGCTGTTCGACCGCCTGAACGTGCTGTCGCTGGAAAAGGGCCAGCCGAAGAACAAGCTGAGCGCCAACGTGAACTGGAAACGGGGCCAGTGGGGCGCGACCCTGCGCGCCACCCGCTACGGCGAAGTCCTGTCGCCGGGCACCACGGCCGCCTTCGACTTCGAGCTGGGCGCCAAGACCACGGTCGATCTCGAGGCGCGCTATGCGGTGACGCCGAAGTTCACCCTGGCGCTGGGCGCGGACAACGTCTTCGACCAGTATCCGGAAACCCTGCCGCCACTCCTCAACACCACCGGCAATACGCCGTTCGCCAACTACGCCCCGTTCGGGCGCTCGGGCCGCTACATCTACGCCCGCGCCAACTACGGGTTCTGACTCCTTCGCGCGAATCCGTAGGGTGGACGGCTATGCCGTCCACGCGTCCAACCGGTTTTCGCGCGGCTGCGCAAGCTTGGATTGAACGCGTGGACGGGAAACCCGTCCACCCTACGATGTTTTACTGGCCGTGTGGCCGGAATGACAATGGCCGCCCTCGGGCGGCCATTTTATTGTCGAGCACACACCGGAGGGGCTCAGGCGGCCTTCTTGCGGTGGAAGGCAATTGGCGTTTCGCGCGGGGCCGGTTCGGGCAGCAGCGAGGCGAGGGTGTGGCGGTCGAGTTCGTCCAGGTAGGCCTTGGTGGCGTTGCCCAGCACCCCCTTCAGGCTACAGTTCTTCACCAGGCCGCAAGGCGTGCCTTCCGGGTCGAAGCATTCGGCCATGTAGAAGTCGCTCTCGCTCATGCGGACGATGGCGCCGATGTTGATGTCCTCGGGTTCATGGGCCAGGCGGAAACCGCCGTTGCGGCCGCGGATGGTCTCGATCACGCCATTGCGCGCCAGTTCGTTCACCACCTTCATGAGGTGGTTCTTCGAGATGCTGTGCAGGTCGGCGATTTCCTGGATCGTGACCAGGCGGTCGCGGTTGCTCCCCAGGTGCAGCAGGGTGCGCAGCGTGTAGTCGGTGAAGGAGGTCAGGCGCATGATCATTCAAGTATAGCGCATTCGCCGTGCAGCCGAGGGGGACCCGCCGGCCGCATTTTTTACATGTCTTAACTTGCCGGATCGGCCACGGCCACTCCAAGATGGAGGACGGGCATAGCCCCGCCGTCCAACCAGGAGCACGACCATGCACACGATTTCCTCTGCCGTCCATATCATGCACGCCGATCCGGTGATGACTGTCGGCCTGCATGCCATCCTTGCCGAACTGCCCGAGCTGCGCGTCACCACCAGCCTGCGCCAGCCCGAGGGACAGCGCGTCGCGCGCGTGCTGGTGGCCGACTACGACACCGGCCTCGCGCTGGCGCGCCGGCCGATGCCGGAAGCCCTGCGCCATCCGGCGGTGCTGATCGTCACCCAGCTCGACAAGGAATGGGAAGTGCGGATCGCGATGGACGCGGGCGTGCACGGCTACGTGCTGCAGTCCTGCGCTCCGGATGAGCTGCAGCGGGCGGCGACCACCCTGGCCCAGGGCCAGCGCTATCTCACCGAATCGGTCACCCGCAGCGTGGCCGACAGCCTGAGCCGCGAAAACCTGACCGGGCGCGAGACCGACGTGCTGCAACTGCTGGCCCAGGGCTGCTGCAACAAGTCGATCGCCCGCAAGCTGGGGATCGGCGTGGGCACGGTCAAGACCCACGTCAAGGGCGTGATGAGCAAGCTGGACGCCACCGCCCGCACCCACGCGGTGGTGGTTGCCACCCAGCGCGGCCTGATCCGCCCGGGCGGCGGGGTGCATCCCGCCACCTTCTCCTGACTTCGTTTTTTACTCTCGCCGCGGCCCGCGCTACAGCAGGCCGCGCGCCAGCGCCTTCAGGGTGGCGGCGGGCCGCGTGGCGCAGCCCAGTTCCTGCAGGCTGCGTTCCAGGTGGGCGTGCACCGCGCCCGTGCCCAGGCGCAGGGCGCGCGCCACGGCGCGTTCGCTCTCTCCCCGGCTGATCCTTCCCAATACCTCCTGTTCGCGCGCCGCCAGTCCCGACGGCGC
>NZ_JAGPWC010000102.1 GCF_018119405.1 Massilia sp. ST3 | reverse complement strand
TGCGATGGTGCCGCTGCGCACCAGGTCCAGGGTACGGGTCTGGCCGGCGCCCAGGGTCGGCAGCACGGCCGAGATCACGGCGTGGCGGACCGAACCGTCCGGGTGGGTGGCTTTCACATCGACCTGCAGGGGCAGGGAGCTGCCATCGTCGAGACGGCCGACCAGGCCCGCGCCCTTGGCCAGGTGACCGACAGCGAAGACCTGGCCGAAGGTGACCGGGACATTATTCTGTGCAACGGTGGCGCTGGTGTTTTCCAGGCGCACATTGGTGATCGCGCCGGCGGTGGTCGGTGCAGTCGTCGTGGGGGCGGTCGGCGCGGTGGTGGTCGGCGCAGTCGGAACCGGGGTCGGGGTAGTAGTCGTCGGCGCGGTCGGGGAGGTGGTCGCCGAGCGGCCCGAGGTGGTACCGGCGGTCGCGTCGCCGCCTCCGCATGCCACGAGGATCACGCCGCAGAGAGTGGTGGAGAGAGTACGTGCTGCCAGGGTATTCAATCGGGATTTCATTTCAACCTTCCAGTAGTTGCTGTGACGACTTACTTTCCGTCACTCAAGAACCTGAAGGTTACGGCAAAGCAAAACAGATTCCCAGCGGAATTCACATTTGTGTTCGATATTTCGCCCAAATGCAACACAACATTAAGCGGTTTTTAACGAATATTGTTTGCAGGTAAATCGTTTGCTTGCCAGTTTTGTCTTGAAGATTGACTGAACGCAAGAAAAAAGACCCGCCGGGGTGCGGCGGGTCTTTTTCTGAGATTGTTAAATTATTTGGCGGCGGCAACCATGTAATCGACGGCTGCCTTGATGTCCGCGTCCGGAGCGGAAGATCCGCCTTTTGGCGGCATCATGCCGGCCTTGCCCTGGAAGCCCTTGATCGCATGTTCGTACAGCACGTTGTCGCCCTGCTTGATGCGCGCGGCCCAGGCAGCCTTGTCGCCGAACTTCGGCGCACCGGCGATACCGGCGCCATGGCAGGCGACGCAGGCGGCGTTGTAGGTGTTCTTGCCGGTGTCGGCGCTGGCGACTGCCGGAGCGGCCGCTGCCGGCGCAGGCGCGGCGGCCGGGGCCGCGGCGGCCGGTGCGGTGGCGATCGGCGCAGCGGTGGCCGCGTTGGCGGCGGCAGGGGCTGCGGCAGCTTCGGCGGCAGGGGCGGCTGCAGGGGCGGGCACGGCTGGCTCCTTGAAGCTGGCGCCGCTCTTGTTCGTCATGAAGACTACGGCGCGCGCCACTTCCACATTGTCGAGGTCGGGGTTGCCGCCCTTGGCCGGCATCGCGCGGATGCCTTCGATCGCATGCTTGACCAGGGTGTCGTAGCCTTGGGCGATACGGGCGCCCCAGGCGCCGCTGTCGCCGGTCTTGGGCGCGCCTGCGGCGCCGCTGTCATGGCAGGCCGCGCACACTGCGGCGTAGACGGCGCCGCCGGCCTGCAGCACCTTCGGTGCATTGGCGTCGACCAGGGTATAGCCTTCTTCCGCTACCGGACGCACGCGGGCCGCGACCGCTTCGGCGCTCTGGCTGTCGGTGCCGGCGCCGACCAGGCGGTCGTTGGTGGCGAAGGTGACCAGCAGGATGATGCCGATGACGATGACGAGGAAAAATGCCGTGACGGCGACGACGAGCTGCTTCGGCGTCCGGATCATCGATTGGTGTTCGTTGTGTGCGTCGCTCATGATTTCCTTAATGCTATTAAAAAAACCTGCCAATCTCCGGCGCCTGCCGCGTTTCCGGCGCTTGCCGCTTCACTTCCAATGCCTGCTGTCGAGCGCGCTTCCTTGCCGGCCTGGCGGGCCGCCTCAGGACTTGCCTGTAGGCTTGCATTCCGGGCTTCACTACGTGCTTTATTGCAAACACTGCCAAACGGCCGATTATAGTCTCAAAGCTTGCTCGCTGTAATTAAAAATCAAGTCGTAGCGCGACAGTACTCATGGACGCGCGCGGCGAAAGACTGTATCCTTCGCACTCGCAGTTTTCCCAATGCGGCTGTAGCTCAGTGGATAGAGTATTGGCCTCCGAAGCCAAGGGTCGTGGGTTCGATCCCCGCCAGCCGCGCCACGAATGATCCCGTCCAGTTTCATCGGCGCCACGAATCGTCGTCGGTGCTAGTAAATAATTGTTTTTCTGACACTCGTATGTTAGCTTGACGGCACCCCAACCAGCGGGCGCTCGGCGCCTTACGTCATCATGGGCCATGCACGTCCCACCAGTTTTCCGTCTACCGCTTCCACATCAGCTCCCGCCGTGTCCGCCAAGCCCGCAGGGCCGATCAGCGCGCGCGTCAGCCTGAATTTTTCCTTCGCCAAGGTCGTGGCGATCTTCACCGTGGTCCTGGGCCATTTCGGGGTGCGCGACTTCGGCCTGTCGGTCTGGGTGCCGGTCACCTTCGGCCTGTTCCTGTTCGCCTTCTCGTCCGGCTATTTCACCCGCCTGCTGTACGGCGAGCAGGTGGATCGCGCCAAGTTCTGGCGCAAGAAGCTCGAACGCCTGGCGGTGCGCTACTGGGTGATCCTGGCCGTGATCGCGGCGATCGTCGCCTTCAAGGGCAAGACCGTGCTGCACTGGCACAGCCTGGTGCACGCCGCCGGCATGTCCGGCGTGCTCAACTGGTTCGGCATCCGCAACTACAGCGGGCTGGGCGCCGGGTTGTGGTTCTTCACGCTGCTCCTGCTGTTCTATATTGCCTATCCCTATCTGGCGCGCATGGCGGCCCGCAAGGCGCTGGCGGTGGGCATGCTGGCAGTCGGCTTCGTGCTCGCCGCCTATCTGCAGGACACGGTCCGGGTCGGCCACATGCTGTGGCCAACCGCCTATGCCTTCATCGCCGGCGTGGTGTTCGGCGCTCAGGGCGTGCGCCTGCCGGCCTGGCTGGCCATGCTGGCGGCGATTGCCTTCAGCGGCGCCATGGTCTTGCTGAACCTGCAGGGGATCAAGGAGTGGAACATCGCCCTGATCACCGCCACCAGCCTGTCGCTGGCGCTGTGGCTGGTGGTCGGCCGCGTGCCCGACTGGCCGCTCACGCGCATGATCGCGGGACTGGAAAAATACCTGCTCGAGATCTTCCTGATCCACACTTACCTGTTCATGCGTCCCACCACTAACTGGGGGCTGAACTTCCTGCTGTCGCTGAGCGTAATCATGGTCGCGTCGGTACTGGTCGGCCGCGTCGCGGATATCCTGTCCAGCGCCCTGTTCCGTCAACGCGCCGGGCGCGGCTAGCGCGCCTCGCCCGCCAGGACTCGCAAGCCCGGCTCTCGCATTCGATTGTTATTTAAATTGCATCAATTTCCGGACTTCGAAGGCCAGCACGATTGAGTTCCGAAATGAACTTGATTTTTAGAAAATGCTAATATGACACGATAATTACTGATGAGCAGCTTATCCCCGTAAAGGGGCACGGGCGCTGCCGTTGCGCGCTTTCAGGACTGCGCCGGACGGTTTCTCATCAGTCCTCTTGAGCTGATGAAACATTGTTTCTGAGCCAATGAAATACGTAAAATTTTGGTAACAAATTTTGTGTATTGTTGTTACTTTTCTACAAACGGATGCCTTTGGTTGAGCTCGATAGACCATCCGTGCTATAGTAAAGTTAGCATAATAGCAAAATTCAATTCTTGAACGGAACCCGATAATGAAAGCAGATGAAGTCGTCGCGGTAGTAGGACTGGGGTATGTCGGTTTGCCGCTGGCAGTAGAGTTCGGCAAAAAAGGACGAACCATCGGCTTCGACCTCTCGACCGCCAAGATCGAGAGCTACAAGAAATTCATCGACCCGGCCGGCGAGGTATCCGTCGAGCAGCTGCAGGCCTCGCGCCACCTGGAACTGAGCACGGATCCGAGCGTGCTGGCCCAGGCCGACTACATCGTCGTCGCCGTTCCGACACCGGTCGATATCGCCCACAACCCCGACTTCACGCCCCTGATCGGCGCCAGCAAGTCGGTCGGCAAGCACATGAAGCGCGGCGCCACCGTGGTCTACGAATCGACCGTCTACCCTGGCGCGACCGAGGAAGTCTGCATCCCGATCCTGGAGAAGGAGTCGGGCCTGAAGTGGAAGCAGGACTTCCACGTCGGCTTCTCGCCGGAGCGCATCAATCCGGGCGACAAGGAACATACCCTGACCACCATCCTGAAGGTGGTCTCGGGCGACGACGAGGATTCGCTCGACCGCATCGCCAAGCTGTATGAATCGGTGGTGACCGCCGGCGTGTACCGCGCCTCCAGCATCAAGGTGGCCGAAGCCGCCAAGGTGATCGAGAACACCCAGCGCGACCTGAACATCGCCCTGATGAACGAACTGGCGATCATCTTCGACAAGATCGGCATCGACACGCTGGACGTGCTGAAGGCCGCCGGCACCAAGTGGAACTTCCTGCCCTTCCGTCCGGGCCTGGTGGGCGGCCACTGCATCGGCGTCGATCCCTACTACCTGACCCACAAGGCCGAGATGATCGGCTACCACCCGCAGGTGATCCTGGCGGGCCGCCGCATCAACGACGGCATGGCCAAGTTCGTGGCCGAGAAGACCGTCAAGTCGATGATCTCCTCGGGCTTCCACGTGAAGGGCTCGAAGGTCAACGTGATCGGCCTGACCTTCAAGGAAAACTGCCCCGACCTGCGCAACTCGAAGGTGGCCGACATCGTCCACGAGCTCGAGAGCTACGGCGTGGACGTGCACGTCTACGACCCGGTGGCCGACGCCGCCGAGTCCGAGCACGAATACGGCATCAAGCTGGAAAGCTGGGACAGCCTGCCGCAGGCCGACGCCGTGATCGTCGCCGTGCCGCACAAGGAAGTCCTGGCCCTGTCGCTGACCGATTTCCAGTCCAAGCTGAACGAAGGCGGTTGCTTCATCGACGTCAAGGCGCAATTCGATCCGAAGGCGCTGCGCGAAGCCGGCTACTGCGTCTGGCGCATGTAAGTGTTGCCAGTGCGGTCCAGGGCCGCCGCTTTGCGGCGGCGGCCATGCCGGTCCTGCCGCCTGCGATCCAGGCGTCAATCAGAAAGTGTCCCAACGTGAATAAGTTTCAGGAAGTTCAGCAGCACCTCGCCCAGCACAGCCACCACTGGTTAGTCACCGGTGCGGCCGGCTTCATCGGTTCGAACCTGGTCGAGGCCCTGCTCAAGCTGAACCAGCGTGTCACTGGTCTCGATAACTTCGCGACCGGGCACCGCCACAACCTGGAACAGGTGCGCGAAGCCGTCGGCGCCGGCCAGTGGGAACGCTTCGACTTCATCGAAGGCGACATCCGCGACAGCGCCGCCTGCGCGCGCGCTGTCGCCGGCGTGGACTTCGTGCTGCACCAGGCGGCACTCGGCTCGGTACCGCGCTCGATCAACGATCCCTTGACCACCAACGCGGTCAACATCGACGGTTTCCTGAACATGCTGGTGGCGGCGCGCGACGCCGGCGTCAAGCGCTTCGTGTACGCCGCTTCCAGCTCGACCTACGGCGACCACCCGGACCTGCCGAAGGTCGAGGAGCGCATCGGCAATCCGCTCTCGCCGTATGCGGTGACCAAGTACGTCAACGAGCTGTACGCCGACGTGTTTGCCCGCACCTATGGCACCGAGGCGGTTGGCCTGCGCTACTTCAACGTGTTCGGTCCGCGCCAGGATCCGAACGGCGCCTACGCCGCCGTGATTCCGCAGTGGGTGGCGGCCCTGATCCGCAACCAGGCGCTGCACATCAACGGCGACGGCGAGACCAGCCGCGATTTCTGCTTCATCGAGAATGTCGTCCAGGCCAACATCCTGTCCGCCCTGGCGGGCAAGGACGCGGCCAACCAGGTGTACAACGTGGCCCTCGGCGAACGCACCAGCCTGAACGAGCTGTACGGGATGATGCGCGCGCTGCTGGCCGACCGCTACGCGCACGTGGCCGCGCACCAGCCGCAGTACGGCGAGTTCCGCCGCGGCGACGTGCGCCACTCGCAGGCGGATATTTCGAAGGCCGCCACCCTGCTGGGCTACCAGCCCACGCACCGCATCGGCGAAGGCTTGAAGCAGGCCATGGACTGGTATGTCCGCAACCTGCCGCAGTAACCGGGACACCCATGCATATCCAGAAAAGTAATAACAATTTCGGAGGCTACCGTGTTTAGGATCTCTAATCACTACGTGTCGAAGATCGTTTTCCTCTTGTTGTTCGTCGAGGTCCTGGTGGTGCTGGGCGCCGCCTACGTCGGGGCCGCGGTCCGCATGCTCGAGTACGGCGACGCCGTCGCGGCGGCCCATTTCGACCACTTCTTCACTTCCGCGGTCGCCTTTACCGCCGCCATCATCTTCAGCATGAGCGCGATGGGCATGTACCAGCTCGACTACGACGAAGGCCTGCGCCATCCCTTCTTCATGAAGCTGATGCCGTCCTTCGTGATGGGCTTCATGATCCTGGCCCTGGTGTTCTACGTGGCGCCCGAGCTCTACCTCGGCCGCGGCACCATGGTGCTGGTGTTCGCCCTCTCGGGCATCGGCATCTTCCTGGCGCGCATGGTGTTCTTCAAGACCTCGGAAGCGCGCTTCCTGCAGTCGCGCATCATGTTCCTCGGCAGCGGCCCGCTGGCCAAGGAATGCAGCGACCTGGCCACCAGCAAGTCGCGCTACCACAAGTACGACATCGCCGGCTTCCTGTCGGCCCCGAGCGAGGAACTGTGCGTGCCCTCGAACAGCCTGCTCAAGATGCGCGACGGCGACTCCCTGGTCAAGCTGGCGCGCCAGCACAATGTCGAGGAGATCGTGGTCTCGGTGCAAAACCGCCGCGGCGGCTTCCCGATCAAGGAACTGCTCGACTGCAAGCTGCAAGGCATCAAGGTCACCGACGCCGCCACCTTCTTCGAGCGCGAGACCTGCCAGATCCGCGTCGACTCGCTGCAGCCTTCCTGGCTGGTGTTCGGCGGTGGCTTCGACCAGAGCTTCGTGCGCACCTTCATGAAGCGCAGCTTCGACCTGGTGTGCAGCATCCTGATCCTGGTGATGACCTTCCCGCTGATGCTGGCCGCGGCCCTGGCCGTGTGGCTGGAAGACCGCGGCCCGGTGTTCTACTCGCAGGAGCGGGTCGGCAAGGACGGCAAGACCTTCCGCGTGCACAAGTTCCGCTCGATGCGCGCCGACGCCGAGAAGAACGGCAAGCCGCAATGGGCCGCCCAGAACGACCCGCGCGTCACCCGCGTCGGCAACTTCATGCGCAAGACCCGCATCGACGAGCTGCCCCAGATCCTGAACGTGTTCACCGGCGAGATGTCCTTCGTCGGCCCGCGCCCGGAGCGTCCGTACTTCGTCGAGCAGCTGATCGAAGTGGTCCCGTACTACAACGTGCGCCACAGCGTCAAGCCGGGCATCACCGGCTGGGCCCAGGTGCGCTACGGCTACGGCTCCTCGGCCGAGGACGCATTGCAAAAGCTCCAGTACGACCTGTACTATGTCAAGAACAACAGCCTGTTCCTGGACATCCTGATCCTGATCAATACGCTCAAGGTCGTGCTGTTCCGCAGCGGCCGTTGATCCCGTCCGGCGGCGCCCAGCCGCCGGATCCACCTTCCCGAGCGCCGACGCTTCCAGATGGACGCCACTTCCCTGACCAGCATCGCGGTCTATAGCCACGCCCTGGCGGCGGTGTGCTTCCTCGTGCTCGGCCTGCCCATGCTGGCCGGATGGCGCACGCGCCCGCACGGCGCGGCCCTGGCCGCGGCCTGCCTGCTGACCAGCGTGTGGATGGCGCTGCTGGCCTGGGCCGCCCACGGCGGCGCGCTGTGGTCGGTGGCCTCCGACATGCTGGGCCTGTTGCGCAACGCCGCCTGGATGCTGTTCCTGGGCCTGCTGGCCGGCCGCGTGACCAGCCCGCACAGCCGCCTGCCGCTGCGCCTGCGCCCGCCCGCCGCCGCCGCCGCGCTCGGCTTCGGCGTGCTGCTGGTGCTGGCCCTGCTGGGCTGGTGGGACCTGGCGCACAGCGGCCTGGGCCTGGCCCCGGTGACCCTGCGCGTGGGCCTGGCGATCGGCGGCATGCTGCTGGTCGAGCAGGTCTACCGCAGCCGCTCGCTGCAGGAGCGCTGGGCGGTGAAATTCGCCTGCCTCGGCATCGGCGCCATCTTCGCCTACGACTTCTACCTGTACAGCCACGCGATGCTGTTCCGCGAGATCGACCCCGACATCTGGGCCGCGCGCGGGATCGTCAACGCGCTCGCGGTGCCGCTGCTGGTGGTGGCGCTGGGCCGCAGCAAGCTGTGGGAGTCGCCGCTGGCGGTGTCGCGCCGCGCCATGTTCCACTCGGCCGCGCTGTTCGGCTCGGCCATCTACCTGCTGGCGATGGGCTCGGCCGGCTACTACCTGCGCTTCTTCGGCGGCAGCTGGGGCGCGGTGATGCAGGTGGCCTTCCTGTTCGGCGCCCTGATCGTGCTGGCCGGCGTGCTGTTCTCGGGTTCCTTCCGCGCGCGCCTGAAAGTCTTCATCAGCAAGCACTTCTACAGCTACAACTACGACTACCGCGAAGAGTGGCTGCGCTTCACGCGCACCCTGTCCGAGCCGGGCCCTGGCCTGGGCGAGCGCGCGATCGAGGCGGTCGCGGCCCTGGTGGAAAGCCCGGGCGGCGTCCTGTGGCTGCGCCGCGAATCGGGCCGCTTCGAGCCGGCCGCGCACTGGCAGGCGCCGGCGGCGAGCAGCAGCGAGCCCGCCGATTCGGCCTTCTGCCAGTTCCTCGAATCGAGCCAGTGGGTGATCGACGTCCAGGAATTTGCCCATACCCCCGACAAGTACGACGCCCTGGTGCTGCCGGAGTGGGTGGCGTCCTATCCGCGCGCCTGGCTGGTGGTGCCGCTGATCCTGCACGCGCGCCTGTTCGGCTTCGTGCTGCTGCAGACCTCGCGCAGCCCGATCAAGCTGAACTGGGAAATCATCGACCTGCTCGAGATCGCCGGCAGCCAGGCCGCCAGCCAGCTGGCCCAGCAGGAAGCGGCCGACGCCCTCACGGTGGCGCGCCAGTTCGAATCCTTCAACCGCATGTCGACCTTCGTAGTGCACGACCTGAAGAACCTGGTGGCCCAGCTGTCGCTGATGAACGCCAACGCCGCGCGCCACAAGGACAATCCCGAATTCCAGGCCGACATGCTGGAGACCATCGACCTGTCGGTGCAGAAGATGAAGCTGCTGCTGCAAAAGCTGAGCCGCACCACCAACCAGGAAAAGCCGGTGCTGCTGGCGATCGACGAAGTGGTGCGCCAGGCGGTGGCGCTGAAGGGCGCCTTCGAGCCCCATCCGCAGCTGCGCATCGAGGCGCGGGGCCTGCGCGTGCTGGCCGAGCGCGAGCGCCTGGAACGCGTGGTCGGCCACCTGGTCCAGAACGCGATCGAGGCCACGCCGCGCACCGGCAGCGTGACGGTGCGCGTGACCGAGACCGCGGACGGCGGCCTGGTCGAGATCGCCGACACCGGCGAAGGCATGAGCGAGGAATTCATCCGCGAGCGCCTGTTCAAGCCCTTCGACTCGACCAAGTCGGCCGGCATGGGCATCGGCGTGTTCGAGAGCCGCGAATATATCAATGAACTGGGCGGCAGCCTGGAGGTGAGCAGCAGGCCGGGCCACGGCACCACCTTCCGCGTGCTGCTGCCGCTGTACCGCCAGGAAGCGCAGCAGGCCCAGGCCGCACGCTCGGCCGCATAAGCAACGCACGAGCAACAGATACCGAACGCACAACGAAAAACAGCCCGGCGAGACCACCGAGGATAACGTGACACAAAACAAACCGAAACTGCTCATCATCGAAGACGACCCCGGGCTGCAGAAGCAGCTCAAGTGGAGCCTGGACGCCTATGACGTGGCGGTCGCCGGCGACCGCGAAGCGGCCCTGGCCCAGATCCGCCGCCACGAGCCGGCGGTGGTGACCATGGACCTGGGCCTGCCGCCCGACCCGGACGGCTCCACCGAAGGCCTGGCGACCCTGCAGCAGATCCTGGCGCTGGCGCCGGACACGCGCGTGATCGTCCTGACCGGCAACCAGGACCACAGCAACGCGGTCAAGGCGATCGGCCTGGGCGCCTACGACTTCCACCAGAAGCCGGTCGATCCCGAGGTGCTGAACCTGGTGATCCAGCGCGCCTTCTTCCTGCACAACCTGCAGCAGGAAAACCGCCGCATGCAGCAGAACCAGGCCGATTCGCCGCTGTCGGGCGTGATCTCGCGCGATCCCGGCATGCTCAAGGTCTGCCGCAACATCGAGAAGGTCGCCCCGACCTCGGCCTCAGTGATGCTGCTGGGCGAATCGGGCACCGGCAAGGAAGTGCTGGCGCGCGCCGTGCACCAGCTGTCGCCGCGCTCCAAGGAACGCTTCATGGCGATCAACTGCGCCGCGATTCCCGAGAACCTGCTCGAGAGCGAACTGTTCGGTTACGAAAAGGGCGCCTTCACCGGCGCCGCCAAGCAGACCAAGGGCAAGGTCGAACTGGCCCACGGCGGCACCTTCTTCCTAGACGAAGTGGGCGACCTGCCGATGGCGCTGCAGGCCAAGCTGCTGCGCTTTCTGCAGGAGCGCGTGATCGAGCGCATCGGCGGCCACGAGGAGATCCCGGTCGACGTGCGCATCGTCTGCGCGACCCACCAGAAGCTCAAGGAACTGTGCGCCGCGGGTCGCTTCCGCGAGGACTTGTACTACCGCCTGTCCGAGATCGTGGTCACCATCCCGCCGCTGCGCACGCGCGAAGGCGACGCCGCCCTGCTGGCCCACCACTTCAAGAACAAGTTCTGCGCCCAGGAGTCGCGCTCCTCGCTGCACTTCGCGCCGGACGCGATCGCCGCGATCGAATCCCACCCCTGGCCGGGTAATGTGCGCGAGATGGAAAACTGCATCAAGCGCGCCGTCATCATGGCCGACGGGAACACCATCGTCGCCGACGACCTCGGCCTGCCGGGCGAAGGCGCGGTGGAGGAACCGATCAACCTGCGCCAGGTGCGCGACGAAGCCGAGTACAAGGCCATCGTCAAGGCGCTGGCCCGGGTCGACGGCAACATCGTCAAGGCCTCCGAGCTGCTCGGCATCAGCCGGCCCACGCTGTACGACCTGATGGGACGGCACGGCATCAAGGCATCCTGATGCGGCGCCTGCTGCTGCGCGCCGGCGCCGCCACGGCGCTGCTCGGCTTCGCCGCCGTGGCTGCCGGGGTGTTCTGGCTGCAGGGCCAGGGCGTGACGCCGCGCGCGCTCGCGCCCTACCTCGAACGGCGCGCGGCCGGCCACAACGATGTCATCACCGGCTTCGCACAGGAAGCCGGCGCCACCCTGCGCCGGCTCGACCGCGGCGCCGACGCCGGGCCGTATCCCCTGCCGCCGCTGGCGATCGGCGCCAGGCCTGAACCGGCCGGCGACGGCGCGGGCGCGCGCAAGCCGGTGCATTCGGTGGAAGAGGCGCGCGAAGCTTTCTCCGGGGCCCTGGCGGGCGACGTGATCGTGTTCGCGCCGGGCGTCTACCGCCTCACGCGGGCGCTGGAAGCGCGCCGGCCGGGCGTGGAGGGCGTGCCGGTGACGGTGCGCGCGGAGCGCCCCGGCACCGTGGTCATCGAGGTCGCCAGCAGCGAAGGCATTAAGGTGCTCGGACCCTACTGGCGTTTCGAGAACCTGAGCATCCGCGGCGCCTGCGCGTCGCCCGCAAGCTGCGAGCATGCTTTCCACGTGACCGGGCTGGCCAAGGGCTTCGCGGCCGTGAACAACACCATCACCGACTTCAACGCCCACATCAAGGTCAATGGCGACGCCCACGGCTTCCCGGACGGCGGCCTGGTCGAGCACAATACCCTGACCAATACCAGCGCGCGCCGCACGCCCAGGCCGGTCACGCCCTTCGACCTGGTGGCCGCCAACGACTGGATCATCCGCGCCAACCTGATCACCGACTTCGTCAAGGCGACGGGCGACCGCATCAGCTACGGCGCCTTCGCCAAGGGCGGCGCCGCGCGCACCCTGTTCGAACGCAACGTGGTGCTGTGCGAGCACAAGCTGCGCGGCCTGCCGGGCGAACGCGTCGGGCTGTCCTTCGGCGGCGGCGGCACCGGCAAACCGTATTGCCGCGACAAGCGCTGCATCACCGAGCACGAAGCCGGCGTGATGCGCGCCAACCTGATCGCCTCCTGCTCGGATGCCGGCATCTACGTCAACAGCGGCGCCACCACCAAAATCGCCGACAACACCCTGCTCGACACGGCGGGCGTGCAGGTGCGCTTCCCGGAAAGCGGGGCGGAACTGGACGGCAATGTGATCGATGGCGCGGTGACCGAACGCAATGGGGGACGGGCGACCCTGCTGGACAACCGCAGCAGCGCCATCGCGGCGCTGTACGCGGGGCTGCATGCGCAGCGCGGCCTGTTCGCGGATCCTGACACCCTCGACCTGCGCTGGAAGGACGAGGCGCCGCGCCGCGCCGGGCCAGGTATGCCGGGTCCAGACCTGTGCGGCGCCAGGCGCGCCGCCCAGCCGGCCTATGGCGCCTTCGAGGACTTCGCCGCCTGCCTGGCGCGGTTGGGTGGGCGGCTTTGCCGCCAACGCGTGTTCGGCAAAACCAATAGGACAGCGGGCGATTCGAGCGGTGGCGATCCCCGCGTTGGGGGGGGGGGCCCCCCCCCCCCCCCGCCCCCCCCCCCCCCCC
>NZ_JAGPWC010000101.1 GCF_018119405.1 Massilia sp. ST3 | reverse complement strand
GCCCCCCCCCCCCCCCCCCCCCCCCCCCCCCCCCCCCCCCCCCCCGGCGGGGGGGGGGGCGCCCCCCCCCCCCCCCCCCCCCTACGGTTCGCACACAGGGCGAAACAATGGCAAAATGGTCAAGACGGGGCAGCCCGCGGGCATGCCCTGCCGTTCACCGTGACAGCGACCAGGAGACACCATGACGCCAACCCAGCGCTTCCTGCAGGCGCGCGACTTCCTCCAGCAGCACCGCAGCGACTACGCGACCGCCTACGGGGGCTACCAGCGGCCCCAGCTCGACACCTTCAACTGGGCGCTCGACTTCTTCGACCACCAGGCCCGGGACAACCAGACGCCGGCGCTGTGGGTAGTCGAGGAGGACGGCAGCGAGCGGAAGATCTCCTTCGCCGACATGGCCGCGCGCTCGAACCAGGTGGCCGAGTACCTGCGACTGTGCGGCGTGCGGCGCGGCGACCGGGTGCTCTTGATGCTGCCTAACCGGGTCGAGCTGTGGGAAATCATGCTGGCCGGGATCAAGCTCGGCGCGGTGCTGGTGCCGACCACCATGCTGGTCTCGGGCGCCGACCTGGCCGACCGCCTGGAGCGCGGCCGGGTCAGCCATGTGATCGCTCAGGCGTCCGAAGCCCACAAGTTCGAGGGCCTGGAGGGCAACTACACCCGCATTGCGGTCGGCGGCGCCCTGGAAGGCTGGCGCGACTTCGACGACAGCCGCACCGTGCTGTCCGTGTTCACGCCCGAAGGCGAAACGCGTGCCCTTGACCCGCTGCTGCTGTATTTCACTTCCGGCACCACGGCCAAGCCCAAGCTGGTGCTGCACAGCCACCAGAGCTATCCGGTCGGCCACCTGTCCACCATGTACTGGATCGGCCTGCAGCAGGGCGACGTGCACTGGAACATTTCCTCACCGGGCTGGGCCAAGCATGCCTGGAGCTGCTTCTTCGCGCCCTGGAATGCGGGCGCCACTGTGTTCATCTACAACTACGAGCGCTTCTCGGCGAAAGCCGCGCTGGACACCATCGTGCGCTGCGGCGTGACCTCGCTGTGCGCCCCGCCGACCGTGTGGCGGATGATGATCAAGGAAGACCTGGCCGCCTGGCGCCCACCGCTGCGCGAGCTGGTCGGCGCCGGCGAGCCGCTCAACCCGGAAGTCATCGAGCAGGTCGAGCGCGCCTGGGGCATCCGCATCCGCGACGGCTTCGGGCAGTCCGAGACCACCTGCCAGATCGGGAATTCCCCTGGCCAGCCGATCAAGCCGGGTTCGATGGGGCGGCCGCTGCCGGGCTACCAGGTGGCCCTGCTCGACATCGACGACCAGCCCGCCGAGGAGGGCGAGATCTCGGTGCGCCTGGACGCGGCGCCGATCGGCCTGATGCTGTGCTACGAGGGCGACGAGGCCAAGACGGCGGACGTGATGCGGGCCGGCTACTACCACACGGGCGACACGGCCAGTGTCGATGCCGATGGCTACTACTTCTACGTGGGCCGCAACGACGACGTGTTCAAGTCTTCCGACTACCGCATCAGCCCCTTCGAGCTGGAGAGCGTGCTGATCGAGCACGAGAGCGTGCTGGAGGCGGCCATCGTGCCCAGTCCCGATCCGCTGCGCCTGTCGGTCCCCAAGGCCTTCGTCACCCTGCGCCAGGGCGTGGCCCCGAGCCGGGAGGTGGCGGCCTCGCTGTTCGCGTTCACGCGTGAGCGCCTGGCGCCGTACAAGCGCATCCGCCGCATCGAATTCCGCGAGCTGCCCAAGACCATCTCGGGCAAGATCCGGCGCGTCGAGCTGCGCAAGGAGGAGGCCGGCCGCGGCGCCGGACAGGACCAGGCGCAGCCGCAAGGCGCCGAGTACCGCGAAGAAGACTTCGGCAACGGAGCCTGATTGACACGGCGTGTGGTACGCGCGGGGCGATTGGCATCATAATGCTGTCATCATTTTGACAACTTCCACAGCGGCGCCCGCGGGCGCCGCGACTTCCACCGGCAGCCCATCGATGACCACCACGAAGCGCAGCACCAAGGCCGATCCAGTCTATGAAGTCCGCAAGTCTCCCGTCCACGGCAACGGCGTGTTCGCCCTCAAGCCGATCGCCGCGGGCGAACGCATCATCGAGTACCGCGGCCAGCGCATCAGCTGGGACGAGGCGACCGAGCGCGCCGCGCAGGCGGGCGGACCGGTCAACCACACCTTCTATTTCAGCCTGGCCGACGGCCGCGTGATCGACGGCGGCCGGCGCGGCAACGACGCGCGCTGGATCAACCATGCCTGCACGCCCAACTGCGAAGCGTTCGAGGACGAGGGCAAGGTCTACATCCACGCCATGCGCGACATCGAAGCGGGCGAGGAATTGAACTACAACTACGCGCTGATCTACGACGAGCCGCACACGGCCAAGCTCAAGAAGCTGTTCGCCTGCCGCTGCGGCACGCCGGGCTGCACCGGGACCATGCTGGCGCCCAAGCGCCGCAGCCGCGGCAAGTCCACCAGCGCCTGACCGGAGCCCGTCCATGCCCGTGGTACGCAGCCTGCTCGAGACCGACCTGTACAAATTCACGATGTGGCAGGCGCTGCTGCATAGTCATCCCGGTGCGCATGGCGAGTACGAATTCCGCTGCCGGAACGAACCTGCCTATCCGCTGGCGGAGCTCAAGGACGAAGTCGAGCGCGAGCTCGATCACCTGTGCTCCAAGATGTTCCTGGAAGAAGAGGTCGAGTACCTGCGTTCGCTGCGCTTCATCAAGAGCGACTTCGCCGATTTCCTGACCCTGTTCCGCTTCCAGCGCAAGTTCATCACCGTCGAGACCGACGGCCCCCACCTGCGCATCCGCGCGGCCGGGCCGATCGTGCACGTGATGGGCTTCGAGATCTTCGTGCTCTACATCGTCAACGAACTGTATTTCCGGCGCTTCGACCGCGAGGTGGCGCTGGCCGAAGCGCGCCTGCGGCTGCAGCAGAAGATCGACGAATTCCGCGCCTTCGGCCAGGAGGCGCCGCGCGCCAATCCCTTCGAGTTCTTCGACTTCGGCGTGCGCCGTCGCTTTTCGGGAGAGTGGCACGACGAAGTGGTCGCGACCCTGGCGCGCGAGCTGCCGCAGTACTTCAAGGGCACCTCGAACGTCTACCTGGCGCGCAAGTACAACCTGGTGCCGATCGGGACCATGGCCCACGAATACCTGCAGGCCCACCAGGCCTTCGGCGTGCGCCTGCGCGACTTCCAGAAGATGGCGCTGGAAGACTGGGTGCAGGAATACCGGGGCGACCTGGGCACGGCCCTGACCGACGTGGTCGGCATGGATGCCTTCCTCGCCGACTTCGACCTGTATTTCGCCAAGCTGTTCGACGGCCTGCGCCACGACTCGGGCGACCCGGTGGCCTGGGGCGAGAAAGCGCTGGCCCACTACGCCAGGCTGCGCATCGACGCCCGCACCAAGCGCCTGGTGTTCTCGGACGCGCTGACGGTGCCCAAGGCCCTCAGCCTGTACCGCCATTTCGCCGACCGCGTGATGACGGGCTTCGGCATCGGCACCAAGCTCACCAACGACACGCCTTACCCGGCGATCAACATCGTCATGAAGCTGGTGCGCTGCAACGGCCAGGCGGTGGCCAAGCTGTCCGACGAGCCGGGCAAGTCGCAGTGCACCGATGCCACCTTCATCGCCTATTTGCGGCAGGTCTTCGATCATCCGGGGGCGTGATGCGCGCCTGCGAGAGGGCCGAAAAATAGTCGTTCAGGCGAGATCAACCCTGCTATATTAATCGGGCTGCATCATGAAATTGCTTCCTTGCCGACCTGGACGAAGGAGTAACCAGCATGCGCCCGTGGCATCCGCTTTCCACCTTTCGCTCGGTAAGAAGAGCTTGCTCCTGCTTGCTCATCGCGGCCTGGCTTTCCGGCTGCGCGGTGCCAGGGCCTGAGATCACTTCACCGACGGTTTCTGAAAAACCATTTAACGGCGATGGAGCCCAGAAAAAGAGCATCTTTGTCTTCCTGGATGGCACGCGCAACGATCCTCGTTCCGGCACCAATGTGCGCAAGCTGTTCGAAGCGGTGGTTCAGGCGAACGATCCTCAGACCACGGCAATGTATATCGAAGGGGTAGGGAGCGCCGAGACGCCCATCCTCGGCGCGGTGCTGGGATTCGGCATGGAGCCGCGCATCCTTCGGGGCTACGATTTCATCGCGCAGTCCTACAAGCCAAATGACGACGTCTATATTTTCGGCTTCAGCCGCGGCGCCCACCAGGCCCGTGCACTGGCAGGGCTGATCGCCTACGCGGGTGTCCCGCCCAGGTCGGACAAGGACTCTTCAGCCAGGCGCAAACTCGCCAACGCGATTTTGGAAAACGTCAAACGCAAGAACGACGACGCCTATAAGGAAAAATGGGCGGCGTGGCAAAGCGGGGCCCTGCCGTTTGCCAGCGAAGAAATATTCTCCGAATATAAGGTACGTACGCTGCCCGTGGAGATCAAATTCCTTGGACTATGGGACACCGTCCCCGGGTCTTACTTCAAGGAGTTCGGTGTGTGCAAGGAACAGAGCGACGGCAGGGACGGCGACCGGTATAAATCGGATTCGTATCCGTCTATCCAGAACATCTTCCACGCCGTAGCGCTGGACGAGAAACGCAGCAAGTTCAAGCCGATCCTGTTGTGCCCTCCGCTAAAAGGCGACGGAAAAACCCTGGTTGAACGCTGGTTCCCAGGAGCGCACGCGGATGTCGGCGGCGGTTATGAGGATTCCCAGGCCTTGCCCGGCATATCGCTGCGCTGGATGATGGAGGCCCTTGCGCAAAGCTATGCCGTACCCCTGCCGCACCCCCAGGTCGCGGACGATCCGCTCGGCCTGGCCCATTGGTCCATCGGGGACCGGCCGGCCAACGCGGGAAGCGATTGCGAGGACCGGATCCCGCCCGCCAACGCCACCATCGACCCCAGCGTCAAGGCAAGGAGCGCCGCGGGGCAGGCGCAGATACGCATCCAGGGTGCAGTTGCGCTCAAGCCCTATCCCATGTCCTGCCCAGGGAAATAAGGCCTTGCCATTGGCCGGTGGACCGGGCCGGCGGACAGGCCGATCCAGGGGACGATCACCTGTTCGCGAGGCCGGCCGTTCGACCGGCCGGTTCCACCCGCCAGTCCGTATCCGCATACAGCTGGCGGACGAATTCGAGGAAGCGCCACTTTTCGATGGCGGAGTGGTTGGGAATGATCGACGCGTCCGTCCGGATATTCCACACTAGCGAGTTCGCATCGCGGTTATGGTTGGGGTCTGAGGATTCGAGCAAGGAAAGCTGGACGCCTCCGCAGAAGTCGCGCACCCAGGGCGTCAGCAAGCCATCGCTCCCTGTGTAGCGTTCAAAGAACCGGCGCGAATTGTCGATTTCGATGCGCTTGTTCTCCAGCACCTGGTCCTTGTCCTTGCTGCTCAACGGGCCCGGGGGCTGCCATCCTTCGCAACGGTCTTTCTCGAGCCGGGTCAGGCGATGGGTGTGGTACATCCCGAAATTGCCATGCGTACGCGTCATTGCCTTGGCCTGTTCCACGGAGGTTGTCGGCCGCTGGAAGATGCTGTTCATGAGACGGCCGACCGGGAAGAAGGTACGCGTCGCCGTATCGCCCGAGGTCGAGATCGTCACGAGCAGCGGCGGCTGCGCCACCTTGCTCTTGTAGTTGATCGCTGCCCGGTGGACCGGCTGGTAGCGCACCGCTTCAAACGCGGGATTGATCAGGACAATCATCTCCGCCGGCCGGCGGTTCTCGATCTTGCTGGTTTCGTTGGTGTGCGCCGTGGCGGATTCTTCGCCCCCTGGAGCCGCTTTTTCGTTCAAGTCCTTCTCGGCGTTCAGGGCGGCGATGATCTGGGCCGACATCGCGGAATACAGGATCCATGCGCCGAAACTGTGACCGATCATCAGGGTGCGAACGCGGCAGCCTCCGGTGGTGAGGGTGCCTTCCTTCGGCGGGACGCAGTCGGGGCTGTGATGCACGGTGTTGTAATGCTGTTGTACCGAACGCAGGCGGGCGAACAGTTCCTGGACGGCGCCGTGGGAAACGCGCAGCGCGGTATTCTTGCGCGACCAGAAACTGAATGGCTCGATGCCGGGGAACATCCATGAACGTCCCCGCCATCCTATGTAAATGCCGATGACCTTCCGGTTGGCCTTCTTGCTGTCGGAGGAATGCTGCAAGGTCCGTACCGAGGACAGGACGTTCCTGAATTGCTGGACGTCCTCGTCGTCGCCCTTGGCCGAATGCTGCCATCCATGCACATAGAGGACGATGTTCACGTACTCGCCGTTGCTGAGCAATTTTTCCAGACGTTTCATCAAGTGATCCGTTTGGGTTTCGCTTCGCGTATCGGACCGGGCCGTGTTGTTCGCAGGCAGGGCCGCCGCCCATCCCTGATCGTCGAACTCCACGAAATGCAGCTCGTAGCCCTTGCCCGATTCCGGCGTCACCTTGGCACATTGTGGAAGCGCGGCAGCCGACTCGGATGGGCAAAATACCTTCCCGGCTTCCACCAGTTCAGTTCGATACGGCGCCGTGCTCGCGCACCCAAGCAGCATTCCAGCAATGGCACACAATGCCAGTCTCTTCATAGCCGTTGTCATGACTTCCCCCCTTGATGACGCACTCAACGCATTGCAGCTCCCGATTTTCGAAATGAACGAGGCCCGCGATGCGCGCGCGGGCGCAGCACCGTCAGCCAGGATTGCGGTAATTATTAGAACGATAGTCTATGCCGCCGCATGCGCCAGGGGTAGCGAATTGCGTACGGCTGTCTCGGGAAAGTCACTGAAGCATGGCCGAATCGGGCTCCTCCCGAAGCGACAAGCTGGTCCGTCGCCGTCCGGGGCCAGTCGCCACAGTTCGGTCGGCAGCGCCGCCGGCGCATCCGGCTTGAAGAAGGCCGAGTCCTGGATGTGCGAGGTGGTCACATAGATGGCGCCGTCCGGCCCTTGCGTGAACGTATCGGGCCAGCGCAGGCGTTCGTCCTGCACCAGGATGCGCGGCTGGCCGCCCGGCCCCTCGTCGAGGTCGCGCAGCTTGACGGCGTTGTCTTCGACGGCCGACAGCAGCATCTTGTTGGTCCCGCGGGGGATCAGGAGGCCGTCCGACACCCCGTTACGGCCGAATTCTTCGACCTTGCCGCCCACGTCCTTGCCCTCGACACCTTCGCCAACCAGCGCCGCGGCCGGGATGCGGTACAGGGTGTCGCCCTTGATCGCCTGCCAGTACAGCCATTCGCCATCATCGGACAGCGCGATGCCGTCGGCCGAGAATTCGACCCCGCGTCCATCCGGACGGCGCAGTGCCTTGCCGTCGGCCTTGACGTTCAGCCCCTTCTTCATTTGCGTCGACGGATGGCCGTCGAGCAGGCGCACCGTCTTGCCGCTGGCGAGTTCGACCACCAGGATCGCGCCGACCACACCCGAATCGGTGATGAAGGCGTGCTTGCCGTCCTTCGAGAAGCGCACGTCGTTCAGGTAGGAGCCTTGCGGCGCGGCGTCCTCGCCGAAAGCGATCGTCTGCGCCACCTTGTCGCTGGCCAGGTCGATGCGCACCAGCTTGGCGCCGCCCGCGACCAGCTGGGCCTGGGCCGGCGCCGCCGGGTCCAGCACCCACAGGCTGCCGCGGCCATCCGCGACCACGCTCTGCACGCACACCCAGTGCTCCTCCGGCGTGAGCTCATCCTTGCGCGCATTGCGCCAGGCGTTCCACTGTCCGTCGGGGTAGGGCCGCAGGGTGCCGTCCTTGTTCAGCTCGGCCACCGAGACGGCGCTGTCCTCGGTCCAGCGCGGGAAGTTGACGAAGATGCGGCCGTCTTCCGAGACCGAGACGCCGGTGACCTGGTGGTCGAAACGGGCGACCTGTTGGAGCGTCCACGGCTGGCGGGTGTCAGGCATGCTGTTCCTTTCGTGATGGGCTGTTCCGGCTGCGCCTGGCAGCGGGCTTGGCGGGTGGCCTGGATGCGGCAAGTTCCTGCTCGTGGCGCAGGCGCTGCTGGAGCATGGCGACCACCGCCGCTTCCTCCGGCTGCAGGGCGTGCAAGTCCTCGGTCAGTTCCTGCTCGGTACGCTCGCGCAGGACCTCGAGCACCGTGCCTTCGAGATAGGCGTCGAGCACGGCCGGATGGACATAGCACTTGCGGCAGATCGAGGGCGTATTGCCGAGCTTCTCGGCCACCGATTCGATGGCGCGCACGATGTTCTTCTTGGCCTGGGCCTCGGAATCGAACTTCTCGAATTCCTGCAGGGCCAGCGCCGCCAGCACCGTGCCCGACCAGGTGCGGAAATCCTTGGCGGTGTAGTCCTCGCCGGTGATGGTGCGCAGGTAGTCGTTGACGTCGCTGGAATCGATGCTGTGGGTTTCGCCTTGCTCGTCCACGTACTGGAACAATTCCTGGCCCGGCAGGTCGCGGGCGCGCGCGATGATGCGGGCGAGGCGCCGGTCCTGGACCTTGACCTTGTGGTAGACCCCGCTCTTGCCGCGGAAGCGGAACTCGACTTCGCTGCCGTCCACCTTCACGTGGCGGTTGCGCAGGGTGGTCAGGCCGAAGGATTTATTGGTGCGGGCATATTCCTCGTTTCCCACCCGCATCATGGTCGCTTCCAGCAGGTAGATGATGGTGGCCAGCACCTTTTCGCGCGGCAATCCGGGCAGGCCGAGGGCGCGGTCGACTTCGGCGCGGATGGCCGGCAGGGCCTGGCCGAACTTGAGCATGCGTTCGTACTTCACCTCGTCGCGCGTGGCGCGCCACTTGGGGTGGTAGCGGTATTGCTTGCGGCCCTTGGCGTCGCGGCCCGTGGCCTGCAGGTGGCCATTGGCCTGCGGACAGATCCAGACCTCGGTCCAGGCCGGCGGGATTGCCAGCGACTTGATGCGGCCCAGGGTGGTCTCGTCGTCGACCGGCTCGCCCTTGGCGTCGAGGTAGCGGAAACCGTCGCCGGCGGGCTCGCGCCGGATGCCGGGCTTGTCGTCGTGCACGTAGCGCAGGCCGGCGGCGCGCGCGGCGGCGGGCGGGTCGGCAAGCGTGGTGGCGATGTCGCCGGGAGAATCGCTCAGCATGGCAGGGTCCGGTTCTTGGGTGGAATCGAGCCGATGCTACGCCTGCCCATTCGCACGGACCGTTCGCGAAGTAACTTACCAGGCATCACGGACGCCCGCCCAGCCCGACTGCGCCGGCCGCTCGGCGGCGCTCAGCGGTACCGCGCCTCGATCAGGTCGATCTCGCGCACCATCCTGCGCGCCGTCTCGTCGGACAGTTCGCCATGGCGCGCCATGCGCTGGAGCACGCTGCGTTCGGCCTCGAGCGCCGCCAGCCGGTACAAGCGCTCGGCCTGCTCGGCTTCGCGGATGCGGCCCACCTGGCCGTCGCCCGGCTGGCTGCCGCCCAGGCGGTGGCGGTACATGCTGCGCACGTGGTCGGCCGCGCTGGCGTGCAGGTCGGCGTCCTCGATGTCCCTGGGCCGGTCCTGGCTGGCCTCGTCGATGGCCGCCAGCGCCGCCAGCGCCGCCGCCAGGCGCGCCCGGTCTTCCTCGGCCTGCTCGCCATCCTCCGCCGGCACTTCGAGCCCGCGAAGCACGCGCGGCAGGCCGATGCTGGCCGCCACCAGGGACACCACGATCACCGTGCTGGCCAGGAAGATGACCAGGTCGCGCCCCGGGAACGGCGCACCGCCCGGCAGGGCCAGCGGCAAGGTCAGGACACCGGCCAGGGTGATCGCTCCGCGTACCCCGGCCAGCGAGGTGGCCAGCACCAGGCGCGGATTCGGCCGGTAGACCTTGCGGCCCTGGCGGCGCGCGACCAGCACGGTCAGGCGCAGCGAGACGTAGACCCACAGGTAGCGCAGCAGCAGCAGGCCCAGGCTGACCAGGAGCGCATGGCTGGCCAGCCACCACAGGCTGCGCGGCACCGCCACGTCCGGTCCCTGCAGGGCGGCGTGCACGATGTCCGGCAGCTGCTCTCCCAGGAGCACGAACATCACGCCGTTGAGGGCGAACTGCACCGTGTCCCAGACCACGGCGCGCCGCACCCGGGTGGTGGCCAGGGCGCGTCCGCGCAGCTCCACGTAGCTCATCGTGACGCCGGCCGCGACCGCGGCCAGGATGCCCGAAGCTTGCAGGTGCTCGGCCGCCAGCCAGGCGCCGAAGGGCAGCAGCAGGTTGAGCAGGATGGCGGCGCCGGCGTCCTCGCCGAAGCGCTTGGCCGCCAGGCGCTGGGCGCCCGCCACCACCAGGGTCAGGAGTACGCCGACCGCGATGCCGGCCAGCGCCACCCAGACGAAGGTGAGTGCGGCGCCGCCCGGCGAAAAATGCCCGGTCAGCGCGGCGGCCACGGCGAAGCGGAAGCACACCAGGCCGCTGGCGTCGTTGAGCAGGGACTCGCCCTCCAGGATGTGCATCAGGCGTGGCGGGATCGGCACCCGCGCCGCGATCGAGGACACCGCCACCGGGTCGGTCGGCGCCAGGATCGCCGCCAGCGCGAAGGACACGGGCAGCGGCAGGGCGGGAATCAGCCAGTGGATCAGGAAGCCTGCGCCGATCACGGTGAACAGCACCAGGCCCAGTGCGAGCTCGAGGATCGCGCCCTTGTCGCGGAACAGGCCGACCTTGGGAATGCGCCAGCCGTCCAGGAACAGCAGCGGCGGCAGGAACAGCAGGAAGAAAATGTGGGGCTCGAGGCGTACGCCGTGGCCGGTGGTGCCGGCGATCAGGGCGCCGAGGGCGATCTGGACCAGCGGCAGCGGCAGGGCCACGGGCAGCATGCGCACCAGGTAGCCGCTGACGACCACCGCCAGCAGCATCGCCAGGACGACCCCGACTTCATCCATGCCGGCTCAAGCCTCCGCGCCGCACACCCGGTCGCGTCCTTCGGACTTGGCCTGGTACAGGCGGCGGTCGATGCGGTCCAGGAACACGGCGGCGTCGTCGTGGACGCCCGGCACGATGCTGCCCACGCCCATGCTGACCGTGACGCTGCGCCCGGCGCCCGAGCGCGCATGCGGGATGGCCTCGCGCGCCAGCAGGCGCCGGCAGCGCTCCGCCACGCCGTGCGCCACGTCCTCGCCGGTGGCCGGCAGCAGCAGCACGAATTCCTCGCCGCCCAGGCGGGCGCACAGGTCGCGCGCGCGCGAGGCGCCCTGGTCCAGCACCTGGGCCACGCGCCGCAGGCATTCGTCGCCCTGCACGTGGCCGTAATGGTCGTTGTACTGCTTGAAGTAGTCGATGTCGACCACCACCAGCGACAGCGGCTCGCCCAGCGCGCGCGCCTTGGCCCATTCGACCGGGTACAGGGTGTCGAACATGCGGCGGTTGGCCACGCCGGTCAGGCTGTCGCGGTAGGACAGGGTCTCGAGCTCGCGCTGCAGCTGCAGGATCTTGTCCTCCGCCTGCTTGCGCTCGGTGATGTCGAACATGAAGCCGACCAGGGCCTCGACCGAGCCGTCGGGGCGGCGCACCACGTGCACCACGTCGCGGATCCAGACCCAGTCGCCGTCGCGCGTCAGGGCGCGGTAGTCGGCCTCGTGGTCCACGCCCTGCTGCGACTGGGCGACGCAGAAGTCGACCGTCTTCTGGCGGTCTTCCTCGTGGATGCGCGCGGCCCAGTCCTCGACCGAGATCCAGCTCTGCGGCGTCCAGCCGAGCAGCGCCTCGATCTGCGGGCCGATATAGGTGAAGCGCATGCTGGCCCAGTCGATCCGCCAGGGGATGGCCCTGGTCGATTCCAGCAGGGTGCGGTAGACGTTCGGGTCGCTGCCGGCAGGGGCGGCGCAGGACAGGAGAGCGGCGGAAGGGTCGTGGCTGGCGGTCATGATGTCGGGGATGGACGGCCGGCGCGCGGGTGCGCCGGCCGGGCCATTCTACACGCACACGGCAGCGCCGCCCGGCTGCCTTGCGCGGATGGGAAAGCTCAGGCGCGGCGGCGGCGCAGGGCGGCGCCCATGCCCAGCAGCGCCAGGCCGGTCAGGGACAGCGCGCCCGGTTCCGGCAGGGCGTAGGCCTGGCCCGGATCGTCGACGCGCGCGCCCAGGATGTTGGTGCCGCCGTTCCAGCGGCGGTTGTAGTTGTAGCTGTTCTTGAAGCGCAGGTCGCGCGTGCCCTCGGCGCTGTGGAAGTAGTTCGAGTTCAGCTGGTAGCTCCACAGGCCCGGGGTCGACATGTCGACCGAGGCGTAGGAGTCGGCCTGGCCCGAGAAGCCGTTGCTGCTCGGGACCGTATTGCCGACGATGGTGTTCAGCTTGTTGCCGGTGTCCATGCCGGTGTCGAAGAACAGGCGCGCCAGGAAGGTGCCTTCGGTATAGCCCTTGGCGCAGCTGTAGCCGCAGCGCACGCCGGCGGCGCCGGTCGACAGCGAGGTCTTGGTCATGCTCGACAGGTCGCGCCAGTACAGGTCCATGTAGCCCTTGGTGGCCGGGAAGGGATTGGTGGGCGAGGCGGCGCCGCGCTCGATCCCGTAGAACATGCCGGTCACCTGGCCGCCGCTCAGGCCATTGGTGAAGAAGATATCGCCGGTCGGGTCGATCTGGTCGTGCGGACGGCTCACGCTGCCCTCTTCGATGGTCGACATGATGAAGACGCCCCAGTTGATCTCCTTCTTGTCGCTCCAGGTGCTGGCGCCGTTGACGGCGATCTGCTCCTGCCCGCTGAACTTCAGGTAGACCGGACCCGGCGGGAGCAGGGTGGCCGGCGCCGCGAAGGCATTGGCGCTGGCAAGAGCGGTGGCGGCGAGGACGAGGCGGAGGTTCATAAAAATCCTGACAAGGTGTGGGGTCGATGGCTTACCTATATGCAATCGCCGTGCCAGCAGGGTGTGTATTGACGCAGGTCCTTAATTGTGAACAAGATTTTCTATTTCATTCGTGCAATTGAAATTAACATCCCAGAAACTCCGGAAAAGTGGGTGTAAGAATTTCCGACAAGCTATATTTCTGGAATGGTCGCGCTGTGACGCGAAGCTGCGCGCCGTGGATACTGCGGCGAAGATGGAAAGGATCAGGCCTGCTCGGCGCGCGCCGCGATGCCGGCCAGCAGGTCGCTGAGCTCGACGGTGTTCACCGGCTTGACCATGTAGTGGTCGAACCCGGCCTGGCGGGCGGCGTCGCGGTCCTGCTGGCGGCCGTAGCCGGTGGCCGCGACCAGGGTCGAGGCAGTGGTCTGGGGCAGGCGCCGCAGGCGGCGCGCCAGCTCGTTGCCGTCCATGTCGGGCAGGCCGATGTCCAGCAGGCAGACCTGGGGCGAGAACACCTTGGCCACTTCCAGGGCGTCGGTGGCGGAATAGGCGATCTCGACCTCGTGCCCGGCCGCGCCCAGGAACAGGTTGAGGGTGTGGGCGGCGTCGAGGTTGTCGTCCACCACCAGCACGCGCAGGGCGCC
>NZ_JAGPWC010000100.1 GCF_018119405.1 Massilia sp. ST3 | reverse complement strand
TCAGCGATACGCAGGCAAACTTGGATCCCGGCCTTCGCCGGGATGACGGCTTCGAGGTAAACGGTCGAAAACACTGCAGCGAATCGCTCCAGCATCGCTAGCACGTCGTATGCGCCACTGGCGCCTACGACTTCCGGCGGAGGCCGGAATCGAGGTTCAACCAGCCCTCGCACATCGCACCGCCAAAACACGCATCGATTCGCCGACCTACGATGCCATCGAATTGGCCATCACCGCAGCGCAACCAGATTGTCGAACATCTCTTCCGCCGCATCCGCGATCCGATCCAGGCTGGCCTCTCTCAGCGCATGCGTATCTACCCGCTTTTCAGACCGCAGCCCTGACCAGCGCAACAGCTCCTGGCATGCATCGGGATGATCGAACAACCCATGCAGGTAAGTCCCCAGCACCTGTCCGTCCTTCGACAGCGCTCCTTCGCCACGACCGTCGATCACGAAGGCCGGCGCCTCCAGCGCAACGCCTTCCGACACCCCCATGTGAATCTCGTAGCCATCCACGCGCGCATCGCGCCGCGCACCGAAGGCACAGACACCGCTCACTTGCGCCAGCCGTTTCTCAGCCCCCAGCGTGGTATCGATAGCGAGCAGTCCCAAACCCTCTGACATACCGGCTGCTCCCTCGACCCCATGCGGGTCCGATACCGACCGCCCCAGCATCTGGAAGCCGCCGCAAATGCCGATCACCTTGCCGCCATAGCGCAGGTGCCGCGCCAGCTCCTCATGCCAGCCCTGCTGCCGCAGCCACGCCAGGTCGCCGCGCGTGTTCTTGCTCCCAGGGAGAACGATCAAATCCGCACCAGGGATGGCTTCTCCCTGCCGCACGAAACGCAAGTCCACATCAGGATGCGCACGCAGCGCATCGAAATCCGTGTGATTGCTCATGCGCGGCAGGCTCGGCACCACCACGCGGAATTGCCCGCGCCCTGATTGCGCCGGCTGCACGGCATCTTCCGCATCCAGGTACAGGCCGTGCAGGTAAGGCAGCACGCCCAGCACGGGCTTGCCGGTTTTCTCTTCCAGCCACTGCAGGCCAGGTTCAAGCAGGGAGATATCGCCGCGGAAGCGGTTGATCACGAAGCCGATGATGCGCCGGCGCTCCGACTCCGACAGGCAGGACAGGGTGCCTACCAGGTGGGCGAACACGCCGCCGCGGTCGATGTCCGCGACCAGGATCACGGGGCAGTCGACCGCCTCGGCAAATCCCATGTTGGCGATGTCGCGGTCGCGCAGGTTGATCTCCGCCGGGCTGCCGGCGCCTTCCACGATCACCGCGTCGTACTGGGCCGACAGGCGCCGGTGCGATTCCAGCACGGCCGCCATCGCCACCGTCTTGTACTGGTGATAGTCGCGCGCATTCATCTCCGCGCGCACCCGGCCATGGATGATGACCTGGGCGCCAGTGTCGCTCGAGGGCTTGAGCAGCACCGGATTCATGTCGGTGTGCGGTTCCACGCCAGCGGCGATGGCCTGCAGCGCTTGCGCCCGGCCGATCTCGCCGCCGTCACGGGTCACCGCGCTGTTCAGCGCCATGTTCTGCGGCTTGAACGGCGCCACGCGGCAGCCGCGGCGCTTCAGCAGGCGGCAGATCGCCGCCACCAATGTACTCTTGCCGGCGTCCGAGGTCGTACCCTGCACCATCAGGGTCTGGTAAGGGAAAGGCTTCATGGGGTGCGATGCCGGCGGGCCAGCTCGAGTTTCTCGCACAGCGCCGCGGCGCCCTCGATCATGCGCGGACCGGCGCGGTTGAGCAGGTCGCCTTCGAGCGTGAACAGGTTATCTCTGCGCACCGCGAGCATGGTCCGGTAAGGCTCCCATAGTCCGACGCCGCCATAGTTCTTCTCGGCCGTGCCGATCACTGCTTCCGGGTCGGCCTGCAGCACGCTCTCGACCGACACCATCGGCGCCACGACGCCGAGCTTGTCGAAGATATTCTCGCCCCCGCACAGGCGCAGCGCATCGGTGACGATGTGCTTGCCGCTGAGCGTGTATAGCGGCTTGTCCCATACCTGGTAGAAGGTGCGCACCGTGGGCCGGTTCGCAAAGCGCGCGCGCAGGCTCGCCAGCTGCTGACGTAATTGGGCCGCCGCCGCCTTGGCTTCCGTCTCGGTGCCCATCAGCTGTCCAAGCCGCTGCAGGTTGTCGGGAATGTTTTCAAGCGTCTGCGGATCGCTCTGGAACACCGGTACGCCGAGCTGCTTGACGATCTCGATCTGCCGCTCGGAGCTGTTGTGCATCCAGGCCACGATCAGGTCCGGCTTGAGGGCGACGATGCGCTCGAGGTCGACCTCGCGGTTCGAGCCGATGCGCGGGATGCTCTTCGCCGCTTCCGGATAATCGCTGTAGGTGACGGCGCCGACGATACGCTTGCCGCCACCGGCCGCGAACAGCATCTCCGTGACGTGCGGCGCCATTGAGATCACGCGCTCGGCCGGCTTGGCCACCGTGACCAGCCTGCCGGCATCGTCCTTGACCGTCACCGCGGCCTGGGCCTGGACCTGGACCGCCAGCGCACAGGCCAGCAGCATCGTCTTCCTCATCATTTGCTCCATTCGAGTAATGCCTGGTTCAGGCGCCGCCAGCCGTCTTCCTCGGGCGGGAGACCAAGCCGGATGCCCCGCGCGGCGTCGCGGAACAAGCGGCACCAGATGCCGCGGTGCGCCAGGTGTTCGTGAAACGCTTCGGGTTCGGCCTCTGCCCACCAATGAAACAAAGGCGTGCCCGCTGAAGCAATGTCGTGCGCCTGCAGCATCGCACGCATGCGTTCCCCTGACTGCGCGAGTTGCCGCTGCGTTTCGCGTTGCCAGTCCATGTCGCGCAGCGCGCGCAATGCAATCTCCTGCGCCGGACCACTCACCGCCCAGGGACCGAGCAGGTCGGCCAGTCCGTCCAGCAGCGTCTCATGCGCCGCCACGAAACCCAGGCGCAGGCCTGCAAGCCCGAAGAACTTGCCGACCGAGCGCAGGACGATCAGGCCAGGTGCACCGGAATGCGGCGCCACGCTGAGCGACGGCGCGGTGTCGCCGAAGGCTTCGTCCACCACCAGCCAGCCGCCACGTGTCCGCAGCCGTGCGGCCCAGTCCAGCAAATGCGCCGGCGGTACCGTCTCGCCGGTCGGATTGTTGGGGTTGACGACCACTACCACGTCGCTCTCGTCTACCGCCTGCTCGAGATCGGCGTAGGGGACCAGCCGGCGCGTGTGGCCGTGCAGGTTCCAGTGATGAGCGTGTTCCGCATACGAGGGCGCCGAGACCGTCACCCGCGACGGCGGCCGCAGGCGTGGCAAGGCCTGGATCGCGGCCTGGGTGCCTGCCACCGGCAACAGGCGCGGCGCCCCGTAGTAGCTGCAGGCCGCATCGAGCAGCCGCGCGTCCGGTTCCGGCAGCCGGTGCCAGGCTTGCGGCGACAAGGGGGGCACGGGATAAGCATGGGGATTGATGCCCGTCGACAGGTCGATCCAGTCGCTGCGTCCGTAGCGCCGCGCGGCATCGCGCAGGTTGCCGCCGTGTTCAAGCATGGGCGCCTCCGATCGAGAGCAGCAGGGCCGCCGCGCATACCGCGCCAGCCCATAGCAGTGTTGTCCTGGAGACCAGCCGCCATGCGCGCAGGATGTCGGCCGCTGCCGCCGCGGGCCCGGCGCCCAGCGGCGGGCGGTGTTCGACTTCGCCGTCGTAGGTCGCGGCGCCACCGAGCGAGACGCCCAGCGCGCCCGCGCCGCTGGCCATCACCGGGCCGGCGTTCGGGCTGCTCCATGCCGGCGCCTGGGTGCGCCAGCAGCGCCAGGCACGCGCACGGTCCGAGCCGGCAAGCAGCACATACGAGAGCGCGGTCAGACGTGCCGGCAGGTAGTTGAGGAGGTCGTCAGTGCGCGCGGCGCAGCGGCCGAACAGGGTGTAGCGCGCATTGCGGTAGCCCCACATGGCGTCCAGCGTATTCGCCAGCCGGAACAGCACCGCGCCGGGTCCGCCGGCGACAACGAACCAGAACAGGGTGCCGAACACGGCGTCATTGCCGTTTTCGAGCAGGGATTCGGCGCTGGCCTTGGCCAGGTCGGCTTCCCCCGCGTCGGCGGTATCGCGGCTGACGATGCGCGCGGTGAGCATGCGCGCCTGCGCCAGGTCGCCCTCGCGCAGCGCCACGTAGATGGGCAGCGTGTGGTCGCGCAGGCTGCGCAGCCCGATGCACAGGTAGAGCAGTATGGCGTGCAGCCACAGCCCGGCGGAATCAAGCATCAGCCAGGAAACGGCGCTCAGCGGCAGCACCGCCAGCAGCCAGGCGGCGGCGCCCCGCCAGAAGCGTGCGCCGCCGCGGTTCAGGCGCCGTTCCAGCCAGCCGGCCAGGTGTCCAAAGCCGACCAGCGGATGCCAGCGTCGCGCTTCGCCCAATAACAGGTCGAGCAGGATACCCGCGACCAGTAGCAGGGCAAGCGCCAGCGGCGAAAGGCCGCTCAGCACGGCGCACCTTTGAGCACCAGCGGCAGGCCCGCGGCGACGAACACGGCGCGCTGCGCCCGCGCCGCGACTGCCTGGTTCAGGCGTCCCGCCTCGTCCACGAAGCTGCGCGACACCGCGCCCCAGGGCACGATGCCCATGCCGACCTCGTTCGACACGAACACGGCGTCGCCCGCCAGTCCCGCATCGAGTGCCTCCAGCAGCGCGGCGCGCTCTTCATGGAAGCGCGGCGGCAGCGCCACTTCTCCCACCTCGGGATAGTCGCGGCCATCCGAGAACATCAGGTTGCTGAGCCAGAGCGTCAGGCAATCGACGAGCACCAGCCGCTGCGGCGCGCACCAGGTGCGCAGCACCTGGGCCAGCCCCAGCTCTTCCTCGACCGTATGCCAGTGAACGGGACGGCGCGCGCGGTGGTGCGTAATCCGCGCCGCCATTTCGCCATCGCCCGCGCGCGAGGTGGCGACATAGACGACTTCCTTGCCGGAGGCTTGCGCCAGGCTTTCGGCGAAAGCGCTCTTGCCCGAACGGGCACCGCCGAACACCAGGGTCGCGCTCACCGCGCCTTACCCAGGAACATCGCAGCCACGGCCTCCGGATTGGATGGGAAGTAGGCGTGGAAGTAGGAGGCGGTCAGCGCGCCGAGCCGGTAGATGGCCTCGCCTTGGGCGCCGCCGTTCTGCTTGACCGTGTGTCCCTGCGGCGGCAGATTTGAATCCATGAGCGAGTAATGGAAAGTATGGCCGCGCAGTTCGCCGTGGGCGGTCGGCATCGCATGTAGTCCCAGTCCACTCACGCGCGGCTGCATCACGACTTCGCCCTGCACCAGGCCGGCCATTTGCCAGCGCTGCCCCTGCTTGTCGGTCAGGCCGTCGGCGATCGCCATCATGCCGCCGCATTCGGCGACGATCGGCACGCCGCGCGCATGGGCGTCGCGGATCGAGGCGCGCCACTGCGTGGCCGCCTCCAGCGCAGGGCAGTGCAGCTCGGGATAGCCGCCCGGCAGGTAGATCGCATCGGCATCCGGCGGCACTGGCTCGTCGCCCAGCGGCGCGAAGTACACCAGGCGCGCGCCCATCTGTTGCAGTAGCTCGGCATTGGCCGGGTAGACAAACACGAAGGCGGCGTCGCGCGCGATGGCGATGGTGCGGCCGGCAAGCGGCTGCGCCGGTGGCGCCGCCGCTTGCGCCGGCGCCGCAGGCAGGATGGGCAACGCGTCCCAGGCCGTGTCGTCGAAGTCGATCTGTCCGGCCACGGCGTCGAGCATCTCTTCCACCTTGGGGAGCTCGCCCGGCACCACCAGGCCAAGGTGGCGCTCCGGCAGCTTCTTTTCCTGGCGCGGCAGGGAACCGATCAGCGGGATGTCGCGCAGCGAGGCCTTGACCATGGCCGCGTGGCCGGGACTGGCGATGCGGTTGGCGACCACGCCGGCCAGCTGCACCGGGCCATAGTCGCGCAAGCCCTGCGCCACCGCCCCCGCGGTTTGCGCCATGGCCGAGGCGTCGAGCACGGCCAGCACCGGGATAGCGAACTCGCGCGCCAGGTCGGCCGCCGAGGGCGTGCCGTCGTACAAGCCCATTACGCCTTCGACCAGGATGGCGTCCGCCTCGCGCGCCGCCTCGCCCAGCCGGCGGCGGCATTCGTCCAGCCCGACCATCCACAGGTCGAGGTTGTAGACGGGCGAACCGCAGGCGCGCTCCAGCAGCAGCGGATCGATGAAGTCGGGGCCGCACTTGAAGACCCGCACCCGCTTGCCCATGCGCACCAGGCGCCGCGCCAGCGCGGCGGTTACCGTCGTCTTGCCCTGGCCGGAGGCCATTGCGGCCACCAGCACAACACGTGCTCCACGATGCTCGTCCATGATCACCACTCCGTCCCGGCTTGCGCCGCGATGCCCGCCTTGAAGGCGTGCTTGACCACATTCATCTCGGTGACGGTATCGGCCACCTCCACCAGCTCGGGCGGGGCGCCGCGACCGGTCACCACCACGTGCTGCATCACCGGACGGTCGAGCAGGTCGGCGATCACGGTGTGCACGTCGAGGTAGCGGTACTTCAGTGCGATATTCAGTTCGTCCAGCACCACCATGCCATAAGCAGGGTCGGACAGGAAGCGCCTGGCCTGTTCCCATGCCTCGTTCGCCTTGGCGATGTCGCGTTCGCGGTCTTGGGTTTCCCAGGTGTAGCCCTCGCCCATCGCATGGAAGCTCACCTCGCCGGGGAAGCGGCGCAGGAAGATCTCTTCGCCGGTCGACATGGCGCCCTTGATGAACTGGACCACGCCGACCTTCATGCCATGGCCGAGCGCGCGCGCCACCATGCCGAAACCGCTCGAGCTCTTGCCCTTGCCGTTGCCGGTATTGACGATGAGGATGCCGATTTCCTTGTCGGCCGCCGCGATCTTGGCGTCGATGACCGCCTTCTTGCGCTCCATGCGCGCGCGGTGGCGCTCGTTCAGTGCGGTGATCTCATCCGGGGTCATGTCGTTCATGCGCTTGTCTCGATAGGAATGAAAATGCGGCGGCCGCCATGCTCGAGCATCTCGATCGGATGGCCGAGATAGTCGCTCAGCAGCGCGGGCTGCATGGCCGCATCGACGCTGCCGGCCTGCCAGCGCCCGTCGCCCATGAGCAGCAGCGCGTGGCTGGAGATGCGGTGCGCCAGGTTGAGGTCGTGGCCGATCATGACCACGGTCTTGCCCTGTTCCGCGCACAGGCGGGACAACAGGGCCATGGTGCTGACCTGGTGCGCCAGGTCGAGTGCGTTGGCCGGCTCGTCGAGCAGCAGCAGCGGCGTTTCCTGCGCCAGCATGGCCGCGATGGCCACGCGCTGGCGCTCGCCGCCGGACAGGGTGCGCACGTCGCGCGCGGCCAGGTCGGCCACCTCCATCGCGCCCAGGGCCTGCATGGCCGCGTGGTGGTCGTCGCTGCCTTCCCAGTAGCGGCTGGCGTGATACGGATGGCGGGCCGACAGCACGGTTTCGAGCACGCTGTAGGCGAAGGCGTCGTGCCGCGACTGGGCCAGGAAAGCCCGTTCGCGCGCCAGCTCGGCAGGCTCCCAGCTCGAGAGTTCGCGGCCGCGGATGCTGACGGCGCCGGCGTCCGCGCGGTGCAGCCCGGCCAGGGTGCGCAGCAGGGTACTCTTGCCGGCGCCGTTGCGGCCGATGATGCTCCAGCATTCGCCGGGTGCGACGCGCCAGTCCAGGTTGCGGACCAGGGTGCGGTGGCCCGCCTGCAGGAGAAGGTCGTGGGTCTGGAGCATGATCACTTCCTGAGCCGGTGAAGCTGGTAGAGGAAGACAGGGGCGCCGATGAGCGCCGTGATGGCGCCTACCGGCAGCTGCTGCGGCGCCAGCACGGTGCGCGCGAGGGTATCGCACAGCACCAGGAAGCTGCCGCCGGCCAGCACCGCGGCCGGAATCAGCACGCGGTGGTCGGGCCCGAAGGCAAAGCGGCAGGCGTGCGGAATGATCAGGCCGACGAAGCCCACCGAGCCGGCGCTGGTGACCGCGCTGGCGGTCAACAGGCCGGAAACGAAGAACAGGCCCTTGCGCAGGGCGCCCACGCGTGCGCCCAGGGTCGACGCCGCCTCGGCATGCAGGGCGACCACGTTCATCGCGCGCGCGCTGCGCATGGCGTAGACCAGGGCGCCGGCCAGCACCAGCCAGGGCGTCAGGCGCAGGGGCGCGCCGGCCAGGTCGCCGATCAGCCAGAACACCATGCTGCGCAGGCGTCCTTCCGGCGCGATCGACAGCATCAGGGTAACCAGGGCGCTGCACAGGGCCGACAGGATGACGCCGGTCAGCAGCAGCATCGAGGCGCCGCCCTCGGCCGCCAGCCCGCCGCGCAGATCGCGCCGGGCCAGTAAATACAGCAGCATCGACACGGCGACAGCGCCCAGCAGGGCCGCGCCGTCGACCACTGCGGCCGTGCACATCAGCATCAGTGCCGCCAGCGCGCCCACCGCCGCGCCTGACGAGATGCCGAGCACATAGGGATCGGCCAGCGGGTTGCGCAGCAGGGCCTGCATCATCACCCCGGCCAGGGCCAGGGCGCCGCCGGTCACGAAGGCGGTCAGGGCGCGCCCTGACCGCAGTTCCAGCAGCGAGGCCGGCAAGGACTCGGCGCGGCCGCCCGCCAGCTGGCGCAGCGCGTCGGGCAGTTCCGCCAGCGGCACCCGGATCGACCCGGTCATCCCGGCGAACAGGAGGCTGGCGATGGCGCCCGCCGCCAGGACGGCGATGATGAGCAGGGCGCGCTGGCGCGGCGGACGGATCGGTGGATGCATGCTTGCTTGGTCTCGTGTCGAAGTCCCCGTCAGCGCATGCCGTAGCGCAGGGCCGCGAACCAGGTGCGGCCGCTGGTGCCGTAGTTGCGCGCGACCTCGTACTGCTTGTCCGCGACGTTGTTGAGCCTGACCAGCAGCGACAGTTCCGGGGTGAATTGCCATGTAGTGTACAGGTTGAGCAGGCCGTAGCCACCCAGCGGTCGCAGGTTGGCCGCGTCGTCGAAGCGGCCGCCGGAGAGCTGCCACTCGGCGCCGGCCTTCAGGGTGCCGGCCGTGTAGTCAGCCGCGAAGCTGGCGTGGCGTTTCGCGCGGCGCGCCAGGCGCTTGCCGGTGGTCTCGTCGCGCGGGTCCTGCCAGTCGACGCTGCCGCGCAGGTTGACGCCTGCGAGGCGCGTGCTGCCGCCGATGCTCAGGCCTTCGAGCAGGGCTTCGTTGACGTTGTAGGCGCAGCTGCCGGGACGGTCCGGGCAGGGCGTGGCCGAGACGATCATGTCGCTCAGGCGGTTGCGGTAGTAGCGCGCGTCCAGGTCGACCAGCTTGCCGTCGTAGCGCAGGCCCAGTTCGTGGTTGCGGCCTTTCTCCGGCCTGTTGGTCGGCAGGCCGTAGCCGGGGTAGTACAGTTCGTTGAAAGTCGGCGCGCGGAAGCTGGTGCCGACGCTGGCGCTGGCGCGCAGGCCCATGCCGAAGTCATAGCCGTAGCCGGCCGCGCCCGTGTTCCTGGTGCCGTACACCGAGGAGCGGTCATGGCGCGCGCTCGCATCGAACAGGTGCCCGCCGCGCTTGGCCGAGTAGGCGGCCGCATAGGCATTGGTGATGCGGCTGCGCTGCATGGCGGCGACTTCTTCCTTGCGGTGGCTGTAGAGCAGCTGCAGGGTGTCCGTCCCCAGTGCGACGGCGTTCTGCCAGCTGAACTCGTCCTGCCTGGTGTCGATCTGGCTGGTTCCCGATGGCGCGGCGCTGCTGAAGCTGCCCTGCTTGTCGTCCGAGCGCGCGGCCTGCACGGTGCTGCGCCAGTTGGGCAGGAGCTGGTTGCTCATGAAAAGGGCGACGGTGTTCAGGTCCTGGTCGCTGTGGGTGTCGAAGCTGCCGGCGCCGCTGTCGTACTGGGCGCGCAGGCGGCTGGCCAGGAACTGGGCGCCGATCTCGTGGCCGGGCGCCAGGCCGTAGGCGACGCGGCCGTTGAGGTTGCGGCGGCGGTAGCCGTCTTCGTCCGGGTTGAAGCCGAAGGCGCCGAGACGGGTGGCGGAGAAACCGTCGGAGTCCTCGTATCCGGCGCCGAAGGCGTAGCTGAACGCCTGCTCGCCGGCGGTCGCGCCATGGACGCTGGCGTCCGCCGTACGGGCGCGGTTGCTGCCCGCGCCGATCGAGGCGCTGGCGACCGGGCTGCCTTCACCCTTGCGGGTAAAAATCTGGATCACGCCGCCGATGGCGTCGGCGCCGTACAGGGTGCTGAGCGGACCGTAGACGATCTCGATACGCTCGATGGCGCCCAGCGGCACGGCGTTCCAGCTGGCCGTACCCGTGGTCGAGGAACCGACCCGCACGCCGTCGAGCAGGACCACGACCTGGTTGCTGTTGGCGCCGCGCAGGAACACGCTGGTGGCGGCGCCCGCGCTGCCGTTGCGGGTGATCTCGACGCCGCGCTGGCGCTGCAGGATGTCGGCCACCGAGCCGGCGCCGGAGCGCGCGATCTCTTCGGCATGGATGACGGTGGTGTCGGCGATGACGTCGGCCGCCTGCTGCGGCGTGCGGGTGGCGGTGACGACGACGGTGTCGAAGGCGGGAGCGTCAGCGAAAGCGGAAGACGAAAGAATGGCGAGCGCAAACGACACCGGGGCCGCCTGCCTTGTTACAGGAAAGTTCATGAACAGTTTCTATCAATGGACAACCAGCCGACGTCCCCGTAGGCCAGATTGAACAGGAACGCGCATGCGCGCTCCCACCTTTTGGCCGGTATCCGGGCTGGCAAGTGTGGCCGTCAGACCTTCCCATGCGAACGCACAGTGGTCGAGGAAGACGGTTTGCCGCTTGAAGGCGGCACTTGCTTACCGTTGCGGGGGCAGCACACGTTGGCCTTGCAGGAGGCTTCGTGTTTCCCGTTTAACTGCGCCTGTGGACACAGGCGCGAGCACCAAAACGGCGCCATTATACGAGCTTGTCAGTCTTTCAGCACGATCAGCTCGCCATAGGCGATGCGATGGGCAGCCTGGGCAGCGCGTAGCGCGGCCTCTTCGAGACCGCCGCCCTGGTGCAGCGACGCGAGCAGGCGGATCGTTCCGGCGTGGCAAATGAGGAGGGTCTGTTCGGGGCCGGCGGCGCGAAGCGCGTGAAGGAAGTCCGCCACACGTTCGGCCACGTCCAGGACGCTTTCGCCGCCGCCAGGGCGGTAGTGGAGCAGGTCGGCGCTCCAGGCGTCGACTTCTGCACGGGGGATATCGTCCCAGCTGCGCATCTCCCAGGCGCCGAAATCCATTTCGGCCAGGCGGGTGTCGAACACCGGTGTGGGCGAGAGGCGGCGGGCCAGGTCGGCGCAGCGCTGGAGCGGACTGGAAAAGATGGGCAGCTCGCGTAGGCCATGCAGCGTCAGCGCATCGAGTGCGGCGGCGATACCGGATTCGATGGCCGGCAAGTCCGTGCTGCCGTAGCAGATCCCGGGCGGCGCCTCGGGCTGAGGATGACGCACGAGGTAGAGCCGCATGCTCAGGCCAGCGCGCCCTGGCCGAGTGTGGCCAGGACGGTGAGGTAGACGGATACTTCGGACAGCTGCTGGACGGCGCCCAGGCAGTCACCGGTGTAGCCACCAAGACGGCGTGCGAACTTGCGGGCCAGCCAGAACGCGGCCAGGGCGGCGGCCAGCACGGCGCCCACGCCAGCGGCCATGCTGAGCGCGCCGTGCAGCACGAGCGCGGCGGCGGGAAGGAGTACCGTGATGGCGGCGATGGCAAATTCGGCGCCGCTCATGCGTTCGGCGAGCGGCTTGGCCTTGCCTTCGGCGCGCGCATATTCCATGGCCCAGATCAGCGAGGTCGCGGCCAGGCGCGACAGCGGATGCGCCAGCAGCAGTGCGGCGATGGCGCTGGACGGCGGCAGCATCGCCAGGCTGGTGCACTTTGCGACCAGCATGCACACGACGCCGATCGCACCGTAGGCGCCGACGCGCGAATCCTTCATGATCTCGAGCGCGCGCTCGCGCGTCATGCCGCCGCCCAGGCCATCGCAGGTGTCGGCGAAGCCGTCTTCGTGGAAGGCGCCGGTGAGGTAGATCGTCGCCGCGGTGGACAACACAGCCGCTACCGGCGCCGGCAGGACCAGGGCCGCCGCAGCATACACCGCCGCCGCGATGGCGCCGACCACCAGTCCGACCAGCGGAAAGTAGCGCGAAGCATGGTTCAGCCACGCGGCCTCGAAGCCGACCCAGCGCGGGATCGGCAGGCGCGTGAAGAACTGCAGGGCGATGAAGAACAGGCGCAGCTGTTGCATTTACACCGAGCGCTCGCTGACCTGGGCCGATGCGAAGGTCGCCATCTGGTTCAGGAAATTAGCGCTTGCATGCAGCAGGGGCAGGGCCAGGGCGCTGCCGGTGCCTTCGCCCAGGCGCAGGCCAAGGTCGAGCAGAGGCTTTGCGCCCAGCTGTTCCAGCATCAGCGCATGGCCATGTTCGCCCGAGCAGTGCGAAAACACGCAATAGTCGAGAATGGCCGGCTGCAGGCGCGCGGCGACCAGCAGGGCGCTGGTGACGATGAAGCCGTCGATCAGCAGCACCTTGCGCAGTTCGGCCGCCTTGAGCATGGCGCCGGTCATCATCGCGATCTCGAAGCCGCCGAAGGTGGCCAGCACCGCGAGCGGATCCTTCGCCTCTTCATGCAGCGTTACGGCGGCGGCGATGACCTGCTCCTTGCGCTGGATGCCTTCCGCCGACAGGCCGGTGCCCGCGCCGACACAGCGCGACAGCGGCACGCCGGTCAGCTTGTGCATGATCGCCGCCGCCGCGGTGGTGTTACCGATGCCCATCTCGCCAAAGCCCACCACGTTGCCGGGCAGGTCGCGCACCAGGGCCATGCCGTGTTCGAGCGCGGCCGCGCATTCCCCCGGCGTCATTGCCGCTTCCCGCGCGAAGTTGCGGGTGCCGTTCGCCACCTTGCGGTCCAGCAGGCCGGGGCGCTGGCCGAAAGCGTGGTTCACGCCCGCATCGACCACGTGCAGCGCGCAGCCGTTCTGGCGGGCGAACACATTGATGGCGGCGCCGTCGGCCAGGAAGTTCTCCACCATTTGCCAGGTCACGTCCTGCGGGAAGGCGGACACGCCCTCCACCACCACGCCATGGTCGCCGGCAAACACGAGGATCGCCGGCTGGTCGATGCGCACGGCGGTCGAGCGCTGGACCAGCCCGAGCTGGGCGGCCAAGGACTCGAGCCGGCCAAGGCTGCCGAGCGGCTTGGTCTTGTTATCGATGGCGTCGTTCAGGGCCTGCGCCAGGGCTGCATCATGAATGGGGGAGATGGTTGGGATCTGCATGAGGGGATCGGATCGTGAAAAGGCGGCGGGTACGATAGCACAATCGCAAGCATTGCAAGCGCGGCCCGGCTTTGCTATAGTCTCGCTCCCCGACGCGGACAGCGCTGCGAAGCGATCCAGACGAAGGGGTGAAAT
>NZ_JAGPWC010000010.1 GCF_018119405.1 Massilia sp. ST3 | reverse complement strand
CCGGCCGTCATGACGCCGGACGGGCGGCGCGTCGTGGACGACGGCCGCGAGCGCGACGTCCCGCTACGGCTGTACGTCGACAGCGTGCGCCAGAAGCTCGAACGCAATGCGGTGCTCGGCGGTGCGCGCTTGTCCTTGCGCGAGGTGCGCATCGATCCCCTGGTCAGCTTGTCCCTGCGCAGCGATGGCAGCATCGACGACGTCACCATCCTGCGCTCCAGCGGCCGCCCCGACATGGACGAGGCGGTGCGCCGCTTCGTGCGGCTGAACGCCCGCTACTCGGCATTCCCGCCCAACGTGGCGGCGCGTTTCGATGTCATCGAGATCCGCCGTGTGTGGGCTTTTGCCGACGGCTTGAAGCTGATGGAAGAGATGCGTTAAGCGCTTTTCGTCCGCGCCGGATCATTTAATCCCGTCCTTTGACGCGCTGCAAAACCAGGCCTGATAGACCCCGTACGCTGAGCTGAACGGCTCAAGTAACGCGTCTATTTTTGATAGGCAACAATCATGGCTTCGTTTTGTTCAGGTGCAATATCGGGTTGCCGATGCGCAGTACGCGTGCGGCGCACTTTCCTGTCCCTGCCTTGGCGGCTGGCGCCGCCTTTGCTTTCGCTGCTGCTTTCACCGCTACGTTCACTGCTGCGAGCATTGCTGTTGCCGCTGCTGCTTCCGGCATTGGCGCTGTCCGGCTGCGCCACCGGTCTCGGCTTCGATTCGCACGCCGGTCCGGCGGGCGGAGGCGCGGCCCCGCCCACCGAGCTCATCACCGAGCAGCTGATCGCGGCCGAGCTCCAGGCGGCCGCAGGCGCGGCGCGCCAGGACCTGACGCCCTTGTTCGTGGCGCACCCGCCGCCGTACACCATCGGCCGCGGCGACGTCCTGGCCATCGTGGTCTGGGACCATCCCGAGCTTGCTGCCGGCGGCATGAATTCGGCCACCGCCCTGGCCGACAGCGGCGGCGCCGCCGCCTCCAATGCCGCGCCGCCCGGTTTCGCGGTCGACCACATGGGACGCATCCAGTTCCCCCTGATAGGCCTGCTGACAGTCGAGGGATTGACCGAGGAACGCGCCCGCGAGCTGCTGACCCGCAAGCTGGCACGCTACATCGCCCATCCCAACCTGACGCTCCGGGTCCAGTCCTACCGCAGCAAGCGCGTCTATGTCGACGGCGAGGTCCGTACGCCCGGCCTGCAGCCGATCGACGATATCCCCATGACCCTGGTCGAAGCGCTCAACCGAGCCGGCGGCATGACGCCCACGGCGGACCAGAGCCGCATCGTCCTCGAGCGCGGCGAGCGGCGCTATACGGTCAACCTGCGCGAACTGGTCCAGAAGGGCGTCAACCCGGGCGCCATCCTGCTGGCCCACGGCGACGTGGTGCGGGTCCATTCGCGCGACGAAAGCAAGGTCTTCGTCTCGGGCGAGGTGATCACGCCGAAAGCGCTCACCATGCACAACGGCCGCCTGACCCTGAACGAGGCGCTCGGCGAAACCGGCGGCATCAGCCCCCTGAGCGGCGACGCGCGCCAGGTCTATGTGGTGCGCAAGACGCTTGATCGCACCCGCGTATTCCGGCTCGACGCCCGGGCAAGCGGGGCGCTGGCGATGGCGGAAGCCTTCGAACTGCGGCCGAAGGACGTCGTGTATGTCGCCGCCTCGCCGCTGGCGAACTGGAACCGCCACCTGAGCCTGCTGTTCCCGGGCGCGCTGACCTCGGCCGTCGGCGTCACCACCCGGCCCTGACCGGAGAAGCCGCCATGACCACGCCGCACGACCCGCATCCGCACCCGCTGAGCCCTGTGTATCACAGTCCGCCGCCGGTGCTATCGGTACCCTTCGATCCGCGCCCGCCGGAAGCGCCGGCCGAGGAACCGGGCGTCGACCTCAAGGGCTACCTCAACACCCTGTACGACAGCCGCTGGCTGATCGGCTCCATCACCGCCTTCATCACGGTGGTCGCGGTGCTCTACGCGCTGGTGGCCAAGCCGGTATACGAAGCCAACCTGATGATCCACGTCGAGGAGGAAAGCCCGACCGCGTCGAAGAACATCCTGAGCGAAGCCTCGTCGCTGTTCGAGACCAAGAAGGCGGCCATCGCCGAGATGGAGCTGCTGCGTTCGCGCATGGTGGTCTCGCGCGCGGTCGACAACCTCCAGCTCTACGTCCAGGTCCAGCCCAAGTACTTCCCGGTGGCCGGTTCCTGGATCGCCAACCAGAACAGCGGCGCGCTGTCGCGCCCCGGCCTGTTCGGTCACGGCGGTTTCGTCTGGGGCGGCGAAAAGGCGGTGGTGTCGGTATTCGAGGTGCCGGACAGCTGGCTGAACCGCGAATTCATCATCACCGCGCGCCCGGGCAACCGCTACCGCTTTTCCGGCGGCGGGCAGCGGATCGCCTTCGACGCCACGGTCGGCCACCGCTACCGGGTGCGCACACCGGACGGCCTGGTCGAGATCAAGGTCGACCGCCTGCATGCCAATCCCGGCGCGCGCTTCCGGATCAAGCGCAATTCCCGCCTCGGCACCATCCAGGCGATCCAGAACGCGATGGTGATCACGGAGCAGGGCAAGCAGTCCGGCGTCATCGAGGTCAAGCTGCAGGGCGAGAACGCCGAGCGCATCAACGCGCTGCTCAGCGAGATCGGCCGCGAATACATGCGCCAGAACCTGGCGCGCAAGACCGAGGAAGCCGAGAAGTCGCTGGCATTCCTGAACCAGCAGCTGCCGATCCTGAAGCGCCAGTTGGAGCAGTCCGAAGACCGCTACAACCAGTTCCGCAACGCCCACGGCACGGTCGACCTGCGCGAGGAAGCCCGCATGAGCCTGACCCAGGCCGCCGCCGCCCGCACGCGGCGCATGGAACTGGTCCAGAAGAAGGCCGAACTGCTGTCCCGCTTCACCGAGGACCATCCGGTGGTCGCCGCGATCAACCGCCAGCGCCGCGAAGTCGACGAGGAGATCGAGGCCATCGACACCCGCATCCGCAAGCTGCCGGTCATGGAACAGGACGAGGCGCGCCTGACGCGCGACATCAAGGTCAAGACCGATCTCTATACGGCGCTGTCGAACACCGCGCAGCAACTGCGCCTGATCTCGGTCGGCCGCGTCAGCAACGTGCGCCTGGTGGACGCGCCGATGGCGCCCGAACGGCCGATCAAGCCCAACCGGCCACTGATCGTGGCGCTGGCGGTGATCACCGGCTTGTTCCTCGGGACCCTGATCGCCTTTACCCGTAAGGCCATGCGCGGCGGGATCGACGATCCGGCCAAGGTCGAACGCCTGCTGCGCGCCAAGGTCGTGTACGCGTCCATTCCGCACAGCGTCAACGAGGATAAGCTGATGCGCAAGGTCAGGGGCGACGGCGTGCTGCCACTGCTGGCCCAGATCCTGCCGGAGGACCCGGCGGTGGAAAGCCTGCGCAGCTTCCGCGCGGCGCTGCAGTTTTCGATGCCCCACTTCCGGAACAACATCGTGATGTTCGCCGGGCCCACGCGCGGCGTCGGCAAGTCCTTCGTCACTGTCAACTTCGCCGCCGTGATGGCGGCCAGCGGCAAGCGCGTGCTGCTGATCGACGCTGACTTCCGCAGCGGCCGCCTGCACCGCTATTTCGGCGTCGCCCGCGATAACGGCTTGTCCAAGGCGATCAACGGATCGACGCCACTGGACGACATCATCCACCATAACGTGATCGACAACCTGGACTTCATCCCCACCGGGTCGATGCCGCCGAACCGCTCGGACTTCCTCCTGCACGCGAATTTCAGCAGCCTGCTGGAGACCATGAGCGCGAACTACGACCTGGTGCTGATCGACATGGCGCCGCTCCTGCTGGCGGCCGACGCGCTGGTCGTCGGCGCGCGAGCGGGCGCTGTCTTCCTGCTGGCGCGCGCACGGGTGACGACCGACGCCGAGATCACCGAGTCGGTCAAACGGCTGAACCATGCGGGCCTGTCGCCGCAAGGAGTGCTGTTCAATAACATCACCTACGGCATCGGCCGGTCACATACCCAGTTCCAGGCCGGGCCCATCGGCCAGTTGAAATACGCCGAGTGAGACGCTTGCCGGCGCCAGGGACGGCGGATCACGGGCCACGCTCCAGGAAACGTGACATGCCGAGGGTGGGTTGGACTGGCGACCATAAGCGCCAGCTTCGCGGCGCGGATGGAGCGGACTGGGTGGTTGGGATGTGGTCTCCGAAGCGGCTTGGCCATATTGCCGCTGCTCCCTATCGCTGTGCGCGGACCGGGAGCGCTGGACGGCCCAGGTAAGCCCTGTCTGATCCTCTAAAGTGCTCTGCACGGGCGTCCAACCATGGACGACCGCCTGATTGCGCGCGTCGCCGGGTTTTTCCGAACGCGTTGCGGCGATCCTTGGTCGCTCAAGTCCGGTAAAGAAGAGCTCGGAGTCCTGGAGCCCGCGAGCAGTCGTGTCGCCTTGCCGATCCTTGCAACGCGTGGGTGAGCCATCGTAGCGGGTCTCATTTCGTCATCGTTTCTGGGATGCTAGAAGAAGCTCGTCATTACAGCCGAGCACGTCCACAGTATTCCCGCTGATCCCCTTCAGCCTCCTTCCCCCAGCGCGGTTTTTCGGCACTGTCCGCTTCGGCGTAATGCTCGTCAGTACATCCCTCTGAGCGGCGTAATTACATATGCCGGAGCAATTTCCATTAGGAAATTTCCGTTTGTAATTGAATACTGCAGGAAACTTTTTCTTGGAATCCATTGAACTTAGGAAGTTTTTTGGCCTCCAAGCTACTCCTTTACATCATTGAAGTGATTTGAGATAGAGGAATGGTTCTTTCAGGAAATCTTCTTTTGTAGTTCGATATCGCGGGAATTTTTTCCGTAAATCTATTGAACTTTGGAAGTTTCCACCATTCAAAGCTACTCCTTTAGATCATTGGAGCAGCGATGCGTAAAGATAGATTCCCAGAAGGAATATCCATTTGCTGTTCAATACCACAGGAAATTTTTCCGCAAATCTATTGAACTTAAGAAGTTTCCAGTACTCAAAGCTACTCCATTCATTATTAAGGCAATCTGAAATGCAAAAAGCAGTCAAGTTCTCCCTGAATGTCCGTTCCGCCCTGATGTCGACCGCCAGCGCAGCAGTGCTGTTCGCCGCCTGCGGCAGTGCGATGGCCGCCCACATCTACGTTTCGCCCACTGGCTCCGATTCCAACCCGGGCACCCAGACCCGCCCGGTCAAGACGATCACCCGCGCCGACGCCCTGGCTACCCCGGGTTCCGTCGTCCACGTTGCGCCTGGCGTCTATAAAGTCTCGGCTCCATCGGCTGGCAGCGTCGGCATCCGGACCAGCAAGAGCGGCACTGCGACCGCCCGCATCAAGTTTGTCTCCGACGTGAAGTGGGGCGCCAAGATCATCGTCTCGGGCACCGGCATCACCTGGGATTCGCGCGGCAGCTACGTCGACATTGACGGCTTCGACATCTCCGGTAGCGGCCGTCACGGCATCCTGGCTGCCGGCCGTAACCTGAGCATGACCAACAACTTCATCCACGACCTGACCATCAGCGGCGGCTGCACCGGCGGCGGCGGCGCGGCGATCGACACCTACGGCCCAGTCGGCAATGTGCGTATCGACAGCAACGTGGTGCGCAACATCGGCTACAAGATGATCGGCACTTGCAACACCGTGCAGGGCATCTATATCGCCAATGCCAACAACGTCGTGACCAACAACATCGTCTCGGGCGTGGCGGCGGTCGGCATCCAGCAGTGGCACGGCGCCACCGCGTCGACGATCGTGAACAACACGACCTTCCACAACAAGATGGGCATCCTGCTGGGCCAGGGCGACTCGGGTACCACGACCGGTTCGGCGAACAACTACGTCGCCAACAACATCGTGTACGACAACACCACCTACGGCATCGTCGAAGGCGGCAAGATGGGCACCAACAACCGTTACGCGAACAACCTGGTCGCCCGCAGCGGCACCAACTGGAAAGTGAAGGGCACCGTGAGCGGCACCATCTCGTCCGAACCGCTGTTCGTGAGCTATTCGGCGACCGGTACCGGTAACTACAAGGTGAGCAGCAGCTCGCCGGCCATCGACCGCGGCACCTCGCTGCAGGCTCCCAAGGTCGACTTGGCAGGCGTGGCCCGTCCGCGTGGCGCAGCAGTCGACGTCGGCGCCTACGAGTTCTAATCAAGCCGGCCGCTACTCAACGCAGGGGTGGCCGCAGCGGACCGGCATGGAAGGGCTGGGCCGCAAGGCCAACAGCGAATCGCCGGCGCCTGCGAGGGAACAGCTGCATGCTCGGTTCATTGTCACCCCCAGCTACCGGCCGAAGCCGCATCGAATCATCGATGCGGCTCTTTTTTGTTCGGCCCAGGCGGGGCTGCCGGGATGCCCCGGGCCGGCACCGTGAAGCACAGGGATTCCCACGGCCCGGCAGTGGCATGGCGGCTCGGCGGCCAGGCCCAGGCGCGGCCGACCGGGTGCGCCTTGAAAGCCCGTAGAGGCCTTCCATGAATGGACACTGGGACCCGGGGCCGCACGCATCCTTCCGGGTCGCCGCGCCGGCCTTCCTTCATTATGGTTCGGTGGACAACACGCTCCTTTCGGGCCGCGGCGCCTGCGGGCGCGGGAGCTTGCGCTTCAAGGCGCTACGGATCCGGTAAGTCCTGGATTCGAACAGCAGGTAGGAAACGTAGGCCGCGACGATCAGCGTGGCCAGCATCCCGAAGTAGATCGCGGTATGCCGCGGCTCGAACGGCGACAACTGGCGCAGCCCGAGGTGCTCCGTGCTCCAGTAGTGCATGAGCCCGATGAGGGGCACGTGCAGCACGTAAAGGCTGAACGAGAACTCCGCGAAGAACTTGCCGCCATCGCGCGCGGGACGCGCCAGGCGCGATGCCGGCGACGCCTTGAACTGCAGGCTGGACAGCAAGACCAGGTAGAGCAGGCCGCATAGCAGGTCCGGGCCGAGCGTCGACAGCTCGAATGCATCGAGTTCACCGGTCAGGCGGAAATATCCCGAGACGCCGAGCAGCAGCACGACCCAGGCCCAGCGGACGGCGTTGCTGCACTCGATGCGGATACGCGAGAACGCCACGCCCAAGAGCCAGACCAGGAAATAGGCCACCAATGCGGTGGGCAAGAGGAAGCCGATCGCGAGGAGGCCAGCAGCGGACCCGAGCCGGACCAGCTTGTCCTGCGCCGTGCAGGCAAGCGCCATCAAGGGGAAGAGCACGTAGTACCAGGTTTCGTTGGCCAGGCTCCACAACGGGAAATTGCCGCCAAAGACAGGGACCAGGATGCGCTGCAGGCCGACCAGATTGCCGGCGAAGGTCGTGGCCGAATATGGATCGGCTGCCGAGAAGCCGAACGACGCCGGACTGGCAGCGCCGATCGCGAATGCAAAGACCAGGGTCAGCACGAAGGTCGGAATCAGGACGGTCCACAGGCGTGTGACACGGTCGATCGCGTAGTTGACGACCGCATGCGGCTGCCCGATCCGGTTGAGGAGACTGCCTCCGACCAGCCATCCGCTGATCACGAAAAAGACCAGCACGGCCTGATGGGCGAAACCGCTGAGGAAGGCCAGCCCCTGGAACCACAGGGGCGGATCGGCGACGTCGCGCACTGCCGGATACATCGCCGCGCGCAGGTGGGCCGTGGCGACGATGAAGGCCGCCAGGCCCCGCAGTACCGAGATGAGGATGGAATGCCAGCTTGCTTCGTCAAACTGGCCTTGGCGCTGGAATGCGAACCGCGGTATATGGGGGGAAACCATTCGTTCTCCTTCGCTTGGGTAGACCGGCTTCCCGCCTGCTCAAGGTGGACTGCCGGTGCGACAGGCGGCCGCGCATCCTGACGCGCGGATGAATGAAACGAGCGGAGCATGGCTGTCTACGACCGCGTGCGTTGCAGCCAAGCGGCTGCGTAGCAAGCCGACGCTGCGCCTGCCGAAACTACGGATACCTATAACACCCCGGTGCCGCCGAGATCGATGGCGCCCGATGCTCCCGCCCGGCGTGCGACATCCTTTTGTCTTCCCAGGTGGGGTAGTAAAGATCAATGCATCATTGCTGAGATTCTTATGCTCGATTGCACGGCGTTCTTTTGCCGCGCGGATATGCTTGTTGTGAAATTCCTGTGGAATCGACTTTATCAGAGCCGGATTGACGTATTTTGAAACGAGTCAAATATGGTTTTGTTGGCGATATTGTTGTGTGCGGTGAAATTCGCCCTCGATGTGCGCTGGCAAATTGCTCTTTCCATACTCAAATTGGCCCGGCTGATCGGCGGACGTGAAGCGAAGAGAATTTCATGATGCCAATATTGAACATCGGAATAATTTCGCAGTAGAAAGGATGGCGTTGCAAAGGGCGGAGGCATAGCTCCGCAAGAATTCAAAAACAAATTTTGACCGTGTCAGATTGATGATCGTCAATCCGTTATTTGGAAATGCGTTGATAATCATTTCGAAAGGTTATTGATGGGCTTGTTAAGCGCCCGCAGTGAAAAGGGAATGTTATCGAGAGAAGTTATTTGGAATAAAGCGAAGCAAAGCTTGCTTCATGCTGGCCCACAGCTAGTTGGGTGAGCAGGTGGACTTTAGGCTCAATCTCTATATCTCATCCGGTTTATGTCCTCATGCCCTCTAGGATACATAGTTCAAAAACATTGCTGTCAACCATGAATTTACCCCTCCCTGTTTTCTGGAAACACGCGACGACGGTCCTCACCGGAACCGTCGTGGCGCAGGCCTTGCCGCTACTGGTAGCGCCGCTCATCACCCGTTTGTGTACGCCGGCCGACCTGGGGGAATTCAGCGTCTGGCTGGGCGTGATCGCCATTGCATCCACCATTGGAACGCTCAGGCTGGAAGCGGCCATGATCCTCGACCACGACTCGGACGAGCAGCAGACCTGCTTCAGCGTGGTGGCCTATTGTTCGACATTGCTGGCGATTTTCATCACCTTCGCAGTGATCCTCGCCCGCCTTACCGATCTTCCCCAGGCGCAGAACATGTCCTGGTTCGGCTTGATGACCATCGGTGTCGGGGCGTGGCTAACCGCCTATAACCAAGCCATGCTCGCCTATGCCACCTCGTACCGGGCATTCGGCAAGGCGGCGATGGCCAAGATATGCGGCGCCGGCACCGTTGCCCTTGGCCAGCTGGTCTTGCTCCTAGTCGGGGTAGGAGGAAGGGCCTTGTTAGCAGGACAAATCATTGGCCTGTCGATCGGTTTGGCGGCTGCAATGTTCCTGCTTTCGCCTCCGCGTCCCAGGATCTCGCTGCTGCCGACCCGGTCCCAATTAAATTACCTTAAGAAACATGAGTCTTTCTGGCGCTTCTCCTTGCCGGCCGGATTGTTGAACACGGCCGCCGGGAAATTCCCGCTGTTCCTGGTCGGCGCCAAGTATGGCTTGTTCGCAGCCGGCCTGTTTGCGTTGACTGAACGTATATTGACCGCGCCGGTCTCCCTGTTGGCCGCATCCGTCCTGGAGGTCTTCAAGCGCCAGTCGGTCCACGAGTTCCAGACTTATGGCCATTGTAGGCAGGCATTCCAGAGCACCTTCAAGGCCCTGGTCCTGCTTGGTTGCGGTCCAGCCCTGTTCATCTTCGCCTTTGCGCCGAACCTGTGCGCCTGGATATTTGGCGAGCCATGGCGCGAAGCAGGAGAATTCGCGCGCATATTGGCGCCGCTGTATTTCCTGAATTTCGTCGCGAGCCCCTTGAGTTATGTCTTCTTCGTGGCAGGCAAGCAGAAAATCGAGCTCCTGTGGCAGATCGCCCTGTTCGTGACGACAATTACGATATTTATCGCGCCGGTTCCCTTGAAGCAGGTCCTGATGCACTACACGATTGCCTATTCGACCCTGTATCTCATTTACCTGTTCCTGTCGTACCGATTCTCCAAAAACTCCTCTATTGGATCGGGCCGGCTTACCGATTCGGGTGCCGCCAATGGCGGCTGAGGTCTCATTCGACTGGAAAGACAGGAAACGATCATGCAGGCTATGGGAATCGCGAGCAAGCGGCAGAAAAGAATCATTAATCCGACCTCCACGGCGCATGCCGCCTTCCTGCTGCTATTTCCAGGCTTTTTCTTCTACCAAACGCTGCTGGGGATCGGCGCCATTCCGGCCTTTTTAGGGGGATATTTCACACTGGTGGCCGTCGTTCTCTTGCTGCCTTTATTCTTTGCCCTGATGGCCGAAGCGAAGTCGCACAAACATTACATCACCAGCCTCGATCTCTGTCTCGTACTTCTCGCGCTCTATTATCTATTCGTGCTTGCGGCAAATTTTGCTGCGGGCGCCACGCTGATCATCATCGAGCGCTACGTCGCAAGCATTATTTTCTGTTTCGAAACCTACGTCATCTTCAGGCTGATCGACTTCAGCGACAAGAACTTCGTGGGGATTATCGTGATCTCTCTGCTGGTCATGTCGGTCATCACTTATTATTTTTCGGTAGGCGGCTTCTTTTTCCTGCAGGCGCTGGGCGAGGCCAAGGATCCGGCCAGCCTGGCTACCTACCAGGGCTTTGCCCGCTCCTACATCTACACCTACCTCATTGTGACCGCGCTCGTGCGGTCGATGGCGCTGCGCTACGTGCTGTATGCGCTTGCCACCAGCGCCTTGTTCCTGAACGGGGCGCGCAGCGAGTTTTCCGCGGTCCTGTGCCTGATTCCGGCAATCGAGATGTATTACGCCAAGCAAAGACTCTATGCGATCTTTGCGCTCCTGCTGCTGTCCATCTTCCTGGTGGGCGGCGTCGACTACATCGTGACCGCGCTGCCGGAAAACCGCATCCTGCAGCTGCTCGACCTGTCCCATTCGAGTTCCGCGATCACCCGGCAGCGCTTTACCGAGGACGCGCTGCGCACGATCCATGCGAATCCCTTCTTCGGCGATTTCGCCAGCTATCCCGACGGCCACTATGCGCACAATGTGCTGACCACCTGGGTGGACTTCGGGCTGTTCGGCTTCGTCTTTTTCTCCGCCTTGATGTTATGGCATGCGCTCTGGCTGTTCTTCAACGGCTTCTTTTCGCTCAGGAAGAGCGGGGACTTTGTCCTGGCCTGGTCCTTCGTGTGCGCCACCATCCTGTGGGCGCTGACCGCGAAGAACATGCCCGACATGAGCGTCGGAGCGGCATTGGGCGCGTTTGCGCGTTACCGCTTCAAGAAGAACTATCCGGCGAAGCCGGGCGGGTCCCCCGTCTAGCCGGCCGATCGAGGTGCGAGGCATGCGAATTCTCTACATCAATCACTATGCGGGGTCGCCGCGCCACGGCATGGAATACCGTCCGTACTACCTGGCGCGCGAATGGGTGGAGGCGGGCCATGAGGTGAGGATCGTCGCCGCCGACCATTCCCATTTGCGCGTCCAGGGACCCAGGCTGGACGGCGGTCCCCGCCTGGAAGAGCATATCGACGGCATCCGCTACACCTGGCTGAAGACCACGCCCTACAAGGGCAACGGGGTCGGACGCGTGCGCAATATCGGGTCCTTCGTGCGCCGGCTGTACCAGGAAGGGCGCCGCCTGGCGGCGGAATCCAGGCCCGACGTCGTCATCGCCTCGAGTACCTACCCGATGGACATCTGGCCGGCCCACCGCATCGCCCGCATCGCCGATGCGAAACTGGTCTTCGAACTGCATGATCTCTGGCCACTCACGCCGATGGAACTGGGGGGCATGTCGAAGCGGCACCCCTTCATCATGGTGGCCCAGGCGGCGGAGAACTACGTCTACCGCCATGCCGACGCAATCGTCTCGATGCTGCCGAAGGTGCATGGCTACGTCACGGCGCGCGGCATGGCGCCGGAGCGCCTTTTTATCGTCCCGAACGGCGTCGACCCGCGCGAATGGCCCGCGCGCCTTGCGCCGCTGGAGGGTCGGACCGCGGATCTGCTGGCGCAGCTTGCCGGCGCCGGAAGGCCGGTGGTCGGCTATGCGGGCAACCACGGGATCTCGAACTCGCTCGACACGCTTCTCCAGGCAGCCAGGAGCATGCGCGGCGAGCGGCCATCCTTCGTGCTGGTGGGCGCAGGCCCGGAAAAGAACGCGCTGAGGCAGTGGGCGCAGGCCGAGGGCCTGGACGACGTCCATTTCGCCGACCCGGTCGCGAAGGAACACATTCCGGCGCTGCTGCAGCGCTTCGATATCGCCTACATCGGCTGGCGGCGGCAGCCCTTGTACCGGTTCGGGATCGCACCGAACAAACTGATGGACTACATGATGGCGGGGCGTCCGGTACTGCATGCGGTCGAGGCCGCCAACGATCCCGTAGGCGAAGCGAGCTGCGGAATGACGGTCCCACCCGAAAGCCCGGCCGCGGTCGCGGGAGGGATTCGCGCGCTGATGGCGGCGAGCGAGGCGGAGCGCAAGGCGATGGGAGAGCGGGGCAGGGACTTCATCCTGCGCCATTTTACCTACCCGATCCTGAGCCGGCGCTTCCTGGCCGCTTGCCAAGGCTGAGGCCGCGCCGCTTGATGTCCGATCCAGCCGATGCCTATCGATCCGGAAAAATCATGGTGAACACGATGACGCGGTTTGACCTTTTCCTCAAGCGCAGCTTCGACCTCCTGGTCGCCATCCTCGGCCTTGCGTTGACCTGGCCCCTTATCGGGGTCTGCTGGCTGATCGCCGCGATCGAAACGCGCAGCAATGGATTCTTCATACAACAGCGGGTCGGGCGGCATGGGCGGATCATCCGTGTTTGCAAAATCAAGACCATGTATGCGAGCGACAGCAAAAGGAGCCCGCTCGCGTCCGATAATCTATCCTCGATTACACGTTCGGGAGCGGTCTTCCGGAAATACAAGCTGGACGAATTGCCGCAGCTTTTCAATGTCCTCATTGGCGACATGAGCCTGGTCGGTCCCCGGCCCGACGTGCCGGGCTATGCGGACAAGCTCACCGGCGGCGACCGCCTGATCCTGTCCCTGCGGCCAGGCATCACCGGTCCGGCCTCGATCAAGTACAAGAACGAAGAACAGATGCTGGCATCGGTCGACGACCCGCGCTGGTACAACGACAAGGTGATCTGGCCCGACAAGGTCAGCATCAACAAGGAATATTTCCGGAACTATTCCCTGGTCCGGGATATCAAGTACATCTTCCAGACCCTGCTCGGATGAGGATCCCATGACAACACCATGCGCCAGCTGGCCCAGTTTCTCGGATGAAGAAGCGACCGCCGTCAAGAACGTGATCTTGTCGAATAAAGTGAATTACTGGACCGGTACCGAATGCCGCGAATTCGAAAAGGAGTTCGCATCCTGGGTGGGGACGGATTACGCCGTCTCGCTCGCGAACGGCACCCTGGCCCTGGATTGTGCGCTGAAAGCGCTCGGGATCTCGGCCGGCGACGAGGTGATCGTGACGCCCAGGAGCTTCATGGCGTCCGCCAGCTGCATCGTCAACGCCGGCGCCGTCCCCGTGTTCGCGGACGTCGACCGCGACAGCCAGAACATCACCGCCGACACCATCGGCAAGGTGCTCACTCCGCGCACCAGGGCGATCATCTGCGTCCACCTGGCGGGCTGGCCCTGCGACATGGACCCCATCATGGAACTGGCGGAGGCGCGCGGCCTCTACGTCATCGAAGACTGCGCGCAGGCCCATGGGGCGCGCTACAAAGGGCGGATGGTGGGCAGCATCGGGCACATCGGCGCCTGGTCCTTTTGCCAGGACAAGATCATGACGACGGGCGGCGAGGGCGGCATGGTGACGACCAATTGCCGCGCCTGGTGGAACAGCATGTGGTCCTATAAGGACCATGGAAAGTCCTGGGACGCCGTGTACGAGCGCCGCCATCCGACGGGCCACCGCTGGGTGCACGAGTCGTTCGGCACCAACTGGCGCATGCTGGAAGTGCAGGCGGCCATCGGACGCATCCAGCTGGGGCGCATGCCAGCATGGACGGCGCAGCGCACCGCGAACGCGCGCAGGCTGGCCTCGGCCTGCAGGGAAATCGCGGCGCTGCGGGTGCCGGACATTCCCGCCCACGTCGAGCATGCCTTCTACAAGTTCTATGCCTTCGTCGAGTCCGGAAAGCTGGCGGACGGATGGACACGGGACCGGATCATGGAGGAACTCTGCGCGCGTGGCGTGCCCTGCACCCAGGGGAGCTGCTCGGAAATGTATCTCGAAAAGGCATTCGACCGCACCGCTTACCGTCCCTCACGGCGCCTGCCCATGGCCCGCGAGCTGGGCGAGACCAGCCTGATGTTCCAGGTGCATCCGACCCTGACGCCGGCCGATCTCGACCTGGCCTGCCGCGCGATCACCGAAGTGTTCGCCCAAGCCGGCCGCGCCGACCGCGTCCTCGTGAACCCGGTGTCGTGAGCGGCGGCGCGGCGCCGGCGGTGGACAGCGCATGATCTCGTGGATGCACGTGATCGAAATCGGTCACACCGCGGTGATGCTGCCGGTCGCGGGTGCGATCGCAGTCTGGCTCGTCCTGGGCAGGGCATGGAAGCTGGCGCTGTGGTGGTGCCTCGTCATGGCTGCCGGCCTGGGCGTGGTCGCGCTGTCGAAGCTGGCCTATCTCGGCTGGGGCGTGGAAGTTCGGTCCATCGCTTTCCAGGCCCTCAGCGGCCACGCCTGGCGCGCCACGGCCGTGCTGCCGGTCCTAATCTTCCTGGTGCTGCAGAAGGCGCCAGCCGGGTTGCGCCGTGGCGGCGTGCTGCTCGGGCTGGCGTCCAGCATGGGAATCGGCGCTTTACTCGTCATTTTTCGATTTCACACGGTGTCCGAGGTCCTCGCCAGCACCATGCTCGGGATCGCCGCCATGACCGCCTTCATCCGCATGGCGTCGGTCCTGCCGGCGCCACGGACCGGTCCCTGGACCATACCCGCAGCGCTGATCGCCTTCACCATCGTTTGCCTCCTGAAGCCTTCGTCGCTCAACCACCGGCTGGTCGACGTGGCGCTGTACTTCTCCGGACGCGATACGCCGTATCGCTGGTCGCGCCCGGGCGAGGCCCGCTTCCCGGACGGGGAGGAGAAGCATTGGAAGAAGACCTGCCAGGTCCACATGCCGGACTAGCATGGCCCGGGGCAGTCCAAGACGCGGGACGAGAGCATTTGCCTGCGCGTGCAGACGGCGTCGGGCGGGCGCCTGTCCGCGGACGTGGCACCATGGCCGCGCAGTGCGGGGTGGGGGCCGCGGAGGGCCACGTCCTCGGCGGCAGGCGCTTTGCCCCGTAGCCGGGGCGGTCGGCCAGGGCAGGAGGCGCCGTTTCGCGCACGAAAACGTGGTCTTTTCGTGTGGGCGAGACCTCGGCGCGCCGCGTCCTCAGCGGCATGCGCCTTGCCCGAAATCGGGGCGCCCGGCCTGGACCATGCGGCGTCGTTCCGGGCGGGAAGCCATGGCCGCACGCTTCCGTCTCAGCCAGCCGGTGGGTTCGACCCAGGCCTGGCGGGCGGCTTGCTCGATAGCGGCGAGGGCGAGGCCCTGCGCGACCGCGCGGCGATGGCGGACCTGGTCGTGGACGGCACCCAGCGCAGGATCTTCAAGCCGTGCGGAGCAGGGATCTCGGCGCGCCGCACCCTTGCCCGCAGCTGGAGCGGCTAGCTTGGAGCACGCCGCCGTTCCGAGCGCGAGGACGTGGCCGCATCCGGCGGTGGCCACGACGGACCGCGCGCTCGGTGTGGTGCTGGTTCAGTCCGAGGCGGGACTGACGTGGTAGGCGCCTAGTTGGGGGAAGGTCTCCCCCGGGGCGTGCGCGATCCGGGCCGCGCCGTCGACGGCTTTGCTGCGGACCAGGAGACCTGGTGAACCGCGCTTCAGGCGATAGTCACCGCTGCCGTCGGCCTGGTAATTCAGGAATTGAGGATCCTCGGTAATGGTGCCGCTGACCTGGCCGCCCACGCGCAGGGCGGTGCCGCTCGAGTGCACGAGGTTGTCGATGTAGCGATTGTTGTCGCCGACCTTGCCGCCTTCGACGATCCCATAGGCGATGTTGTCATAGACGATATTATTCGCGACATAGTTGTTCCGCGATCCTTCAGGAAGAGCGCCGGCGTCGCCGCCGCCGATGAGGATGCCGATCTTGCAGCGGAAGACCGTATTGTTGACGATGCTGGAATCCGTCGCCCCGTGCCATTGCTGGATCCCGGCCGCGGCAACGCCGGACACGATATTGTTGACCACGGTATTGTGCGGATTCGCGATATAAATCCCTTGTACCGTATTGCAGCGCCCGATCATGGCGGCGCCGATGTTCCTGATCACGTTGCCCTTGATGAGGACATGGCCCGGGCCGCCATCGGTGTCGATGGCCGCGCCGCCGGCGCCGGTACAGCCGCCACTGACGGCAAGATCATGGATCAGGTTGTTCGTGATGCTCAGGTGCGCCCCGTCCGCCACGATGCCATGCCGGCCGCTGCCGCTGATGTCGAAGCCCTCGATGTCGACATGGCTGCCTTTCGCGCGCCAGGCGATGCCGGTGCCGGACACGACGATCTTTGCCCCCCACCTGAGGTCGGAGACAAACTTGATGCGTGCCGAGCTGGTTCCGCTACGCGAAGTGCCGATGCCCGCGCTGTGCGGCGTGGGGGCGGACACTTCATAGACGCCGGGCGCGACATGGATGGTGTAGCCGGGGGAGGCGGCGGCATCCGCACGTGCGATGGTCCGAAACGGGGCCGCTTTCGTACCCGGATTCGTGTCCGCGCCGCCGGGCGCCACGTACAGGTGCTTGCCTGGCGAGCACGCGGCCAGCAGGACAGCCAAGCCCGCATGGCAGGACCACCGGGCAAGCAAAAGAGGGCCGGGCACGCGACGGCCCGCGTTGGCGTTCCTGATCTGCTGCGCCGGCGGGCATTGTCGCTGCGGGTTAATCGAGGTCTGGTTCCGTTGCAAACACAGGCCGTCGGAGAATCCGGCTCCCGGGGAGCCTGCCACCCGCGCTGACTGGATTGTCTTTCTCATCAGTATGTCCTTTGGATCGAAGTGTTTCCGATGCAGCCGGCGCCATGCGGAATCCGCCGCGGCGCGCGCTGGCGCCACCGGGCGGTTTGCCGCTGTAAGGCGGTGCGAACGAAGGAGCGAACCTCGCCGGCAACGTATGAGCTGATCGTTGCCAGGCGCCGCATGCGCCGTCTGCGCCACGAGGACGGCGGCCGGCGCGCCTGCCGACGCATGGGTTCCAAGTGTGGAGCCTGGTTTTTCGCCGGCAGATGCCGGTCGCCGCCGCCTAATGCCGGTCCACGCGGGAATCCTGGTGCAGGTCCCGCAACAGGCGTTGCACAATCCGGCGCGCCGCATCGCCGGCGCCGTAGGGCGCGACGTCCTTGCCCTTGCTTCCGAGGCTGGCATGCAGGCAGTCGAGCACGGCGGCGGGATCGACGGGCGGGGCCAGCCGGTTCCATCCCGCTTCGAGCAGTTCGACCCACTCGGTTTCGTCGCGCAAGGTCACGCAGGGCACGCGATGGAAATAAGCCTCTTTCTGGACACCGCCGGAATCGGTCGCAATCAGCGCAGCGTATTTCTCCAGCTGGACCATGGAGAGATAGCCTTGCGGCTCGACCAGGACCAGCGCGCGCTCCAGGGCCTCGAGTTTTCCTTGTTGCGCCAGGATGCCGCGTGTGCGTGGATGCAGGGGCAGCACGACCTTGATGTCTCTTGCGAACGAGGTGAGCGCCGCGACGATCGCGCCCAGCCGCGCCGGATGGTCGGTGTTTTCCGCGCGATGGATGGTTGCCAGGCAGTAGGCGCCGGGCCGGACGCCGTGCTCCTCCCGCAGCCGGTCCAGCACGCCGCCATCCTCGCCGACGCGGCCTCCATGGTGCAGCGCCACGTCGTACATCACATCGCCGACCTGGTCGATCCGGTCGGGGGCGGCGCCTTCGCGCAGGAGGTGGGCGCCGGCGATCTCTGTGGGCGTGAACAGCCAGCGCGCGACGCGATCGGTCAGGCTGCGGTTGACTTCCTCGGGTGAGCGGGGATTGAAGGAGCGCAGGCCGGCTTCGACATGGGCTACGGGAATATGCAGCTTGACTGCAGCAAGTGCGCCTGCGAGCGTGGAATTGGTGTCGCCGTAGACGAGTACGGCGTCCGGTTCCTCGCGCAGCAGCAGTTTCTCGATTTCGATCAGCATGCGCCCGGTCATGTCCCCGTGCGTCCCGCCATGCACCGCGCAGTGGTGGGCAGGCGGGTCCATTCCCAGTTCGGCGAAGAACACGTCCGACATGTTGGCGTCGAAGTGCTGGCCGGTATGGACCACGACTTCGTGCAGGTCGCGCGTGTCGCGCAGGAGCGCCGATACGGCGCTGGCCTTGATGAACTGGGGCCGGGCGCCAATGACGGTAAGGATTTTCTTCGGATTCATGAGGGCTTCCGGTTGAGTGCAATGAGCTAGGCCGTTTGTCCCTGGCTTACCAGGTGACGGCTTCATAGAAGCGGAACAGGTTTGCCTTGGTGTTTTCCTTCCAGTTGGTCTCGACCTGCCTCGGATGGGTGACCAGGCAGATCCGGTCGTGCTTGCCGATGACGTCGAACGGCGAGGCAGGGCAGTAGTACTGGGGCGGCGGACGATCGGCGATGTACATGTCGATGTGGTCCAGCAGTGCGGCGTCGTAGGCCTCGCATTCGATGCCGCAGTCCTGACGCAACTGCCCGTCCGCAAGGATCTCGGCGTTGTTCAGCTTGAGGCGGCGGTTGGCGAAGTCGCCGTGGCTGGCCACCGTCCTGATCTTGCGCCCGAGGGTTTTCTCGATGGAGGCGAAATTCTTGCGGAACTCGTCACGGATTTCGGGAAGCCGGCTGCGAACCAGGGCCGGGTCCTTGATCTTGTGCCGCTTGGCGAAGGCGGCCAGTTCCTCGTAGTGATAGCTGGCTTCGCCGCCATACTCTTCGATCTCGTGCATCAGGTCGAAGTCGAGCGTCGAGAGCCGGAAATAATACGTGGACTTTATGCCATGGTGCTTTTCGATCCTGAGCAGCTTCCTGGTCGTGCGCAGGTCCGTGTCGATGTCGTGCCGGTGCACGATGTACTTGGCCCTGCCGGCCCGCCCGGCGCGCACCAGGTCGAAATAGTCGCGCACCGAGGTCTGGACAAAGCCGGCGTCCTGCCCCGCGCGAATCAGGCGTTCATGCATCGCAAGCCGGGAAGGCATGCCGTAATCGCTATATAAGCGCCTTAGTAGGGCTTTCATTGGATTGAATACTTGACGCGATAGGGTTCGAAACCGAGCACTTTCTTGAACGTCTGCAGCCCAGGGCTAGCACCAAAAAAGGTGTCGTACATCAGGTAGGAATACCTGCCGCTCTCGATCATTTGTCCGACGATATCGGTCACCATCAGGTGCATGATGCCGTCGTTGTTGCGCAGGCCGAGCAGGCGGTCGAATGCGACGAAATTGCCGTAGAGACCGAGGTTGCTATAGGCCATCAGCTTTCCGGTGGGGCTCAGGACCCCGAAATACTTGTAGTTTTTTTCGCGCGGATAATGCGTTGTTTTTTCCAGGTAGGCCTGGTCCATGGGACGGCCCTGGCGCGTACCGAGCGAGGTATTGATCTCGTGGAGCTCGTCGACAAAATCATTCCTGTCGATCTCGGTCACGGTATAGCCCCTCGATCGCGCTTTCCTAGCATGATGCTCGCCCGAGTTACGGCCTTTGATCCTCCCCATATAATCGTCGCGATTGCCGAAGCGCTTCAGGTCGACCAGGGCGGCGCCCAGGGATTTGTTCTGGAAGATCTTGTACTTCGGATGCGGCTTGGTGAAATGGGCATGCATGCGCCTGACATCGTCCGGATTCATGTCCAAGCGGAATTCCAGCGATGCCACGGGAAGTTTGGCAATGCCGATTGCGAGTTCAAACAGCTGCGACAGGTTGCCTGACATGGGATAGCGCTCCGTAAAGGTCGGTTAGCTTGTTCGCTTGAACAGTCCAGTTGTACTTGTTCAGCACCGCCTGGCGGCCGCGCTCGCCCATTGCCCTGGCGGCTTGCGGGTTCGCCACCAGGTAGTCGATCGCGGCGGCGATCGCCTTCAGATCGGCCGGGTCGACGCACAGTCCGCATCCGTTTCCTTCGATAATGTCGCGCCACAGCGGAAAGTCGGAAGCGATGACCGGGATGCCGGCGGACATGTACTCGAACATCTTGGTGGGGTGGGAATCGAGGTGGTTGGGCAGGCGATGGAAGGTGACGATGCCCGCCAGCGAGCGCTCCATGACCTGGCGCACCCCGGCGCGGTCGAGAAAGCCGGATGCGTTTACCCGCTCCCAGCCGGGATCGGCCCTGACCTCCGCCTCGACCTGGGCTTCGGAGAATTTTCCGACCAGGTTGATCCGTGCAGGCGACTGCAGGTAGCGGCCCGCCCCGACCAGCTCGCGGATACCCCGTATCTCCCCGATGCCGCCGACATAGCAGACCTCGGCGCGCTTGCCTTCCCAGGGCATCGCACTGTCGAGTTCCCCCACCAGCGGGAAGTTGTTGACGTCGTCGGTGACCGGATGGATCCTGAGGAACTTGTCTCGTATAAATGGTGTCGCGGCGATGATGCCGTCGAAACGCGCGCACGCATAGCGTTCCACCAGCGAGAAGGCCACGGACAGCAGCCTGGCCGACAAGGGGCCGAGATAGGGCTTGCTCAGCAACTGGCGCGGGACGTCTTCGTGGGAATCGAAGATGACCTTCTTGCCGCGCCGCTTCAGCGCCAGGCCGACGGGGAGCAGTTCCGGATCATGGAGCTGGTAGATGTCGGCGTCCAGGCTCAGCGCCTTGGCGCGCACGCGGCGTGTCGTGCCGAAGATGCGCCGCACGCGGCCGGGCAGGCGGCCGACGTCGGTGATCGTGACGCCGTCGCGGCGTTCGTCTCCCAGGCCGTCCGCCACGACCAGGGTGACCTCGTACCCATGCGCGGCCAGCGTCCGGCACTGCTTGATGAAAATGCGCGTGTCGTTGCGAGGATGGGCCGATGTGAGATGAACGATCTTGCACATGTCAACTCCTGAGTGAAGACGAGACCGCAGTCCAGGACCAGCGGCAGCGCCCCATGGCGGCGCACCGTGTGGCGCTGCGCCATGGTGCGGTCCCGTAGTGCCATGTAGTACTGCCCCGTAGTCCCGCCCTGTAGTGCTGCGATGTTCCGCTGCGATCTAGTCCTGCCATGGAGAAGCGGTGGCGAACGGGCGTCAGCCGCCAGGGCAGGCCTATTTCGCCATCGCCACGGCCTGCCCCGTGCCGGACTGCGCCGCCCCCACGGCGCGCAGCAGGGTGGCGGCGACCAGCTGGGCGTCGGAGGCGGACAAATACGGCCCCATCGGCAGGCTGAGCACCCGAGCGGCCAGGTCTTCGGACACCGGGTAGCGCTCGCCCACGGCCAGGTGCGCATAAGCGGGCTGCTGGTGGATCGGCACCGGGTAGTGGACCGCCGTGGGCACGCCTGCCGTATCCAGCACGGCGCGCACCCGGTCGCGTTCCTCGACCAGGACCGTGTACTGGGCGTAGACGCTGGTACGGTCGGCCTGGCAAGCGATCACCGGCAGGTGCGGCTGGAGCATTTCGTCGTAGGCGGCCGCGACGCGCCGGCGCTGCTTCAGCTCCCAGGCGAAGCGCTCCAGCTTGGCCAGGACGATCGCGCACTGCAGGGTGTCCATGCGTCCACCCACGCCGAGGCGCGTATGCACATAGCGGCGCGACTGGCCATGCACGCGGATCTCGCGCATCGCGGTGGCCAGGGCGTCGTCGCTGGTGAACAGGGCACCGCCGTCGCCGTAGCAGCCGAGCGGCTTGCTGGGGAAGAAGCTGGTGCAGCCGATGCGCGAGAGATCGCCGCTCTGGCGGCCGCGGTAGGTGGCGCCGAAGCTCTGGGCGCCGTCCTCGATCACGGCCAGGCCATGGCGGGCGGCGATGTCGTTGATGGCGTCCATGTCGGCCGGCTGCCCGTACAGCGAGACCGGGATGATGGCGCGCGTCGCCGGCGTGATCTTTTCTTCGATCAGGCAGGGATCGATGTTGCAGGTGTCGCGTTCGACATCCACGAACACCGGCCTGGCGCCGGCCAGCAGCACGGCTTCGGCGGTGGCGATGAAGGAGAAGGGCGTGGTGATGACCTCGTCGCCCGGCCCCACGCCGAGCGCCATCAGGGCGATCACCAGGGCCTCGGTGCCGGACGACACGGTGATGCAATGGCGTGCGCCGGTGTAGTCGGCCAGGCGCTTCTCGAGCTCGGCGACTTCCGGGCCCATGATGTACTGGCCATGTTCGAGCACCGCCTGGATACGATCGTTGATCAGGTCGCGTGAAGCCTTGTATTGCGATTTGAGGTCGATGAATTCCATGGATTATCCTTGTTCGGAGTAGGGTGCACGGGCCTGGGCGCCGTGATCGGTGTTGTCGTGGCCATTGATTGGGGCGGCAAGGTCCGCGCTCCCCTGGCGGCGCTCGCGCGCGCTGCCGGGAGCGCCGCAGGGAGCGCGGTCGTGGACAAGGGCGCAGACGCCGTCGCGCAGGACGTAGGTTTCGCCCGTATGGGGACAGCGCGCCTCGCCTTCGCCGCGCAGGGGCAGCGCAAGCCGCTCGCCATGGCGGCTGATCCAGCCGATCTGGCGCGCCGGCACGCCCGCCACCAGGGCGTAGGCGGGCACGTCGCGGTTGACGACGGCGCCGGCGGCCACGAAGGCGAATTCGCCGACCGTCACCCCGCACACTACCGTGGCATTGGCGCCGATGCTGGCGCCGCACCGCACCAGGGTGTGCCGGTACTCATGCTTGCGCACGACCGCGGCGCGCGGGTTGTAGACGTTGGTGAATACCATGCTGGGACCGCAGAACACGTCGTCCTCGAGCGTGACGGCATCGTAGATCGAGACATTGTTCTGGACCTTGACGCCGTCGCCGATGCACACGTCGTTGCCGACATAGACGTTCTGGCCGAGCGAGCAGGCGGCGCCGATGCGCGCGCCGGCGCAGATGTGGGCGAAATGCCAGACCCGGGTCGCCTCTCCGAGGACGGCGCCGTCGTCGACGATGGCGCTGGGATGGATGAGCGGCTCCATGCTCAGTACTCCAGCGGCAGGGCGACGCGCTTGCCGTCGCGGGCGGAACGGTAGGCGGCGACCAGCACCTCGAGCGACTTCAGGCCCTCGCGTCCGTCGGTCTCGGGCTCGGCTTCGCCACGCAGGACCCGGATCACGTTGTCGTAATAAAGCGGATGGCCGAAACCGTAGACCGAGGTGGTCTGGTAGCTGGCGTCCTTGATGGCGGCGTCGTCCGGATCGGGGCTGGCGAATTCCCATTGCTCGACCTGGTTGACGGCGACGCCGCCGATGCGCGCGGTGCCGCGCTCGCCCAGGATGGTGATCGAGCCTTCCATATTGTGCGGGTAGGTGAGCATGGTGACGTTCATCGAGCCCAGCGCGCCGTTGCGCCAGCGCAGGCTGATGACCCCGGTGTCCTCGACCTCGATGTCGCGCGCCAGGGTGGCGGTATAGGCCTGCAGGCTCTCGACCGGGCCGACGATCCAGTCGAGCAGGTCGACGTAGTGGCTGGCCTGGTTCATGAAGGCGCCGCCGTCGAATTCCCAGGTGCCGCGCCAGCGCGCCGAGTTGTAGTATTCGTCGGGGCGGGTCCAGAACACGTTCAGGTTGACCATGTAGATGCGACCGAAGCGCTTCTTGTCGACGGCGCGCTTGAGCAGCTGCAGGGTGGCGTTGCGGCGGTTCTGCTTAACCACGAACAGGCGCACGCCGGCGTCGTCGGCGGCCGTGACCATGCGCTTCCCGTCCTCCCAGCGCGTAGCCATGGGTTTTTCGGTGATCACATGGCGCCCGCTGCGCGCGATCTGCACCGCCTGGGCCGGATGCAGGCCCGAAGGCGTGGCGATGACGACGGCGTCGGCCTCGGCATGCGCCAGCATCTGCTCGAGGCTGGCATAGGGGCGGGCCCCGGTGAGGCCGGCGGCTTCCTCGAGGGCGCGCGGGTCGATGTCGCAGACGGCGGCCAGTTCGCAGCGCTCGTGGTGGGTGCGGATGGCGTTGATGTGGTTCTTCGCGATGCGGCCGCAGCCGACCAGGGCGAAGCGGATCTTGCGGTCGGTGATGGCAGGTGGGTAGTTGCGCATGGGATCTCCGGACGAAATCAGGCTTTGACGACGTGGGGCAGGCGTTCGAGATAGACGCCGCGGGTATCGACGATCAGGTTGGCGTACTGGCGAATCAGGGCATAGTCGAAGGCGCTGTGGGCGGTGGCCAGCAGCACCACGTCGTAGGACGCGATCGACGTCGGGCTGAGCGTGACGCTGGACAGCTCGAAGCGGTGCTCGCGCATGCGCGGGAAGACCGGCACATGCGGGTCGGAGTAATCGACATGCGCGCCCTTGTCGCGCAGCAGTTCCATCAGCGCGACCGAGGGCGATTCGCGCATGTCCTCGACGTCCTTCTTGTAGGCGGTGCCCAGCACCAGGACACGGCTGCCCATGATCGAGCGTCCCCGTGCGTTGAGGGCGTCGGCCAGCTTGCCGATCACCCAGTGCGGCATGTCGCTGTTGATCTCTCCCGCCAGCTCGATGAAGCGGGTGTGCAACCCGTACTGGCGCGCCTTCCAGGTGAGGTAGAAGGGGTCGATCGGGATGCAGTGGCCGCCCAGGCCGGGGCCGGGATAATAAGGCGTGAAGCCGAAGGGCTTGGTGGCGGCCGCGCGGATCACCTCGTGGATGTCGATGCCCATGCGGTCGGCGATGATCTTCATTTCGTTGACCAGGCCGATGTTGACGGCGCGGTGGATGTTTTCGAGCAGCTTGGTGAGCTCGGCGGCGCGGGTCGAGCTCACCGGCACCACGGTGTCGATCGCCTGGCGGTACAGGGCCAGGCCGGCCTCCAGGCAGGCGGCGCTGGAACCTCCGCAGACCTTGGGAATGGTGCGGGTATGGAAGTCGGGATTGCCCGGATCCTCGCGCTCGGGCGAGAACACGAGGAAGACGTCGCGTCCCACGGTGAAGCCGCGCTGTTCCAGGCGCGGACGCAGTTCCTCCTCGGTGGTGCCGGGATAGGTGGTGCTCTCGAGCGCAAGAATCTGGCCGGCGCGCATGTGCGGCAGCAGGGCGTCGGCCGTGCCCAGCACATAGGAGAGGTCGGGCTCGCGGTAGGGGCTCAGCGGCGTGGGCACGCAGATGATCAGGGCGTCGGCTTCGGCGGCGCGGGCGAACTCGGTGCTGGCGCTGAAGCCATGGCTGCGCGCGGCCTGGATGGTTTCGGCCTCGATATGGGCGATATAGCTGGCGCCCCGGTTCAGGGCGGCGACCTTGCCGGCGTCGATGTCGATCCCGAGCACCCGGAAGCCCTCGGCTGCGTAGCGCAGCGCGAGCGGCAGCCCGACATAGCCGAGGCCGACAATGCCGATCACTGCGCTACGGTCTTGCAGCCGCGCCAGCAGCTGCTTCAGGTGGTCTGATTGGTTCTCGTCTCGCATGGGTATCCTCGCCGGTGACGTCAGGGTGATGGGGAACGCTTCAAATACGGAATGGCACGAACTTCCTGCCCAGGCTGGTGCTTGCGGCGGCCTGTTCTTCGGCCGCCGGGGCCGCATGCGGCGCTTGTGGCGCGTATTCGGCCACGATGGCCTTGACCATCGATTCGATGGGACCGCGCTCGTGGGTATCGCAGGCCATCATCAGGCAGGTGATGCAGGTTTCCAGCACGCTCGGGCGCAGGGCGCTTTCCTTCATGCGCATGATGCGCGGGTGCTCGCTGGGGAATACCACGCCCTCGGTCAGCAGTTCCTCGTGCAGTTTTTCGCCCGGGAACAGGCCGACGAACTCGACTTCGATGTCGCCGCGCGGATTCTGCGGCGTGCGTTCGGTGAGGCCGTGCATGGCGATCATGGTGCGGGCCAGCTCGACGATGCGCACCGGCTCGCCCATGTCGAGCACGAACACGTCGCCGCCCTTGGCCATGGCGCCGGCCTGGATCACCAGCTGGGCGGCTTCGGCGATCAGCATGAAGTAGCGCGACACCTCGGGGTGGGTGATGGTGACCGGGCCGCCGCGTGCGATCTGGCGCTGGAACAGGGGGATGACCGAGCCGGACGAGCCGAGCACGTTGCCGAAGCGGACCATGCAGAAAGTGGTGGCGGCGTTGCCGGCGGCGCCGCCGCGCGCCGCCGCGGCCTGGAAGATCAGCTCGGCGATGCGCTTGCTGGCGCCCATGATGTTGGTCGGACGCACCGCCTTGTCGCTCGAGATCAGCACGCAGGTGGCCACGGTGTGGCGCGCTGCCGCCGCCGCGATGACCTGGGCCCCCAGCACGTTGTTGCGCAGGCCTTCGACGATGTTGGCTTCCACCAGGGGCACGTGCTTGTAGGCGGCCGCATGGTAGATGGTGTCGACCTTGCCCTCGCGCAGGATGCGGTCGACCAGGTCGGCGTTGCAGACCGACCCGAGGTGGGCGTGGATGGGCAGGTCGGGAAAGCGCGTGGCCAGCTCCTGGCGGATGGTGTAGAGCGCGAACTCGGAGTGGTCGAGCAGGTGCAGCTGGGACGGGGTGAGGGTGACGATCTGGCGGCACAGTTCGCTGCCGATGGAGCCGCCGGCGCCGGTGACCAGCACGCTCTTGCCGCGCACGCAGCGGGCGAACAGGTCCAGCCGCGGCGGCACCGGCGGACGGCCCAGCAGGTCTTCGAACTTGAGTTCGCGGATGGCGTTGGCCGGCGCGGCCTTGTCGCCCTCGAGGTCGACCAGGCGGCCCAGGATCTTGGCCGGCACGCCCGCCTGGCCCAGGCGCTGCATGATGTCGCGCAGCCGCTCCGGGGCCGCCGTCGGCAGGGCGATCACGGTCGTGCGGATGCCGAGGTCGGCCGCCATCTCGGCCAGGCGTGCGCTGGGAAACACGCGCAGGCCGGCGACGGTACGCTCGTGCAATGTGCGCTTGTCGTCGAAGAAGCACAGGGCGCGGTAGTCGTCGCTGTCGCGCAGGGCCTGGGCCAGGCGGGCGCCGGCCTCGCCGGCGCCATAGATGGCGACCGGGACGGCATGGCCGGCGCGGCCGCGGTGGGCGCGCAACAGGTTGCGCAGGCCGATGCGCGAGATTACGACATAGGAAAAGGCGACGAACCAGTAAATCGCCAGGACGCTGCGCGGAAAACTGATGTCGCTCAGGGCAAATAAGGCCAGCCAAGCGCAGAAAATGGCGATCGCAAGCGATAATCCGGACATGCTTAATAAGCGGTGGTCGATAAAGCGGATGACCGCCCGGTATAAATCGGACATGGAAAATGCCAGGATCGTGAGCGCGGCAATGAACAGATAAGAATCTGGACTAAATTCCATGGCCAGATTCAAATCGCCCCCGCGCAATATCATGGCGATAAGAAAACACAAGGGAAGCATTACCAGGTCGGCCCCCACCATCAGCGCTACCTTGGCCGTGCGGTTCATCTGCACCAGGCGTGCGCACAGCACGCTATAGACATTGCGGCTTTGAATAGACATAGTTTCTGGCTTTTTCAGGTGAGTGAGCATTGCGCTTAAAAATGGTTTCTGGCGCAATTAACGCTTTTACTCAAGGCTTTTCCTGATAAAAATAATGCCTCGATTAGATTAACGTTGCTGTTGTAAGTTTATTATCTCGGTCAAATTGAGATGCGGGTTTGAGCTCACTCAACGGGCTTAGGGGAAATGTTCGAATTACGACGGATTGAAAATCAGAAATTAAAACGACGAAATGAAAATGGATTAATTTCCGATAATCTATTTATTGTCGAATGGAATGAAAAGCCGCTGCTGGACGCATGGCAGGGAAGCGGAAAACGATGGGATGGAGAGCCCGGAGGCCGGCGGGGCGGCGCGGAGGATCCACGAGGGAATCGAGGGGGAGGGGCCGCTTGGTGGGGGAAGCCGCTGGCGGGCGCCGGCGGCACAAGCGAAGCTCAGAGGCCGGCGGCGCGGCCCGGACGCGGTTGCGGGGCCATCGGCGGCACCGCGATCTGCTCGTTCAGGCGCAGGAACTTGAAGCCGGCCAGCACCTGGCCGCGTTTGCCTTCCCGCGCATTGCGCGCTTCGCGCTCGGCGGCGCGCGCGATATAGGCCGCGAAGGTTTCCTCGCGCACCTTCGGTTCCGACGAATGCAGAAAGTGGCGTTCGCCGTCCGGACCCAGCACCACCAGGCCCACGTGCGAGGCCCAGTATTCGCCGTCGCGGGTCGAGATCACGTTGACGAAGTCGCCTTCGTTCAGCTGGGCCACGATGGTCGCCACCTGGTCCTTCGGTACATAGGCCTGGCGGCTGGTCTCGACCGGGATTTCGCGCACCGTGTTATGGCGGGTGCGCAGGAAGCGCGCCCGGTCGACGGTCATGTCGTAGGCCGGGCCGCCGGGTCCGGCGAGCTCGGCGCTGATGTCGGTAACCAGCCAGCGGTTGGCCACGTTCCAGTCCATCTCGGTGTAGTGGTTGCGGGTCGCGACGCCGATCACGCCGTCGCGGTAGCGGATGCGCTGCAGCATCCAGAAGAATTCTTCCCAGGACTGTGACAAGGCCATCGCGTAGGTGTGCTCGGCGAACACCACGCAGTCGCTCTGCTGCAGGCTGAACAGGGGCAGCCCGTCGTGGATCTCGAAGGGGAATTCGCCCAGCAGGTGCAGCGAATAGGGCTGGCCGATGTTCTTGCGGCCGATCGCGGCGATGCGCTTGCGCAGGTCCGGTTCCGCCTCGTGGATGTGGGCGATGTAGCGCCCCGCTTCGGCCGGGCTCATCTGGTAGACCTGCTTTTCCAGGATCGCCGCCAGGGGCAGCGGCGCCGCCGCGTCGGCTTTCGGCGGCGGGGAGAAAGCGCAGCCGGCGAGGGCGCCGGCCAGCAGCAGGCAGGGAAGGGAAGCGAAACGCATGACGGTGGTCCCGAGAGTGTGGTGAAAAAACATCAAGCTACCCCTGCGAGGGCGCTGGACGGTAATGAATTTTTAGCATGCGCGTATAACCATGGGAATGGTAGCGGTATGCAAGCGGTCTGCACAGGGGCTGGGAGGCTGGCGGCCGAATATGTACATTCCTCCAAGTTATATAGCGAATAACACAAGGAATTATTCACCCCTTGCCGGATCATCAATACTCCGACGAGGACAGCGGTTTGGCTGTCTATGCAAGATCAATAGCACCCTTTCCAGGAGATGACGATGTTCAAACAGAAGCCGCTCGCCGCGGCGGTGTCGATGGCCGTGTGGAGCCTGGCGACGCTGCCGGCCCTGGCGCAGGAAATCCCGGCCGGAACGCAAATGCAAACCGTCGAAGTGACCGGTATCCGCGCCTCGATGGCGAAATCGCTGGCCGTCAAGCGCGACGCCACCGCCAATGTCGAGGTGATTACCGCCGAAGACGTGGGCAAGATGCCGGACAAGAACCTGGCCGATTCGCTGCAGCGCCTGGCGGGCGTGGCGGTGCGCACCGACTACGACGAGGCCGAGAAAGTGTCGATGCGCGGCACCAATCCGGACATGTCCCTGATCATCTTCAATGGCCACGCTGTCTCGAGCGCCGACTGGTACGTCGCCGACCAGGGCTCGAGCTCGCGCTCGACCAGCCTGTCGCTGATGCCCTCGCACGTGCTGAACCAGGCCATCGTGTACAAGACCTCGCAGGCCAACATCGTCGACGGCGGCCTGGCCGGCACCATCAACGTCACCACCCGCAAGCCGCTGTCGCAAAAAGAACGCGTCTCGGGCGTGGTCAGCGTCGGCGGCAGCTACGTCGACCTGGCCGACCGCTACGCGCCGGACCTGAATGCTTCGTTCACCTGGAAGAACGAAGCCAACACCTTCGGCGTGATCGCCTCGCTGTTCGCCGAAAAACGCTTCGTGCGCCGCGATTCGGTGTCGCGCTTCGCCTACGGCACCAGCAGCGGCTGGGACGTGATCAACACCTCGACCATGCTGGGCATCACCGACGCCTCGCTGGCCGGCACCGGCTACACGGCCGCGGACCTGAACGGCGTGCGCATGCCGGGCTCGATGAGCTCGGAATTCGTGGAATCGGTGCGCGACCGCAAGGGCGGCATGATCGCCCTGCAGTTCAAGCCAAACAACGACCTCGACATCAACGTCACCGGCTTCCACTCCTCGCTGGACGCGGACAACCACGGCCGCCTGACCTCAAGCGCGATCTATTCGATGCTGCTGGGTAAGAACCACCCGCTGGGCAATACCTCGGGCACCGCGATCAATACCAATTCGAACGGCCAGCGCGTCTACGCGCAGATCCGCAACCCGGTGATCGTCAATGAGACCACGGTCTATGGCCATCCGCTGAAGGTGCTGAAGGCCGCCGACATCGTGTTCCCGGACGGCACCACGCCCCAGTACGTCGGCAACTCGGAAGGCTTCTTCCGCGACGGCGCCAACGCCACCAGTTCCTTCCTGGACCTGGACGCGAAGTACCGCGTGAACGACGACCTGACCGTCAAGACCCTGTGGTCGGCCAGCCGCGGCATCGGCAAGACCGAGCTCGATCAGGGCCTGACCCTGGCCCGCTACGGCACCGGCATCTCCTACGCACTGGGCGGCCTGCATGACGCGCCTTACGTCAAGTACCACGGCGCCGGCAGCAACGTGCCCGGCCTGAACGCCGACGGCAGCGGCTACCGCATCGTCGACCGCGCCGCTTCGGGCATCCGCACCGAGGACAAGGAATGGAGCGGGCAGTTCGACCTTGAATACAAGCTGAACCGCGGCTGGGTGCAGTCGCTCGAAAGCGGCGTGCGCCTGGCGGAGCACAAGCGCACCAGCGGCCGCTGGGGCCCGGCCTTCCGCCAGCCGCTCCTCGATCCGAGCGGCACCGGCGCGCTGACGCCGAACGCCATCACCCCGACCACCGGCTTCGCACCCTATCCGGCCGACTTCGGCGGCGGCCTGGGCGGCGGCTTCTGGGACAACACCGGCTTCACCTACACCCGCGACTTCACCAAGCAATACACCGCGGAGAACACCAAGGAGACCAGCCCGGAATTCGAGCGCCGCGTGAGCTCGGAGATCGACATGAAGGAGCGCCAGACCGCGGCCTACCTGATGGCCAACCTGGAAGGCGAACGCTGGTCGGGTAACGTCGGCCTGCGCTTCGTGCGCACCAACGTCAAGGCCAACATCGTCACCCCGATCAACCCGCGCAGCGCCTGCCTGCGCACGGCGCCGGGCCAGCCGGCCACGACCTGCGCCGCATTCCCGGGCGCGATCACGACCGCGGGCGACGCCGTGGGCGTGTTCGACGGCCAGCCGTTCAACCCGCTGTCGGGCACGATGTACTACAAGACCCCGACCGACCGCGACTTCGACAACTGGCTGCCGAGCATGAACCTGCGCTACGAGCTGACCCGCGACATGATCGCGCGCTTCGGCGCCAGCCGCACCATCGGCCGCCAGAACTACAATGTGCTGGGCAGCGGCTTCGGCACCCCGACCTGCGACGCCAACGGCTGCCGCGTGACGGGCCCGAACCCGGACCTCGAGCCGCTGACCTCGGACAACGTCGACCTGTCCTGGGGCTGGTACTTCGCACCGCGTTCGGCCCTGTCGGTGAGCGTGTTCCACTCGAAGATCAATGGCTATCCGAAGACCGGCGCCACCGGCACCTCGACCGTCGAGCTGACCGACCCGCGCGACAACACGGTCAAGACCTTCGCGATCAACACCTCGTCGCAGCAGGGTGCGAAGATCAACGGCATCGAGATCTCCTACGAGCAGCCGTTCGGCAAGACCAACTTCGGCTTCACCTCGAACGTCAGCCGCGCCAAGACCAAGGTGGATGACGGCCGTCCGATGGTCGGCGCCTCGGAATGGGCCGGCAACCTCGGCCTGTACTACGAGGACGACAAGCTGTCGACCCGCCTGGTGGCCAACTACCGCGGCGAGTACGTCAACAGCAGCACCGCGCCGTCGCCGACCGCGAACAGCCAGGGCCTGTCGACCATCAACGGCATCCTGATGCCGACCGCGCCGACCTATGCCGACGGTGTGACCACGCTGGCTTTCAACGCCAACTACTACATCACGCCGAACCTGGAGCTGGCCTTCAGCGCGACCAACCTGACCAACGCCAAGCGCGCCCAGTATCGCTACAGCGAGGAAGAGCAGCAGAAGCTGGACGTCAGCGGCCGCCAGTACTTCCTGAACCTGCGCTACAAGTTCTGATCGCCTGGCGCGGCGACGCGATGAAAGGGGAGCTCCGGCTCCCCTTTTTTGTTTGCGCACCCGGCTCGACGGTAAATGCGCTGGCAAGCGCACGGCGTGTCGTCCGACATCCAAGTGTGCGCCAGCTAACGGTCGCGCGCCCGGGGGATCGCTATCATGAAGCCGTGTGAGTGAGGGACGTGCGATTCAGTTCGGCGTGTCCCGATACCTCAGCAGGTTAGCCGGTCGCCTCGAGGACCGGCACCAGAATCCGGGCCGGCGCACCCAGTGCGGCGGCCCACAACGGAAGCGGAGGTTGCCATGTCCGACGTCAAGCACCCACCCAAGCACCTGGTTCGTGAATACCTCGAGCGCCGCTCGCGCGATCCGAAGCCGCCCCCGACGCCGGAGGAAATCCGGCGCCAGCTGGGCTGGGGCATGCTGATGCCCGCGGACCTCAAGATGGGAACCAACCGCTCCTAACACCGGCGGCGCTCGCCCAGGTCGGCGCCGCGCCAAGCAAACTTCAGGAGGCATCATGACGCACAAGATCGGCAACAAGAACGAAGCCCAGCACCGCGGCAAGAAGGAAAGGCTCGAGATCAAACGCTCCAACGTGGCGCGCGAAGCCGTGCGCCAGGCCGAGGCGCGGGCCAAGTACCGCAACCAGCCCAAGGGGCAGGCGATGCGCGAGCAGGCGGCGTCGGCCTGATCCGCTTCCGGTTCCAATAAAAGCCGCCTCACGAGGCGGCTTTTTGCTATCCGTAGGGTTGGGGGGGGGGGGGGGCCCCCCCCGCCCCCGCCCGCGGGGGGGGGGGGGGGGGGGCGGGGCGGGGGGGGCGGGGGGGGGGGGGGCCCCCCCCCCCCCTACGGTAGGCGAAGCGCGTCGCCCGCGCCAAACACCTGCGACTGCTCCACCATCCTCTCGGCCCAGGCGCGGTGGGTGGCGACCTCGCACATTGCCTCGTTCATCTTGAAGACGGCCGGGCTGGATTCGTCGAGGATGGCGCGCGCCACCGCCAGGTCGTGCGCCTTCACCTTGAAGTGCGCTTCGATCGGCGCGATCTGCGACGGATGGATCGCCGTCTTTCCCGCCATGCCGTAGGCCAGGTCTTCCTGCATTTCCTGGTCCAGCAGCTCGGGCAGGTCGAGGTATTCGAATACCGGCGCCGTCAGCACGAAGCCGTAAGGGCGGAAGGTCGTCACCAGGCGCGCGATCGCTGGGCCGAGCGGGGTGCGGTAGATCGTCACGTTGCGCGGACGGCGCAGGCCGAGCAGGGCGAGCAGGTCGTTGCCGCCGATGCGCAGGGCGCGGATGCGCGTGCGCACGCCCGGCGCGTCGAACAGGGCGCGCAGCTGGCGCATTTCTGCCTCGTCGAACACTTCCACCGTCTCCAGGGTCGGCATCAGCGCGTGACCGGTGTCGCGCACCAGCCTGAAATAGGTCTCGAAGTTGTGGCGCGTGACCTTCGGCAGGACAAAGCCGTCCAGCTTTTCCACGCCCGGCATCGCCAGCACCCGCGCCAGCACTTCCGGGCTGCGCACGCGCACGAAGCGTTCGGCGGCGACGTTCGGGCGCATGTGCGCCAGCACCACGGACAGGTTGAACAGCGCCCAGCTCAGGTCGCGCTCCGCCACCGCGTCCTCCAGGCAGAAGATGAGCGAGCGCGCCTGTTCCAGCTTGTCGCCGTTCGCGATCTGGGACAGGCTCTTGTGATTGGCGGGGACGTACAACGAGGCGCCCAAGGGGGCCGTGAGCCGATTAAGCATCCGAAGCGCTCCTGATCAGGGAAACTGCGTGGTAGGGCAAAGCCGGGTCGATCTCGACCGGCACGTTCTTTTCTTCGGCCAGCGCCATCAGGTGCGCCACCTCGGGCGAAGCGGGATCGCGCAAAACGAGCAGGCGAGGTACGCGGCGCAGCAGCACGCGGGTCGCTTCGCCGATGCCTGGCTTGATGAGATTGACGTCGGCCACGTCGTACTTCGCCCGCGCCTGCGCGATGAAGGCCCGCGAGCGCTCTCGCGCGCCGTGCGCATCGGCCGCACCAGCCTCCGCCGGCGCGTGCTCCAGCGCCAGCCTGGTGAGCGCGTCGGCGAAGGCGCGCGAGCGGTCGTGCGGCGCGAGCTGCTCGTAGAACACGCAGCCATGGAAGTCGTCCGGCCCCATCGCGGCGTCCATCACGGTGCGGCTCACCAGTCCCGATACCGTCGCGTTCAGGATGCTCGACGGGATCAGGTAGTCCTCGCACGAGGCCGCGCAGGCGGCGGCGCCGGCCAGGTCCGACAGCACGTGCAGGCCGGGATCGATGCGCGTGCCCCGCGCGGCGTTGAAGGCGCCGACCGAGATGGCCAGTTCGCGCGCAATAACCCCTTTTCCCGTCCAGCCGTCGACGAAGACGATGCTCTCCGGCGCATGGCCCGCCGCCAGGATGTGGCGCAGCGCCGCCGTGTCGATGCCGCGGTCGCGGACGATCGATACCGAATAATGCGCCGCCTCGCGCCCGAATACCTGGCGCAGCAGCCGCGCCACCACCACCCCGACCGGCGTGCCGGCGCGCGCCAGCGACACCACGACCGGTGCGGCCATCCCTTTCGCCGCGATCAGGCCCGCCAGGCGCAGGCAGTCGCGCGCCATGCGGCCGTTGTTGGCGCGGCAGGCAGCATCGAACAGTGTCATGTAGCGGTTCGAGGGCGCGGATTCGGGCGACAGCATTTCGCTGTAGTGGCGCCGGCCCGACTGGATCAGCTTTTCTTTTTCCGCCACCTCGACAAAGTCCGGCATGGGCAGGCGCCGCAGCAGGAAGCTGACGTCCTTCTTGGCGTAGCTGCCCGGGAAGCTCATAACGCCCCCACCGTCAGCCCGGCCAGCTGGGTGCCGCGCGGGATCAGCGCGTAGTCGCAGGCGGCCATGAAGCGCGCGTCGGAGCGGCTGTCGCCCATGCCGAAGGTGACAATGTCGCCATGCTCGGCGCGCAGGCGCGCGCCGATGTGGGCGACGGCGTGCGACTTGTCCAATGCCTTGGGCAGGATGGCGAGGTTGTTGCCGTTGCGGTGGACGACATAGTCCCTGGCGCCGTCAGCGATCCAGGGCAGCACGACGTCCCGTTCCAGCGGTTCGAGCCGCGCGGCGATCCGGTCCGGATCCTTCACGACCAGGAAGAAGGGCGTGCCAAAGTCCTCGATCATGCGTGCGCGGCCACCATAGCCGGTGCGGCGCGCATGGTCGTCGATGTGCGCGGCCAGTTCCTGCAGGCCGGGCAGGGCGGCCGACATCGCCGCGCGCATTCCATCGAGCCAGGGGCGGTCGAGGGCGCCGCCCGGTTCGAGGACGACGCCGCCGTAGTCGATGACGGCGTAGCTATGGAAGGGCAGGTGCACGCGGCGCAGGGCGTCGTGGTCGCGCGCGGTGGTCGGGATGACGGTCATGCCGTCCTGCACCAGGGCCAGGAAGGCGCGCTGGGCGCGGGTAGTGTACGAGCACACGCTGCCGTCCTTGTAGTAGGCGGCCGGCTCCAGCGCCTCGGCGCCGCCGCACTTCTCGAAGGTCTGGAACAGGGTGTCGTCCAGGTCAGCGAACAGGAACTTCTTCAATGCGGTCCCCGGTATGGTGGTGCAGCAGGCGCGCGCCGAGCTGGGAGGCCAGTTCGCGCAGGACGGAATTGGGCGCGGTCTCGTGGCAGACGAACACGTGCTCGTACTGGCCAGGCGCGACGTTGTAGAGGAAGTTGGCGATGCCCTCGCCGTAGTTGTCGGCGAAGCGCAGCGCGTGCGCCACCGCGCCCCAGGCCAGGATGGGCGAGCGCGTGGTCGATTGCACCCAGGCGGCGACGCCGCGCCGTTCAAGCGCCGCGCCCAGCAGGGTGGAGGCGTGCATGAATTCGCCGGTGCCCAGCACCAGCACCCGTTCGCCGGGCGCGACCCCGCTGGCCAGCTGCCCTGCAAGCTGCTCCGGCGCGGGCAATGCAGCCTGCAGGCCCAGCCGCCCGAAAGCCGCGCTGGCGCCGCGGTCGGCGCCGGCATCGAAGCGCTGCGCCACGCCGCCGTCCGGCGCATGCGGCCCCGGGGTGAAGCGGTATTCGCCTTCGACCAGGGCGCCCAGGGTGACCGGCAGGCCGAAGCGCGCATCGAGCCGGGCGCCCGCCTCGCCGCCCATGAAATTCGTGATCGTCGCCAGGTGCACGCGTTCGATGCCGGGGTTCAGGTGGCGGCAGGCGGCGGCCAGGTTGACGAAGGTATTGCCGGTGCTGGCCTCGTCGTCCACCAGCACCAGGGTGCGCGCTTCCAGCAGCAGGGCGCGCAAGGCCGGGTCTTCCGGCACATGCAGGAACTGGCGCGGCGCGTGGCTGTGCGCCTCCTCGAATTCGATCAGCTCGCCGGCGCCCACGCGGTAGCGCGTGGTGTGCAGGAACAGGGCGGGATGGCCGGGATGCCGGCGCAGCCAGGCCTCGAACACGCCCTGGCCCAGGCCGATCGCCGTCTCGGCCATCGCGATGAACACGACCGGCCCGGCGACGGCGGGGACGGTGGCGGCCAGGCGCGCATGAATGGCCAGCATGTCCGACGGCTTGGCCGGCCAGTGCTTGCCCAGCACCTTGCTCAGGAAAAGGAAGCCGCGCTTGGCGTTCGCGCGTGCGGCGAAACCGAGCAGGTCGTCCAGTTCCTCCGCACCGCGCGCGAGGCTCAGCTCCAGTGTCCCGGTCGGCAGCTCGACCCTGCGTCGCGCCAGCAACGCCGCTTGCGAAGGCGCGTTCATGCCAGCTCCACGGCCTGGGCGATTTCCGCCACCCGGATCCCGTTGCGCACCTCGGGTACCTCGAGCGTGTCGAAGCCGTCGGCGAAACCGCGCAGCGCGAGATAAGGCAGGTTGGGGCCGGCCACGCAGGCCATGCCGATCCCGCCGGACATGCGCGGATTGATCTCCAGCAGGCGCGGGCGCCCGCCGCCTTCGCGGAACTGAACGTTGAACACGCCGTTCAGGCGGTGGCGCGCGGCCAGGCGCGCGGTGGCGTCGAGGATGTCGGCGCGCTGGTCGATCAACTGGCCGTTGCCGGCGCCGGACAGCTTGCGGCGCACGACGGCGCAGACCAGGCGCCCCTCGTCGCCGACGCAGTCGACGCTGTACTCCGGCCCATCGAGGTATTCCATCAGCAGCATGCCGCGGAAGCTTCCCAGCGCCGCCAGCCCGCGCCGCAGGTCCTCATGGCCGACCTGGTATTCGGCGCCGGCCAGCAGCAGCTCGGCGCTGTTGCGCTCCTCGTCGATCAGGGCGAAGCCGAGGCCGTAGATCGAGTGTGTCGGCTTGACGCACAGCTTCGCGTGGCGCGGGCGCAGCTGGCGGTAGGCCTCGTCGAATTCCTCGAGCGTCTCGAAGCGACGGAAGTCCGCCACGGGGGCCTGGGGCAGGTCGGTCTCGCAGTAGAAGCGCGCCTTGTCGTGCAGCAGCTGCAAGCTGGCCTGGCTGGCGGCGCTCAGCACGCGGGTGCCGGCGTCGGCGAAGCGCGCATGCTCGGCGGCCAGCGCCGTTGCTTCGCGCCCCGGCACGAAGATGTCGATCGCGTGCTCGCGGCAGAAACCCAGGCACCAGTCGACATAGGCATCGGTGTCCAGCCCGGTCGGTTCGCCGTAGAAGGCGTGGGCCAGGCGTCCTGCGGGCGCGTGCCGGTTGGGATTGCTGTGGATGAGGGTGAAGCGGCCATCGGCATCGGCTTTGCGGATCAGCTCGATAGCGGCGTAGACGGACGAGAACGTCCTGTTGTACCAGACGCGCATGCGGTTTCTCGGGTTGGAGGGACAAGCGGGCCCGCGCAGGCGCGGGCCGTAGCGGGCAAATCGGATTACACGTTGACGCCGAAGGAGCGGGCCAGCGGTCCCAGGCCGCCCTTGAAGCCCTGGCCCACGGCGCGGAACTTCCATTCGCCGCCGTGGCGATAGAGTTCGCCGAAGATCATGGCGGTTTCGGTGGAGCTGTCCTCGGACAGGTCGTAGCGGGCGATCTCGGTGTCGCCGCTGGCGTTCAGGCAGCGGATATAGGCCTTGCCGACCATGCCGAAGTTCTGGCGCCGCGCATCCGCTTCGTGGATGGTGACGCAGAACGAGACTTTCTCGACCTCGGGCGGCACCCGCGCCAGGTCGATCGCGATCTTCTCGTCGTCGCCGGCGCCCATGCCGGTGGTGTTGTCGCCCGCGTGGACCACGGACCCGTCGGCCGACTTGAGGTTGTTGTAGAAGATGAAATCGCTGTCGTTGCGCACCTTGGCGTCGTTCTTCAGCAGGAAGGCGCTGCCGTCCAGGTCGAAGGCGGCGCCGTCGGTGGAACGCGGGTCCCAGCCCAGGCCGATGATGACCTTGGTCAGGCCCGGGGCTTCCTTGCTCAGATTGACGTTGCCGCCTTTCTGCAAACTGATTGCCATTACACGCTCCTTGTCGAAACACGGGGGAAGGGTCGCATCGCGACCACTATAGGCGGTTCTTGATTAATTGTACACGACAGGAATGTCACACTTTCCGTAGATCTATGTAAATACGCATTGCCCGTCTTGTAACATTCGGGGGATAATGCCTGTCGGAAAGGGAGGCAGGATGGCAACAATGAAGCAGGTCGCGGATCGGGCGGGGGTTTCCACCTCGACCGTCTCGCACGTCATCAACAATACGCGGGCGGTCAGCGAGGACGTGCGCAAGCGGGTGCAGGCCGTCATCGACGACATGGGCTATATCCCGAGCGCCGTGGCCCGCAGCCTCAAGAACGACAAGACCTACACCATCGGCGTGTCGGTTCCCGACAATACCCATTCCGGCTTTGCCGAGCTGCTGCGCGGCATCGAGGATGCGGCCTTCGCGGTCGGCTACAACATCATGCTGTGCAACGGCTACGAGGATGCGCAGCGCCAGGCGGCCCACCTGCGCGGCCTGATCGAGAAGCGCATCGACGGCCTGGTGCTGGTGCCCGGCGGCGCGCGCGAGGAACTGGCGCCGCTGCTGGCCAGCCAGCGCGTGCCGATCGTGCTGGCCGACCATGAGGTGGCCGGCGTCGACACCGATTTCATCGGCCTGGACCACGAAGCCACCGGCTACGCGGCGACCCGCCACCTGATCGAGCTGGGCCACCGGCACATCGCCTGCCTGGCCGGCCCGCAGTCCCAGCCGGCAGGCCAGGAGCGCCTCGCGGGCTGCCTGCGCGCCCTGCGCGAAGCCGGGCTGGAACTCGATCCCGCCTACCTCGTGCATGGCCAGCCAGACTGCGAGGGCGGCCACGACGCCGCCCAGCGCCTGCTGGCGCTGCCCGCCCCCCCCAGCGCGCTGTTCGCCTGCAACGACCTGATAGCGCTGGGCGCCCTGTGCGCGGCGCGCGAAGCGGGCGTCGACGTGCCGGAGCGGCTGTCGGTGATCGGCGGTGACGACCTGGGCTGCGCCGCCTTCGCCGCGCCGCGCTTGAGCACCGTGGCCCAGCCGACCTACGACATGGGGCGCGAGCTGGCCGAGCTGCTGTTCCAGCGCATCCGCGGCGAGGGCGAAGGTGAAGCGCGTGTGCGCCGGCGCCTGCAGGGCAGGCTGGTGGTGCGCCAGTCGACCAGCCGTCCGCAGGCGCGCAGGGCCCTGGCGAAGGCGTTCTAGGAAGCTGATTGATTCATGGCGGCGGTCTTGGCCTGGAAAAAACGCCCTGTGGCGTTGCAAACCCTCGCCAGACGTGTGCGGGCGCTTGTGCCGTTTGCGTGCTCAAGCCGTCCGGCGTGTCTGCTACACTGATTTGTTCATTAAACCAGCATAGTTCCCCCGATTGATCCAGACGCCTGCCCCCGAAGGCCTGCCGCCCGTGCTTGCCGGTCCGATCCTGCGCCGTCTCGAGCCGGACCGCCTGGTGCTTTGGCTGGTCGGCAGCGCGCCGCTCGACCTGACCCTGGTGCTGGCGCCCAGGGCGGGCGCACCCCGGCGCTTGCTCCTGGACGGGCGCCGCTGCCGTGTGATCCGCGTCGGCCGCCACGCCTGCGTGCACCTGATCGATGTCGCGCTGGCCGAGCCGCTGCCGCAAGACACCATCATCGAGTACGACTTGCTCGTCACGCAGGGCGATGGCAAAGAGGCCGGCATTGCGCACTGGGCGCCGCACCTGCTGCATGCCGGCGCGACGCGCCCGAACCTGGTGCTGCGCAGCCGCAGCGACAATATCCTGTTTGGCTCATGCCGCAAGCCGCATCATCCCGCGCGCGACGGCCTGGCGCGCGCCGACGCCTTGCTGGCCGATCACGTCGAACGGGCCGACGAGCGGCCCGCCCTGCTGATGCTGTGCGGCGACCAGGTGTATGCCGACGATGTGGCGGGCCCGATGCTGGCAGCGATCCACGCGCTGATCCGGCGCCTGGGCCTGTATGGCGAATACCTGGAAGGCGCGGTGGTCGCCGACAGCGAGGCGCTGTACCGCCACCGGGCCAGCTATTACCGGCGCGTAGAGCTGCTGCCCGCGGTTAAGTCCAACGATGCGCTGCGCGACCGCTTCTTCGGCGGCAGCGAAAAGCCGATCTTCACTACGGCCAATGCCCACAACCACCTGGTTACCCTGGCCGAAGTGTTGGCCATGTACCTGCTGGTCTGGTCGCCGGCGCCATGGCGGCTGGTGGCGGATGCGCCGGCGCCCGCGCTCGACCCTGGCCATGCAGACCGTTGGCGGCGCGAGTCAGAGGCGCTGGCGGGCTTTGGCCGCGATTTGCCGCAGGCCGCGCGGCTGCTGGCGCACGTGCAGACCCTGATGATCTTCGACGACCATGACATCACCGACGACTGGAACCTGTCGGCCAAGTGGGAAACCACCGTCTACGAGCACCCGTTCGCGCGCCGCATCGTGGGCAATGCGCTGATTGCCTATCTGCTGTGCCAGGGCTGGGGCAACCGCCCCGATGTGTTCGAGACGGCGCTGGACGAGATGACGGTACTGGCCGCCACGGGCGCTGCCGCTGCCGATCATCGTCTGGACGCGCCGCTGCAGGACGCGCTGATCAAGCGCCTGATGTCTTTCCGCCAGTGGGATGTCGTCGTACGGACCAAGCCCACGATCATCGTGCTCGATACCCGCACCCGGCGCTGGCGCAACCGGCGCCGGCCCGGCCATCCATCGGGCCTGATGGATTGGGAATCGCTGACCGAGCTGCAGCACGAACTGCTGGACGAGACGGCCGCCATCATCGTCTCGCCGGCGCCCATGTTCGGGGTCAAGCTGATCGAGGTGGTGCAGAGGATCGCGACCTTCGCCGGCCTGGCCCTGACGGTCGACGCCGAGAACTGGATGGCGCATCGCGGCACGGCGAGCAGCATGCTGAACATCTTCCGCCATTCGCGCGCCCCGGCCAACTACGTGGTCCTGTCGGGCGATGTGCACTACTCTTTCGCCTACGATGTCGAGGTGCGCGAGTCGGACCGCTTGCCGCATATCTGGCAGATCACCAGCAGCGGCATCAAGAACGAATTCCCGCGCCGCCTGCTCGACTGGCTCGATCGCCTCAATCGCTGGCTGTATTCGCCGCGCTCGCCGCTGAACTGGTTCACCCAGCGCCGCGATCTCGCCCTCACGCCCTACCTGCCCGAATGGCGCCAGCACGGCGAGCGCGTCTGGAATGGCGCCGGCATCGGCCAGGTGTGGCTCGACGCGCAAGGGCGGCCAGTGCGCATCGTGCAGCACAACGCCGATGGCCGGCCGTCGACCCGGTTCCTGGCACCCGGATAGGCGGCATCCCTTGCTGCCGCGGCCGGGCAGCGCATGGGGAAATACCGAGCGCCCGGCCGCCTGGCCAGCGCCGCCTGTGCGGTCAGGCGCGTACCGGCGGCGCGTCGGCGGTGGCGCCGACGACAGCTCCGCGCACGCCATTGCGCCCCTCGCGCTTGACTGCATACAGCTGGATGTCGGCGGTCTCGATCAGGGCGTCGAACTTGTCCGGCATGGCGTCATGCAGGGTGGGCACGCAGGCGATGCCGAAGCTCGCGGTGGCCGATACATACGCGCCGCCGCCGATCGGCGTGGGGGTGTTGGCGAAGGCGTGCCGGATGCGTTCCGCCAGTGATTGCGCTTCGGCCAGCTCCGCCTGCGGCAGCACCACCAGGAATTCCTCGCCGCCGTAGCGGATGACGCTGTCGTCCGTCTCGCGCGCCATCGACTGCAGCAGGCCGGCGAAGCCGCTCAGGACCTGGTCGCCGGCCGCATGCCCATAGCTGTCGTTGATGCGCTTGAAATGGTCGATGTCGCACATGATCACCGACAGGGCGGTGCCGTAGCGGCGCGAGCGCGCCAGTTCGGCGTCCAGCAGGCCGCTTTGCAGGACGCGGCGGTTGTAGCAGCCGGTCAGGGGATCGCGGTCGGCCAGCTGCTGCAACAGCATGGAAGAGCGGAATTGCTCGCGCTGGGCCAGGTTGAAGCGGCTGGCCGCGATATAGCCGAGGGCGTTGCCGAGGATGAGCATCAGTACCAGCGCCAGCAGATCCTCCGGCAGCAGCGAGTCCTGGATCATCAGCATCGCCGCGAATTCCACGCTGGCGCCCACCCCGATCGCCACCGCATACATGAAGCGGTTCGGGAAGTTGACGTAGACCGCCATGAGGATCAGCGCGAAGGACATGAGGTTCCAGGCCATCGCGCTGGGCTGGTACCAGCACAGCACGGGGAAGACGGCCAGGCCCAATACCAGGACGGCGCAGGTGGTCCGGATCGAGACGCGCACCGAATCCGGATTGCGGGAGACGGCGACATAGCCGGCCAGCGCGCCGATGCCAACGACCACGCGCAGCGCGACCATGACCCAGGCGGTGGCTGTGAGGCCCAGGGTGGTGAGATCGGTGACGCCGAAGACGATATAGAAGAACGCCGAAAACAGCAGGCTTGCCTTCAGCTGGGCATTGCGCTCCGGCAGGAAGTGGCGGACGAAGCGGTCTTCGAACTCCGGATCCGCAAATTCGGCGCGCCGGCGGTCGATGGTCAGGCGAAGTGGTGACAGGTGTGAAGACGGCACAAGAACTTTCGGCAGTTGAACCCGGCTACGCGGCAAATCTCGAAGCGGGCCAGTATCGGCGGCACTATTCTAACCCAAGATCATATTAAAATTGCCATTAAGAAACGGCTATCGTGCGGGCCGGATGAATGCGTGGCGCGCCAGCGACGCCGCCCGTGCAAGCCCGCTAGGCTAGAATTGGCAACAAGGCTGATCGACCGATTCGCCAGGCGCAACAAGGAAAGGAAACGACATGGCGAAGAAAGAAGAACTGGACGAGGAAACCCTGGCATTCATCCACTGGTGCATTGAAGTCGAGAAGTTCCTGGTTGCCGGCGGCGCCACCGTCAAGCAGGCGCAGGAACATATCGAAGAGCAGGTCGAGTGGTTCACAGACCAGTTCTATGACGGCCTGACGCCGGAAGAAGCGGCCAAGGAAGCCTTGGCCTGAGGCGCGGCAAGACCGTCGCACCGGCGAAGGCCGGTGCCCAAGTTCGTCGATGGCCGGAGCGCGGTGCCCGGCCTGTCAGGCTGCGGCTTTCTCGACATGCGGCAGGGGCTGCGGCACGGCTGCCTGCCGGCCCGCCAGATGCACCGTCTGCGCCGGCAACGCCAGCTTGACTCCCTGCTCGGCGAGCATCGCCACGATCCGCAAATAGATCTCCTGCTGCACATCCATGAACACCCGGTAGTCGGCGGTGTCGACGAAGTACACCACCTCGTAGCTGAAGGCCGGCGCCGTCATGCCCTTGAAGTGCGCGCGGTCGAAGCGTACCTGCGGCTGCGCGGCGACGATGGCTTCGATCAGGCCGGGCAGGGCGCGCAGGCTTGGTTCCGGCGTCTCGTGGCTCACTTCCAGCCCGAACACCACGCGCCGCGCTTCCATGCGGCGCAGGTTGTGGATGCGGCTCTTGAGCAGGGCCGCGTTCGAGAACACGATCTGCTCGCCGCCCAGGCTGCGCACGCGCGTGGTCTTCAGGCCCACGTGCTCCACCGTGCCCATGGCGTTGTCCACGATGATGAAGTCGCCGATCACGAAGGGCTTGTCGAGCACGATCGACAGCGAGGCGAACAGATCGCCCAGGATGCTCTGCACCGCGAGGGCCACCGCAATGCCGCCGATGCCCAGGCTCGCCACCAGGGTCGTGATGTTGACGCCCAGGTTATCGAGGATCATCAGCACCACCACCGCCCACAGCAGCACGCGCAGCAGGAAGCCGATCGCGGCGGACGAGGTGGCGCGGCCCGGATCGTCGGCCTGCTGCGCGCGGGTGGACGCCAGCCAGCTGCGCACCCCATGGTCGCCCCAGATCGCGCACTGGACCAGGATGGCGGCGATGGCGGCGCGGCCGATGAAGAGCTGGGCCTTGTCCGGCAAGGCCAGCAGGCTGGCGCCGGCGTACAGGCCGAGGATGGCCAGCACCAGGAGGCGGGTCGAGGACAGGGCCGCCACCAGCACGCCGCGGGGGCGCGAGGCCCGCTCGGCGGTCAGGCTGCGGATGCGGCGCACCAGGATGGCCTTCACCGCGTCCAGGCCCGCCGCCACGGCGACGGCGGCAACCAGGGCGATCAGCCAGTCGGTCACGGGATTGCCGAGGATGATGTGGTTCATGTTGGTCTCTTCAGGTCAATGGCGGGCTGCAGGCGCAAAGGGCGGAGGAGGCGCCCGGCCGCCGGGCGAAAGGGGAAAGACAGAGTGCGGACGCAGCGCGGGAGTGGCCGCGTGCAAGCGCGCCGGAGGGCGCCCGTCTCCAAGTGCATTTGTACAATAGCATTTCAAATGGGCATCGACAACCCGCGTCACGATTGGACGGCGTGGTGGGGACGGTGGGCAGGGCGGAGGGGGAATGTCGAAAAATTGCCGCAGCATGAAAAAAGCTATTGCAAAACTTCAAGCAAGCTTCGTATAATGCGGCTCCCCGGGCGGTTAGTTCAGCTGGTTAGAATACTTGGTCGACATCCAAGGGGTCGCAGGTTCGAATCCTGCACCGCCCACCAGACTTCCAGATCGCAAGTTCTCGAAACTTGCAGAGAAAAGATGCAGCGGTGTGTCTTTTCTGTGCCGGACCAGCAAGGTCCGGATTCCTCGCTCTCTCCATTATGCGAAAAACGCAACAGACCCGGCTACTCGCCCGATTCTTCTGTTGCGCCGTCGTCGTTTGCACGCTATACTAGCCGGCTTCGGTATGGGTCTATCTTTTTTGACCCATATTTTTTAGTAGTTCAACTACCCCCGCCCAATCGTAGGTGGGAATGGAGAAAAAATGAGCCTGGGCCTTCTCGGTCGCAAGGTTGGCATGATGCGTATCTTTACGGATGACGGCGATTCGATCCCTGTCACCGTCCTGGACGTGTCGAACAACCGTGTTGCGCAAGTCAAAACTCCTGAAACTGACGGTTATACCGCTGTTCAGGTCGTCTTCGGTCAGCGTCGCGCTTCCCGCGTGAACAAGGCCGCCGCCGGTCACTACGCCAAAGCTGGCGTCGAAGCCGGTACGATGCTGAAGGAATTCCGCATCGATTCCACCAAAGCCGCCGAACTCAAAGCCGGCGACACCATCAATGCTTCGATGTTCGAAGTGGGCCAGAAAATCGACGTGCAAGGCACCTCGATCGGTAAGGGCTACGCCGGTACCATCAAGCGTTACAACTTCTCGTCGGGTCGCCAGACCCACGGTAACTCGCGTTCGCACAACGTTCCTGGCTCCATCGGTATGGCCCAGGATCCGGGCCGCGTGTTCCCGGGCAAGCGCATGACCGGTCACATGGGCGACGTTACCGTCACCACCCAGAACCTGGAAATCGCCCGCATCGACGCTGAGCGTCAACTGCTGATGGTCAAAGGTGCCGTTCCTGGCGCCAAGAACGGCCAAGTGGTTGTCAAGCCGGCTGTCAAAACCAAAGCCAAGAAAGGAGCTTAAATATGGAACTTCAGCTCCTGAATGAGCAAGGTCAAGCTGGCGCAGGCGTTGCAGCTGCCGACACCGTGTTCGGCCGCGAATACAACGAAGCCCTGATCCACCAGATCGTGGTCGCTTACGCCGCCAACGCACGTAGCGGCAACCGCAAGCAGAAAGACCGCGAAGAAGTCAGCCACACCACCAAGAAGCCATGGCGCCAGAAGGGCACCGGCCGCGCTCGTGCTGGTATGTCGTCGTCGCCTCTGTGGCGCGGCGGTGGTCGTATCTTCCCGAACACCCCGGACGAGAACTTCTCGCACAAGGTCAACAAGAAGATGTTCCGTGCAGGTATCTGCTCGATCTTCTCGCAGCTGGCCCGCGAAGGCCGCCTGAACGTGGTTGAGAACCTGTCGATCGAAGCTCCGAAAACCAAGCTGCTGTCGCAAAAGCTGCAGGGCATGGGCCTGGAGTCGGTCCTCGTGATCACCGACACCATCGACGAAAACCTGCTGCTCGCCTCGCGCAACCTGCCGAACGTGCTGGTCGTCGAGCCGAAGGCTGCTGACCCGATGTCGCTGGTGTTCTACAAGAAAGTCCTGGTCACCAAAGCTGCTCTGGCCAAGATCGAGGAGATGTACGCATGAGCGCCGCAATCAAATTTAGCGAAGAGCGCCTGATGAAGGTGCTGCTGGCTCCGATCATTTCCGAAAAAGCGACCTTCGTCGCGGAAAAGAACGAGCAGATCGTGTTCAAGGTTCTGCCGGACGCGACCAAGCCAGAAATCAAGGCTGCCGTCGAGCTGCTGTTCAAGGTCGAAGTGGAATCGGTGCAAACCGTGAACCGCGAAGGCAAGCAGAAGCGCTCGGGCCGTTTCAACGGTCGCCGCAACCACACCAAGCGCGCTTTCGTGTGCCTGAAGCCAGGCCAGGAAATCAATTTTGTCGAGGAGGCTAAATAATGGCACTCGTTAAGATGAAGCCAACCTCCCCAGGCCGTCGCGGCATGGTGAAAGTTGTGACCGAGGGCCTGTACAAAGGCCGTCCGTTCGCAGCCCTGGTTGAAAAGAAATCGAAGACCGCCGGCCGTAACAACAACGGTCACATCACCACCCGCCACATCGGCGGTGGCCACAAGCAGCACTACCGCCTGGTTGACTTCAAGCGCAACAAGGACGGCATTCCTGCCAAGGTCGAGCGTATCGAATACGACCCGAACCGTACCGCGCACATCGCTCTGCTGTGCTACGCCGACGGTCACCGTGCGTACATCATCGCCACCAAGGGCATGGCTGTGGGCGACACCGTCATGAACGGCTCGGAAGCGCCGATCAAGGCCGGTAACTGCCTGCCGATCCGCAACATCCCGGTTGGTACCGTGATGAACTGCGTCGAAATGCTGCCGGGTAAAGGCGCACAGATGGCCCGCACCGCCGGCGCCGCTGTGGTCCTGATGGCCCGTGAAGGCACCTACGCCCAGGTTCGCCTGCGTTCGGGTGAAGTGCGCCGCGTGCACATCGAGTGCCGCGCCACCGTGGGTGAAGTCGGCAACGCCGAACACAGCCTGCGCAAGATCGGTAAAGCCGGTGCGATGCGTTGGCGCGGTGTGCGTCCGACCGTCCGCGGTGTCGTCATGAACCCGATCGACCACCCGCACGGTGGTGGTGAAGGCCGTACGGCAGCAGGTCGCCATCCGGTGTCGCCATGGGGCCAGCAGACCAAGGGCAAGAAGACGCGTTCGAACAAGCGCACTTCGTCGATGATCGTCTCGCGCCGCGGCAAGAAATAAGGGATAAAACATGACTCGTTCATTGAAAAAAGGGCCGTTCATTGACGCCCACCTGGTGAAGAAAGTCGAAGCCGCGCAAGCGACCAAAGACAAGAAGCCAGTCAAAACCTGGTCGCGCCGCTCGACGATCACCCCGGACTTCATCGGTCTGACGATCGCTGTCCACAACGGCAAGCTGCACGTGCCGGTGTACGTCTCGGAGAACATGGTCGGCCACAAGCTCGGCGAATTCGCGCTGACCCGTACGTTCAAGGGCCACGCCGCTGACAAGAAGGCGAAAAAATAATGGAAACTAAAGCTATCCTCAAAGGCGTGCGCCTGTCGGAACAGAAGGGCCGCCTGGTTGCCGACCTGATCCGTGGTAAGAAAGTTGACGCAGCACTCAACATTCTGCAGTTCAGCCCGAAGAAGGGCGCGACCATCATCAAGAAGGTGCTCGAGTCGGCAATCGCCAACGCCGAGCACAACGATGGCGCGGACATCGACGAGCTGAAGGTCACCCAGATCTACGTCGAAAAGGGCCCGATCCTGAAGCGCTTCACCGCACGTGCGAAGGGCCGCGGCGATCGCATTTCGAAACAATCCTGTCACATCTACGTGACTGTCGGTAACTAAGGGGTCATACGATGGGTCAGAAAATCCACCCAACCGGCTTCCGCCTGGCGGTCACCCGTAACTGGGCATCGCGCTGGTACGCTGGCAACGGCAACTTCGCCGAGATGCTGAAGGAAGACCTGGAAGCGCGCGCTTTCCTGAAGAAGAAGCTGAAGAACGCTTCGGTCGGCCGCATCGTCATCGAGCGTCCTGCCAAGAACGCACGCTTCACGATCTACTCGTCGCGTCCTGGCGTCGTGATCGGCAAGAAGGGCGAAGACATCGAAGTGCTGAAGTCGTCGCTGACGAAGATCATGGGCGTGCCCGTGCACGTCAATATCGAAGAGATCCGCAAGCCGGAAATCGACTCGCAGCTGATCGCCGACTCGATCTCGCAGCAGCTCGAAAAGCGCATCATGTTCCGCCGCGCGATGAAGCGCGCCATGCAGAACGCAATGCGCCTGGGCGCCGTCGGCATCAAGATCATGTCGTCGGGCCGCCTGAACGGCATCGAGATCGCACGTACCGAATGGTACCGCGAAGGCCGTGTGCCGCTGCACACCCTGCGCGCCGATATCGACTACGGCACCAGCGAAGCATCGACCACCTACGGCATCATCGGCGTCAAGGTGTGGGTCTACAAGGGCGACCGTTCGGCAACGGGCGAAGCACCTGTGATCGACGTCCCGGCCGACGAGAAGAAGCCACGCGGCCCGCGCCGCGATGATGGCAAGCCAGCCGGCCGTGGCCGTCCGGGCGCCAAACCAGGAGCCGCTCCAGCAGGTCGTCGCGCCGCTGCCAAGCCGGCTGAGAAAGCAGGAGAATAAAGATGCTGCAGCCATCCCGCAGAAAGTATCGTAAAGAGCAGAAGGGCCGTAACACCGGCATTTCGCACACCCGCGGCACCGCTGTGTCGTTCGGCGAGTTCGGCCTGAAGGCAGTTGCCCGCGGCCGTATCACCGCACGCCAGATCGAAGCTGCACGTCGTGCGATGACCCGTCACATCAAGCGTGGCGGCCGTATCTGGATCCGTATCTTCCCGGACAAGCCGATCTCGAACAAGCCGGCCGAAGTCCGTATGGGTAACGGTAAGGGTAACCCGGAGTACTACGTCGCTGAAATCCAGCCAGGCAAGGTCCTGTACGAGATGGACGGCGTCGCAGAAGAACTGGCGCGCGAAGCGTTCCGCCTGGCCGCTGCCAAACTGCCGCTGGCAACCACCTTCGTGGTGCGCCAAGTCGGCCAATAACAGGAGTTGAATATGAAAGCATCGGAACTCCGCGGCAAAGACCAGGACGCCCTGCAGAAGGAGCTGAATGAGCTGCTGAAGGCCCAGTTCGGCCTGCGCATGCAGCTGGCTACCCAGCAGCTGGCGAACACCGCGCAGCTCAAGAAAGTACGTCGCGATATCGCGCGTGTGAAGACTGTGATGAACTCGAAGGAAGCCAAATGAACGACACCACTAAAACGGCGCTGAAGCGTACGCTGGTCGGCAAGGTCGTGTCCGACAAAATGGACAAGACGGTGACCGTCCTGATCGAGCGTCACGTGAAGCACCCGCTGTATGGCAAGATCATCGTGCGCTCGAACAAGTACCACGCGCACGACGAGACCAACCAGGTCAAGACCGGCGACACGGTCGAGATCACGGAAGGTCGCCCGATCTCGAAGACGAAGGCCTGGACCGTGACCCGTGTTGTGCAACAAGCACAGGTCATCTAAGCCTTAAAAATTTGTCTTGCGTGGCCCGCTGGTATCTGGGATACTAGCGGGCTTCGTTCATGTGTTGCCGCAGTATGTCCCCGCGATGTCGGCGGCCTGTGTAGCGAAAGTTATTGGAAAGTCCAATCACCCAAACGTCATGCTCCAGCAGGGGCGTGCCGGCGGGACCAAGACTGACCGCAGGCCCACGGTTCTCCGTGGGGTTTTCTACGGCTTAAGTTGGGAAAGAAAATACTATGATTCAAACCGAAAGCCGGCTCGAAGTGGCCGACAACACCGGTGCCAAGGAAGTTCTGTGCATCAAGGTGTTGGGCGGTTCCAAACGCCGTTATGCGAGCATTGGCGACATCATCAAGGTCACCGTCAAGGTGGCTGCGCCGCGTGGTCGCGTCAAAAAAGGTGAAATTTACAACGCCGTGGTTGTGCGTACCGCTAAAGGTGTGCGCCGCCAGGACGGTTCCCTGGTCAAGTTCGACGGCAACGCCGCCGTGCTCCTGAACAGCAAGCTGGAGCCGATCGGTACCCGTATCTTCGGACCGGTGACGCGCGAACTGCGTACCGAGAAGTTCATGAAGATCGTGTCCCTGGCACCTGAAGTTCTGTAAGGAGTCGCAATGGATAAGATTCGTAAAAACGACGAAGTCATCGTTCTGGCCGGTAAGGACAAGGGCAAGCGTGGCGTCGTTCAGAAGCGTGTAGACGCTGAACACGTCATCGTCGAAGGCGTCAACGTCGCCAAGAAAGCGACCAAGCCGAACCCGATGACCGGTAACACTGGTGGTATCGTCGACAAGACTATGCCGATTCACGTCTCGAACGTCGCGCTGTTCAACGCAGCGACCGGCAAGGCGGATCGCGTTGGCTTCAAGGATGTGGATGGCAAGAAAGTCCGCGTCTTCAAGTCGAACGGCGAAGTAGTGAAGGGGTAAGAACAATGGCCCGTCTCCAAGCAATTTACAAAGAAAAAGTCGTCGCCGAGCTGACCGAGAAGTTCGGTTACAAGTCGGTGATGGAAGTGCCGCGCCTGACCAAGATCACCCTGAACATGGGCCTGTCGGAAGCTGTCGCCGACAAGAAGATCATCGAGCACGCCACCGGCGACCTGACCAAGATCGCCGGCCAGAAGCCGGTCGTCACCAAGGCTCGCAAGGCAATCGCAGGTTTCAAGATCCGCGAAGGCTACCCGATCGGTACGATGGTGACCCTGCGTGGCGCCCGCATGTACGAATTCCTGGACCGTTTCATCACCGTGGCCCTGCCGCGCGTGCGTGACTTCCGTGGTGTCAGCGGCAAATCCTTCGATGGCCGCGGCAACTACAACATCGGCGTCAAAGAGCAGATCATCTTCCCGGAAATCGATTACGACAAGATCGATGCGCTGCGTGGCATGAACATCTCGATCACCACCACCGCTAAGACCGACGAAGAAGCCAAAGCGCTGCTCGCCGCCTTCAAATTCCCGTTCAGGAACTAAGAGCATGGCAAAACTTGCACTGATTAACCGCGAACAGAAGCGTGCAGACCTGGTGGAGAAATTCGCCGCAAAGCGTGCAGCTCTGAAAGCGATCATCAACGACCAGTCGAAGTCGGAAGAAGAGCGTTACGAAGCACGTCTGAAGCTGCAGGCGCTGCCGCGCAACTCGGCCCCGACCCGCCAGCGTAACCGCTGCGCCATCACCGGCCGTCCACGTGGCACTTTCCGTAAATTCGGTCTGGCCCGCACCAAAGTCCGTGAATTCGCCATGAAAGGCGAAATCCCGGGTATCACCAAAGCCAGCTGGTAATAGGAGAATAAGCAATGAGTATGAGCGATCCTATCGCCGATATGCTGACCCGCATTCGCAACGCACAGGGTGTACAGAAGACCACGGTCGCAATGCCGTCGTCGAAAGTCAAGGTTGCCATTGCCAACGTCCTGAAGGACGAGGGTTACATTGAAGATTTCGCCGTGTCCACCGAAGGTGGCAAGTCGGAACTGAAGATCGGTTTGAAGTATTACACCGGCCGTCCGGTCATCGAGCGCATCGAGCGCGTGTCCCGTCCTGGCCTGCGCGTCTACAAGGGCAAGGATGAAATCCCGTCGGTCATGAATGGCCTGGGCGTGGCAATCGTCTCGACCCCGCAGGGCGTGATGACCGACCGCAAAGCACGTGCTACCGGCGTCGGTGGCGAAGTGCTGTGCTACGTGGCTTAAGGAGTAAACATGTCTCGAGTAGCTAAGATGCCAATCGCCGTCCCGGCAGGTACCGATGTCGCGATCAACGCGTCGTCGATCACCGTCAAGGGCCCGCTCGGCACCCTGACCCAGCCGCTGAACGGCCTGGTCAAAGTGGAAAACAACAACGGCACGCTGACCTTCGACGTGGTGGACGATTCGCGTGAATCGAACGCCATGTCGGGTACCCTGCGCGCCCTGGTCAACAACATGGTTACCGGCGTCACCAAGGGCTTCGAGAAGAAGCTGAACCTGGTGGGCGTGGGCTACAAGGCAGCTGTGCAGGGCAACGCCCTGAACCTGTCGCTGGGCTTCTCGCACCCGGTGCTGCACGCGATGCCGGAAGGCGTCACTGCCGTCACCCCGACCCCGACCGAGATCCTGATCAAGGGTATCGATCGTCAAAAGGTCGGCCAGGTTGCCGCAGAAGTGCGCGCTTACCGCTCGCCTGAGCCTTACAAAGGCAAGGGTGTCCGTTATTCGGACGAAGTGGTGAAGCTTAAAGAAACCAAGAAGAAATAATCGGAGCTGACGATGGACAAGAAAGAATCGCGTCTGCGTCGCGGACGTCAAACCCGCATCAAGATCGCCCAGCTGGGCGTGAACCGTCTGTCGGTTCACCGCACCAACCTGCACATCTATGCGAACCTGATCAGCCCGGACGCAAAGGTGCTGGTGTCGGCTTCGACGCTGGAAGCGGAAGTGCGCGCCGAACTGGCAGGCAAGAGCGGTGCAGGCGGCAACGCTGCCGCTGCCGCCCTGGTTGGCAAGCGCGTCGCCGAGAAGGCACTGAAAGCAGGAATCACCGAAGTTGCGTTCGATCGCTCGGGTTTCCGTTACCACGGCCGTGTGAAGGCGCTGGCGGAAGCCGCGCGTGAAGCCGGTCTGAAGTTCTAAGGAAGAATCGTCATGGCAAAAATGCAAGCGAAAATGGCAAGCGACAAGCCGGATGATGGCATGCGCGAGAAAATGATCGCGATCAACCGCGTGACCAAAGTGGTCAAGGGTGGTCGTATCATGGGTTTTGCAGCGCTGACCGTTGTCGGTGACGGCGATGGCCGCATCGGCATGGGCAAAGGCAAGTCGAAGGAAGTTCCTGTCGGCGTGCAAAAAGCGATGGAAGAAGCCCGCCGCAACCTGATCAAGGTGCCCCTCAAGAACGGTACGCTGCACCACACCGTTACCGGTCGTCACGGCGCCTCGCGCGTCATGATGTCGCCGGCCAAGCCGGGTACCGGCGTGATCGCTGGTGGCGCAATGCGCGCTATCTTCGAGGTGATGGGCGTGACCGACGTGGTCGCCAAGTCGACCGGTTCGTCGAACCCGTACAACCTGGTTCGCGCCACCCTCGACGGTCTGGCAAAAATGAGCACTCCGGCTGACATCGCTGCCAAGCGCGGCAAGTCGGTTGAAGACATCCTGGGTTAAGGGGAACAAACATGGCAAACACTGTCAAAGTCAAGCTCGTCAAGGGCCTGATCGGTACCCGTCAGGATCACCGTGCCACCGTGCGCGGCCTGGGTCTGCGTCGTGTCAACTCGGTCTCCGAGCTGCAGGACACCCCGTCCGTGCGTGGCATGATCAACAAAGTCGCGTACCTCGTTAAAGTTGTTTCGTAAGCCGCGGCTTACGTACGGAGAAATCAATGGAACTCAATACCATTCAACCAGCTGACGGCGCCAAGCACGCGAAGCGTCGCGTTGGCCGCGGTATCGGCTCGGGCCTGGGCAAGACTGCCGGCCGCGGTCACAAGGGTCAGAAATCGCGTTCGGGCGGCTTCCACAAAGTCGGCTTCGAAGGCGGTCAGATGCCTCTGCAGCGTCGTCTGCCGAAGCGCGGCTTCAAGTCGCTGAACGCATCGTTCAAGGCTGAAGTGCGTCTGTCGGACCTGAACGCCCTGGCTGTCGGCGACGTCGACATCCTGGTGCTGAAGCAGGCAGGCATCCTGCCGGTCGTGGCACGTGACGTGCGCGTCATCCTGTCCGGCGAGATCACCAAAGCGGTGAACCTCAAGGGCCTGAAGGCGACCGCCGGCGCGAAAGCGGCGATCGAAGCAGCTGGCGGTTCGGTCGCTTAATTGCGACCTGCCTGATCGGAGCAAAAATTGGCGACTAATTCACAACTTGGTAAAAGCGCCGCTTCCGGCTTCCCCTGGGGCCGGCTGTGGTTTTTGCTTGGCGCATTGGTCGTGTACCGCATCGGTGCTCATATCCCGGTCCCCGGGATTGACCCGGTGCAGCTTGCGTCGCTGTTCAAGCAGAACGAAGGCGGCATCCTGGGCATGTTCAACATGTTCTCGGGCGGCGCCTTGTCCCGCTTTACCGTGTTCGCGCTCGGCATCATGCCTTACATTTCGGCTTCGATCATCATGCAGCTCGCATCGATCGTCTCGCCGCAACTGGAGGCACTGAAGAAGGAAGGCGAAGCTGGCCGCCGCAAGATCACCCAGTACACCCGTTACTTCACGGTGGCACTGGCGCTGTTCCAGGCGTTCGGCATCGCGGTCGCGCTCGAGGCGCAGCCGGGACTCGTGCTCGATCCGGGCATGGGCTTCCGCTTCGTCACTGTGACGACCCTCCTGACCGGCACCATGTTCCTCATGTGGCTGGGCGAGCAGATCACCGAACGCGGTCTCGGCAACGGCATCTCGATCATCATCTTTGCCGGTATCGCAGCAGGTCTGCCTTCGGCCCTGGGCGGCTTGTTCACCCTGGTGTCGAACGGTTCGATCGGCAGCTTCTCGGCGATCCTGATCGTCGCGCTGGTGGTGGCGGTGACTTTCGGTGTCGTGTTCGTCGAACGCGGCCAGCGCAAGATCCTGGTTAACTACGCCAAACGCCAGGTCGGCAACAAGATCTATGGTGGCCAAACCAGCCACCTGCCCTTGAAGCTGAACATGGCAGGCGTGATTCCGCCGATCTTCGCTTCGTCGATCATCCTGTTCCCGGCAACGATCGTCGACTGGTTCACGCGCGGCAAGGACTCCAGTGGCCCGGTTATCGGGTTCCTGAAGGATCTTGCAGCGTCGATGGCGCCAGGCGAGCCGATCCACGCGTTGCTGTATGCGGTGGCGATCGTGTTCTTCTGCTTCTTCTACACCGCGCTGGTATTCAACAGCAAGGAGACGGCGGACAACTTGAAGAAGAGCGGCGCATTCGTTCCGGGCATCCGTCCGGGCGAGCAGACTGCCCGCTACATCGACAAGATCCTGATGCGCCTGACCCTTGCCGGTGCGGTCTATATCACCCTGGTGTGCCTGGTGCCGGAGTTCATGACTGCCCAGTGGAAGGTTCCCTTCTACTTCGGCGGCACGTCGCTCCTGATCATCGTGGTGGTGACGATGGACTTCATGGCACAAGTGCAGAACTACGTCATGTCGCAGCAATATGAATCGCTGCTGCGCAAGGCTAACTTCAAGGGCGGAATTCCGACGCGATAAGCGGGGAGTGCATAGAGCGAATGGCAAAAGACGACGTCATCCAAATGCAAGGGGAGATTCTCGAGAATCTCCCGAACGCGACATTTCGCGTGAAGCTGGAAAACGGGCACGTGGTGCTGGGACATATCTCGGGTAAAATGCGGATGAATTACATCCGCATTCTCCCGGGCGACAAGGTGACGGTGGAACTGACCCCGTACGACCTTTCCCGGGCCCGCATTGTGTTCCGCACCAAGTAAAAAAATCATCAAGTAAACGAACCGAAGAGAGTGCAAAATGAAAGTTAACGCTTCAGTCAAGCGGATCTGCCGCAACTGCAAGATCATCAAGCGCAAGGGCGTGGTCCGTGTGATCTGCGTCGAGCCGCGTCACAAGCAGCGTCAAGGTTAATACGAGGAATATCGAATGGCACGTATTGCAGGGGTTAACATCCCAAATCATCAGCACACTGTTATCGGCCTGACGGCGATCTACGGTATTGGCCGTCCGCGTTCGCAGAAGATCTGCGACGCAACCGGTATCGCGACCAACAAGAAGGTCAAGGACCTGGACGATAACGAACTCGAGAAGCTGCGCGACGAAGTTGCGAAGTTTGTCGTGGAAGGCGACCTGCGCCGTGAACTGTCCATGAACATCAAGCGTCTGATGGACCTGGGCTGCTACCGCGGCATGCGTCACCGTAAGGGTCTGCCGGTGCGCGGCCAGCGTACCCGTACCAATGCACGTACCCGCAAAGGTCCGCGCAAGGCCGCACAATCGCTCAAGAAATAATCTAGGAACCTGACCATGGCCAAGCAACAAAGCAGCGCAGCAGCAGCTCGCGTCCGCAAGAAAGTCAAGAAGAACGTTGCCGAGGGTATCGCCCACGTGCACGCGTCCTTCAACAACACGATCATCACGATCACCGACCGTCAGGGCAACGCTCTGTCGTGGGCAACCTCCGGCGGCGCCGGCTTCAAGGGCTCGCGCAAGTCGACCCCGTTCGCAGCGCAGGTTGCTGCCGAAGCTGCAGGCAAGGTCGCTCAGGAGTCGGGCGTGAAGAACCTGGAAGTGCGTATCAAGGGCCCAGGCCCGGGCCGTGAGTCGGCTGTGCGCGCGCTGAACAACCTGGGCATCAAGATCACCGAGATCCAGGACGTGACCCCGGTTCCGCACAACGGCTGCCGTCCGCCGAAGCGTCGTCGTATCTAATACGACACGCGCGGGGTGAGGTTCCCACACGAGGGAACCGAACAAACGCTCCGTTGTGTTGCAAAGAATGCCGGTGCAGTTGCCCGAAATAGGGTATACTGCCCGGCTCTTGTCGCCTGCCATTTCGTTTGGCGGGCGATTTGTTTAAGCCACGTCCGGCCAGCTATGGACCGGACTAGCGCCTGGGCGTTTATGCGCCGCTGGGGCGTGATTAATTTATAAAGGTATCTAACGTGGCACGTTATATCGGACCAAAAGCAAAACTGTCGCGCCGTGAAGGCACCGACCTGTTCCTGAAGAGCGCACGCCGCTCGCTCGATTCGAAGTGCAAACTGGACGTCAAGCCAGGCCAGCACGGCGTCAAGTCGGGTGCCCGCACCTCGGACTACGGCAACCAGCTGCGTGAAAAGCAGAAGGTCAAGCGTATCTACGGCGTGCTCGAGCGTCAGTTCCGCCGCTACTTCGCTGAAGCGTCGCGCCGCAAGGGCAACACCGGCGAAACCCTGCTGAAGCTGCTGGAATCGCGCCTGGACAACGTCGCTTACCGCATGGGCTTCGGCTCGACCCGCGCTGAAGCGCGCCAGCTGGTGAGCCACAAGGCCTTCACCGTCAACGGTAACGTCGTGAACATCGCTTCGTACCAGGTCAAGACCGGCGACGTCATCGCCGTGCGCGAAAAGGCCAAGAAGCAAGTGCGTATCGCTGAAGCCCTGTCGCTGGCCGAGCAAGTCGGTTTCCCGAGCTGGGTCTCGGTCGATGCCAAGAAGTTCGAAGGCACCTTCCGTTCGTTCCCGGAGCGTAACGAGATCGCTGCTGACGTCAACGAAGCGCTGATCGTCGAACTGTACTCGCGTTAATTGACATTTTGGGCGACGCGAGTCGCCCAAAATGTCATCCCCGCGAAGGCGGGGACCCAAGTTTGCCGGCTTAGCCACGAACTTGGGTTCCCGCCTCCGCGGGAACGACGTGCGGTGGTGCGGCCGCAGCAACCTAGGGTTGGCGCCGCAAAGAGTTTCAAGCTTCCATCTCACTCGTTCAAACCCGATTTCGTATCACCGCCTGCCCCCCGCAGGCGTTCTCATTAATGCCATCAGCCTTATCGGTGTAACGAGCCGAGGGTATTGAAAAGGACATTTCATGCAAAATAGTCTGTTGAAGCCACGTATCATCGATGTCGAAGCACTGGGCGCCGGTCACGCCAAAGTCGTGATGGAGCCGTTCGAGCGTGGCTATGGTCACACCCTGGGCAACGCGCTGCGCCGCGTCCTGCTGTCGTCGATGGTCGGCTATGCCCCGACCGAAGTGACGATCGCCGGCGTCGTGCACGAGTACTCGTCGCTGGACGGCGTGCAGGAAGACGTGGTCGACCTGCTGCTGAACCTGAAGGGCGTTGTGTTCAAGGTGCACAACCGTGATTCCGTCACCCTGACCCTGAAGAAGGAAGGCGAAGGCGCCGTCTTGGCTTCGGACATCGACCTGCCGCATGACGTGGAACTGATCAACCCGGATCACGTGATCGCTCACCTGACCGCCGGCGGCAAGCTGGACATGCAGATCAAGGTCGAGAAGGGCCGTGGCTATGTGCCGGGCAACGTGCGCCGCCTGTCGGAAGACACCAACAAGACCATCGGCCGCATCATCCTGGACGCGTCGTTCTCGCCGGTGCGCCGTGTGTCCTACGCCGTGGAATCGGCCCGCGTCGAGCAGCGTACCGACCTGGACAAGCTGATCATCAACATCGAAACCAACGGCGTGATCACCCCGGAAGAAGCGATCCGCCAGTCGGCACGCGTCCTGGTGGACCAGCTGAACGTGTTCGCCGCCCTGGAAGGCACCGAAGCCGCCGCGGAAGCACCGTCGCGCGCTCCGCTGGTCGATCCGATCCTGCTGCGTCCGGTGGACGACCTGGAACTGACCGTCCGTTCGGCAAACTGCCTGAAGGCCGAGAACATCTACTACATCGGCGACCTGATCCAGCGTTCGGAAAACGAACTGCTGAAGACCCCGAACCTGGGCCGCAAGTCGCTCAACGAAATCAAGGAAGTCCTCGCGTCGCGCGGCCTGACCCTGGGCATGAAACTCGAAAACTGGCCGCCGGCTGGTCTCGAGAAGTAATCTCCGCCGTTTTGCAGTACCCCGCCTGGACGCTTTGTCCGGGCGGTTTTAACCCCCGAACCGGTCCGCGGTCACGCGCAAGCGTGAACGATCGAAGAACTGGAATTGAAAACACTCGAAAGGATTTACCATGCGTCACCGTCACGGCCTTCGTAAACTGAACCGTACCTCGTCCCACCGTCTGGCAATGCTGCGCAACATGACCGTTTCGCTGCTGCGTCACGAAGCCATCAAGACCACCGTGCCGAAGGCAAAGGAACTGCGCCGCGTTGTCGAGCCGATCCTGACCCTGGGCAAGACCGACACCCTGGCAAACAAGCGCCTGGCTTTCGCTCGCCTGCGCGACCGCGAAATCGTCCAGAAGCTGTTCGCTGAACTGGGCCCGCGCTACGCTAACCGCAATGGCGGCTACCTGCGCATCCTGAAGATGGGCTTCCGCGTTGGCGACAACGCACCGATGGCCTACGTCGAGCTGCTGGACCGTCCGGAACCGGGCACCGCTGAAGAAGCACCGACCGCTGAGTAATCAGTCAGGTCTTCAAGAAACCAGGCTTCGGCCTGGTTTTTTTTTCGTCCTTGCGCTCTCTTTTCCTCTGTGGGGCCGCGTGGTCGGCCACCCAATCGATTGATACTCGTCAAACGTGACCGTTCTTCGATGGCACATGCTTTCTCGATGAACAGGCGGGCCGACAAACAGACTGCTTTACTCATCGATGCGGCGCTGAATGCGGCCGCCTCGCACGGCCCGTTCGGCGCGGCGGCGGAGCTGATCGGGCACGGTGTCGCGCAGGAGACCGTCACCCGCGTGCTGGGTAAGCCTGCCAGGCGCAGGCACTATTTTTCGAGGACGAAATCCGCGCGCAGCAAGCCATCGTCCGATGGGGGCCCGGCCTGCCGCCGGCACAACCATGTCTTCGCCGCCTACGTGAACGCCGCCCTGACCATCCTCAAGCGCGGCGCGGTACGGCGCGCCGAATCCATGCTGGCCCAGGAAGGCGTGCCGGCGGCCGTCATCTCCCGCGTGCTCTTCGATGGCGGCCCCTGCCGCCGCCATCGCCCGCGCCGGTGCATTTAAGCTTCGCCACAGGCGCGCACAGCCCAGCCGGTGTACCATGCCGATGCGCTGTAACAACTGACTCGATACCATGACCCGTTTCTCCGTGCGTGGCCTGCTGCAGGCCTGCCTGACGCTGTTCGCCGCCTTTGCCTTGCTCCTTGCAGCGCCCGCGCGCGCCGAGCAGGACTTCCTCGACCCTTCGCTGGCCTTCCGCTTCGCCGCCCGCATGGCCGATCCGCAGACCCTGGAAGTGACTTACCAGATCGCCGACGGCTACTACATGTACCGCGAGCGCTTCGGCTTCAAGGCCAGCGGCGCCACGCTCGGCACGCCGCAGATCCCGCCAGGCAAAGTCAAGTTCGACGAGACCTTCCAGAAGGAGGTCGAGACCTACAAGGGCACGCTGACGATCCGCATTCCGGTCGAAGGAAGCGGCAACTTCACGCTGGCCGCCACCAGCCAGGGCTGCGCGGACGCGGGCCTGTGCTATCCGCCGCAGGAGCACACGGCCTTCCTGAACGCGGGCGCCGGGGGAACAACGCAGGCGCGGCCGCCGCTGCCGATCGGCGCCGCGGCCGGGGAGGGGCCGGCGATGTCGGTGCCCCTGTCGTCCACGCCCGCTGCCGAGCGCGCACCGGCCGCCGCGGTTAACCCCGCTCCGGCGCCAGCAGGCACGGCCCCGGAATCCGACCTCTCCACCATCGCCGGGATCCTCCATGGCGGCCGCCTGCTGGCGATCATTCCGGCCTTCGTGCTGCTCGGCCTGGGCCTGGCCTTCACGCCCTGCGTCCTGCCCATGGTGCCGATCCTGTCCTCGATCATCGTCGGCGAAGGCGGGCAGGTACGCCGCTCGCGCGGCTTCGTGCTGTCGCTCGCGTACTCGCTCGGCATGGCCATCGTCTACACCGCGCTCGGCATCGCCGCCGGCCTGGTCGGCGAAGGCCTGGCCGCCGCCTTGCAGAACCCCTGGGTGCTGGGCGCGTTCGCCGTGCTGATCGTCGGCATGGCCCTGTCGATGTTCGGCTTCTACGAATTGCAGGTCCCCGCCGCCTTCCAGACGCGCCTGGCCCATGTGTCGGGCCGCCAGGCCTCGGGCAAGCTGGCCGGCGTGTTCGCGATGGGGGCGATCTCGGCCCTGATCGTCGGCCCCTGCGTGGCCGCGCCGCTGGCCGGCGCCCTGGTCTACATCAGCCAGACGCGCGACGTGCTGATCGGCGGCTCCGCCCTGTTCGCGATGGCGATCGGCATGAGCATTCCGCTGCTGCTGGTGGGCGTGTCGGCCGGCTCGCTGCTGCCGCGCGCGGGCGCGTGGATGGAAGGCGTCAAACGCCTGTTCGGCGTGCTGATGCTGGCCATGGCCCTGTGGCTGGTGTCGCCGGTGATCCCGGCCGCGGCCCAGATGCTGCTGTGGTCCGCGCTGCTGTTCGGCTACGGCTTCTACCTGCTGCGCCGTCACCGCCACTGGGCGTCGATGGCCGCCGGCGCGGCTTTCACCGTGCTGGGCGCGATGCAGCTGGTCGGCGTGGCCAGCGGCGGGCGCGACGCCCTGGCCCCGCTGGCCCATCTGCGCGGCGGCGCGCCCCAGCACCTGGAATTCAAGCGGGTGAAAAACGTCGCCGAGCTCGACGCCGTGCTGGCGAACACCGGCGGCAGGACGGCCATGCTCGACTTCTACGCCGACTGGTGCGTGTCCTGCAAGGAGATGGAAAAACTGACCTTCATCGACCCGGCGGTGCAGGGCAAGCTGGCCAACACCATCCTGCTGCAGGTCGACGTCACGGCCAACAACGCGGACGACAAGGCGATGCTCAAGCGCTTCGGCCTGTTCGGGCCGCCGGGCATTATCCTGTTCGACAGGGACGGGCGCGAGATTCCCGATAGCCGGGTGATAGGCTACCAGGATGCGCGCAAGTTCCTTGCATCGCTGGACAGGCTCGGCGAATGACATCGGGTTGCACGCCCGCCCCGTAAAAAATCCTGAACAAATAATGAAGAGCAATTCCAACAGCGGCCTGGTCTATTCCACCGATGGCGGGCGCATGTGTCCCGGATGCCGCCAGCCCCTCGCGGCGTGCAGGTGCAAGGAACAAGCTGTGCCCACCGGGAACGGCGTGGTACGTGTTTCGCGCCAGACGAAGGGGCGGGGCGGCAAGAGCGTCACCCTCGTCAAGGGGCTTGCGCTCGATGCCGCTGCATTGGCTCTCCTGGGCAAGCAGCTGCGCACCGCATGCGGCGCGGGCGGCACCGTGAAAGACGGCGTGATCGAGATCCAGGGCGACCACTGCGACCTGGTGATGGAGACCCTCAGGAAGCACGGCCATCAGCCGAAGCGCGCCGGCGGCTGAAGCGCCTTTCCTGCAGCGCCCGGAACGACAGGAATGCTGTTCCAGCCAGGCGATACCGACGACGTCGTTCGAAGAATGCGAGTTCCTCGATTCGAACCCACCGCCACGGCCCGAGCACCGTGGAAAACGCAACAAGGCAAAGGACGCCCGCGGGCGTCCTTTGTCATGCCGGCTCCGGCTCCAGCCGGCCCGCGCCGCCGGCGAACTGCGCTCAGTGCAGGAGGGCGGGCTGGCGGCCGCGCTTGCCGCCATCGCCCAGTTTGAAAATCGCGACCACGCTGCCCAGCTTTTCCGCCTGCGCCCGCAGCGCGCCGGCCCCGGTGGCGGCTTCCTCGACCAGCGCCGCGTTCTGCTGCGTCACCTGGTCCATCTGGCTGATCGCGCGGTTGACCTGCTCGATACCCGCGCTCTGCTCCTGGCTCGCCGCCGTGATCTCGGCCATGATGTCGGTCACGCGGTTCACACTGGTGACGATTTCATCCATGGTGGCGCCCGCGTCGGCGACCAGCCGGCTTCCGGCGTCGACCTTGCCGACCGAATCGCCGATCAGCGCCTTGATCTCCTTGGCCGCCGCCGCGGAGCGCTGCGCCAGGTTGCGTACTTCGGTCGCCACGACCGCGAAACCGCGCCCCTGTTCGCCGGCGCGCGCTGCTTCGACCGCCGCATTCAGCGCCAGGATGTTGGTCTGGAACGCGATGCCGTCGATCACGCTGATAATGTCGACGATCTTCTTGGCCGAGGCATTGATCGAATCCATGGTGTCCACCACCTGCGAGACAACCTCGCCGCCCTTGCGCGCCACGGTGGCGGCGGAGACGGCCAGCTGATTGGCCTGGAGCGCATTGTCCGCATTCTGCCTGACCGTCGCGGTCAGTTGTTCCATCGACGAGGCAGTCTCCTGGAGCGAGGACGCCTGCAGCTCGGTGCGGGACGACAGGTTGAGGTTGCCCGAGGCGATCTCGCCGGTCGCGGCGGAGATCGCCTGCGCGCTGAGACGGACCTCCGCCACGATCCGGAGGAGGCTGTCGCGCATCTCGCTCATGGCGTACAACACGCTCGAGCGCCTGCTGCCGTCGGTGTCGATCGTCACCGCCAGGTCGCCGGCGGCAATGCTGTTGGCAATGGCGCTGGCCTTCGCCGGCTCTCCGCCGAGCGCCCTCAAAATTGCGCGCACGATGATTGCGGCCACCAGTACCCCGGTGATGACGGCGGCTGCGCACATGATCAGCATCAGCGTCTCGAACCCGCTCGCGACCTCGCGTGCGCGCGCCGATTCGGACTGGTTCGCCTTTTCCTTCAAGTCGATATACTGGTTGATCCTGGCCAGCCATTCCACGAAGGCCGGACGGGCATCCTTGAGCATGACTTCTTTCGCACGGTCGAGTTCGCCCGCTTCTCGCAAGGCGATCACCTGGGACACCAGCGGCAGCGTGCGGGCTTCGACGTCCTTGATGCCGGCAAGGATTTGCCGTTCTTCAGCGGTGGTGTCGCTCCCCTCGGCAATCATCTTGTCCAGCAGCACGGCGGACTTTTCATAGTCGGAAGCCAAGCGCGCGATGTCGGCCACGGCCGCCTTCAGTTCGGTGTCGCTGCCGACCAGCGTCACATCGCGCAGGCTGATCGCCCGATCATGTACGCTTCCCCGGAAGTTGATGGCGTAGCGCTGCTTGACGCTGTTGACGTCGCCGATGGTGATCAGGCTGGAAGAAACCTTGTTGACCCGGCTGACGCCGATCCCTGTCAAGACCACCATCAGCAACAGGATCGCTGCGAATCCGATGCATACCTTTGCCTTGATGGTCATACCTTTTAATTTACTGTACATGATGAGTCCTGGAGAGCGATCACGGCGGTTGAAATAAGTTTGTTGCCGACTGGAAAATACTATAACATGCGTTTTGTCTTAGACAAACATAATTTTGAGGTAAGGCTATGCGTGTGCCGATATCTGTAGTCTCGGAGGAGACAGGTATTGCCAAGGAAGTATTAAGGAAGTGGGAAGACCGGTATGGATTTCCCGTTCCCGGGCGGGATGCCGCGGACAAGCGCGTCTACCCGGAGGGGCAGGTTGAACGCCTCAAGCTGATCAAGGCCCTGCTCGATACGGGCCTGCGCCCAGGTGCGGTGGTTCCGCTGGAGCAGGCGCAGCTGGAGGCGCTGCTGGCCATGAGCCGGCCGCCGGTCCAGGCCGGCGCCGGAGATGGCCGCCTGGTCGAACTGTTGCGCGCCAGGGACCCGAATCGCTTGCGCGAGCACCTGCATGCCGAGCTGGCCCGGCTGGGCCTGGAAGGCTTCGTCCTGGACCTCCTGCCGGACCTGAACAGCCTGGTGGGCGATGCCTGGGCCGAGGGCCTGATCGCGGTCTATGAAGAGCACCTGTACACCGAGATGGTGCAGGCCCTGTTGCGGGAAGCGGTGCAGGCGGTGTACCAGCCGCACGGCTGGCCCCGCGTGCTGCTGACGACGGCACCGGGCGAATTGCACATGCTCGGCAACCTGATGGTCGAAGCCGTGCTCACCCTCGCCGGCGCGCGCTGCATTTCCCTCGGGGCGCAGTCGCCCCTGGCGGAAATCGTCGCGGCGGCCGAGGCCTACCAGACCCAGGTCGTCGGACTGTCGTTCAGCGCCTCGCTGCCGCGCAAGACCATCGCATCCATCCTCCGCGAACTGCGCCAGCGGCTTCCGGGCCAGGTGCAATTGTGGGCCGGAGGCGCGGGCGCCGCCGGCCTCGAGAAGGTGCCGCGAGGGGTGCGTATTTTCCAGTCCCTGAACGATGCCCGCGCCGCGCTCAGCGAATTCAAGCCGCGCCGGGACTGAGCACAGGCGCGGCCTGAAAAAAAAGGACGCCCGAAGGCGTCCCCGGCTGGCGACCGCAGGCCGATCAGCCGTGCATCATGCCATGGCCGCCATGGCCACGATGTTGGCGGCCGCCGCGGTGCTGCTTGGCCTGCTCGTCGAACACCTTGCGCTGCTCGGGCGTGAGGACCGCGTAGAAGCTGTTCAGGGCCGACAGGCGGGCTTCCATGCGGGCGGTGCGCTGCTTCTGGCGCTCGATGCGCATCTGCAGGCGCTGCGGTGCGCTCAAGCTTGCCAGCTGCGCGCGGTCTGGACGGGCGGCGCGATCCATCTTCTGTGCCGGCGTCATGCTGGCGACAAAGGCGTCCCATGACGGCTGCTGGGCCGGGGTCAGCTTCAGCGCGTCGCGCAGCTTGGCCTGGCGTTCGGCGCGGGCGGCCTGGCGCTTGGCCTTGGACTCGGCCATCTTGGCCTGGCGCTGTTCCACGCTCAGGGCATGGCCATGGCGGCCTTCGGCAGGAGCCTGGGTTTGGGCTTGCACGCCAATGGCGGCGCCGGCCAGGCCGAAAGCGGTGAGAGCGATCACGATGTTCTTGCGGATGGTGTTCATTGTGTTTCCTTCAGGTGAGTTCAGTTTGGATGTGCAACTGAACTGCTCGCTGCACAGGACCCATCTTCGCCAAAACTTGTAACCGCGGGATTTCCCCTGTCTGGTACTTTGTATCAATATGTTTCGCCGGTATCGGCTTATACATGCCGATACAAAACGGCTGTCCACCCTTGCCATAGATGCGGATAATTGCGGTTATGGATAATCCCTCTACGATTTTGATCGTCGACGACGACCGCGACATCCGCAGCCTGCTGGCCGATTACCTCGAAGCGAACGGCTACCGCACCCTGGCCGCCGCCGACGGCACCGCCATGTGGAAGGCGCTCGACGAAGCGCGTCCCGACCTGATCGTGCTCGACCTCAACATGCCGGGCGACGACGGCCTGACCCTGTGCCGCAAGCTGCGCGCCACCTCGACCCTGCCGGTCATCATGCTGACCGCTCGCAACGAGCCGCTCGACCGCATCCTGGGCCTGGAAATGGGCGCCGACGACTACCTGCCGAAACCCTTCGAGCCGCGCGAGCTGCTGGCGCGCATCCGCAGCGTGCTGCGCCGTTCGCACGCCATGCCGTCCAATTCGCCGTCCGAGAACGTGCAGCAGATGAAGTTCTCCGGCTGGACCCTGGACCTGACCGCGCGCCACCTGGTCAATCCGCAGGGCGTGGTGATCATGCTGTCGGGCGCCGAGTTCCGCCTGCTGCGCGTGTTCCTCGAGCATCCGAACCGCGTGCTCAACCGCGACCAGCTGCTCAACCTGACCCAGGGCCGCGACGCCGATCCCTTCGACCGTTCGATCGACATCCAGATCAGCCGCCTGCGCCAGAAGCTGGGCGAGGATGCGCGCATGCCGCAAATCATCAAGACCGTGCGCAACGGCGGCTACGTGCTGGCCGGCCAGGTCACGGTGGAGCCCGCGGCGTGAAGGCTTTCCTTGGTTCCATGACCGGCCGCGTGTTCATCACGCTGCTGCTGGGCATGGTGATCTCGGCCGCCCTGACCCAGCTCGCCGCCGACTACGAGCGCCTGCGCCAGTTCGAGCAGCAGCGCGACCAGCACCTGCTCGAGCGCGCCGAACAGCTGGTAATGGCGACCGAGATCGTGCCGGCCTCGGCGCGCATGGTGTATCTGTCGGTGGCCAACCGTCCCGGCCTGCGCCTGGAACTCGGCACGCCGCATCCGCTGGCCGGTACGCCGACCTGGTTCGCGCGTTCGCTGGCCGCGCGCCTGGGGCAGGGCTATTCGATCACCTCGGCGGCCAGCCGTCCGCCCTCGTGCGAGTTGCCGAACCGCCAGCCGGTGCTGTACGGCCTGATCAACGCCCAGTGGCGCGGCGCCTGCGAGATGCTCAACGTGCGCCTGCGCGACGGCGCCGAGATGCGCCTGTCGGTGCTGCCGCCGCGTCCGTCGACCGCCGGGCTCGAGACCGACTACCGCACCGTGATCGCCCTGTTCCTGCTCAGCATCGGCGCCCTGGCCTACGCGGTGGCGCGCATGACCACGCGTCCGCTCAAGCAGCTGGCGCAGGCGGCCCAGGACCTGGGCCAGGACATCAACCGCGCGCCGCTCGACCTGACCGGCGCCAGCGAGATCCGCCAGGCCAGCGCCGCCTTCAACGCCATGCAGGCGCGCATCCGCCAGTACATCTTCCAGCGTACTCAGATGCTGGCCGCCATCACCCACGACCTGCAGACCCCGCTCACCCGCATGCGCCTGCGCCTGGAAAAGGTGTCCGAGGCCGAGCTCCAGGAACGCCTGATCGGCGACCTGTCGGCGATGCAGCAAATGGTGCGCGAGGGCCTGGAGCTGGCGCGCAGCATGGACACCACCGAGACGATGCAGATGCTCGATCTCGATTCGCTGCTCGAGGCCGTCTGTGCGGACGCCGTCGACGCCGGCCAGCAGGTGGACCTGAACGGCCGCGCCGGCATGGCCCTGCTGGGCCGGCCGCTGGACCTGCGCCGCTGCCTGGGCAACCTGATCGACAATGCGGTCAAGTACGGCCGCGAAGCGCGCGTGAATGTCGACCGCATCAACGGCGCCGCGCGCGTGCGCATCCGCGACAGCGGGCCGGGCATTCCCCAGGCCGAGATGAAGCGGGTGTTCGACCCGTTCTACCGCGTCGAGACCTCGCGTTCGCGCGAGTCCGGCGGCACCGGGCTGGGACTGACCATCGCCCGCAATATCGCCGAGCAGCACGGCGGCAGCATCGCGCTGGCGAACCATCCGGAAGGCGGGCTTGAAGTCACGCTCATGCTGCCGGAGTATTATCCAAACAAATAAGCTCGTAATAAAGGTTTGCGAGAATGCGGCCCGGCCGCGTTGGCGCGCCAATCACCATATGACAGCGCCGCCTGGGCAGGCGGCCAAGGGACAGGAATGAAAAAGAAGAATGTAGCAGTGGTTGGCGGGATCGCCGCGCTGGCGCTGGCCGGCGCATGGTACGTGAATTCGGACGGCGGGGCCCATGCCGACAATGGCAAGGGTGGCAAGGGCGGGCAGGGCGGCCCCGGCGGCGGCCAGCCGCCGGTCACCGTCAACGTGGTGGCGCCGCAGCGCCAGGACGTGGGCGTGGAGCTGCTCGCCAACGGCACCGTCACGCCGCTGCGCACGGTCGACCTGCATCCCCAGACCACGGCCACCATCCGCCAGGTGCACATCAAGGAAGGCGATTTCGTCAAGGAAGGCCAGCTGATGTTCTCGCTCGACGACCGCGCCGACCGCGCCGCCGTGGCCCAGGCCCAGGCCCAGGTGGCGCGCGACCGCGCGACCCTGGCCGACCTCGAGCGCCAGCTCAAGCGCAGCCAGGAACTGGTGGCCCAGAAATTCCTGGCCCAGAGCGCCCTCGATTCGCTGCAGAGCCAGGTCGAAGCCCAGCGCGCCCTGGTGCAGAGTAACAGCGCCGCCGCCCGCGCCAGCCAGGTCGCGGCCAGCTACACCACGATCCGCGCCCCGATGTCGGGCCGGGTGGGCGCCATCGACGTGCATCCGGGCGCCCTGGTGCAGCCCACCACCTCGCTGACCACGGTCACCCAGCTCGACCCGATCAATGTCTCCTTCACCCTGCCGGAATCCTCGCTGGCCTCGCTGCTGGCCGCGCAGCGGCAGGGCAAGGTCGAGGTGCGCGCCCAGGTCAACGAGGCCTCGCCGCAAGTCGCCGGTCGCCTGAGCTTCATCGACAACACCGTCGATCCGCAAGCCGGCACCATCCGCGTCAAGGGCGAGTTCGCCAACCCGGGCGCCAGCCTGTGGCCGGGCCAGTACGTGACCGCCCGTGTCACCGTGCAGACCTTGAAGGACGCCGTGGTGATCCCGCAGGCGGCCATCATCAACGCGACCAGCGGCACCTTCGTGTACGTGGCCGGCGAGGACAACGCGGCGCGCCAGGTGCCGGTCAAGCGCCTGCACGGCTTTGGCGACTACGCCGCCGTGAGCGGCCTGGCGGGCAATGAAAAAGTGATCACCGAGGGCAAGCAGAACCTGCGTCCGGGCGGCAAGATCCGGATGGCCGGCCAGCAGGGCGGCAAGGGGAGCGGCAAGGCCGAAGCGGGCCCGAAAGCCAAGAAGGAATCGGCATGAACCTGTCCGAACTGTGTATCCGCCGGCCGGTGATGGTGGTGCTGCTGTCGATCAGCCTGGTGCTGGTCGGCGTGCTGGCCTACCTGCACATCCCGGTCGCCGCGCTGCCGAGCTATAACACGCCGGTCATCAACGTCAACGCCAACCTGCCGGGCGCCAGCCCGGAAACCATGGCGTCCTCGGTCGCGCTGCCGCTCGAGAAACAGTTCTCCACCATTGCCGGCATCAACCTGATCACCTCGACCAGCACCCAGGGCAATACCAACCTGACCCTGGAATTCGACACCAAGATCGACGTCGACCGCGCCGCCGTGGACGTCCAGGCCGCCCTGCTGGCGGCCCAGCGCCAGCTGCCCCAGGAAATGACCGACCTGCCGTCCTACCGCAAGGTCAATCCGGCCGACGCGCCGATCCTGTTCGCGCACATCACCTCGCCGTCGATGGACTTGTCGCAACTGAACGACTACGCCGAAAACCTGATCTCGCCGGCAATCTCGACCGTGAAGGGCGTATCCCAGGTGGGCATCAACGGCCAGAAACGCTTCGCGGTGCGGGTGCGCGCCAAGTCCGACCTGATGAACGCGCGCAATATCTCGATGGACGAGCTGGCGACGGCGCTGCGCGCGGCCAATTCCAACACCCCGCTGGGCATCCTGGACGGCCCGAGCCAGACCCTGACCATCCAGGGCGGCGGCCAGCTGATGCGGGCCAGCGACTTCGCCGGCCTGATCGTCGCCACCCGCGACGGCATGCCGGTGCGCCTGCGCGACGTGGCCGAGGTCGAGGACAGCTACCAGTCGGTCAAGGCCCTGGGCAGCCTCAACGGCGAACGCTCGATCTCGCTGATGGTCCAGCGCCAGCCGAACGCCAACACGGTCGAGGTGGTGGATGCGGTGCGCGCCCTGATCCCGCGCTTCGAGCAGCAGCTGCCGGCCTCGATCAAGATCCACCTGGTCAACGACCGCTCGACCTCGATCCGCGAGGCGATCCACGACGTCAACCTGACCCTGGCCGGCACCGTGGTGCTGGTGATCCTGGTCATCTTCCTGTTCCTGCACCGCCTGGCCGCGACCTTCATCCCGGCGGTGACGGTGCCGATCTCGCTGCTGGGCGCGCTGTCGCTCCTGTATGCGCTCGGCTACAGCCTGGACAACATTTCCCTGCTGGGCATCACCCTGGCGGTCGGCCTGGTGGTCGACGACGCCATCGTGGTGCTGGAAAACATCGTGCGCCACATGGAGATGGGCAAGAAGCCGATGCAGGCGGCCCTGGTCGGCGCGCGCGAGATGGGCTTCACCATCATCTCGATCTCGATCTCGCTGGTGGCGGTGTTCATCCCGATCTTCTTCATGCCGGGCGTGATCGGCCTGCTGTTCCGCGAATTCGCCGTCATCGTCGGCCTGGCGGTGCTGGTGTCGGCGGCGGTGTCGCTGACCCTGGTGCCGATGCTGTGCTCGCGCCTGCTCAAGGGCGGCGGCCACGTCGCCCCGCACGAGATGTCCTGGGTCGGCCGCCGCTTCGAAGCCATGTTCGTCAACGTGCGCGACGCCTATGGCCGCACCCTCGACATGGCGCTGCGCCACCGCTTCCTGGTGCTGATGCTGGCGCTGGGCACCTTCGTGCTGACCGCCGTGCTCTACATGACCATGCCGAAGGGCTTCTTCCCTGAAGAAGATATCGGCCAGCTGCGCGTGACGGTCGAGGCCTCGGAAGACACCTCCTCGGCCAAGCTGGCCGAGCTGCACGGCAAGGTGGTCGACATCGTGCGCGCCAGTCCCTACGTGCAGGACACCACCTCCTTCACCGGCGGCGGCAACACCGGCCGCATGTTCCTGGTGCTCAAGCCGCGCAGCGAGCGTCCGCCGATGCCGCTGGTGGTCGACGAGCTGCGCAAGGCCACGCGCCAGGTCGCCGGCGTGCAGGTGTTCATGTCGCCGGTGCAGAACCTGCAGCTGGGCGGCCGCCAGAGCAAAAGCCGCTACCAGTACACCCTGCAGAGCGTGTCGGGCGGCGAGATCGGCCAGTGGGCCGAGCAGTTCCTGGAGCGCATGCGCGCCGACGACCGCTTCCGCGACGTCACCAGCGATTCGCAGAACAAGGCCTTGCAGGCGACCATCGACATCGACCGCGACAAGGCCGCGCTGCTGGGCGTGGAAATGGCCGACGTGCGCACCGTGCTGTACGCCTCCTTCGGCGAGCGCCAGGTCTCGACCATCTACTCGACCGCGGCCAGCTACTTCGTGATCCTGGAGGCGGCCGCCGCGGACCGCTACTACGACGAGGCGCTGTCGCGGGTCTCCGTGCGCAGCAAGAATGGCGACCTGGTCAAGCTGTCCAGCTTCGCCACCGTCAAGCGCACGGTCGGCCCGCTGGCCGTCAACCACCAGGGCCAGCTGCAGGCGATCACGCTCTCCTTCAACCTGGCGCCGGGGGTGCCGCTGGGCGACGCCACCACCGCCATCGAGGAGATGGGGCGCGAGATGAAGCTGCCGGCCTCGATCATCACCAACTACGGCGGCGACGCCGCGGTGTTCAAGGACACCCAGTCGAGCCAGCTGATCCTGATCGTCGCCGCGATCGGCGTCATCTACGTGCTGCTGGGCGTGCTGTACGAGAGCTACATCCACCCGCTGACCATCCTGGCCGGCCTGCCGTCGGCGGCGGTGGGGGCGCTGCTGACCTTGTGGCTGTTCGACATGGACCTGACCCTGATCGCCATGATCGGCATCCTGATGCTGATCGGTATCGTCAAGAAGAACGCGATCATGATGATCGACTTCGCGCTCGAGGCCCAGCGCAGCCATGGGCTGAAACCCCAGGAAGCGATCCGCGAAGCCTGCATCCTGCGCTTCCGTCCGATCCTGATGACCACCCTGGCGGCGATGATGGGCGCGCTGCCGATCGCGCTGGGCATCGGCGCCGGCGCCGAGCTGCGCCAGCCGCTCGGCCTGGCGGTGGTGGGCGGCCTGATCTTCTCGCAGGTGATCACGCTCTACATCACTCCAGTCATCTATCTGTACCTCGACAGGTTCAGCGGCACCGGTCCCATGACCGACGAGCAGCTGGCCAAGCTCGAAGCCGTGCATTAATGCAAAGGGCCGGCATGGGTTTCCATGCCGGCCGGTATTCGCCCGCTGGAAACATTCTGTAACATCCTTCAAGGTCCGCTTGGGCAAGCTGTGCAGCACATCAGGTGCGCCGCGGACCCAAAACGGTTAGACTGCGCTTTCTCTGCCGCTTTTACAGATGCCGCTTCCAGGAAACCGTACGACCTTGCGTGACCATTCCCATACCTACGAGGAAGACAGCGATGTGTGCGCACATTGCGGGCAGCCACTATCGTCGCGCCCGGCGCCGACCTATGGCCGGCAGGGACCGAACCGCTTGGGCCTGGCGGGCACGATCGGCCTGCACCTGCTCTTGATCGCCCTCTACCTGTTCAAGCCCGAGAGCGAGGACAAGAAGGCGCGCCCGGCGGCCGAGCGCGAGAGCGAAGTGGTCTACGTTGCCCCGCTGCAACAGCCGAAGCCTGCGCCGCGCCAGCAGGCGCCCAAGCCGGTTCCCAAGCCTTCGCCCAACAAGAACGCGCCGCGCCCGAAGCCCGAGCGGATCGAGGTGCAGCGCTTGCCGGACACGATCACCTTGCCGGACGAAAAGCCGGAAGAAGTCGCCAAGCCCACGCCCCAACCGAAGACCGAGGCGCCGCCGGAGATGGACATGGCCGCGGCGATCGAAGCGCGCCGCAGGCAGCGCGGCGCCCAGACCGGCGGCGACACCCCGAGCGAGGAAAGCGAAGCCGCGCGTGGCCAGGCCCGGGCGCTGGCCAACATCGCCGCCATCAACGGCCGCGGACGCGACGACCGCAACGAGACCGGGGGCATCTTCTCGGTGTCGAACAAGACCTTCCACAGCATGGACTTGCGCTTCCGCGGCTGGAATCCCAACTTCAAGCGGCGCTGGCTGACGCAGGTGACCGTGGAGCAGGGCAGCGAGCCGGATGTCGAGACGGCGGTGGTCAAGAAGATGATCGAACTCATCCGTCGTGAAAAAACCGGCGACTTCGAGTGGGATTCGCATCGCCTGGGGCGTGTCGTGAAGCTGAGCGCAAGGCCGCAGGATACGGAGGAGCTGATGCAGTTCCTGTACAAGGAGATGTTCCCGGAGTACAAGCCGCCGAGGGGGTAGATAGGGTAGTGGCTGATTCGGCAAACCTGGGCCCCCGCCTTCGCGGGGGTGACGGGGCGTAGGGTGGTGGCAGGATTGACAGTATCACTGCCCTTAAAACCGTCACCCCCGCGAAGGCGGGGGCCCAAGTTGAAGTAACGCTCAATCCACCCCCAAGGTCTTCAACCCCGCGATCCCCACAAAAATCAGCCCCATGCACCCCAGCCGCGCCAGCGACAGGTGCTCGGCAAAGAACACGAACCCCCCCCCCGGGCCCCCCCCCCCCCCCCGCCCCCCCCCCCCCCCCCGGCCCCCCCCCCCCGCCCCCCCCCCCGCGGGTGGAAAACAGGCGCGTGATCGCTAACGAAGTAAGCGCAGCCCGTACAATCCACCCGCCACCGATCCCAGCCGCGCGACAAAGCGCACACTCATCTTCCCCTGCGCAGCCGCCCGCATCGCCTCCGGAATCGGATAATCCACTGTATAGATCTCGTCCTTCGCCTCCGCCGTCAAGGTCACCTGCGCCAGCAGCTGTCCATTGACCAGCACATCGAACTGCCGCCCCGCATCTGCCTTGGCAAAACTCAGGCGCAGCACTTTCGCCTCCTGCTTCGGATCGTTCAGCTCATAGCTGAACCACTTGCTCGCATGCCGCCAGTGCCGACCGTTGTTGATCCCGGCCTCGCTCCCCTCCCCCTTGAAGAAGTGGTCCGACTCCGGCTGCTGCTCACCCGGCGCCACCTGGTCGATGGTGCGGGCGTCCAGCGCCAGGCGCTCCGCCTCGCGGGCGGCGTTCGCGTCCTGTAGCTGCTGCAGGCCAGCCGGCGTCGAATGCTGCCAGTACATCGTGTAGCGCGACTCGTGCAGGCGGAAGAAGGGAATGAACTCGGTCCGGGCGCCATCCGCCCCATGCACCAGCCCGGGCGCGGTGAAGGTCAGCGGCTTGCCCTTGACGGGCTTGAACTTGCGGACAAAGTCCTTCGAATCGCTGACGAACATCGGCGCCGCCTCCAGGGGGCACATCTGGCCATTGGCGATATGCCCCATGCGCGAGTCGTCGGCCAGGGAGTCGAGCTTTTCGTCGGCGAACAGGCGGGTCTTCGCCGCCAGCACCACGGGGCCATGCAGGACGGCATAGTAGTTCGACTTGTCCGGCATCTGCTCCAGGCGGGTCGTCATCGGCAGCTGGACGTCGACGCGGTCGCCCTTCTTCCAATCCCGCGCCACGCTCACATAGCTGCCCGGATGGCCGTCGATCTTGACCGCCTTGCCGTTGACCTTGACCTGCATGCGGCCCGGCGCCACCCAGGACGGATAGCGGATCTTCATGGTGAACCTGCCGCCCTGGTCCACCGTCAGGCGCGTGCTGTCCGCATCCGGGAAGCGCGTGCTCTGGGTCAGCTTGACGCCGCGTTCGCGCCAGTTCAGGGTCGAAGGCACGAACAGGTTGACGAACAAGGCGTCGCCTTCGTGGGCGTAGATGAACTCCCCGTACTTGGCGTGGCTCTCGATACCCGAGCCCACGCAGCACCACATGCCCTGGTCCACCTGCGAGTACACGCGGTAGTGGTTCGGCCGCATCGGCGTGAAGTAGACGAAACCGCCGCCCGGCCGCTGGGACGACAGGATGTGGTTGTACAGTGCGCGTTCGTAGTAATCGCCGTAGCTGCCCTTCTGCTCCGACTGGAACAGCATGCCTGTGAGCTTGAGCATGTTGTAGGTATTGCAGGTCTCGGGCCCCTCGACCTCGTTGATCATCGGGCCGAAGTCCTTCTGGTCGTGGAAGTGCTCCTTGACGCTGTTGCCGCCGATCGCCACCGTCCGGTGCTCGACGACGGTCTGCCAGAAGAACCTGGCGGCCTTGTCCAGGTCCTCGCGCTGCGTCAGGTCGGCGATGCGCTTGAAGCCGATCACCTTCGGGATCTGGGTATTGGCGTGCAGGCCGGTCAGTTTGTCTTCGCCCTTCTCCAGCGGCTGGAGGATGGCCTGGTGCGAGAAGCGTAGTGCCAGGTCCATGTACTTGCGGTCGCCCGTCATCTGCGCGACGTCGGCGAAGATCTCGTTCATGCCGCCATGCTCGCTGCGCAGCATCTGCTGCATCTGCTGTTCGGACAGGCGCGAGCTCAGCCCCAGTGCCCAGTCGGACAGCCCGATGAGCATCGCCTTCGCATCCTCGTTGCCGGCATAGCGGTAGGCGTCGCGCAGGCCGGCAAAGACCTTGTGCAGGTTATACCAGGGCACCCACTTGCCGTTGACGGAGAAGTTGTCCGCCTCCAGCTTGCCGGCCGCGATGTCGCGCCAGGCCTGGCGGCCGCCGGGAATGCCGCCGAGGTAGCCGTCGCCATTGGCCTGCTGCGCGCGCTTGAGCTCCGCGACGAAGTAGTTCAACCGGCGCAGCACTTCGCCGTCGCCGGTCGAGGCGTGCATCAGCGCCAGCGCCGACAGGTAGTGGCCGCCCATGTGGCCGTCCAGTCCCGTCGATTCCCAGTTGCCGTAGCTGGGCTTGCGCGGTTCCAGGCCGGCTTCGCGCAGGAAGGGAGCGAGCAGCCGGTCCGGCTCCAGCGCCATCAGGTAGTTCAGGTTGGTGGTCTGGGCGTCCAGGAAGGGACCGGGCCTGAGCCTGACGTCCGCCAGGGGGAACAGGTCGGCCGCCTGCGCCCATGCGCCGGCGACGAGGAGACTCAAGGCCGCGATCCGTATCTTCATTTCTGCAGGCTGCTCTGGTAGCGGTTGAGGTCCCTCTGGTCCACCGTCGGCCAGCCATCCTTGTCCCACTTCATTTCGAGGACTTTCAGCTTTTGCAGGTACTTGTCGGCGGTCTCGTAGGCGTGCAGCACCATGTAGTCCCTGCCGTCGAAGGTATAGGCGCTGTTGTGGCCCAGGGCACGCCAAGCGCTGTCGCCCTGGATCACGAGCGAGCCGCCGCCCTTGGCCATGTCGACGCCATTGCGGTCGAGGTAAGGGCCGGTGACCGCCTTCGCGCGGCCGACCACCACCTTGTAGGTGCTGTCCTTGGCCTTGCAGCACAGGTCCCAGGACGCGAACAGGTAGTACCAGCCGTTCTTGCGCATGATGAAAGGCGCTTCGATATGGCCGGCGCCGGGTTCTTCGTCAGGGGTGAAGGCCGGGCGGTCACGGCGGGCGATCGTGTGCCATTCCTGGGGCTCGGCCAGCTTCGTGCGGCTGGCGTCGAGCTTGACCAGCTTGAGGCCGGACCAGAAGGAGCCGAAGGACATCCATGGCGTGCCCTTCTCGTCGTCGATGACGTGCGAATCGATGGCGTTCCACAGGTCGCGGCCCGGGACCGATTGCAGCACCATGCCCTGGTCTTCCCAGCGGTAGTTGGGCGCGCGCGGGTCGAGCGTGGCGTTGGTGGTCACGCCGATGCCGGAGGTGTTCTTGCCGAAGCCGGAGACGGAATAGTACAGGTAGTACTTGCCGTTGTGGTGGTAGATGTCCGGGGCCCAGATGTGGTCGTTGAAGGTGGGCGCGGCCTTCCTGGCCCAGGCGGGTTCGCCGGGGAAGACGCGGCCTTCCGGCTTCCAGGTCTTCATGTCGCTGGAGCTGTAGAAGGTGATGCCGGGACCGGTGCTGAAGAGGTAGTACTTGTTGCCGTCCTTGGCCATGACGGGGTCGTGGACGCTGACTTGGGCGGCGAGTGCCGGGAGCACTGCGGCGAGGGAGAGCAAGCCGGCCGTGATGCGAATGAATAGAGACATCGCGTAATCCTGAGTTGAAGTTAAGACCGTCGTTACCGCCACTGGCGGTAACGACTCCCGGCGGAGGCCGGGACCCAAGTTTAGCGTCTCGACAACGCGTGCAACTTGGGTTCCGGCCTTCGCCGGAACGACGGGCTTGGGCTAACTATTACGCATCAACCGACACAACGATCACCGCCTTCGCCGGCACCTTCATGGTCAGCTTGCCGTCAGCCGCCTTCGCGCTGTACGGCGCCGGCTTGACTGCCTGCGGCTTCTCGAAGGTGTTGTGCGCGTCCATCGCGTCGGCGGTCAGGATCTGGCCCGAGACACCGGTCACGTTCTGCCCACCCACGTTCAGGGTGATGTCGCTGGCGCGGGTCGGGTGGGTGTTGACCAGGGCGATGTAGGTCTTGCCGTCCTTGCCGCGGGCGGCCGAGGCGCTGATGCCCGGCACCGACTTGCCGTTGCTCGAATACGCCACGTCGTTGTCCACCGCCACCGGCAGCGAGGTCGCATCCTGGAACGGGATGTACATCTTGTAGGCGTGGTAGGTCGGGGTCAGCAGCATCTTTTCCTTGTCGGTGATGATCATCGCCTGCAGCACGTTGACCATCTGCGCGATCATCGTCATGCGCACGCGCTCGGCGTGGGCGTGGAAGATGTTGAAGTTGACCGCCGCCACGACCGCGTCGCGGATGGTATTACGCTGGAACAGGAAGCCCGGGTTGGTGCCCGGCTCCACGTCGTACCAGGTGCCCCATTCGTCGACATAGAAACCGATCTTCTTCTCGGGATCGTTCTTGTCCAGGATGGCGACGTTGCGGCGGATGTGGCCGTCCATGCGCATGGTCTGCTGCATGGTCGAGAACCATTCCGATTCCGGGAAGCCGGTGGCGGCGCCCTTCTTCTCCCACACGCCGGTCGGCAGGGTGTAGAAGTGGAAGCTGATGCCGTCGGTGCCGCGCGCGGCTTCCTTGCTCAGCACTTCGGTCCACTTGGTATCGTCGTCGTTGCCGCCGCTGGCGATCATCTTCGGACGCGCATTCGGCGGCGTCTTCAGGAAGGTGGCGTAGTGGTTGTACAGGTTGGCGTAGTACTCCGGCTTCATGTTGCCGCCGCAGCCCCAGGCTTCGTTACCGATGCCGAAGAAGGCGACCTTGTACGGCTCCTTGCGGCCGTTCTTGCGGCGCTGCTCGGCCAGGGTCGACTTGGTGTCCGAGGTCATGTACTCGAGCCACTCGGCCATCTCCTGCGGGGTACCGGAACCCAGGTTGCCGTTGACATAGGCTTCGGTGCCCAGGATCTCGACCAGGTCGAAGAACTCGTGGGTGCCGACGGCGTTGTCTTCCGCCACCCCGCCCCAGTGGGTGTTGACCTTCACCGGACGCTTGTTGCGCGCGCCGATGCCGTCGCGCCAGTGGTATTCGTCGGCGAAGCAGCCGCCCGGCCAGCGCACCAGCGGCACCTTGAGTTCCTTCAGTGCGCCTACCACGTCGTTGCGCCAGCCGCGGGTGTTCGGGATCTTGGACTGTGGACCGACCCAGAGGCCCTCGTAGATGCCGGTGCCGAGGTGCTCGGCGAACTGGCCGTAGACGTTCTTGTTGATGACCGGGCCGGGCTTCGTGGTGTCGACCGTGACGCTCACCTGGGCAAAGGCCGGCAGTGCGGCCATGGCCAAGGCGACGAGGGTGGGCTTGAATACGTTCATGCGTGTCTCCTGGTGTTTTACTTGAATACGGCTACGAAGCCGCCTTGCGGTTTGATGCTAATCGTTGTCTTGCCGGCCTTGATGGGGGCCTGGGTGAAACTGCGTTCGGTGTCGCCGTCTGCGATCAGCGTGCCGCTGCGCGCGCCGAGGAAGGACAGGTCGAGGTCGACCTTGCGCGCGGCGCCGTCGGCGTTGATCCCCGCCACATACCAGCTGTCGCCGCTCCTGCGCGCGATGACGGCGTAGCGGCCGGGATAGCCGTCGATGAAGCGCACATCGTCCCAGCTGCGCGGCAGGTCCTGCAGCAGCGTCTTCACATAGCCGGGAGCGGTGGCCATGCCTTCCGGACGCTCGGCGAAGTGCTGGATGCCGGACAGGAACAGCACCGACTCGGCCAGCTCGAAGCCGTTGCGGGTGGCGCGCTTGATCTTGGGGATGTCGCCGAAGACCATCGGCGTGAAGTCCATGGGGTCGAACAGGTTGCGGGCGAAAGGCAGCATGGCCGCGTGGGCGACCACGGCGTCCTGGTCGGCCTGCTCGAAGGTGGCGAACTCGAAGCCGCGCACCGCTTCCACCGTCATCAGGTTGGGATAGGTGCGCGACCAGCCGCGCGGCAAGGTGGCGCCGTGGAAGTTCACCAGCAGGCCGGCGTCGGCCGCGTCCTTCAGGAGATCCACATAATAGGCGATCATCGACTGGCCGTCGCCGGCGAAGAAGTCGATCTTGACGCCCTTGACGCCGAGCTCGCGCAGGCGGGCGAATTCCTTCTTGCGCTGGGCTGGCGTAAGTAGCGCACCTTTCGGGCTGTACTCGGTCTTGTTCCAGGCGCCGGACGAGTTGTACCAGACCAGGATGCCGACCTTCTTCCCGTCGGCATACTTCACCAGTTCGCGCAGCTTGTCGACGCCGATCTTGCGGTCCCAGTCGGCGTCGACCAGGGTGTAGTCCCATTTCATGTCGGCGGCGAAGTCGACGAACCGCTTTTGCGTGTCGAAGACGGTGCCGTCGTCCTTCAGCAGCGCCCAGCTCCAGGAAGCATGGCCGGGCTGGACGCGCGCCTTGGAGAAGGAGATGCTGGGCGCGGCCAGGTCGGTACCGAGCGTGGATTCGACCAGGGTCTTGAGCGAGCCGAGGGTGACGATGCGCCAGGGGGTAACGAGATCACCCTTCGCGCTGGCAAGCAGCGCACCATTGGTGAAGACCTCGGGCGCCGCCGGCGGCGCCAGGCGGTAGACGCCGTTCGGCGACTCGGAAGCCAGGCGCGAGGCGTGGAAGCTGCCGTCCATGCTGGCTTCGGTCAGGGCCACCCAGGTGTCGCCGGTGCGGAACAGGGCCGGGAAGACCCAGCCGGCGCCCAGTTTCGAAGGCGTACCCACCGCGATCTCGCGCTGGTAGTGTTCCTCGTAGGACGGGTTAGTGTTGCTCCAGCCGGTCTGGGCGACCGACATCGGCTGCAGCCAGGCTTTGCTTGCGGGGTCGAAGGCGAAGCTGGTGGATTCGGAAACGAATTGCTTAAGACCCAGCTTCGGTTCGCGCACCACGTAGCGGAATGCCACGCCGTCGTTCGATGCGCGGAAGGTCACGTCCATCGCCTGCCCTGCCGCGTTGCGGACGGTGTGGGTCTGCTCGTTGGCGCTGTAGGTGATCCTGCGCTTCTTGGCCGTGGCGAGTTCGTAGGTGTCGCGTACCGGCTTGACCGGCGAGCTGGCCGCGAGGCTCAGCTTGCCGGACAGGTCGGCGCCCTTCAGCTGGAGGCCGAGGGCGGATGGGAGGATGACGGGTTTGCCGTCGCGCGAAACGGCGTAGGTCAGCGTGCCGGTGCTCGATACGACGACGTCGACGCTGATGTGGCGGTCGGGGCTGGTCAGTGCCGCGGCGTGCGCGTGGGTGCACAGCAGGGCGATGGCGGCCAGCGGGATACGGCAGTATGCATTCATGGCGGACTCCAAAACACCCCGTCGTTCCGGCGCAGGCCGGAACCCAAGTTTGCTGGCAAAGCTGCGAACTTGGATCCCGGCCTGCGCCGGGATGACGGTGGTAGGTGGGCGGGTACGACTGGACGGATACGACACGGGCCGGCAAAGCGCCAACCCTTAGAGCACTACATCGTCAAGTCCAACCCGCATCCACCACGAAATCCTGCGCCGTGCACATCTTGCTGTCGTCCGCGCCCAGGAAGAGCACCATGTTGGCGACATCCTCCGGCATCAGCTTGCCCGGCAGGCACTGCGCCTTCTTGATTTCCTCTTCCGCCGCCGCATCGACCCACAGCTCGATCTGGCGCTGGGTCATGACCCAGCCCGGGGTGACGGTATTGACGCGCACGCCGAACGGACCGAGGTCGCGCGCCAGGCTGCGGGTCAGGCCGATGACGGCCGCCTTGGTGGTGGCGTAGACCGGATAGCCGGCGCCCTTGGCATGCCAGGACATGGAGCTGAAGTTGATGATCGACCCGCCGCCCTTCTTCTTCATGCCCTCCAGGACGGCCTGGATGGTGAAGAACATCGGACGCTGGTTGATGGCGATGCGCTCGTTCCAGTAGTCGAGCGAGACATCCTTGATGTCGTGGCGCTGGTCGTTGGCGGCATTGTTGACCAGGATGTCGAAGTCGCCCAGCTGGGCGGCCAGTTCGGCCACCGTGCGCTGCAGCGCGGGGATGTCGGTGATGTCGCAATAGCGGAACACCGGCGCGTCGTGGCCTGCCGCCGCCAGCCTCGCGCACAGGGCTTCGCTGGGCTGCCTGGCGATGTCCACGAAGGCCACCGCGGCGCCCTGCTCCACGAAGGCGCTCACGATCGCCTCGCCGATGCCGGTGCCGCCACCGGTCACGAATACACGCTTGCCCCGCAAGCTGGGATACTTCGCCAACTGACTCATCACTGTCTCCATCTGTTCTTATTGTGCGGCCGTTTTTACTCTTTGGTCAACGCGCCGTCGCGGCGGCGCCAGGTGCCCAGCGGGTTACCGTCGCGCAGGACTTCCGGCAGCAGCTCGGCCGGCATGTTCTGGTAGCAGACCGGACGCAGGAAGCGGCTGATCGCGCCGGTGCCCACCGAGGTGCTGCGGCCGTCGGCGGTCGACGGGAAAGGACCGCCGTGGACCATGGCGGTCGACACTTCGACGCCGGTCGGGTAGCCGTTGGCCAGGATGCGGCCGACCTTGCGCTCGAGCACAGGCAGCAGGGCCTTGGCATCCGCGTAATCTTCCGGATCGATCTGCAGGGTCGCGGTCAGCTGGCCTTCCAGCACTTCCGCCACCTCGTGCAGCTGCCCGAGGTTCTGGCATACCACCAGCACCGAGGCCGGGCCGAAGACTTCCTCGTGCAGCTCGTGGCGGGTCAGGAACTCTTCCGCGCTGACGCGGAACAGCGCCGCGGCGCCCTTGCCTTCCTCGTGCTCCAGGCGCGCCAGGGTGGTGATGGCCGCGTTGTTCGCCAGCGCGTCGACGCCCTTGCGGTAGCTGTCGGCGATGTTCTGGTTCAGCATCACTGCCGCCTGGGTGGCGTGCAGGGCATCAAGCGCGGCCTTGCAGAAGGTCGACAGGCCGGGGCCGTCCACAGCCAGCACCAGGCCGGGGTTGGTGCAGAACTGGCCGACGCCCAGGGTCAGCGAGGCGGCGAAGTGCTTGCCGATCTCCTCGGCGCGGTTTTCCAGTGCGTTCGGCATCAGGAACACCGGGTTAATGCTGCTCATCTCGGCGTAGACCGGGATCGGCTGCTTGCGCGCCGCGGCCACGGCCATCAGGGCGGTGCCGCCCGAGCGCGAACCGGTGAAGCCGACCGCCTGGATTGCCGGATGGCCGACCAGGGCCTGGCCGATGCCGTTGCCGGTGCCCGTCAGCAGGGTGAACACGCCGGCCGGCAGTGCGCACAGTTGGACGGCCTTGGTGACGGCGCGCGCCACCAGTTCGGAGGTGCCGGGATGGGCCGAGTGGGCCTTGAGCACCACCGGGCAGCCGGCCGCGAAGGCGGAGGCGGTATCGCCGCCGGCCACCGAGAAGGCCAGCGGGAAGTTGGAGGCGGCAAAGACGGCGACCGGGCCCAGGCCGATCAGGCGCATGCGCAGGTCCGGGCGCGGCGGCGTGCGTTCCGGCAGCGGGGTGTCCAGGCGGGCGTCGGCCCAGGAGCCTTCGCGCAGCAGGGCGCCGAACATGCGCAGCTGGTTCACGGTGCGCATGCGCTCCCCTTCCAGGCGCACGCGCGGCAGGCCGGATTCCGCCATCGCGCGTTCGATCAGTTCGTCGCCGATGGCCAGGATCTGCTCGGCGACCGTGTCGAGGAACTGGGCGCGTTCCTGGTCGCTGGTGGCGCGGAAGGTGTCAAAGGCTTCGCCAGCCAGGCGGCAGGCGCGGTCGATCTGGTCGGGCGTGACCATGTGGAAGGCGGGTTCCAGGTATTCGCGGCGGCTCGGGTCCCAGGCCTTGAACGAACCGCCGGCGCCGCGTTCCTGGGCGCCGCCGATAATGGCTTCTCCGGTAATGCTCATAAGGTCTTCACTTTCGCAAATGGGGTGGCGTGGACGGCCAGCTTGTTGCGCAGGGCCGGGCCGAAGGTGGGCGACTGGACTTCGAAGGTCTCGCCGGCTTCCACCACGATGTTGTCGGCCACGCTCAGGGTGGCGGTGCCGAAGAAGTGGATGTGCACGTCGCCCGGACGATTGAACAGGCCGTACTTGAAATGGTGGTATTCGAGGTTGGCGATGGTGTGCGACATGTTCTGCTCACCGCTCACGAAAGCCTTCTCCCAGCGCACCTGGCCGCTCTTGTCGTAGATGCGCGAGACGCCTTCGACGTGGGCCGGCAGTTCGCCCACCAGCAGGGCCGGGCCGACGCCGCAGTTGCGCAGCTTGGAGTGCGCGAGATACAGGTAGTTCTGGCGTTCGGTGACGTGGTCCGAGAACTCGTTGCCGATCGCGAAACCGAGGCGGTAAGGCTGGCCGTCGTCGCCGATCAGGTAGAGGCCGGCGATCTCCGGTTCCTCGCCGCCGTCGAGGGCGAAATCGGGCATGTCCAGGTCCTGGCCGGTGGCGCGCACGATCGAGCCGTCGCCCTTGTAGAACCATTCCGGCTGCACGCCCGCGGTGCCGGCGGCGGGTTTGCCGCCTTCGACGCCCATGCGGAACATCTTCATCGAGTCGCTCAAGGTCTCGACGTCGCCGCCGATCTTCTTGTGCATGGCGTCGCGCGTATCGGCGCTGCCCAGGTGGGTCAGGCCGGTGCCGGTGACGTAGCAGTGGGCGGCGTCCGGGTGGTCGAGCGGGGGCAGGATGCGGCCGGCTTTCGCCACGTCTTCGTAGTCGAGGGTCTCGGCGCTGGCCGAGGTGTCGGCCAGTTGGGCCAGGCCTGCTTGGGTCGCGATGGCGGCGCGCGCCAGGTCCAGGGTGGTGGCGTAGCCCTTGATGACGCGGATGATGTTGTCGTGCAGGATGCCGACGCGGCGTTCCTTGGATTCGGTCAGAAATTGTACGAGCAGCATGGCCCGGTCTCCTATGGGTTGTTAGGTCAGGATACGTGCGTTGAACGCGTCGGCGGCAGAGCCGCCAACCCTACGTAGGGTTGGCGGGTTTCCCGCCGACGCGTTCAGCTCCCGATCGATCAATGAGAATGCTTGGGCACCGCGGAACCGCGGCTTCCCACGAGGAAGTCGAAGTCGCAGCCCTCGTCCGCCTGCAGCACGTGATCGAGGTAGAGCCGCTGGTAGCCGCTATGCTGCACCGGCTTGTTCTTCTCCGCGCGGTCGGCCAGGCGTGCCTTGATTTCCTCGTCCGACAGCTCGACGTTCAACGAGCCGCTGTAGCAGTCCAGCTGGATCATGTCGCCATCCTGGACGATGCCCAGCGGACCGCCGGCCATCGCTTCCGGCGCCACGTGCAGGACCACGGTGCCGTAGGCGGTGCCGCTCATGCGCGCGTCCGAGATGCGGACCATGTCGGTGATGCCCTTCGCCAGCAGCTTGGGCGGCAGGCCCATGTTGCCCACTTCGGCCATGCCCGGGTAACCCTTGGGGCCGCAGTTCTTCATGAGCAGGATCGAGTTTTCGTCCACGTCCAGGTCCGGATCATTGATGCGCTGCTTGTAGTGGTCGAAATCCTCGAACACCACGGCCTTGCCGCGGTGCTTCATCAGGTGCGGCGAGGCGGCGGACGGCTTCAGCACGGCGCCACGCGGCGCCAGGTTGCCGCGCAGGATGCAGATGCCGCCGTCGGCGATCAGCGGGTTGTCCAGCTTGCGGATCACTTCGTCGTTGTAGATCGGCGCGTCCTGGCAGTTCTCCCACAGGGTCTTGCCGTTGACGGTCAGCGCGTCCTTGTGCGGAATCAGGCCGCCCTCGCCCATGCGGCGGATCACGGCCGGCAGGCCGCCGGCGTAATAGAACTCTTCCATCAGGAAGCGGCCCGAAGGCAGCAGGTCGACCACGGTCGGGGTGCCCTTGCCGATGGTGGTCCAGTCTTCCAGCTCGAGCGGCACGCCGACGCGGCCGGCGATCGCCTTCAGGTGGATCACGGCGTTGGTCGAGCCGCCGATGGCCGCGTTCATGCGGATCGCGTTCTCGAAGTTCTCGCGCTTGAGGATCTTCGAGAGCTTCAGGTCTTCGTGCACCATCTCGACGATGCGGATGCCCGACATGTGCGCCAGCACGTAGCGGCGCGCGTCGACGGCTGGGATCGCGGCGTTGTGCGGCAGCGAAGTGCCGAGCGACTCGGCCATGCAGGCCATGGTCGAGGCGGTGCCCATGGTGTTGCAGGTGCCGGCCGAGCGCGAGTGGCCGGCTTCGGCGGACAGGAATTCGTGCATCGTGATCTGGCCGGCCTTGGCCTGCTCGTGCAGCTGCCAGACGGCGGTGCCGGAACCGATGTCCTTGCCGTTCAGCTTACCGTTGAGCATGGGGCCGCCGGTGACGACGATGGTCGGCAGGTCGACGCTGGCCGCGCCCATCAGGAGGGCCGGGGTGGTCTTGTCGCAGCCCACCAGCAGTACCACGGCGTCCATCGGATTGCCGCGGATCGATTCTTCGACGTCCATCGCCGCCAGGTTACGGGTCAGCATGGCGGTCGGACGCAGGTTCGATTCGCCGTTCGAGAAGACGGGGAATTCGACCGGGAAGCCCCCGGCTTCCAGGATGCCGCGCTTGACGTGCTCGGCGAGCTTGCGGAAGTGGGCGTTGCAGGGGGTGAGTTCGGACCAGGTATTGCAGATGCCGATGATGGGCTTGCCCTGGAATTCGTGGTCGGGGATGCCCTGGTTCTTCATCCAGCTCCGGTACATGAAGCCGTTCTTGTCCTGGGTTCCAAACCACGCGGCGGAACGCAAGGTGGTTTTCTTCTTTTGCTCGGACATTCTTAGTTTCTCCTCGTTTTTCTACGGCCTAGGGTAGTTGGCACCACCCTGGTGTCTCCCGATCAGCGATGAAGAAGTCTAAAATGCGCCCAGATAACTTTCCAATCAATTTTTAGGCATCATTGATACCGGATTTAGTATCAATACAGGGCTTTATGCTTGCTGGGTGGGCGGATTCTCCAACGCACCCATCCGTAGGGCGGGCGGGTTCCCCGCCCACGCGGTGGTAGGTATCGGTTGAATAGCCGAGCGGGCTGCTCTCGCCGGGTTTGAACGCGTGGGCGGGAGACCCGCCCACCCTACGGAGATTGGCCGATCAGCCGTGCAGGAAGCGGTTTTCAGGCAAGCCGCGGACGTCGAGCGACTGGCTGAACACGGCGCCCGACAAAGGCGCGGCGGCGCGATCATTGGCCGTCATGCCAAGATGCGCCGAAGTGACATACAAGGTGGAGAAATCCGGCCCGCCGAAGGCCGGGCAGCTCGGCTGCGGCGCGGCCAGTTCCAGCACGCGGTCCAGGCGGCCGTCCGGCGCGAAGCGCATCACCTTGCCGGCGCCCCAGCGCGTGGTCCACAGATAGCCTTCGGCATCGACGCAGGAACCATCCGGCTCTCCCGGCGCCACATCGGCCGCGACGAAAGTATGGGTCGCGCCGACTTCCCCGCTACACGGGTTGTAGTCGGCAAAGCGGATCGCGCGCGTCGCCGAATCGGCGAAATACATCCGGCGCCCGTTGGGACTGAAGCAGATCGAGTTGGCGATGGCCGCGTTCCCGATCGGCAGGCGTTCGAGCGTCAGGTCCAGGTTCAGGCGGTAGAAGCCGCCCAGCGCCGGCTTCGGGTTCTCCTCCTGGTTGAACATGCCGAACACGAAGCGACCCTGGCGGTCGCAGCGCCCGTCGTTCAGGCGGGTCGAAGGAATATCCGGTTCGACATCGCAGATGCGCGTCACCTTCCCGGTCGAGAAGGTAAAGAAGGCCAGCCCGGAGGCGAGCCCCAGCAGCAGGCGGTCGTCGCTGCCGGTCAGGGCGAAGGAACACAGGCGCTCCGGCATCTTCCAGCTGGTGGTGCGCCCGGTGGACGGCGAATGCGACCACAGGGTGGCCGCCGGGATGTCGGTCCACAGCAGGCGTCTGGTGCGCTCGCACCACAGCACGCATTCGCCCAGCTCATGGCCGCCGTCGATGAACAAGTCCATCGAATTCATTCCTCCACCGCGAAGCGGAAGCGCGATTCGGTCTCGTACACCTGGCCGGGGCGCAGGATCACGTTCGGGAAGGATGGGTTGTTGGGCGAGTCGGGGAAGTGCTGCGGCTCCAGGCAAAAGCCCGTGCGGTGCTCGTAGCTCTGGCCCTTGCCCTCGAGCGAGCCGTCGAGGAAGTTCCCGCTGTAGAACTGCACGCCCGGCTCCTCGGTCCAGAGTTCCAGCACCCTGCCCGACTCCGGCTCGACCACGCGCGCGGCGCGGGTCATGGACTTGCCGTTCGGTTTGTTCAGCACGAAGTTGTGGTCGTAGCCCAGGCCGTGGCGCAGCTGCTTGTCCGGCTGGCCGATGCGCTCGCCGATCGGGCGCGGCATGCGGAAGTCGAAGGGCGTGCCCGTCACCGGGGTCAGCTCGCCGGTCGGGATCGATTCGGCGTCGATGGCGACAAACGCGTCGGCGTCGATCACGAGCTCGTGCCCCAATATGTCGCCCTTGCCGGCCAGGTTGAAGTAGCTGTGCTGGGTCAGGTTGACCGGCGTCGGCGCGTCGGTGACGGCATGGAAGCGCACCACCAGCTCGTTGTCCTCATTCAGCGTGTAGATCACGGTGACGTCCAGGTTGCCCGGATAGCCCTCTTCGCCGTCCATGCTGCGGTAAGCCAGGCGCAGGCTGCCGCCCTCCACCGTGGCATGCCACTTGACCTTGTGGAAGCCTTGCGGCCCGCCGTGCAGGTGGTTGTTGCCGTTGTTGACCGGCAGCTGGACCTCGCGGCCGTCTAGCATGAAGCGGCCCTTGCCGATGCGGTTGCCGTAGCGGCCGATCAGGGCGCCGAAGTAAGGGCTGTCGCCGCGGTAGGGTTCGAGCGTGTCGAAGCCCAGCACGACGTCGGCCAGCTTGCCGTTGCGGTCCGGCGCGTGCAGCTCGGTGATGATGCCGCCGAAGTCGATGATCTTCGCCACCATGCCCCTGGCATTGGTGAGCGTGAACTGGGTGATGGGCGTGCCGTCGGGCAGCTGGCCGAAGGGCGCTTGCGTAATACCGGTTTGCACGTTGTTCTTGTCCTTCTTAATAGGTGGACGGCCGGCCGAAGACCGGCATGCCTGCCTCATCCCAGCGCAGCGGCTTCACGAAGGTGTGGCGGTCCGGATTCCACAGCGGATCGCCGACGATCTCGGTGTACGTGCGCGCATGGTAGACCAGCATGACGGTGTCGTTGTCTTCGGCGTAGGTGAAGCTATTGTGGCCCGGGCCGTAGATGCCATGATCGTAGCAGGTTCGCAAAACCGGCTCGCGCGATTTGGTCCACGAGGCCGGGTTCAGCAGGTCGGCGTCCTCGTCGGCCCACAGCAGGCCCATCGCGTAGTTGTGGTCGGTGGCGCTGGCCGAGTAGCTGATGAAGATCTTGCCGTTGCGGCGCAGGACCGAGGGCCCCTCGTTGACCCAGAAGCCGATGGTTTCCCAATCGTATTCCGGCTTGCTCAGCAGAATCGGCTTGCCTTCGATTTGCCAGGGAGTCTTCATGGGTGCGATGTAGAGATTCGAGTTGCCTTCGATCTCATAGTCCTTCTGCGCCCACAGGTAATAGAGCTGGCCCTTGTGGGTGAAGGTGGTGGCGTCCAGGCAGAAGCTGTCGATGCCGGTGTCGACCTGGCCCATGAACTCCCATTCGCCTTCGAGCGGGTTGGCATTGGTATTCCGGATCGCGTACATGCGGTGCTGGAAGAGCTTGTGCTTGATCTCGCGGCTCGGGGCGGCGGCGAAATAGACGTACCAGGCGCCCTGGTTGAAGTGGATTTCCGGGGCCCAGACCAGTTCGGAATACGGGCCGCTCTCGGGCTTGGTCCAGGCGGTAACCGTGGGGGCCGTGGCCAGGCCTTCGATGGTGGTGGCGCGGCGCAGTTCGATCTGGTCGTACAGGGGGACCGAGGCGGTGAAGTAGTAGTAGCCGTCGGTGTGCTTGTAGATGTAGGGATCGGCGCGTTGTTCGATCAGGGGTTTCAGGACGGTTTCTTGCATGGTCGGTCTCGATTCAAAGTTTGCCTATCACCGCGTCGGCGGGAGACCCGCCGACCCTACGGTAGGGTTGGCGGCTTCGCCGCCGACGCGTTCAATCTTCACCTGCGTCACGTCGCCACATATCCGTGCGTGCGCATGTCCTTCTTGACGGTGTCGTAGTACGAGTCGCTGATGCGGTACTTGAACATCAGCGCCCCCATCAGGAAGTGGAAGACGCCCGGAATCACCGACAGCATCAGCGCGATGCCCTGCAGCGCCAGCGCCGACTGTTCCTGGTTCGGCTGGTATTCGAAATAGTTCAGGAGGATGCCCACCATGCCGCCCGCGATCGCCATGCCGGCCTTCTGGCACACCGAGATGCCCCCAAAGGCGAAGCCCGAGACGCGCTTGCCGGTCTTGACCTGGCCGTAGTCGATGGTCTCGGCGATGGCCGACCAGAACACCGGCGCATGCAGGTCCACCACCAGCGACAGCACGAAATACAGGACAAAGGCCAGCACGATGTCGCCCGGCTTGACCAGCACATAGATCATCACGCTCAGCACCGCCACCATCAGCTGGGTGTAGCGGAACAGCTTGACCTTGCAATAGAACTTGGTGGTCCAGGTGGATACCACCATGGCCAGGATGGCCGCCGCCACGCCGGTCGACAGGAAGGCCGAGACGGTGGCGGTGTCGCCGTGCAGGTAGTACTTGGCGTAGTAGATCGCGACCGAGCCGCGGATCACGTAGCCGATGGTGCCGGTCACGCACACGCCGCACAGGATCAGCCACTGGTCGTTCTTGAGCAGCACCCTTACCTGCTCCATCAGCGGCTGCTTCTCGACCTTGTGCACCACGCGCTCGGTGGTGGTGAAGAAGCAGAACAGGAACAGGCCTACGCCCATCGCCGCCATCACCGCCATCGCGGCCTGGTAGCCGGCCGCCGGGTTGGCGCCGTCCCACCAGCTGGCCAGCACCGGCACGATGATGGTCACCATGAAGGCGCCGATCTTGGCGAAGAACAGGCGGTAGCCGTTGGCCGACAGGCGCTCCTGCGGGTCCGAGGTCAGGCCGCTGATCAGCGAGATGTAGGGAATGCCCACGCCCGCGGTCATCAGGGTCATCAGGATGTAGGTCGAATAGGCCCAGACCAGCTTGGCGTCGTAGTTCCAGTCCGGCGTCGAGAACACCAGGAACACGCTCAGGCCGTAAGGCACCGCGAGCAGCAGCAGCCACGGACGGTAGCGTCCCCAGCGCGTCAGGACGCCATCGGTGATCTGCCCCATGATCAGGTCGGCGATCGCTCCCACCACCTTCACCGCCACGAACAAGGCCGCCAGGTCGGCGGTCCGGAGGCCGTAGATGTCGGTGTAGAAGAAAGTGATGATCAGCATCATCGACGAGATCACCACGTTGAGCGCCATGTCGCCTGCGCCGAAACCCACTTTTTCGAGGGTGGAGAGTTTTTGAGTTTGCATGATTCGCGGTCCCTTCCAAACGATTCGGGGCACTGCCGGATCCTACCGTGCAGTGCCCCTGTTCTGCTGCTTTGCCTTACATCTTCCAGCGCAAGGCGACCGAGACCGAACGTCCGATCTGGACCGTACCGAAATTGGTCAACTGCTCATTACCCGCATTGCCGAAGTGGTAGTACTGCCGCTGCATTTCGTTCGTCAAGTTGATCGCAGCGATATCGACCGAGGTCCTGTCGTTGATTTTGTAGGAAACCTGCATGTCCACGCTCTTTTCCGGATGACGCCAGATACCGATCGGATTCGCAAACAAGGCGGCTTCGTTGGCGGCCAGGAAGCCGGAGCGCCAGACATAGGACAAGCGCGCGCTGACCGGGCCCTTTTCGTAAGCCAGGGTGGCATTATAGGAGCGGTCGGACACTCCGAAGAACGGCGTCTCGAGCTGCGCGATGATCTCGCCGGCACTATTGGCCTCAGGAACGTTCTGCGACGAGCTGAGTCGGGTAAAACTACCCTGGAACCCCAGGCCTTCCAGCGGGCCCGGCAGCCACTTCGGGAAGTAGACCAGGCCGATCTCGACACCCTTGATCGTGCCGTCGGAAGCGTTGACCGGTGAGTTGATCACGTAGTCGTAGCCGTTCGAATGGTCGCCGCCCGAGGTCGAGTCGCGGAATGGGTCGTCCGCCGGGTCGACGTGGATCTTGCGGCGCAGGGGCACGACCAGGCCGTCGATCTTGCGCTTGAACAGCGTGCCGTAGAGCGCGCTGTCTTTCTGGAAATACCACTCGCCCGTCAGGTCGAAGTTCGTCGACAGCGTCGGCTTCAGGTCCGGATTGCCGCCGGTGCCCGAGCCATACCCCACCCGCGACACGTCGTCAGCCAGTTGCAGGACAGGATTCAGGTCGCCGAAGTTCGGACGGCGCAGGGTTTTGCCAAAGTTGAAGCGCGTCACGACGTCCTTGGCCGGGTCGTAGGTCAGGGTCAGGCTGGGCAGGAACTTGCTGGTCGACTTGCTGGCGCCGGACGTGGTGACCGCCTTGGTGGTGGCGTCGACCTTGTAGAACTCCATGTCGGTATCGACCTTGGTGTAGCGCACGCCGGCATTGGCGCGCAGGCGATTGCCGAACAGCTCGCTCTGGAAATTCCCCATCAGGTAGAGATTGCTCGTCTTTTCCTCGATCTCGAAGGTCTTCTGCAGACTCAGCTTGTCCGTGGTCAGGAAGTTTCCGTTAACCGAGTTATAGAGCTTGCGCCACTCGTCGATATTGTCGCGGATATAGTAGGCATTCGGCTCCACCCACGAGCGCGGAACGTCCGAGATGTCCGTGCCGAAGTTCGAGTTGGTAATGGCATACTGCGAACCCAGCGAGGCGAGGTTGCGGCCCAGGAAGGCCGATTGCGTCCGGTTGGCCTCCGACGCCTTGCGCACGTCGTGGCGCACGCCGAACTGGAGCGTGTCCAGCGCACCCCAGCCGGCATCGAAGACGCCCGCCAGGGTGGCCGTCGCGGCGCTGCCCTTGTTGCGGTTGGCGTTATCGTAGAACTCCGCCACATTCCACTTGCTCGGGTCGGCCAGGTCGGCATTGTTATTGAAACGGAAGGCCGTATCGCCGCCGGCATTGAAGTCGACGTCGATGGACGGTGCGACGCGATCGATCCGGGTGGCCGTGAACTGCGTGTCGAACTCGCTCGTCTGGTACGACAGATCGCCATCCAGCTTCAGGCGGTCGCCGATATTCCACTTGCCGTTCAGCGCATAGACGTAGGAATCGGTTTTCGAGGTGGTGTAGTCGCCGCTGTTGAAGCCATAGACGTTATTGACGTGGCGGGTCTTGATGACGTTCGTTCCCGGGAAGGTCGTGATCGTCCCCGCAGGATTGCTGCCGAGATCGCCCCACCAGTCGACGAAGCTGAACAGCAGCTGGTTGAAGGCCTTGTCGCGATAACCGTTGTACATCGACTCGAAGGTGTAGACCGCATCGCTGTTCGGCTTCCACTGCAAGGCGAGATTAGCGGCGGGGCGCTTGCGTTCGCCCTGGACGTCGCTCTGGAAAACGGCGTCGCGCGCCAGGTAGTATGGATACGCCTGGCCGTTGAAATTCAGCGTCGAACCCGCTGCCATCGGCAAGCCGGTACGGGTACCGGGCGCCCAGATATTGTTGTCGAAGATGCGCTGCAAAGGCGTGTAGCCTGGCGGCACTTCGGCGGCATTCGGGCTGGTGAACGGCACCATGGCGCCCGGCGTCACGCTTTCGTTGCGGTATTTCGTCTGGGTACCCGAAAGATTGACCAGGGCGCCGACTTCGCCGATGCCGGTTTCCCAGCGGTTGCTGAACATGGCGCTGAGCTGCGGGTTCCACCTTTTCGCAGGATCCAGATAGGTCTCGCGCGCCGAGATCGACACTTGCGAACCCTTGAAATCGAAGGGCCGCAGCGACTTGACGTCGATTTGGCCTGCAATGCCGGTTTCCAGCTGGCTGGCGTCGCGCGTCTTGAACACGTCGATCTGGCGCACCAGGGTCGAGGGAATGTCCTGAAGCGCGACCTGCGTGCCCGAGGCGGTAAAGATATTGCGGCCGTTCCAGGTGGTCTGGACGTCGGGCAGGCCACGGATGGACAAGGTGCCGACTTCGCCGCCGGCGCGGTTGGTGACCTGGATCCCCGTCACGCGCTGCAGCGCTTCGACGACATTGTTATCGGGAAGCTTACCGATGTCTTCGGCAACGACCGATTCCACGACCTGGTCGTTGAGGCGCTTGTTCGTCAGGCTCTTGATGAGCGATGCCTTGACGCCCGTGACGACCACGGTCTGCGTGTCGCTCGGCTCCGTCGCCGCTTCGGTGGCCGCGGTGGGGGAGATTTCCTGGGCGCCGACCGTGGCGGCGCTGATCAGTCCGGCGCCGGCGAGTGCAGCAACGGTGGCGCGCAACATGAAGGTACGGGTGGGCGCAGCTTGGCCCGATGCGAAGCGTTTCATACGTCTCCTCTGTCGTTATTTTGATGCGCCGGCGCTGGCTGCTCGCGGCTGCTTTTTTTACATGCTCGAGAGGAATGTTAGGCGCTGCACCGAGAACGATCCAATCAATTTTTCCGCCGTTCCGATACCGATTTAAGTATCATCGGCCGAGTATAATGATGTTAGCGCTATCGCTAGAAAGCTTGTAGTAAGCGACTCTGTATACGATTTGCAACGCCCGTTTTGAGGAGACACAATTAGCATAAGCATAGTGCCAAGGATTATTGGCTAAGCAATTGCTCAGCTGTTAAGGTACGGGCAGTGCTTACTTTTTCGCAACTCGGTCCGCCCTCTCTCAGGCGGAACAATGACAAACTGCCGTCCTTCATGTCATGATCGATAGGCAATATCAAAACCAACTACTGGAGAGAACATCCATGAAGTTCAAGATTCTTGCAGCCGCACTCGTGTCGACCCTGCCGCTGTTCGCCCAGGCGCAAACCAGCGTCCAGATTTACGGCGTCGCCGACGCCTCGATCGGCATCGAGGACACCGATGCGCCAGGCGAAGACAACCGCTTCGTCGTCAGCTCGGGCACCCAGTCGACCAGCCGTGTCGGCTTCCGCGGCACCGAGGACCTGGGCAATGGCCTGAAGGCGCTGTTCAACTTCGAAGCCGGCGTCGCCCTCGACAACGGCGCAAGCGATGCGGCCGGCCTGTTCCAGCGCCGCGCCGTGGTCGGCCTGCAGGGCGCCTTTGGCACCATCACCGTCGGCCGCGAATACGGTCCAATCGCAGCCGTCGCCCAATCGGCCGACCCGCTGGGCCACGGCTTCTACGGTTCGACCCTGGGAGGTTTCGGCGCCGGCCGCATGACCCGCCGCCTGTCGAACTCGGTCAACTACAAGAGCGACCCGGTCAGCGGCGTCACCGTCCTGGCGGCCTACAGCGCGGGCGAGCGTTCGAACGACCCGTCCGGCGACCTGGCCGGCGCGGCGATCGAATACAAGAACGGTCCGCTGTACCTGGGCGCGGGCTACCAGCAGGTCGAGCGCCTGGCCACCGGCGACGACAAGGAATACGCCTTCGGCGCCGGCTACACCCTGGGCGCCTTCGACCTGCGCGCCGCCTACCTGGTGGCCGACCTGACCGGTCCGAACAACGAGTTCAAGTTCACCACCATCGGCGGCTCCTACACCACCGGCCCGAACCGCTTCTACGCCTCGGTGCACCAGCAGCGCATCGAATCGGGCGCGCGCGGCAACGGCTTCTCGCTGGCCTACACCTACACCCTGTCCAAGCGCACCAACCTGTACAGCAGCTACGGCAAGGTGCGTAACAACAGCCTGGCGGCCTTCGGCCTGAGCTCGGCCGGCGGCACCTTCGCGCCGCCGTCGACCGCGCTGGGCGCGGATCCGTCGGTGTTCAACGTGGGCGTGCGCCACTCGTTCTAAGCTTCGGCTTCTTGAACGCAAAAACGGCAAGCCCGAGGGCTTGCCGTTTTTTTTCGTGGCACGAACCGTAGGGGGGGGGGGGGGCCCCCCCCCCCCCCCCCACCAAAAAAAACCC
>NZ_JAGPWC010000001.1 GCF_018119405.1 Massilia sp. ST3 | reverse complement strand
AGATGTGTATAAGAGTCTGGCGAAGAGCTGGCCATGGTGCGGGTGCGCGCCGCCCAGATCGACGCCATCCGCACCGAAACCGAGGCCTTGCTGGCCTCGGAACTTGCGCTGCTGCACCAGGCCGGGGAATTGCGCCAGCTGGCGCGCGAACTGGGCGCAAGCGCATCCCATGCCGCGGTCCAGCTGCGCTGCGAACGCCTGGCCCAGGACCTGTCCGCCAGCTGTTCCAGCCTGGCGATCACGCGCAAGCGCCTGATGGGCGCGGTGCTGGAAACCGCGCTCGAACCCTTCGGCAGCGCCCTTGGCGAGCTGCCCTCGCTGGTGCGCAAGCTGGCGCGCAGCCGCGGCCGCGAAGCCGCTTTCGACAGCGCGGGCGCCGATATCCAGGTCGACCGGCGCGTGCTGGCGGTGCTGCGCGAGGCATTGATCCACCTGGTGACCAATGCGGTCGACCACGGCATCGAGGCGCCGGCGCCGCGGCGCGCGGCCGGCAAGCCCGATGCCGGCCAGCTGCGGGTCGTGGCCAGCCAGCCCGATGCCCGCCAGGTGCTGGTGCGGGTCGAGGACGACGGCGCGGGCATGGACGCCGAGGGCGTGGCGCGGGCGGCGGCGCGCGCCGGCGTGGCGCCGGACCTGGAAGGCCTGGACGAAGCCGGGCGCCTCGCCCTGGCGCTGCGCGCGGGGGTCTCGACCCGGGCCGAGCTCACCGAAGTGTCTGGACGCGGCCTGGGGCTGGCCGTGGTGGCCGACAAGGTGGCCCAGCTCGGCGGCACGGTGCGCATCGAGAGCCGGCCGGGCGCCGGCTGCGCCTTCGAGCTGCTGCTGCCGGTCAGCCTGGCCAGCCTGCGCGCCCTGGTGGTCGAGGTGGCCGGACGGCGTTTCGCCGCGCCCCTGGGCGCGCTGGACGCGGTGCGCGCGGTCCCGGCGGGGGCGGTGCGGACGGTGGAAGGCCGCGAGACCCTGGCGGCCGACGGCCGGGTGCTGCCGCTGGTGCGACTGGCCGCCCTGTGCGGCGCGCCGCAGCCCGAGACGTCCCTGGTCTCCGGCGTGGCCCTGCTGGCCGGGGCGCGCTACGGGCGCTTCGCGCTGCTGGTCGATGCGATCGTGTCGGAACAGGACGTACTGCCGCGCGGCCTGGGCCCGCTGCTGCAGCGGGTGCGTTGCTTCAGCGGCGCCACCCAGCTGGGCGACGGCAGCCTGGTGCCGGTGCTGGCCCTGGACGACCTGGCGGCCCGGGCGCCGGGCGCACCCGCGCCAGGGCCGGCAGCGAGCCAGGGTGCGGCGCCAGGCGTCGAGAAGGGGAGACAGGACGGTGGAAAACGCGTGCTGGTGGCCGAGGATTCGATCACCTCGCGCCTGCTGCTCAAGCATATCCTGGAAGGCGCCGGCTACCGGGTCGAGGCGGCCGCGGACGGCATGGAAGCCCTGTCGCGCCTGCGCCAGGGACGCTACGACGCCGTGGTGTCGGACGTCGAGATGCCGCACCTGGACGGCATCGGCCTGACCACCAGCATCCGCCGCGACGCGCGCACCGCCGACCTGCCGGTGATCCTGGTGACCTCGCTGCAGACCCCGGCCGAGCGCGAGCGTGGACTGCACGCGGGGGCCGACGCCTACCTGACCAAGGGCAGCTTCGACCAGGACCAGCTGCTGGCCCTGCTGGGGAGGATGACATGATCCGCGTGCTGGTGGTCGACGATTCGCCTTCCGTGCGCGAGCTGCTGGCCTACATCCTGGGCGGCGATCCCGCGATCCGGGTGGTGGGCTGCGCCGCCGACGGCGAGGAGGGCGTGGCCATGGCGCTGCGCCTGCGACCGGACGTGATCACCATGGACCTGCAGATGCCCAACATGGACGGCTACGAAGCCACGCGCCGGATCATGCAGGCCTGCCCGGCGCCGGTGGTGGTGGTCAGCGGCAGCGAGAACCCGGAGGAGGTCGGCGCCAGCTTCCGCGCGATCGAGGTCGGCGCCCTGGTGCTGGTGCGCCGGCCCTACGGCCTGGCGCATCCGGAGCACGCGGCCAGCGCGGCCGCGCTGCTGCGCACCGTGAAATCGATGGCCGAGGTGAGGGTGGTGCGGCGCTGGCCCGGCACCCGGCCGGCGCGCCAGCAGGCGCGCGCCGCTCCGCAGCCGGGGTACCGCCTGGCCGTGATGGGCGCCTCGACCGGCGGCCCGGCGGTGCTGCGCGACATCCTGGCCCAGCTGGGCCAGGGCTTCCCGCTGCCGGTGGTGATCGTCCAGCACATGGCGGCCGGCTTCACCGCCGGCCTGGCCGAATGGCTGGGGGCGGCGAGCGGCTTCCCGGTGCGCATTCCGGCGCATGACGAGATCCTGGCGCCCGGCGCCGCCTACCTGGCGCCGGACGGTGCGCACCTTGGCGTTGCACAGGGAACGGCGGCGGGACTGCAGGCGCGCCTGTCGGCCGAGGCGCCGGAGCACGGCATGCGGCCCGCCGTCTCCCGCCTGTTCCGCTCGCTGGCGCCGGAACTGCGCCCGGCCAGCATTGCCGTGCTGCTGACCGGCATGGGCAAGGATGGGGCGCTGGAACTCAGGCAGCTGCGCGAGGGCGGGGCGGTGACCATCGTCCAGAACCGCGACAGCGCGGCCGTGTACGGGATGCCGGGCGAAGCGGTGCGGCTGGACGCCGCCACGCTGGTGCTCGATCCGGTACGCATCGGCAAGGCGATCCACGCGATCGCGCACAACCCGGGGAGCGGCCTGTCGGTCCTCGGACTTTCGACACCGTAGCAAGCAATACTGACGAGAAGCACAGCGAGCCATGAACAAGAATAACGACTACAGATCCGACTATCGGCCCGACTACAATCCGGCCCCGGCGCGGCCGGTGGAGATCCTGATCGTCGAGGACAGCGTCACCCAGGCCGAGCAGCTGGCGCACCTGCTGGCGCGCGAGGGCGGCTACCAGGTGCGGGTCGCCGCCAACGGCCTCGAAGGCCTGGCCGCGGCGCGCCAGCGTGCCCCGACCCTGATCGTGAGCGACATCTCGATGCCCGAGATGGACGGCTTCGCCATGTGCCGCGAGGTGAAACAGGACCCGCGCCTGCGCGACATCCCGGTCATCCTGCTCACTTCGCTGACCAGCTTGTACGACGTGATCCGCGGCCTCGACAGCGGCGCCGACAACTTCATCCGCAAGCCCTTCGATTCGCGCTACCTGCTCGGACGGATCCGCTTCATCCTGGCCAACCGGGCGCTGCGCAGCAACGAGCGGGTGCAGCTCGGGATGCAGGTCAACCTGGGCGGCCAGACCCATTTCATCACGGCCGAGCGCCAGCAAATCTTCGACCTCCTGATCTCGACCTACGAGGAAGCGATCCAGATGACCGAGGAGCTCAAGCAGCAGAAGCAGCGCATCGCCCGCTCCTACCAGTCGCTCGAAGGCCTGTACAAGATCGCCGAATCGCTCAACCCGGCGCTGACCGAACGCGCGGTGGCCGACAGCGCACTGGAGCGGGTGCTGGACTTCCCGGGCGTGGCCGGCGGCTGCCTGGCCCTGCTCGACAACGGGCGCCTGCGGGTGGCGGCGGTCAGCGAGGCCGACGGCCCGATCGCGCCCGGGGCGCTGCTGGAATGCGGCTGTGCGCGCATGCTGATGACAGATGAACTGCGTCAGCCGGAGCTGCGCCATGAGTGCGAGGCCCTGGGCGGCATGCATGCCTGTGTGCCGCTGAGCGCCGGCGGGCGCCACTTGGGCCTGCTCCACCTGGCGACCACCCCGGAAGCCCTGAGCGCCGACGACATGCAGGTGCTGGGGACGGTGGGCAACCAGATCGCGATCGCGATCGAGCGCGCCCACCTGTACGCCAACATGGAAGCCCTGGTGCACGAACGTACCGAAGCCCTGCAGAGCGAACGCAACCTGCTCTCGACCGTGATGGCCACCACCGGCGCGCTGGTGGTGCTGTGCGCGCCCGATGGGCGCATCGCGCTGTTCAACCGCTCGTGCGAGGAAACCTTTGGCTGGACCGCGGCCGAGGCGCTGGGCCGCCCGGTGTGGGACGTGTTCACCCTGCGCGACGACGAGAGCGCGGTGCGCCGCTTCTGGCACGACCTGCCGCTGGACGAGATGCCGCGCCAGATCCAGGGCGAATGGCTGGCCCGCGACGGCGCGGTGCGCTCGGTGATCTGGTCGACCGCGCCGATCCGCAACGGCGCCGGCGAGATCGAGGGCGTGCTCAGCACCGGCATGGACGTGACCGAGCTGCGCGGGGTGGAGGACCGCCTGCGCTACCTGAGCAACTACGATTCCCTGACCGGCCTGCCGAACCGCGCGCTGCTGCGCGACCGCGTGCTGCAGCTGCAGGAACCTACCCGCGCGGACGGACAGGCGATGGGCTTCCTGGTGATCGGCCTGGAGCGCCTGTCCCTGGTGCGCCAGACCCTGGGCGACCGCGCCGAGCGCGCCCTGCTGGCGGACGCCGCGCGGCGCCTGTCGTCGCTGTCGGCCGGCGACACGGTGGCGCGCTACGCCGAGGGCACCTTCGCGCTGGCGGCGCGGCGCGGCGCGGTCGACGAGCTGGGCGTGCTGGCGCGCCAGGTCCTCGAGTGCCTGGGACGTCCCTTCGCGTGGGAAGGCGAGGAACTGCACCTGGACCCGCGCATCGGCATCGCGGTGTTTCCCAACGACGGCGACAGCTACGAATCGCTGGCCCAGGGCGCGGAGAGCGCCCTGGCGCGGGTCGACGCCGGCGGCGAGCGCTACACCTTCTTCCGCCCCGAGTTCAACGAGGGGGCCGAAGCCCGCTTCCGCCTCGAGAACGCGCTGCGGCGGGCCATCGAGCGCGAGGAGTTCCTGCTCCACTACCAGCCCCAGGTCGACCTCAAGAGCGGGGCCATCGTCGGGGTCGAGGCGCTGGTGCGCTGGCGCCATCCGGAGCGTGGCATGGTGTCGCCCGCGGTCTTCATCGACCTGGCCGAGGAGACCGGGCTGATCCTGCCGCTGGGGGAATGGGTGCTGCGCCGCGCCTGCCAGCAGTGCCGCGCCTGGCAGGATGCCGGCCTGGAGGTGGTGCCGGTCTCGGTGAACCTGTCGGCGCGCCAGTTCTCGGAGCAGATCCCGGCGACGGTGCGGCGCATCCTCGACGAGACCGGGCTCGAACCGCGCCTGCTGGAACTGGAACTGACCGAAAGCGCGTCGATGAAGGACCCGCAGAAGACCTTCGCCATCCTGCGCCAGCTGAAGGACATGGGCGTGCGCCTGGCGATCGACGACTTCGGCACCGGCTACTCGAACCTCAACTACCTGAAACGCTTCCCGGTCGACAAGCTCAAGCTCGACCAGTCCTTCGTGTGCGACATCGTGTCCGACCCGGACGACCTGTCGATCTCGCGTGCGGTGATCGCGATGGGCCACGGCCTGCGCCTGACCGTGATCGCGGAGGGCGTCGAGAGCCAGGGCCAGCTGTCGCTGCTGGCCGACAACGGCTGCGACGAGATGCAGGGCTATCTGTTCAGCCGCCCGGTCCCGGCCGAGGAGTGCGAAGTCCTGATGCGCGAGGGCGCCTCGCTCCAGCTCGGTCAGCTGCAGCGTGCGCCGTATGCGCGCACCGTGCTGGTGGTCGACGACGACGCCAGCCTGCAGGCGGCGGTGCGGCGCGCGCTGCGCCACAGGGACACCATCATGCTGTCCGCGGCCAACGCCGCCGAGGCCTTCGAGATTCTCGCCACCACCGAGGTCGGGGTGATCATGTGCGACCAGCGCCTGGCCGTAGACGACGGCGCGGCCTTCCTGCCGCGGGTGCGCCAGCTGCACCCGGCGGTCACCCGCGTGGTCCTGTCGGGCGCGGCCGACCTGCAATCGGTGACCGATGCCGTGAACCACGGGGCCATCTTCAAGTACCTGATCAAGCCCTGGGACGACGAGGAACTCGACCTGGCGCTGGAGGACGGCTTCGCGGAGTACGAGCGCAAGCGGCTGGCGCGTATTGGCCAGTAGCGTTGGCGGCGAGCTCATCCGGCGCGAAAGCGGAGCCACTACCTATCACCGCGTGGGCGTTCGTGATTCGGGCCACTGGCCCGAATCACCCCGCCAACCCTACCGTCCAGGGACCGACTCAGGTGCCGACGTATGCGATCTTGAACGTGAACAGCGCCGCGATCACCCACACCACCGGCCGCACTTCGCGCATGCGCCCGGTCAGCAGCTTGAGCGCCGCATAGGTGATGAAGCCGAAGGCGATGCCCTCGGCGATCGAGAAGGTGAAAGGCATCACCAGGGCGGTGACGGCGGCCGGGATGCTTTCGGTGCTGTCGCCCCATTCGACGTCGCCGAGGTCGGCCAGCATCAGGCAGGCCACGAACAGCAGCGCCGGGGCGGTGGCGTAGGCCGGCACCACGCCGGCCAGCGGCGCGATGAACAGGCAGGCCAGGAACAGGCCCGCCACCGTGAGCGCGGTCAGGCCGGTGCGTCCGCCGGCCTGGACGCCGGAGGCGCTCTCCAGGTAGGCGGTGGTGCTCGAGGTGCCCAGGATGCTGCCGGCGACGATGGCGCCGCTGTCGGCCAGCAGGGCCTTGTTGAGACGGTGCATCTTGCCCTCGACCAGCAGGCCGGCGCGGCGCGCCACCCCCATCAGGGTGCCGGTGGCGTCGAACAGCTCGACCAGGAAGAACACCAGCACCACGTTCAGGATGCCCACCGACAGGGCGCCGGCGATGTCGAGCTTGAACAGGGTCGGCTCGATCGAGGGCGGTAGCGAGAAGATGCCCTTGAAGGTGTTCCCGCCGAAGAAGAAGCTCAGCACCGTCACCAGCACGATGCCGATCAGGATCGCGCCGCGCACCTTCAGGCGGTCGAGGGCGACGATGACCAGGAAGCCGCCGATCGCCATCAGGGCTTCCGGCTTGTGCAGGTCGCCGGCCTTGACCAGGGTCGCTTCGTTGGGCACCACGATGCCGGCGTTCTTGAGCGCGATCAGGGCCAGGAACATGCCCAGGCCGACCGTGATCGCGACCCGCATCGAGCGCGGGATGCCGTCCACGATCATGCCGCGCAGGCCGAGCAGCGAGACCAGGATGAACAGGCAGCCGGAGATGAACACCGCACCCAGCGCGGCCGGCCAGGCGATGCCCATGCCCAGCACCACGGCGTAGGCGAAGTAGGCGTTCAGGCCCATCCCGGGCGCCATCGCGATCGGATAGTTGGCGTACAGGCCCATGACGGCGGTGCCGAGCGCCGCCACCAGGCAGGTGGCGACGAACACCGCTTCCTTCGGCATGCCGGCGTCGCCCAGGATCGACGGGTTGACGAAGATGATGTAGACCATCGTGAGGAAAGTAGTCAGGCCGGCCAGCACTTCGGTGCGGACGTCGGTGCCGTTTTCCCTGAGTTTGAAGAGTTTCTCGAGCATGTGAGCTTCCCGGGTTGGGGGCGGGGCCGCGCCGGCCGCGCCCGGTCTTGTGGTTTTGCCGGAAGCATAACACCGCGCCAGCCCATCCGTCGCGGGCCCGCCCGGGCGCGTGTGTTCGCGGTCGCCGGGTCGATGCGTTACCATGGGGCCTTGACCATTTCACACGCCAAGCACCACACCATGCCAAAGAATAAGCGTCCCGCCCCGCGCAAGTCGAACAACGTCCGCGAGCCCGATACCTCGGCCCAGGCCCAGGAACTGGCCGACCTGGCCCTCGAGATCGCCGAGCGCGAGGAAGTGCCGGGCTTCGGTTCGGAGGATGAGCGCGAGGAGGATCTGGCGGCCGCGGTGCGCAAGGCCGTGCGTAAAAAGCGCGACGAAGTGCTGTACGAGGCGATCGAGCTGGCGCGCTACACCGATCCGCTGGCCTGCCGCATCCTGCGCGGCCGCATCGAGGAAGAGGCCGCGACCTGGCGCCTGCGCCGCGAGGACGGCCCGGAATACGAGATCGACGCCTTCCTGGTGCCGCTGTTCGTGCGCAGCACCGGCGGTCTGGCGGCCCAGGAGGTGTTCCAGGACGACGAAGCCTTCGCCCAGCTCTCCGCCAGCTTCCAGGCGGCCGGCCTGGACAGCCCCTCGGCCAAGGTGGTGCTGATCCGCCATGCCTACGACCTGGCCGAGATCGACCATGTCAGCTACAGCATGCTGCATGAGATGCTGCGCGAGGCCGCGGCCTCGCTGCTCGAGAAAAAGCTGCAGCCGGCGCCGACCATCGAAGCCAGCATCCGCGGCTGGACCGGCGAGCCGGTGGCGCCCGACGAGACCGCGATGGAGCTGCGCTTCCTGCTCGGCTTCTCGCTCAAGCGCGCCGACGATCCGTTCTACCGGGTGCCGAAGGACGAGGAGGGCGCCGACGCCTATTTCGCGCGCCGCATGGAGCGCTACCGCGACTGGACGGCCGACGTGGCCCCGCTGGTGCGGCGCGGCCTGGCGCGCGACCCGGAGCGCCTCAGCGTCGACTTCCTCTACCAGGACCTGTTCTTCGGCGCCAAGGAGGGGGCGGTGGCGGAACTGGGCCTGCTGGCCCTGCTGTCCGAGGTCAGGCGCACCCTCGTGGCCAAGGACCTCGAAGCGGACCAGGTTCATGCGGCGGTGGCGCCGCTCGACATGGGCGAGCACATCGTCCTGCGCGCCAACCTGTACGCGCTCGACGGCGGCCTGCCCTGGGGCAGCGTAGAGAAGCCGGTCGACCTGGCGGCCGACCTGGGCGCCGAGATCGACGAGGTGTGCGACGCCTTGCTGTCGATCGGACTGGAGGGCGTGTCGGTGGCCGCCGGCTTCAGCGAGGACGGCCATGCCGAGGGCGCAGAACCGTATCACGCCACCCGCGAGGCCTGAGGCGCTTTCTTTTTCTCTTCCTGGCGCGGGCCGGAAATACGGCGCGCGCGCTATCCCACTCCAGTAATCCCCTCTCCACAGGGCTGCATGCCGTGCATTCGACGGTGCTTTTCGTAGCGCACGATCAAAAGTTTTACCGGCGTTCGTAGCCCGTTTTCCTGTATTGGTGTAGGAGCCTCCCTACATGAGGCGACCCAGCTGCAGCCCTCTCCTAGGAGAGAGGCAGCGGGGCCCGGCATTACATGATTCCTGTTGGCAATGTTTCAATGCATAAATGAAAACATTAAAAAATTTACATGTTACGATTCCGGGGTCCGGCCAGGTTCAACCGGCCTGTCCGACCGGGCGACGGAGAGAGAGAGAACCGGCCCGGCTATCTTTGCCAACAACTATAGCGCCAGCAAGGCGAAAGGAAATCAACATGCCGACCCTGATCGTGTTTTGCCACCTGCGCTGGGATTTCGTGTTCCAGCGCCCCCAGCACCTGATGACGCGTCTGGCGGAACACTACAACATCCTCTTCGTCGAGGAGCCGGTGTATAGCGAGGGCCAGGCACACCTGCAGAAAACGGCGGTCGCGCCGAACGTCACGGTGTGCCGCCCGCATACCGCCATCCACGCGCCGGGCTTCCACGACGACCAGATTCCGACCCTGCAGGCCCTGCTGGCCGACCTGGTCCCGGACGGCGAGCAGCCGGTGGTATGGTTCTACACCCCGATGGCCCTGCCGCTGCTGCAGGGCCTGCACCCGTCCAAGGTCATCTACGACTGCATGGACGAGCTTGCCGCGTTCAAGAACGCGCCCAAGCAATTGCTGCAGCGCGAAAGCGCGCTGCTGAACATCGCCGACCTGGTCTTCACCGGCGGCCCCAGCCTGTACCAGTCCAAGCGCGACCGCCACTCGAACGCCCACTGCTTCTCGAGCAGCGTCGACGCCAAGCACTTCCGCCAGGCCCAGGACCGCGACATCTCGCACCCCGACCAGGCCCACATCCCGCATCCGCGACTGGGCTTCTACGGCGTGATCGACGAGCGCTTCGACACCGAGCTGGTGCGCGCAATGGCGGCCGCCCATCCGGAATGGCAGATCGTGCTGGTCGGCCCAGTGGTCAAGATCGACCCGGCCCACCTGCCGCAGGCCGCCAACATCCACTACATGGGCCAGCGCAACTACCCGGACCTGCCGAAGTTCCTGGCCGGCTGGGACGTCTGCCTGCTGCCTTTCGCGCTCAACGAGTCGACCAAGTTCATCAGCCCGACCAAGGTGCTGGAATACATGGCGGCCGAGCTGCCCTCGGTCTCGACCCCGATCACCGACGTCAAGGTGCCCTACGGCGACGTGGTGGCGATTGCCGAAGGCGCCGAGGACTACATCGCAGCCTGCGAACGCATGCTGGCCATGACCGAAGGCGACAAGCTGAAGATGGCCAAGCGCATGCGCGAAGTGGTCGCCGGCACGTCCTGGGACCGCACCGCCGGCCGCATGCACGAGCTGATCGAGAATGTCGTGCCCGGCAACAAGGCCCAGCGCCTGTCGGCCGCGAATCCGGAAGCGCTGCCCGCCACGGTCAATCCGCTGCCGGTGGCCAAGAGCGCCAAGTCCTCGTACCGCAACATCGTGATCGGCAGCGGGCCGACCGGCCTGTCGGCCGCCTACCACCTGAGCGCCGACACGCTGGTGCTGGAGCGTAACGCGACCGTCGGCGGCTGGTGCCGTTCGATCCAGGACAAGGGCTTCACCTTCGACTACGCCGGCCACATCATGTTCTCGAACGACCCCTACGTGCTCAAGATGTACGAGGTGCTGCTGGGCGATAACGTGCACTGGCAGAACCGCGAAGCCTGGGTCTACAGCAAGAACGTGTTTACCCGTTATCCGTTCCAGGGCGCGTTGTATGGCCTGCCGCCCAAGGTCATCACCGAATGCGTGATGGGCGCGATCGAGGCCCGCTACGGCGCCAACGACGACGACCAGCAGGAAGCCGCCGCGATCGACGACTGCTGCGCCGACGGCACCCTGGACGCCTGCAACACCGACAGGTCGGTCAAGGGCGAGGTGAAGAATTTCGAGCAATTCATCAACAAGGTGTGGGGCAAGGGCATCGCCAAGCATTTCGCCATCCCCTACAACAAGAAGATCTGGACCGTGCCCCTGAGCGAGATGGAAACGTCGTGGCTGGGCGGGCGCGTGCCGCTGCCGAACCTGGAAGAGATCATCCAGGGCGCGCTGGAGCCGGTCGCCAAGCCGATGGGCCCGAACGCGCGCTTCGGCTATCCGCTCAAGGGCGGCTTCCAGGCCCTGATGAACGGCTTCCTGCCCCACATCAAGGGCAAGATCGAGACCAATGCCGACGTGGTCCAGGTGCTGCCGCGCGAACACGTGGTGGCGCTGGCCGACGGCCGCCGCTTCCGCTACGACCAGCTGGTGTCGACCATGCCGCTGCCGGAACTGATCCGCGTGATCGGCGACCAGGCGCCGGAAGAAGTGCGCGCCGCGGCCAAGGGCCTGCGCCACGTGTCGATCCGCTGTGTGAACATCGGCATCGACCGCCCGAACGCGACCGACAAGCACTGGATCTACTATCCGGAAGACACCATCTTCCACCGCATCTTCGTGCAGGGCAACGCCAGCCCGGAATGCAATCCGCCGGGCGGTTTCGGCTTTACCTGCGAGATCTCGTACTCGCCGCACAAGCCACTGCCGCTGGAGGGCGAAGCGCTGATCCAGCGCGCGATCGAGGACTGCCGCAAGGTGGGCATGATCCAAGAAGGCGACACCGTGCTGTGCGCCAACCAGGTCGACATGCCGATCGCCTATGTGCTGTACGACCACCAGCGCGCCCGGAACGTCGAGACCTGCAAGAACTGGCTCAAGCAGTTCGACATCACCCTGGCGGGACGCTACAGCGAGTGGGAGTACTACAACTCGGATCACGCCCTGCTGGCCGGCAAGAAGGCGGCGGAGGCCATCGGGGGCGGGGTGCAGGAGACCGAGGAAGCGCTGCGTACCGTGGGGGGGCAGGCCGAGTAATGCCGAGGCGGACGCCCCGGCGTCCACCCCTTCAAAAAACCGCAGGGTTTCCTGCGGTTTTTTCGTTAACGGTACTGATAGGTTCGGAAGCTACGGTGCGAACTTGGGTGTCCGCCTGCGCGGGGATGACGATCTAATGCAGGGGGGCCACAATAGTGTCCGCAGTTCCCGCCGTACGCACGTCATCGTCGCGGCGGCGGGGACCCAAGTCGACGTTCCACGCACCCACGCAAAAAGACCGGCAGCCACGCCATCAAGCGCGTCACTGCCGGTCCGGCCGTCCCATGCGAGGATGACGGGTGGTGCTCAGCGGTTACCGCCCTGGTTGCCGCCGCGGCTGCCGCCGCTGCCGCTCTGGCGGTTGCCGTCGTTCTTGTGACTCATGCGCCCGGCCTCGCGCGCCTCCTGCGAGTTGAATTCGTGGGCGTTTCCCGAGGCATGGGCTGCGCGGCCGCCCTGGGCGGCGATTTCGCGCTGCCGCTGCGGGTCCATCGAAGCGAATCCGCGCTTGCCTCCGCCTTGCTTGTTCGATGCCATGATCGCCTCCATGCCGGTGACAGGGTAGGCCCCGGCGGCGCCGGCGCGGCGCCGATGACCAGGGGCTCGATTTCATCCTAGGCAGGATGGGGGGCCCGGGAATAGGACGGAAAGGGCAGGCGCTGTAGGAAGAGTCCGGCTAACTAGGCCATATCCGGGAAGCGGCGCCGCGCTCACCCACGCAATCAGTGCCGGAGGCCGCTGCCGCGCGGCAGCGAATGCGGCAGCCAGCCGCCCGCCGGGTCGCTCGGCTCGGCCACCCGGATCACCGACAGCGGATGGGCGAACTGGATGCGCTCGCGCTCGAACTCCCGGTAGATCTCGAGCAGGATCGCCTGCTGGGCATCCATGTGCAGGATGTAGTCGGGACTCTTGAAGTGGTAGACCACCTCGAAGTCCAGCGACCACTCGCCATAGCGGAAGAAGTGGGCGCGCTCGAAATCGACGTCGCTGCGCGCGCTGACGATGGCCCGGACCATCTCCGGGATGCGCGCCATCTGGGCCTCGCTGGTGCCGTAGGCCACGCGCAGGATGAAGGCCACGCGCCGCGACAGCATGCGCTTGTGATTATGGATCCGGCTCTTGAGCAGGTCGCTGTTCGAGAACACGATCTGCTCCCCGCCCAGGCCGCGCAGGCGGGTGGTCTTGAGGCCGATGTACTCGACCGCGCCAAGGGCGTCGCCGACGATGATGAAGTCGCCGATCTCGAAGGGCTTGTCGAGCATGATCGAGAGCGAGGCGAACAGGTCGCCCAGGATGTTCTGGGTGGCCAGGGCGACCGCGATGCCGCCGATGCCCAGGCTGGCCACCAGGGTGGTGATGTTGAAGCCGAAGTTATCCAGCATCATCAGGAAGGCCACCGTCCACACCACCAGCCGCATCATGAAGAACAGGATGGTGCTCGAGGCCTTGCGCGCCCCGTCGCCGTGACTGGCCAGGAACTGGTTGCGCCAGGCGCGCAGGCCGGAGTCGCCCCATACGGCCAGCTGCAGGATCAGCGCGGCGACCGCGCAGCGCGAGACGATCAGGCGGTAGTTGTCGGGCAGGACCAGGAACATGCTGCCGAGGTAGACGCCGATGGCGAGCAGGAAGACCAGGTAGGTCTTGGCCAGCATCTTGGTGACGAAATCGTCGATGCGGGTGGCGGTGCGGCGCGACAGCTCGTGCATCCTGCGCAGCGCGTAGCTGCGTACCACGTACATCGCGGCGGTACTTCCGATGGCGACGCCGACGGCGGTCATCCAGTCTTCCAGTGCGTTACCCGGCAACAGAAAATCCATGCAGTGCTCCTCGCAAGCCAGAACCGTTCAAGGTGCTAGTTTGCGGTCCGCACCGTGCGGGGCGCGCACAATTGACAAGCCTGTTCGCCGGCCGATACATTGAACCTTTGCATCGCTCCACTTCACGGCATGTCCAAATTCACGGTTTCCTGCGGCACCCTGGTCGTCAATCCGCGGCGCGAGCTGCTGCTCTGCCACGTCACCGACACCCCCAAGTGGGACATCCCGAAGGGCATGCGCGATCCCGGCGAAACCGAGCTGGAAGCGGCCGTGCGCGAGCTGCGCGAGGAGGCCGGGCTGGCCTTCGATCCGGCGCTATTCCAGGACCTGGGGCCGTTCGAGTACCGGCGCGACAAGCGCCTGCATCTCTACCTGGTGCGCCCGGGGCCGGAACTCGACAGCCTGGACCACCTGCACTGCAGCAGCTACTTCCCGCACCACGCGACCGGCGCACCGACGCCGGAGATGGACGGCTACCGCTGGGCCTCGCGCGAGGAAGTGCGCGGACTGTGCTGGCCGCGCATGGCCGAGGTATTGCTCGGCATCGACTGGTAAGGGGGCCGGCTCAGGTGCGGACCCGCGCCAGCACTTCCTGGATCGCCTCGAGGGTGGCCGGCTTGGTCAGGTGCAGGTCGAAGCCGGCCGCGGCCGTGCGCGCGCGGTCGGCCTCGCCGCCCCAGCCAGTCAGGGCCACCAGCTTGATGCCCGCATACCGGGCTTCGGCGCGGATCGCCGCCGCCACTTCATAGCCGGACAGGCCCGGCATGCCCAGGTCGAGGAAGACCACCTGCGGCCGCAGGCTGGGGAGCATGCGCAGCGCCTGGTGACCGTCGTTCGCCACCGGTGCGCTGTGGCCCAGCAGGTCGAGCAGGGCCGACAGGGTCTCGGCCGCGTCGCGGTTGTCGTCGACCACCAGCACGCTCAGCCCAGCGTGGCCGGGCGGCGCGTGCCGGGCCGCATCCGGCGCCGGCACGACGGGCGGCGCCTCGGCCAATTCGGCATGCAGCGGCAGGCGCACCGTAAACACGCTGCCGGCGTTGGTGCCGGCGCTGGCGGCGCGCACGCTGCCGCCGTGCAGTTCCACCAGGCTGCGCACCAGCGACAGGCCGATCCCGAGGCCGCCCGCACCGGGCTGCTGGTCCTGGCCGACCTGGGTGAACATCTTGAACACGTCTTCCAGCGATTCCGGGGCGATGCCGATGCCGTTGTCGGACACGGCGATGACGGCCTGGCCGCCGTCGCGCTCGGCGGCCAGCACGATGCGTCCGCCGCGCGGCGTGTAGCGCGCCGCGTTGTTGAGCAGGTTGCTGACCACCTGGGTCAGGCGGGTCGGGTCGGCGTCGAGCAGCAGCGGCTCGGCCGGCATGCGCACGTCGAGGTAATGGCGGGCGGCCTCGATCTGGGGCATGCTGGTCTCGACCGCGCTCGACAGCACCGCGGCCAGGTCGACCCGCTCGCGCTTGAGCTCCACCTGGCCGCGGGTGATGCGGGCCACGTCCAGCAGGTCGTCGACCAGGTGCACCAGGTGCCCCAGCTGGCGGTCCATGATCTCGTGCACGCGCGTCACGGCCTCGGCATCCTCCGGCGCGCGGCGGATGAACTGCAGCCCGCTGCGGATCGGCGCCAGCGGGTTGCGCAGTTCGTGGGCCAGGGTGGCGAGGAACTCGGTCTTCAGGCGGTTCGCCTCGGACAGGTCCGACGCCATCTTGCGGAGCGCGTCCTCGGAGCGGCGCCGCTCGGTGATGTCGGTGAACAGGATGGCGACGCGGCGCCATTCGGCCGGGCCGAGGCGGGTGGCGTAGACGTCGTACCAGCGCCCAAGCTCGCGCGCCTCGTTCACGAAGCGCACCGGTTCGCCGCTCTCGGCCACCCGGCCGTAGATCTCGAACCAGTGCGACTCGTGGCGCGGCGCGAGCTGGCGCATGGTGCGGCCGACGGCGTCGCGCAGGCCGGTGTGCTTGACGAAGGCCGGATTGGCTTCCAGGAAGCGGTAGTCGGCCGGCTGGCCCTTGCTGTCGTACAGCATCTCGATCACGCACAGGCCTTCGTCGATGGAATCGAACAGGGTGCGGTAGCGCTCCTCGGTCACGCGCAGCTGCTGCTCGACCTCGATCTGGCGGGTGGCGTCGATCACCACGCCACGGATGCGCACGGCCGCGCCGCGCGCATCCTGGTCGACGTGGCCGCGCGCGATGGCCCAGCGCCAGGCGCCGCCCGGCAGCCGGATGCGGAAGGTGGCGTCGTAGCCCCCGCCCTGGCTGGCCGCCTCCGCCAGGCGCGCCTGGATCAGCGGCACGTCGTCCGGATGCAGGGCCGCCAGGTAGGCCGCCAGCGGCGCGCTCTCGGCCAGCGCCGGATCGATCCCGAACAGGACCGCCATGCGCGTATCGGCGCTGACGCGATCCAGGGCGATGTCCCAGCTCCACACCGCCAGCTCGGCAGCGGCGATGATGGTCTCGAGGCGCGCGCGGGTGTCCATCAGGTCGGATTCGGCGCGCTGGCGTTCGGCCATGCTGCGGAAGGCGTCGATGTAGAAGCGCGCCTTGGCCTTGAGGATGGCCGGGGAGAGCGGCGCATGCAGCACCGCGATGGCGCCCGCCTCGTACAAGGCCTCGACCGGCGGCGGATCGGCTTCGGCGCCGGGCGCGGGCAGGCCGAGCGCCACGATCGGCGTATGCTGCGAACGCAGGTTGGCGCGCATCAGGCGGATCGTGTTGAGCAGCATCGCCGCATCGCCCGCATAGCCGGCCAGGATCAGCGCGAAATCGTGGTTCCTGGCCTGGGCCAGCCCTTCGGCAGCGGTCTGGACGCGTACGATCGCCTGCCCGAGTTCGTTCGATACCTGCAGCACTACCGGGTCCACCACGGGCAGGTTGCAGATGAATAGGACGGTGGGATGGACGCCGGCGCTCAGCATCCGCGTCCTTCGATCGGCGTGCACGCGCGTGCACGAACTGGCGGGCGGGGAGGGGCTTCGGTCATGTAGGCGTTGGCGGCGCCGGCCCATGCGGACCGGCAGCGAAATAGTGGTCTCTTCGACAATCTAAGCGGGTGTCCACCTGCTGTCAACGTCTCTTTTCCGCCACCCGCGCCGCATGGCGCCGGCGGCCGGTGCGCCCCGGATCATGCTTTGCCGGTAGTATCTTTTTCGTGCCAAGGCGCAGCAGGACTGAAAGGAGAAAAGCATGGAAGCAAGCAAAACAGCCGGGGCTGGCGTCCCCACCGTCGAACAGGTCGACGTGTCGCGGATCATGGGCGGCCTGTACGGCGACGGCATCATCGCCTGCCGCGGCGCCTTCGAGCGCGCCTGGGTCGAGCGCCTGGGCGCCGACATCGCGATGCTGTTCGACGAGGCGCGCGGCCGCCCCGGCGGGGCGCTCGAGCGCGGGCCGAACCGCTACTACGTCGAGGTCCATCCGGAACGCCTGTCGGGCTTCCTCGACATCGTCACCCATCCCTGGGTGGTGTCGGTGTGCCGCGCGGTGCTGGGGCCCGACTACAAGATCGTGGAGGTGGGCTTCGACGTGCCGGGGCCGGGCGCCATGCACCAGCCCTGGCACCGGGATTTCGCCTCGCCGCCCGAGACCCTGGTGGGCCGGCGCCTGAGCTCGCTGGCGTTCAACATCACGACGGTCGACGTCACCGAGGACATGGGTCCCTTCGAGATCGCGCCCGGGACCCAGTGGGACGACCTGACTGGTGGCGACCCGATGTTCCCGCCGCAGGGGACCTGGGCCCGCTACGAGGAGCGCGCCCAGCGCAAGCTGCCACAGGCGGGCGACATCTCGGCGCGTTCGGCCCTGACCATCCACCGCGGCACCGCCAATCGCTCGAACCGCTCGCGGCCGGTGCTGGTCGTGGGCGCGGAGGCGCCCGACTGCACCAGCCTGGTCAAGCACGACCTGCAGATGTCGCGCGCCTTCCATGCCAGCCTGCCGCTGGAGGTGGCGCGTCACCTGAACACCCGCGTGGTCGACCAGCTCGAAGCGATCTACCAGGCGCATACCATCGAAGGCCTGCGCATGGGCGTATCGATGTCGTAAAGAGGGGGAAGGATCGTACGGCAGGCTCCGCGCACCAGGACGGTGCGCGGGATAGGGTTCAAGGCTTGTCGGGCACCTGCTGGGCCGGTACCGGCGTCTTGAGGCCTTCGGGGATGGCGTCGGCGATGCCATTGTTGGGCGCCTGGCCCACGCGGCGGGCCTCGTCGGAATGCTGGTCGAGGCTGACTTCCTCGGCCACGTCGAAGCGTCCGTCCTCGGCGCCGCCCTCGCCGGGCAGCAGGTTCTCGGAACGCTGGTCCTCGCCGCCGCGGTTCACGGACGCCCCGTCCTTGGAAGGCGGGTTCGAGGGCTGTTTGGATTCGGCCATGCTGTCCTCCTGGAATCGTTTCGGATGGCTCTGATTATCTCCCAGCCCCCAGGCCCCGGGCGCACGCTATCTGCGCTTGTCCTTCTGCGGCAGGTTCTTCTCCAGGATCGCCCATAGGATCAGGCCGTAGGCCAGCAGGCGGATCAGGTAATGCAAGGGCGAATCCTCGCCGCCCTGGTCGCGCAGCACCGCGTACAGCCGGTGCGCGCCCTGGATCGCGAAGGACAGCGCGAACCACAGGAAGAAGCGGTCGGCCGAGCTGCGCCAGAAGCGGATGAAGAACAGGGCGATGGTCAGCGAAGCCATCGCGATCGCGCCGCTGAGGAGGTCGTTCAGAGGGTCAATCATTTTCGTAGATCAAACCATACAAGAGGAGCAGGCAGGCCAGCAGGGCGCTGATCAGGCGCGGCAGCATGAAATCGACATTCGGGAAAACGACCTTGTCCAGCAAGAGGAACAGGTTATTCACGGTCATTACCGCGAAACAGGACCCGCTCCAGAACAGCAGCCGGTAGCGCGTGCGCCGGTAGCTGCTGAACAGCAGCCAGGCGCAAGCCAGCGAGGTCAGGATGCAGAGGGTGTAGATGATCTCGCCCATTTCAGGCGTCCTTTCGCAAGCGGAAGGCATCGGCGAACTTCTGCGCCTTCCGGTCGAGGGTGGAATGGATCAGGTGGGTCACTTCCACCAGGTGCTTGGCGTAGAGTTCGGCAAGGCGGTCGACCAGTTCGCGCAGCGCCTCGGTGGCGGGCGCATAGCAATAGGCATGCTCGGCCGGCGCGTCGCAGCGGCGCGCCATGCCTGCGGTGCACAGGTCGTCGAGCAGGCCCTGCGCAACCTTCTCGCGGATGTAGAGCCGTTCGGCCAGCGCCGTGCCGTCCCATTGCTGGCCGGGTGAGGCGCGCAACAGCAGCAGGGCTTCCAGGAACGGCACGGAGGGCACGCTCGTCAAGACGAAGCGCCGCAGGTCCTCCGGGATATCCGGGTGTGTCATTCGCGAATCATGTGTTTCCGGAAGGGAAATTTTCGTTTAAGAAAAGACAAATTCTAAATCATTCTTTTTAGCAATGCACTTTCAATCGTGCGCCGTATGTACGACCGGTGATTGGCCGTATTGTGGAGTCGGAAGGTTTGCTGTCGGCTAAAATGATCGCACTGTTTTTTTGAGTTCGATCATCATGTTCCGTACCTTCCTCGCTCGCCTGATCATGGCGGGCGCGCTGTTCGCGGCTGGCGCCGTTCAGGCCGCCAGCTGTCCCGTCCATTACCTCGATGGGCGGGCGCCCGAGATCCGCAATCCCAAGCTGGCCAGCGGCGCCCGCGAACTGTGCTACGGCGTGTTCGGCGTCATGCATTCGGGCGTGACCCGGACGCCGTTGTGGTCCGCGGAGCACCTGCGCGCCGATAACCTGGAGCGCGCCGAAGGCCTCGACCGCGACAACGCCTTCCACGCCGAGCCGCGCCTGCCGCCAGGCCAGCGCGCCGAACTGGCCGATTACGCGCGCAGCGGCTTCGACCGCGGCCACCTGGCGCCGAATGGCGACATGCCGGACCGGCGCACCCAGCGCGAGAGCTTTTCGCTAGCCAACATGGTGCCCCAGGACGGCGACCACAACCGGCACATCTGGGCGCCGATCGAACAGAGCGTGCGCAAGATGGCCAAGCGCGAAGGCGAACTCTACGTCATCACCGGCCCGGCCTTCCTCGGGACCAGCCTGCGCAAGGTGGGCAACGTGATCGTGCCCAGCCACTTGTACAAGGTGGTGTACAGTCCGCGCCAGAAAGCCGCCGCCGCCTGGTTCGTCGAGAACCGCAGCGGGGCGCCGATCCACGTGATACCGGTGGCCGAGCTCGAGCGCATCGTCGGCATCGAGCTGCTGCCTTCGCTCCCACGCCAGCAGAAGGAACGCATGCTGCGCCTGCCGAAAATCAAGCAACGCAAGCCGCGCGGCGCGGACCGCGATTGACAAGGAGATTCCATGAAGACGAAGAAGACCGCATTCTCGCCGTTCGCCAACGAAGCCGACGTGCTCGAAGTCGGCAACCTGATGCTGGAAAACCGCGTCGACCGCGTCACGGTGTCGGGCGACGTCGACCTGACCGCCGACCGGCAGGGCCTGGCCGCGGCACGCCGCCTGCACGAAGCCCTGGGCGCGATCGTGGCGGCGCTGGAAAGGCGCGAACTGCCCGACAAGCTGCCGCCGCCGCAGGTCAAGACGGTCGGCAACCCCTTCGCCTGAGGGCGCACTGGGCGGGTTTGCCGGGCCGGGAAGTCCTTCGATTGTCGAGCGTCAATGGTGCGCAAGCCTGAGCGGGTTTGGGGTAGGCTCGATTGGCAAAGCGCTAATCCATCAGCGCGCGCACCCCGCCAGGACGGCGGCTGCGCAACGCGACCCAACAATCGGAGGAACGACCATGCAACATACGCTTGTAGCGGTATTCGACAACCGCACCGACGCACAGAACGCGATGAACGAACTGCTGTCGTCCAACTATTCCCGCGAGAACGTCCGGCTGTCCACCTCGGACACCACCGGCATGAGCGACAGCGGCGCCACCCGCACCGCCGATGCCGACGAAGGTTTCGGTTCCGGCATCAAGAACTTCTTCAGCGACCTGTTCGGCAGCGATGATACCGGCCATGCCAGCCGTTACGAAAGCGCCGTCAGCGGCGGGCGCCATGTGCTCACGCTGACCGCCGACTCGCTGCCGGAAGTCGAGCGCGCCGCCGACATCGTCGAGCGCTACGGCCCGACCGACATCGACGAGCACTCCGACCGCACCGGCTCGATGGCCGGAACGGGTATGGCGGGCGCGATGGGCGCAGGCAGCGCCGGCCTGCAGCAATCGTCCTCGATGTCGGCCCAGTCGGGCGCTTCGACGGCGTCCCAGGGCCTGCAGTCCTCGAGCCTGCAGGGCGGGGTCCAGCGCACCGATTCGCTGCAGCGCGACACCGCGGCCCTGCGCCGCGACGAGACCAGCGCCTCGATCCCGGTGGTGGAAGAACAGCTGAAGGTCGGCAAGCGCGAAGTCCAGCGCGGCGGCGTGCGCATCTTCTCGCGGGTGATCGAGACCCCGGTCGACCAGACCATCGGCCTGCGCGAGGAGCACGTGAACGTCGAGCGCCACCGCGTCGACCAGCCGATCAATCCCAACGACGCCACCGCGTTCAAGGAGCAGACCATCGAGATGCGCGAGACCGCGGAAGAAGCCGTGATCCAGAAATCCGCCCGCGTGGTCGAGGAAGTGACGGTCGGCAAGCAGGTCAACGAACGCCAGCAGCAGATCCACGACACGGTGCGCCGCACCGAAGTCGAGGTCGAGCGCCTGGGCGCCACCGGCAGCCTGCGCGACGACGACAGCTACTACCGCAGCCACTTCACCAGCAACTACGGCAGCAGCGGCGCTTCGTACGACGACTATGCCCCGGCCTATTCCTACGGCAGCCAGATGCGCAGCGACAGCCGCTACGCCAACCGCCAATGGGACGATGTCGAAAGCGACCTGCGTACCGACTGGGAAAGCCGCAACGCGGGCAGCGCCGGCTCGACCTGGGAGAAGATGAAGGCGGCGGTCCGTCGCGGCTGGGACCGCATGACGGACGATGACGACGACAGCTACTACCGCAACCACTACAACAGCAATTTCGCTTCCAGCGGGGCGGACTACGACGACTATGCTCCGGCGTACTCCTACGGTTCGCAGATGCGCAGCGACGCCCGCTACAGCAACCGCCAGTGGGACGATGTCGAGAGCGACCTGCGCACCGACTGGGAAACCCGTAACGCGGGCAGCACCGGCTCGACCTGGGAGCGCATGAAGGCGGCCGTGCGTCATGGCTGGGACCGCATGACGGACGACAATTCCACCCGCCGGACCTACTAAGGCGGGCGTCGCCGGACCAGCGTGTCCGGCGCCATGCGGCGGCGCCTTCGGGCGCCGTTTCTACTGGATGCGCGGCTGGCGGCCACAACTGGGCAGGCGCGCGCCCGCCCCAGCAGGATTGGAGTAGTCTCGATCCATCGTCCAGCGATCCAGAGGAGCCGACCAGATGTCCAGCAGCACGCCCCCAACCCGCGCCGCTTCCGAGGCGGGGGAAAGCCTGTCGATCCCCGTGTTCGAGGAACGGCTCGAGGTCGGCACCCGGGTCGCCGAGACCGGGCGCGGGGTGCGCATCCACAAGACGGTGTCGGAACTGCCGGTGACCATCGACGAGCGCCTTGCGCGCGAAGAGGTGGAAGTCCGGCATGTTCCGGTGGACCGCATCGTGGCCGCCGACCAGGCGCCCGCGACCCGCTACGAAGGCGACACGCTGGTGGTGCCGGTCCTCGAAGAAGTGCTGGTGGTGGAACGCCGCCTGCGCATCAAGGAGGAACTGCACATCACCCGCGTGCGGCGCGAGGAGCGCTACCAGGACGAGGTCATGCTCAAGGCCGAGCAGGTCCACGTCGAGCGCTTCGACGATGCCGGAAACCCGCCAACCACCTGAGCCATCCCACTACGGAGGAAACGACCATGCAACATACACTTGTAGCCGTGTTCGACGACCGGACCGACGCGCAAAATGCGATGAACGAATTGCTGTCGTCGGGATTCTCCAAGGGAGAAGTGCGCCTGTCGGCCGCCGATCCCACCGGCCAGACCGACCCGGTCACGGGCGAGTCCGACATCGCGGGCGACCGCGACCTGGCCCATGACCGCGCCGGCGACAACAGCAACCTGGGCATTACCGCCAGCATCAAGCATTTCTTCAGCGACCTGTTCGGCGGCGACAACCCGGACCACGTCAGCCGCTACGAGGGCGCCGTCACCCGCGGCCACCACGTACTGACCGTGACCGCCGACTCGCTGCCGGAAGTCGAACGCGCCGCCGACATCGTCGAGCGCTACGGACCGACCGACATCGACGAGCAGGCGTCCAGCTTCGGCGAGGTGCCGTCCGGGACCGAGGCGATGCGCATGGGCAGCAGCAGCGGCATGCAGTCGGCGCCGATGTCGGCCCAGTCGCAGTTCCAGTCCCAAAGCCAGTCCCAGGCACAGCCCCAGTCGCGGTCCGGCCCCGGGCAGAACCTGCAGGGCGGGCAGGGGCAGCAGAACCAGCAGAGCCTCGACAATCCGGGCGACCGCAAGCTGTTCCAGCAGCAGTCGCTGAACCAGGCCGAGCCGATGGGCACGACCTACCAGGAACCGATGGGCAAGAGCGGCCTCGGCGCGACCGGGGGCACCTCGCTGCAGGGCTCCACCCTGCAGGAAAATCCGGTCCAGGCCTCGTCCCTCGAAGGCACGCCGCCGGGGCTGGGTGCAACTGCGGGCTCGATGTCGGGCTCGATGTCCGGATCGATGTCAGGATCGACGACGGGTAACCCGCTCCGTTCCGACTCGCAGCAGCGCGGCGGGGTGGCGGCCGGCGGCTGGGCCACCCAGCAGCGCGGCGGCTCGCGCATCTATTCGCGCGGCGGCATGGACCAGTCCGGCTACTCGACCGGCGCGGGGGTGGACGACGACACTTACTTCCGCGAGCATTTCAGCACGACCTACAGCGCGAGCGGCGACTCCTATGACGACTACGCGCCGGCCTACCGCTACGGCTCCGAGATGGCGCGCGGCACCTACGCCGGCCGCAAGTGGAACGAGGTCGAGAACGACCTGCGCACCAACTGGGAGTCGCGCACCGGCAACGATGCCCGCTCGGCCTGGGACCGCATGAAGGACGCGGTGCGGCGCGGCTGGGACCGGATCACGGACGACGACGACAGCCACTACCGCAGCCACCACGCCAGCACCTACGGCAGCGCCGGCGGCGCCTACGACGACTATGCGCCGGCCTACAGCTACGGAGCCCGCATGCGGCGCGACCGCCGCTACAGCGACCGCAAGTGGGACGATGTCGAGACCGACCTGCGCACCGAGTGGGAAAGCAGCCATGCCGGCTCGGCCTGGGACAACATGAAGGCCGCGGTGCGCCGCGGCTGGGACCGCGTGACCCGCGACGATGACGACGACGTCTACCGCAGCCACTTCAGCAGCACCTACGAGGGCAGCGGCGTCGCCTACGACGCCGTGGCGCCGGCCTACGCCTACGGCTCGCAGATGCGCGGCGACAGCCGCTACGCCAACCGCCAGTGGGACGAGGTCGAAGGCGACCTGCGCAGCGACTGGGAGACCCGCAATCCGAACTCGACCTGGGAAAGCATGAAGGCTGCGGTGCGCCGCGGCTGGGAGCGCATGACCGGCGACGACGACCAGGACTACTACCGCAGCCACTACAGCTCGACCTATGGCGCCAGCGGCAAGACCTACGACGAGTACGAGCCGGCCTATTCCTACGGCAGCGAGATGGCGCGCAGCGAAACCTACCGCAACCGTCCCTGGGACGAGGCCATGCCCAGCCTGCGCACCGACTGGGAAGCGCGCCAGGCGAGCGGCGCCAGGATGGACGCCGACGGCACCAGGGCGGTTGCCTCCTCGGCCTGGGAAGACATGAAGGACGCGGTGCGCCACGGCTGGAACCGCATGACGAACGCCTTCTCGGACACCGACGACGACAGCTACTACCGCAGCCACTACAGCGCGACCTACGGCAGCGCGGGCGATCCCTACGACACCTACCGTCCGGCCTACGAGTACGGCAGCAGCATGCGCCGCGACCCGCAGTACAGCAACCGGACCTGGGACGATGCGCTCGAGAACGACCTGCGCAGCGGCTGGCAAAGCCGCTATCCGGGCGGCCCGAGCACCTGGGACAAGGTCAAGGAAGCAGTGCGGCACGGCTGGAACCGCCTGACGTATTGAGTTACGCCGACGGTCCAGGATCCGCTCCGGCGGAAAAAAACGGCGCCCACGGGCGCCGTTTCTCCTTCGTTACGCCCCGCCGCAGCGGACCTGCGCGAGTTTACTGGGCGAATGCCTCGGACGCCGGCGTGATCTTCACCGCCTCCGGCCTGATCCCCAGTTTCATGGCGCCGATCGCCTTGTCCTCGTCCAGCAGGGACTGCGGCTTGTTGGCGTCATAGGCGATCGGCGAGAAGGCGTCGCTCACGAGCTTGTCCTTGAGGCCGGCCGCGTCCTTGGTGATGATGACGACCGACAGGTTCTTGGCCGACAGGTGGCGCCGGATCGCCGCGTTCACGTCCGCCGCGCTCAGCCTGGACAGTCCATCGCGCATCATGCGGGTGAACTCCGGGGTGTCGTACCACTGGGCGTCGAGCGCATAGCCGAGCTGCTGGTCCTGGGTCGCGGTCATCACGAACACGTTCTTCATCAGGTAGTCGCGGGTGGTGGCAAAGTCCTGCTCGCTCAGGCCGTTCTCGACCAGCTTGCCCAGCTCATGCAGGGCGACGCGCAGGGCGAAATGCCCGTTCTGCGGCGCCACCGGGCGGATCCAGACTTCGAACAGCTGCGCCTTGCGGCCCAGGTTCGGATTCGGGAAGAACTGGAACATGCCGCGCGGGAAGGCCTCGATATAGGCATAGTCGCCGTAGTTCATGCCACGCTCCTCGCGGATGCGCTGGTACAGGCGTGCGCTGGAGGCGCGGTGCTCGCCCAGCCAGGTCTTGGCCAGCCACAGGGCCGGAAAGTCCGGGTGCGAGCGGGTGACGGCAATCGGCAGGCCGAAGGAAATCGCGGTGGCGCGGGTATTCTTCTCGACGATCTCGACCTCGAGACCCTGGGGCATGTGGCCGCGCGGCGCGCGGGTCGCCGGCAGGCCGGCGCCTTGCGGCAGGCGCGCCAGCTGGCTCTTGAGCGAAGCGACCATGCGCTCGCTGACGTCGCCCGAGATGCCAACGCGCACGGCGCCCTGGGCGTAGGCCTGGCGGTAGAAGGCCTTGACGTCGTCCAGGGTGATCGCGTCCAGGCCCTTGACCGTGCCCAGCACCGGGTGGCCGTAGGGCGTGCCTGCGAACACGTTCGTTTGCAGCCTTTCCTTGCCGAATTCCTCCTCGTTGTTGTCCTTCAGGTCCAGTACTAGGGCGTTGCGCTGCGCGTCCTTCAGGCGGCGGAAGTCCTCCTCGCGGAAGCCCGGATCGACCAGCAGCGGCATGGCGACGGCCATGAAGGCGTCCCAGTTGTCCTTATGGGTGGTGCCGGTGAAGGTGGTCATTTCCTTGTCGGTCTGCTCGAGGAAGCTGCCGGCCAGCGGGAACAGGGCCTTGGTCACCTCGTCGATCTTGCGCTCGCGCGAGCCGGCGCTGGCGACCATGGCGGCGGTGAGCGCGGCCAGGCCTTCCTTGCCCTGCGGATCGTGCGCCGAGCCGGCCGCGAACAACAGCTTGAAGCGGATCTGCGGCAGGGCCGATTTCTGGACCAGCACGTCGAACTTCGCGTCCGCCGCCTTGGGCGCGAAGCTGGCCAGCTTCGGCAGGGTTTCGATGCCCGCCGGCAGGGCCTCGTGAGCCAGGGTGGTCACCACCATGGCCTCGTCGACCAGGTACTTGCGGGCGGCGGCCTGGAGATCGGCCGGGCTCAGGCTGTCCACCACGCGGTAGTAGCGGTTCAGGGTGCCGTAGGAGCGGTCGAAATGCACATACGAGGCCAGGGTCGAGGCAATCTGCTCGGTATTGTCGAGCGAGCGGATCAGGCCGTACTTCTGGGCCGACTTGGCGTCTTCCAGGGCCTGGACCGTCACCGGTTCGTCGCGCAGCCGCGCCACGGTCTGCAGGATGGCGTCGCGGACATACAGGGCGTCACCCGGCCGCTTGACGCGGGCGCCGATGGTGGCCAGGGTCGGGTCGACCCGGTTCGGCGTGAAGTCGAACAACTGGTCGACCTTCTGCTCGTCCTGCACCAGGCGCTTGTACAGGGGCGAGGTGCGCCCGAAGGATAGCGACAGCAGCATCGACAGCGCCGCCTGGTCCTTGGCGCTGTCCGAGAAGGCCGGGGCGCGGAAGGCGACCGTCACCAGCGGCAGGGTCGGGGTCTGCCAGGCCACGTGGCGGTACTGGGCGCCGCGCGGGGCCGGCTCGGCCGGCACCGGGGCCTTGTAGCTGCCGCGTTTCCAACCGGACCAGTACTTCTCGACCAGGGCGATGGCCTTGGCCGGCTCGACGTCGCCGGCGACGATCACCGTGGTGCGCTCGGGACGGTACCAGCGGTCGAAGAAGACCTTGGAATAGTCGTACTGGTTGGGCATGTCCTCGATGTCCTTGAGGAAGCCCATGGTGGTGTGCTTGTAGGTATGGGTGGTGTAGGCAGCGTCGCGCTGCACCTCGAACAGCTTCTGCATCGGGTTCGCGCTGTTCTTGTTGTACTCGCCCAGCACGGCGCGCGACTCGGTCTTGAAGGCCTCGACCGGGTAGGACAGGTGCTGGAAGCGGTCGGCCTCGACCTTCAGCACGGTTTCCAGGTCTTCCTTGGCGAAGGTGGTGTAGTAGTTGGTCAGGTCGTCGCTGGTGTAGGCGTTCTGGCGCGCCCCGGCCTTGGTGATGATTTCCTGGTATTTCTCCGGCGGATAGCTGGGCGTGCCGCGGAACATCATGTGTTCGAAGAAGTGGGCGAAACCCGACTTGCCCGGCTCGATCTCGTTGCGCGAGCCGGTCTGCACCGGGATCTGGACCGAGACCAGGTTCGGGAAGCCGGTCGGCACCACGATCACCTTCAGGCCGTTGGCCAGGGTTTTCTCGGTTGCCTTGAAGGGCAGGACGTCGGCGGGCGTGGCGTTCTTCCGCGCCGGCTTGGCGGGGGCGGCCGACAGAAGGGCGGGCGCCAGCAGCGCCGGAATCAATGCCGCGAGCATGGTGCGCGACAGGGTCGAGGTAAACACGTTGTCTCCTTGGAAAATACGCTAAGCGCGCAGCATAGGATATTTGGCAAGGAAAGAACAGCGGGGAAACAGTCCCCTGACGCGGTGTTTACGCGGCCTCGCTCATGGGCAGGCTGATGCGGTTTCGCCCCAGGTGCTTGGCGCGGTACAGGGCCGCGTCGGCGATCGCCACCAGCTGGCTGGCGGTGTTGTCCGGCCCGGCAATCGCGGTGGCGGCCCCGATCGACACCGTGACGTGCTTGCCCGGCGCGAAGCGGCAAGGCAGCTGCAGCTGCTCGACCCGGCTGCGGATGCGCTCGGCGACGATGGCCGCCCCCTTGAGCGACTGGTTCGGCAGGATCACGGCGAATTCCTCGCCGCCGTAGCGCGCCACCAGGTCGTTGGCGCGCATCTCGCTCGCCACCGCCCTGGCCACGCGCTTCAGGCATTCGTCGCCGCCGAGGTGGCCATGGGCGTCGTTGTAGGCCTTGAAGTTGTCGACGTCGACCATCAGCAGCGAGAGCGGCTGCTGCTGGCGCATTGCTCGGGCCCACTCGGCGTGCAGGGTGTCGTCGAAGCAGCGGCGGTTGGCCAGGCCGGTAAGGCCGTCGCGGGTGGCCAGTTGCTCCAGGGCGACCTGGGCCATCTTCTCGTCGGTCAGGTCGCGCAGGGTCTCGACCACGGCCGACAGGCTGCCGTCGCCGTCGAAGATCGGGCTGGCATCGGCGGCCAGGTAGCGCCGCCGTCCGGCGCGCGGCATGTCGCACCAGCTTTCGACCGAGAGCGCGGCCGACTGCGCGGCCCCGGCGGTCTCGCCGTCGCCCATGCGCGCGTAGATCGGTCGGCTGGCACCTGTGCCTCCCTGCAGCACCAGGTCGGCCAGGGTCGGCTGCTCCTGCTCGTAGAAGCTGCGCCAGTGGTCGGCGGTGCCCAGCATTTCCGCGGCCGGCACGCCGGTCAGCTGCTCGCAGGCGCGGTTCCAGATCATGACCCGCGAGCGGGTGTCGAGCACGAACACGGGCACCGACAGGCTCTCCATCAGCTGGCCGACGAAGGCCACATCCTGGACCAGGGGGGTCGGACCGGGCGCCGACGGTGGCAAATGAGTTGGCAAATGGGTTGCCGGATGAGCGCCTGTCTGGGAAAGGGTGCTGATCATTGAGCCGTCCTTTGCATTCGCGGAAGGCAGCCGGCTGGCTGCCAGGAGCAATTCTGCTACCGCGGCTAGAACGACTTATTGATTTTGAGCAAGGGCCGAAGACGGCTAGGCGGTCGCGGCAAGCTCGCGTACCGGGATCTCCAGCAGCATCCGCCTTCGGCCGGGAGCGGTCTCTGCCATGGCCAGGCTGGCGTCGATGGCGTGCAGGCGCTCGTGCACTTCCTCGGGCAGGGCCGCTGTGCACAGCGAGGGGCCGCCCTCGATCTGCAGGCTCAGACGGTCGGCGCCCTCGGCCAGGCGCGCGTGCAGCGGGCCGACGCCGGTCCCGGCGGCGACTTCCTGCAGCACGCGGAACACGGCCAGGCGCGCGGCGCGGTCCGCCAGGCGCGGCGCGGCCGGATCGAGACCAGCGTCGAAGCGGTAGCGCAGGCCGGACAGGCGCGCCTGGTCCTGGAGCAGCCGCTGCAGCGCCTGGCGCAGGCCTTCCTGTGCGCCGACCGGGCGCAGGCCGCCCGCCACGCTGCGGATCGCAGTGATGGCGCCATCGACGCCGGCCAGGGCATGGTCGAGGCGTCCGGCCAGCTGCGGTCCGGCGGCGTCGGCGTCCTCGTGCAGATGGCTGAGCTCTGCGCGCAGCCGCACCAGGCGGCTGCCCAGCTGGCTGTCCAGGTCGCGGGCGATCCGCGAGCGTTCGCCTTCGCGCACGCCTTCCTGGCGCCGCACCAGGCGGCACAGCACGTCGTGGTGCTCGGCCAGGGCCTGGTCGGCGCGGCTGCGCGCCTCGCGCTCGGCGGCCAGCAGCAGCTGCAGGGCGTGGGCGCGCTCCTCGCTGCTGACGCTGCGGCGCAGGCCGAGGAAAGCCAGCACCAGCGCGGCCAGGGTGACCAGCGCGCAGGCCAGCAGTTCGAGCGGGACCGAGCGCAGCGCCGCGGGCACGCCGGGCGCGGCCCAGGCCGGGCAGGGCGCGGCAAGGAGCGGGACGGCTAGGAATGCTGTGGGCTTGGTCATGGCTTCCTTCTTACGGTGGTAGGAATGTTCCGCTGAAGTGTCCGTAAGAACTTACCCCGGGCCCGGGGTAGGAATATTGTTAATGCTCAAAGTTTGTGCAACCCTGGAAACGGCGCTGCAGACCATGGATGGTGCGCCGACTGCTGCGGCGCGCTATAATTGAGGGTTGACGAACGCCGAGCCGCCTCATCCGCGGCTCCACTCGGGCTTTTATTGTGACCTATAGCATCAAAGAAATTTTCTACACCCTGCAAGGCGAGGGCGCCCATGCGGGGCGTCCAGCCGTCTTTTGCCGCTTTTCCGGCTGCAACCTGTGGACCGGCCGCGAGCAGGACCGCGCCAGCGCGGTCTGCACCTTCTGCGACACCGATTTTGTCGGTACCGACGGCGAGCGCGGCGGCAAGTTCAAGGATGCCTCGGCCCTGGCCGCAGAGATCGACAGCCTGTGGCCGGAAATCTATCCCGCCAGCAAGTATGTGGTCTTCACCGGCGGCGAGCCCCTGCTGCAGCTGGACACGGCCCTGATCGACGCCATGCACGCCCGCGGCTTCACGATCGCCATCGAGACCAACGGCACGCTGCCGGTCCCGGCCGGCGTCGACTGGGTGTGCGTGAGCCCCAAGATGGGCGCGAAGCTGGTGGTCGAGAAGGGCAACGAGATCAAGGTCGTGATTCCGCAGGCGAACCAGGACCTGGCCGCCTACGAACACCTCGATTTCGAGAACTTCTACGTCCAGCCCATGGACGGTCCGCTGGCGGCCAACAATACCCGCCTGGCGATCGAGACCTGCCGCCGCAATCCCAAGTGGAAGCTCAGCATCCAGACCCACAAGCTGCTCCAGATTCCTTAATTCAGACTCATTCAGATTCAACAAGCTTCCATGCTGACGATTACCCGCAAGCTCGAATTCGATGCCGGCCACCGGATTCCCGACCACAAGAGCCAGTGCCGCAACCTGCACGGCCACCGCTACACCCTCGAGATCACCCTGCAAGGCGCGGTGATCGACGCCGACGGCAACTCCGACAACGGCATGATCATGGATTTTTCGGACGTCAAGGCGCTCGCCAAGGAGCACCTGGTGGACGTCTGGGACCACGCCTTCCTGGTCTATGAAAAGGACGAGAAGGTGCGCGACTTCCTGGCCTCGCTGCCGGGCCACAAGACCGTGATCATCGACCGCATCCCCACCGTCGAGAACCTGGCCCAGGTCGCCTTCAACATCCTGAAGACCGTGTTCACCGACCGCTACGGCACCGGCCTGCGCCTGCACAAGCTGGTGCTCCACGAGACCCCGAACTGCTGGGCCGAGATCGTCGATGCCTGAGCACCCAGTGCCGGCGGACTACATGGGCCTGGCCCTGCTCGAAGCGCGCAAGGCGTGGGAGCAGGGCGAGGTGCCGGTCGGCGCCGTGGTGGTCAAGGACGGCGAGGTGATCGCCACCGGCTACAACCAGCCGATCGGCAGCCATGACCCGACCGCCCATGCCGAGATCGTGGCCCTGCGCGCGGCCGCCGAAAAGCTCGGCAACTACCGCCTGCCGGGCTGCGAGCTCTACGTGACCCTGGAGCCCTGCATCATGTGCTCGGGCGCGATGATGCATGCCCGCCTGGCGCGGGTGGTGTACGCCGCGCTCGACCCCAAGACCGGCGCCTGCGGCTCGATCGTCGACCTGTTCGCCGAGGAACGCCTGAACCACCATACCGAGGTGGTCGGCGGCGTGCTGGCCGACGAGGCCAGCCAGCTGCTCAAATCCTTCTTCGCCGAGCGGCGCGCCGCCGCGCGCAAGTCTTCGGGCGCCTGAGTCGCCCCGGCCGGCAAGTCCGGCCCCGGCCCGGTCTCGACCGCAACGGCGCCAGGGCTTGTCCCGCATGAGCGCCGCCCCCGCGGCGAAAGTGCTATGCTGGTTCCAAGCCGTCCCGCACGGCGACTGGAGAGAGCCCGATCACATCATCAGAACACGGCGCAGCACGCACGGCGCCGAGCTAGCCGTCATGCCGACCCTGAACGCCAATGGACTGCGCATCGCCTTCGATACATCGGGCGACCCCAAGGCCGTGCCCCTGCTGCTGGTGCACGGGCTGGGCATGCAGCTGACCGCCTGGCCCGACGAGTTCGTCGAGGGCCTGGTGGAACTGGGTTTCTACGTGATCCGCTTCGACAACCGCGACTGTGGCCTGTCGACCAAGTTCGAGCAGGCCGGCGTGCCCAACCTGATGCTGGCGCGCCTGAAGGCGAAGCTCGGCTGGCCGCTGCGGCCCGCCTACCGCCTGGAAGACATGGCCGAGGACGCCCTGGGCGTGCTGTCCGCGCTCGGCGTGGCGCGCGCCCACGTGGTGGGCGTGTCGATGGGCGGCATGGTGGCCCAGATCCTGGCCGCGCGCCATCCGCAGCGGGTACTGAGCCTGACATCGATCATGTCCAGCAGCGGCCGCCGTGGCCTGCCGGGGCCGCTTCCCCGGGTGCGCAAGGCGCTGGCGCGCAAGCCCGCCAATGGCGCCGACCTCGACAGCATCGTGGAGCACACCGTGACCCTGCTGCGCGACATCGGCAGCCCCGCCTACCCAACCCCTGAAAAAGCCCTGCGCAAGCGGGTTGCCCGTTCCTTACGGCGTAGCTATTGCCCTGGCGGCATTGCACGCCAGATGATGGCGGTCAGCGCCGGCGGCGACCGCAGCGCCGAGCTGCGCGGCATCAGCGCACCCACCCTCGTGATCCACGGCGCCGCCGATCCCCTGGTGCCGCTGGCCTGCGGCCAGGACACCGCGGCGCAGATTCCGGGCGCCCGGCTCGAGGTCATCGAGGGCATGGGGCACGATTTGCCGCCCCAGCTGGTCGAGCGGCTGCTCGCCTTGATCGACGCCCATGCCCGGGGTAAGATGTTGCCAGACTCAACACCGCGGCTCTTCGTCAAACAGTGATCACCCCACAAGTCGGCATCGCCATCGTGGCGCCGGGCGGCTACACGTCCGACCCCACAACTGTCGAGCGCGCCATTGCGCGCCTCGAAGCCCAGGGCTGCCTGGTCCATAACTACTACGACCATGGCGCGATCCACCAGCGTTTCGGCGGCACCGACCAAGGGCGCCTGGCCCAGCTGCATGCCGCCGTGGCCGATCCTGATGTCCAGCTCATCATCAGCCTGCGCGGCGCCTACGGCATGACCCGGCTGCTGCCCGCCATCGACTTCGAGGCGATCGCCGCCAGCGGCAAGATCGTGGTCGGCTTTTCCGACGTCACCGCGCTGCAGATGGGGCTGATGGCGAAAACCGGCGCCCTCAGCTATGCCGGCCCGATGATCGCGGGCGATTTCGGCGCCAGGGAAGTCGAGCGCTTCACCATCGACGACTTCTGGCGCTGCCTGGCCGGCCCCACCCACACCATCCGCGAAACAGCGTCCGGCAATCCGGCGCTCGAGCTGCGCGGGACGGTCTGGGGCGGCAACCTGGCGATGCTGGTCTCGCTGCTCGGCACGCCTTACTTCCCCGACATCGACGGCGGCATCCTGTATGTCGAGGACATCAACGAGCATCCTTACCGGGTCGAGCGCATGCTGCTGCAGCTGCAGCAGGCCGGCGTCCTGGACCGGCAGCGCGCGGTGATCATGGGCGACTTCTCCGGCTACCGCCTGAGCCCGCAGGACAATGGCTACGATTTCGACACCATGCTGGCCTACCTGCGCGCCACCCTCCCGGTGCCTGTGCTGACGGGCCTGAGCTTCGGCCACATCGACCGCCGGGTGACCATTCCTTTCGGCGCCCAGGGCCACCTGGTCTCCAGCGAGCAAGGCTTCACGCTCACCTTGTCGGACTATCCGACCGTGCGCCGTGGGTGAGCGCCGGGCCCAGCCAGGCTCGGACCACGCTAGCGGACTCACGTATTACCGGCTCAGCGCGCCGTCCGACAGCTATCCGCCCCTGCAGGGCGCGCGCGAATGCGCCGTCTGCGTGATCGGGGCCGGTTTCGCCGGCCTTGGCACGGCCATGTCGCTGGCCGAGCGGGGCGAGCGCGACGTGGTCGTGCTGGAGGCGGAGGAAGTCGGCCATGGCGCCTCCGGACGCAATGGCGGTTTCGTGTTCGGCGGCTTTTCGCTGGGCGAACGTGCCCTGCAGCGCAGCGCGGGCCCGGCGGCGCGCCAGCTCTACGGCGACACCCTGGCCGCCGTCGGCCTGATCCGCGAACGCATCCGCCGCCACGAGATCGCCTGCGAAGCGCGCGAGAGCGGCGTGATCCTGGCCAACTGGTTCGACGACGACCGCATCCTGCTCGACCAGCAGCGCTTCATGGCCGAGCACATGGGCGTGCACTGGCAGCACCTGGGACGCGAGGAACTGGCCGAGCGCCTGCATACCCGGCGCTACAAGGGCGGCCTGTTCGAGCCCGGCGCCTTCCATTTTCACCCGCTGAAGTATGCCCAGGGACTGGCGCGCACCCTGGCGCGTTCCGGCGTGGCCATCCATGAACACAGCCGGGTCACGACCCTGCGGCGCCAGGAGGGCGGCTGGCTGGTGACGACGGCGCGCGGCACGGTGTTCGCGCGCGAGCTGGTGGTGTGCTGCGGCGGCTACCTGGCCAGCCTGCACCGCCGCCTGCGCGCGGCCATCCTGCCGATCGCCACCTATGTGATGAGCACCGAGCCGCTCGGCGAGCGCCTGGCGTCCAGCATCCGCACCGGGGCGGCGGTCTACGACACCCGCTTCGCCTTCGACTACTACCGCGCGCTGCCGGACACCCGCCTGCTGTGGGGCGGGCGCATCTCGATCCTGCACCGCTCGCCGCGCGCGGTGGCCAAGCTGCTGTACGGCGACATGATCAAGGTCTATCCCCAGCTCAAGGGCGTCAAGGTCGAGCACGCCTGGAGCGGCCTGATGAGTTATGCGCGCCACAAGATGCCGCAAGTGGGACGTTTGCCGGACGGGCTCTGGTACGGCATGGGCTTTGGCGGCCATGGCGTGGCGCCGACCACGCTGGCGGGCGAACTGCTGTCCGAGGCGCTGCTGGGCGACGCCAGGCGCCTGCGCGGCTATGCACGCTGGGGCTTGCCCTGGACCGGCGGCCCGGCCGGGCTGGCGGCGGCGCAGGCCAGCTACTGGTATTACGGATTGCGGGACATGCTGCGGCGGTAGGCGCAGCAGTTCCGTAGGGTGGACGGCTCTGCCGTCCACGCGGTGATCGGTAGAGGCTCCGCTTTCGTGCGGGATGATCTCGCCGCAAACCATCACCGCGTGGACGTTTGTCATGCAGGCCACTGGCCTGAATCACCCCGTCCACCCTACGAGTTATCCAAGCTTGGACTCAGTCAGATAGATCCGGGCTGCACCGTCTGCGCGTCCGCCAGGCCAGCCCGGCCAGTCCGGCCGCCAGCATCGGCAGCACCCCGGGTTCCGGCACCGGCGGCGGAACATTGGCGCTCAGCAGATGGATGCTGGCATACGAATACAGCCCCACCCAGCCCTGGGCCTGGCTGTCTTCCCAGTTGTACCAGTCCACATCGAGCGCAAAGTCCCCCGCGTGCGTGAAACCGTCGCCACCCGCGACGCTGCGCATGTCCGCCCCCATGCGGCGGTGCTCGTCGCCCTCCAGCTGGCCGTCGGCGCCCATGGTATAGACCTGGAGCAGGTTCTCGGTCAGGAACTGCCCGGCGAAGTCGCCTGCGGCGATGTCCGCCGCATACGAACCGGCGCTGCTGAAGCTTACCCGGGTATTCGGCGACAGGACGAAGGGCAGGGCGTCGCCCTGGATCCAGCTGTAGCCAAAGCTGAGCGGGCCTTCCTCGGAGGGCCGGGCCCAGGCCTCGATGCCGATCCGCGCCGCGCCCGGATCGCCCCGTCCGCTTGCGCTGGCGGTGAATCCCGCTCGATTCTCGATGGCGAAGGTGTAGCTGTAGGGCGCTAGGTCGGCGCCGTAGCGCTTGTCCGCCTTGCCAAGCACCGGGGTGCGCAGATCGAAGGCAGCGGTCAGGTTGCCCTTGCGGTCCTCGGGCGCCGCCGCCAGGGGCAGGAAGCTCAGGGAAGGATCGATACCGTCGGTGGGATCGAGATCGTACAAGGTATAGCCGAGATTGCCGTGGCTGACGCGCCCGCTCAGTTCCCAGCCGGACTGGGCCTGGGCCGCGGCGCCCGCGCCCCAGGCCAGTCCCGCGAGCAGCAGGGTGATGCTTAAAGGAACACGCTTCATGCTTGCCTCCTTTCGGGATGCGCCAAGCATAGCAAGCCCGGCCGTGCGCACGCTTGGGACGGGGTAGGATCGGCGCGATACTTTCGTGCGCATACAACAAGGCCGCCTCCTCCCATGGAGGGGTCTGAAATGATAGAATAGCCGGTTATCCGATCGGCGAAATTCGCCGACCAACGCTTCCAAAGGTACACCGTGCTCTCTACTGCCAATATCACGATGCAATTCGGCGCCAAGCCGCTGTTCGAAAACATTTCCGTCAAGTTTGGCGAAGGCAACCGCTACGGCCTGATCGGCGCGAACGGCTGCGGCAAGTCGACCTTCATGAAGATCCTGGGCGGCGACCTGGAACCTTCGGCCGGCAACGTCAGCCTCGACCCGGGCGAGCGCCTGGGCAAGCTGCGCCAGGACCAGTTCGCCTATGAGGACGTGCGCGTGCTCGACGTGGTCATGATGGGCCACACCGAGCTGTGGAACGCCATCGCCGAGCGCGACGCCATCTACGCCAATCCGGAAGCGACGGACGACGACTACATGCGCGCGGCCGAACTCGAAGGCAAGGTCGCCGAATACGACGGCTACTCGGCCGAGGCGCGCGCCGGCGAGCTGCTGCTGGGCCTGGAAATCGGCACCGAGCTGCATCAGGGCCCGATGAGCGCCGTGGCGCCGGGCTGGAAGCTGCGCGTGCTGCTGGCCCAGGCCCTGTTCTCGAACCCGGACATCCTGCTGCTGGACGAGCCAACCAACAACCTGGACATCAACACCATCCGCTGGCTCGAGAACGTGCTCAACGAGCGCAACTCGACCATGATCATCATTTCCCACGACCGCCACTTCCTGAACCAGGTCTGCACCCACGTGGCCGACATGGACTACGGCACCCTGAAGGTCTATCCGGGCAACTACGACGACTACATGCTGGCCTCGACCCAGGCCCGCAACCAGCAGCTGGCGAACAACGCCAAGGCCAAGGAAAAAGTGGCCGAACTGCAGGACTTCGTGCGCCGCTTCTCGGCCAACAAATCCAAGGCGCGCCAGGCGACCTCGCGCGCCAAGCAGATCGACAAGATCAAGATCGAGGAATTCAAGCCTTCCTCGCGTGCCTATCCCTTCGTGCGTTTCGAAGGCGAGAAGAAGCTGCACCGCCTGGCGGTGGAGACCGAAGGCCTGTCGAAAGCCTATGACCGCCAGCTGTTCAAGAACTTCTCGATCATGGTCGAGGCCGGCGAGCGCATCGCGATCATCGGCGCCAACGGCGCCGGCAAGACCACCTTGCTGCGTTGCATCGGCGGCAAGGACATCACCGGCCTGGACGCCGACCACGGCCGCGTCAAGTGGGCCGAGAACGCCAACGTCGGCTACATGCCCCAGGATCCGACCGAGGAATTCGCCAGCGGCGAGAACCTGACCGACTGGATGGGCCAATGGACCCAGGAAGGCGACGACGACCAGGCCGTGCGCTCGATCCTGGGCCGCCTGCTGTTCGGCGGGGATGAGGTCAAGAAGTCGGTGAAGGTGCTGTCCGGCGGCGAGAAGGGCCGCATGATGTACGGCAAGCTAATGCTGGGCCGCCACAATGTGATGCTGCTGGACGAGCCGACCAACCACATGGACATGGAATCGATCGAGTCGCTCAACATCGCGCTCGACAAGTACGCCGGCACCCTGATCTTCGTCTCGCACGACCGCGAGTTCGTGTCCTCGCTGGCCACCCGCATCCTGGAGATCCGCGAGAACGAGATCGTCGACTTCCAGGGCAACTACGAGGAATACCTGAAGAGCCAGGGCATCGACTGATGAGGGGGGGGCGGCATGCCCGCCCTCAGCGCCGCAAGTAGCATTGTGAGATCATATTTCGCATGAATACCGTACTCCCGATCAAGACCTACGAATACGACCGCCCGGTGGCCGGCGCCGCCTGCACCGCCGAAGCCTGGGCCCGTACGCCCGCCGCCCCGAGCGCGGCCGAGAAACTCGAACTCAAGGAACGCATCCGGCGCCTGCTCAAGGAGCGCGACGCGGTCCTGGTGGCCCATTATTACGTGGACGCCGACCTGCAGGACCTGGCCGAGGAAACCGGGGGCTGCGTGTCCGACTCCCTGGAAATGGCGCGCTTCGGGCGCGACCACCCGGCCAAGACCCTGGTGGTGGCCGGCGTGCGCTTCATGGGCGAGACCTCGAAGATCCTGAACCCGGAAAAGACGGTCCTGATGCCCGACCTGGACGCCACCTGCTCGCTCGACCTCGGCTGCCCGGCCGACGAATTCGCGGCCTTCTGCGACCAGCATCCGGACCGCACCGTGGTCGTCTACGCCAACACTAGCGCCGCCGTGAAGGCGCGCGCCGACTGGATGGTGACTTCGTCGATCGGCCTCGACATCGTCCGGCACCTGCACGAGCAGGGCAAGAAGATCCTGTGGGCCCCGGACCGCCACCTGGGCGCCTACATCCAGAAGCAGACCGGCGCCGACATGCTGCTGTGGCAGGGTTCCTGCCTGGTGCACGACGAGTTCAAGGGCATCGAGCTCGACCTGCTCAAGACCGAACATCCGGAGGCCAAGGTGCTGGTGCACCCGGAGTCGCCCGCGGGCGTCGTGGCCCAGGCCGACGTGGTCGGCTCCACCACCCAGCTGATCAACGCCGCACGCGACATGGACGCCACCACCTTCATCGTGGCGACCGACAATGGCATCCTGCACAAGATGCGCATGGCCGCGCCGGGCAAGACCTTCATCGAAGCCCCGACCGCCGGCAACAGCGCCACCTGCAAGAGCTGCGCCCACTGCCCGTGGATGGCCATGAACGGCCTGCGCAACCTGGCGGATGTGCTGGAGAGCGGCGCCAACCAGGTGCACGTGGATCCGGAAACCGGCCGCCAGGCCAAGCGTGCGATCGACCGCATGCTGGACTTCGCCGCCGCCAAGAAAGCAAAAGCGCTGCCGCAAGGCGCGCTGGAGCAGAACGCCAAGCTGTTCTCGGGAGTGGGCCCGGCATGACGACCCTGCGCAACCCCTTCATTCCCGACGGCGAGCTGGACGACAAGCTGCAGGCGGCCTTCGAACAGAACATCCTGGCCGCGCTGCTGGAAGACGTCGGCACCGGCGACCTGACCGGCATGCTGGTGCCCAGCGACACCAGGGTGCAGGCTCGTGTCATCGTGCGCGAGGAGGCCGTGCTGTGCGGCGCGCCCTGGTTCGAGGGCGTCATGCTGGCGGTCGACCAGGACCTCGAGATCGACTGGAAGTATGCCGAAGGCGACCTGATGGCGGCGGACAGCGTGGTCTGCACCATCGCCGGCTCGCCCCGCTCGCTGCTGACGGCCGAGCGCGCGGCGCTCAACTTCATGCAGCTGCTGTCCGGCGTGGCGAGCGCCACGCGCAAGTACGTGGACGTGGTGGCCGGCACGAATGCCGCCATCCTCGACACCCGCAAGACCCTGCCGGGCCTGCGCCTGGCGCAGAAGTACGCGGTGCGCGTGGGCGGCGGCAAGAACCAGCGCATGGCCTTGTACGACGGCATCCTGATCAAGGAAAACCACATCGCCGCGGCCGGCGGCGTCACCGCGGCCCTGCGGGCGGCCGACGCCCTCGGTTCCGGCGCCCCCGTGCAGATCGAGGTCGAGACCATCGTCCAGCTCGAGGAAGCGCTGGCGGCGGGCGTCAAGTCGGTGCTGCTGGATAACTTCGACCTCGCCATGATGCGCGAAGCGGTCAAGGTGAATGGCGGCCGCGCATTGCTGGAAGCCTCGGGCGGCGTCAACCTGGGCACCGTGCGCGCCATCGCCGAGACCGGCGTCGACCGCATCTCGATCGGGAGCCTGACCAAGGACGTGCGCGCGACCGACTACTCGCTGCGCATCGTCGCCTGATGTCGACGGCCAAACTCAAGCGCGCGCTCGGTTCGCGGCTGTTCTGGCTCGGCTTCGGCCTGCTGCTGGGACTGCCGCAGCTCGCGGATGGCCTGCGCTACGGCCTGAATGGCGAGCTGTTCTTCGGTGTCGGCATGCTGCTGCTGGGCGTGCGCGGCTTCCTGCGGCCCGTGGTGCCGGGCCGCGCGCTGCGCATGAAAGCCGACAGCCAGGCCGATACCATCGGCTCGCCCATGCTCATCGGCGCGCTGTCGCTAGCGATGGCGGCCTTCCTCGTGACCGGCCTGATCCTCAAGTTCCTGTCGCAGAACTGAAGCGGTTCGAGCGGCGGCAGCGATTGTGACTCTGCTTTTGAAATCGCCTCCTGCTCTTATGCAGTAAGAGTAAATTCCATAGGATGGCATCATAAGTTCCTTCTGAGCGCAATAATGTTGCCTGCCTGATGACTTCCAATGCTACAGTTGAGGAATCAACACTACATTTTGGAGGTCTCATGCTAAGGCTTGCCGCGTTATGTCTGCTCCTGCTCGCTAGTTTGCCAGCCCTTGCCGCGCAGGCTTTTCCTTTCTTGAATGCTCCCGGGGCCTTCGCCGTCGGTTTCCGCGTCGTGCAACAACACGATGCAAGCCGCTCCTATCCCTCGACCGCGCAAGGCAAGCCGCGCCCCATTCAGACCGCGATCTGGTATCCGGCACAAAAAGGTGGGCAAGCAATGCGCTACGACGACTATCTTCAGCTGCTGGGTTGGGATGACGACTTTGACCGCACGCCGGCAGAGCGGAACAAGGTGCTCGCGGAGTGGCTGAAGATGGTCACCGGCACCAAGTCCGCGGCCGAGATCGCGGCTGAAAGAAGCGATATCCGCTGGGCCGTGCGCGATGCGAAGCCATTGCCGGGCAAGTACCCGGTGGTGATCTACTCGCCCAGTTTGAGCAGCAATGTGTTCGAGAATGCCGAGATGATGGAATTTATCGCCAGCCATGGCTATCTCGTGCTCGCCAGTCCGGCGCTGGGCGTCGACCAGCGTTCGCAACGCACCGACCTGGCACACGCCGAAGCCCAGGCGGCCGACATCCGTTTCCTGGTCGGCTATGCGCAATCGCTGCCACAGGCCGATATCACTCGCCTGGCCGTCGCCGGCTTTTCCTGGGGAGGCATGGCCAATGTTTTGGCTGCGGCCCAAGACGAACGCATCAAGGCCCTCGTCTGCCTGGACGGCTCGGTCCGTTACGCCCACGCCATGCTCGAGCAAGTCGCCTATCTGAAGCCGGAACGGTTACGTACGCCGCTGCTCTACCTGGCCCAGCGGCCGCAGCCTTTCGAACGTGGGGTGAGACGCAAACCTGACTACTCCGGCAGCATCCTGCAGAAGATGACTGGCGCCGACGTCTACTTGGTGACGATGTACGCGATGGAGCACGTGTATTTCGGCAGCAGCTACCTGCGTCTCGATCCGCTCGATCTCGGCGATTACACCCGCGACGAAATCGCCCAGTCCTACGCCCAGAGCGCGCGCTATGTCCTGCACTTCCTGAATGGCGCCCTGAAGGGCGACCGTGATGGATTCGACTACCTGAGGAAAAAACCCGAACAGCTCGGCTTGCCGCGCCACAGCGTCGGCACCCAGTTTTTCGCGGCGCGTCCATGAGCGCTACATGGATTGCCTGCAGGTGCCAAGTACTCGACAAGAAATAAAGCTGAGTTTGGCACACAGAATCGGATGCGATGCACGGCGGCGAGTGTGCGGCAGTGCAAGCACTGCAAGCAGGAGCCGACGCAGCAGCGCGCCGGTGATGGCAGCCAACAACGCATTGCTTGATGGGGGAATACTTAGACCCCGCTCTCGCTGGCGCGCGCCAGCGCCTCGGCGCCGGGACTGCGCAACGTGACCGGTTCGCCCACCTGGGTGGCGATGGCGTCGATGGCTGCCAGCACCTTGTCCGGATGGGCGTAGTGGAACATGTGGCCGGTACCCGGCTCCAGCTCCAGCTGGCTGTGCGCCAGTCCCTCGTGCAGGCGCTCGGCATTGTGGCCCGAGCTGGCGACCCGGTCCTGGGTGCCGGCCAGGATGACCGCCGGTACTTTCAGTTCACCATAGCGCCGGGCCAGCGACATCGCGGCCGGGATCATCATCGCGCTTTCCGCCGCGCTCGCGCGCAGCTGCGAAGGGCGCAGGGCCATCCAGACCGGCATGCCGCTGAAGCGTTCCGCCACCGGCCGCGGCGAGAAGGCGCGCTTGATGACCGGCCGCCAGATCATGCGCGAGACCAGGGGCGACACCGTGTAGCGCATCAGGTCGCCGATCAGCGGCACCGCCGGCGGCGAGGACAGCGGAGCGTCGAGGCGCACACTGGGATAGTAATAGCCGGACATGAGCACCAGTCCGCGCACGAAGTCGGGCTCCTGCAAGCCCATCGCGAGCGCCACCAGCGTGCCCCAGGAATGGCCGAGCACGATGGCGGACTCGACGCCGATCTCGCGCAGCGCGCCGTGCAGCAGCCGCGCCTGTCTGTCGGGCGTCCAGACGGTACTGCGCGGCCGTTCGCTGTAACCGAAGCCGGGGCGGTCGAAGGCGATCACGCGGTAATGGCGGGCGGCCATGTCGAGCAGGCCGCTGAGTTCGAAGTCCTTGGCATACACGCCATTGCCGTGCAGGAGCACGAGGGCAGGGCCTTCGCCCCGTTCCAAATAGTGCAGGCGCACCCCGTCGACGGTGACGAACTTGCCTTCGGGCGGATGCTCGCGCTCCACCTGGCGGGTGCGGGCCTGCACGAACAGCCAGGAGGCGGCCAGGCCGGCGGCGGCCCAAAGCAGTCCCGGGCGGACGGCCGGCGAGTTGCTGCGGTAGCGTTGGTTCACAATATTCCCCTATGGTCGATGAACGCCGGCGGCGGCGCGGGCGGCCGCGCACCCAGCAGCTGGGCCACCAGCGGCAGCACGTGCTCGGCGGATTCGTCGAGCTTCAGGTGCAGCAGCTCGTCGGCGCGGGTGCGCCCCAGGTTGAGGGCGGCGATCGGCTTGCCGCTCTCGGTGGCCAGGCGGCAGAAACGGAAGCCCGAGTACACCATCAGCGAAGACCCCACCACCAGCAGCGCGTCGGCCATCTCCATCTGCGCCAGGGCGCAGGCGGTGCGCGCCGCGGGCACGTTATCGCCGAAGAAGACCACGTCCGGGGCCAGGGCGCCGCCGCAGTGGACGCACCAGGGCAGCTGGAAATCGGTGAGCGCATCGGTATCGAGGGCGGCGTCGCCGTCGGGCAATGGCATGGCCATGGACTGCGCGACGGCCGGATTGGCGTCCTCGAGCTGGGTCTGCACGAAGGCGCGCGGGAACTGGGCGCCGCAGGCCAGGCATTTGACGTGATGGATGTTGCCGTGCAGTTCGAGCACCGCGTGGCTGCCGGCCTGGTGGTGCAGCCCGTCGACGTTCTGGGTGAGGATGAAGCCGATCCTGTTGCTCGCTTCCAGCGCCGCCAGGGCCTGGTGCCCATGGTTGGGCGTGGCCTTGGCCAGCACCGGCCAGCCAACCATGCTGCGCGCCCAGTAGCGCCGCTGCACGGCGGGTGAGCGTCTGAATTCCGGCCCCTGGATGGGCTGCTTGCCGCGCCGCGTTCCCTCGCGGTCGCGGTAATCGGGAATGCCGGAGGCGGTCGATAGCCCGGCGCCGGTGAGCACCAGCGTACGGCTGTGCCGGTCGAGGAAGGCGGCCAGTTCCTCGGCGCGGTCCTGCACAGTGGCCTGGACAGTGAAAGCTTCTGCCATGTTGCGAATTCCTCCCTATGCATGGGATCGTAACACCCGCGCGGGTAGCCGCTAAACACGATTCCGTGGCAACACTAACGGGCCGAGACCGCGATCCCACCCACGATCATGCCGAAGGCCAGCACGTGGTACAGGTGCGGCGCCTCGCCCAGGAAGGCGGACGACAGCAGCGCCGTGAACAGCGGCGTCAGGTTGATGAAGAAGGCGCCCAGGCTGGGCCCTGCGCGCTGCACGCCCGCGCCCCAGAAGCGCATGGCCAGGATGGCTGGGCCGATGGCCACGTAGAGCAAGGCGGCCGCCACCTGCCAGCCCCAGGCGATGTCGATGCCGCTCACGGCCCACTCGCCGCCGGCCAGCGCGGCCGACCACAGCACGCCATAGCCGACCTGGGCCAGCAGGAAGGCTGCCCAGTCCTGGCGCAGCGCCGGCACGTCCTTCTGCTGCATCAGCATCCAGCTATAGAAGGACCAGGCGATCGAGGCCAGGATCATGTAGAGGTCGCCCACCACCAGGCGCAGCGCGGCCAGCTGCTCCAGGTCGCCGCGGCACAGCACCACCAGCACGCCCAGGATCGAGAGCACGGCGCCCGCCACCTGGCGCGGCTTGACCGGCACCCCGTAGAACAGGCGGCCGACCAGCAGCATCCACACCGGCATCCCGGACGCCACCAGGGTGACGTTGATCGGTGTCGAGGTCTGCAGGGCCAGGTATTGCAGCGAGTTGTACAGGCCGACGCTCAGCAGACCCAGCATGGCGTAGCGGCGCCAGTTCGCCAGCACCCCGTTGCTGCTGCGCAGGGCGGCCCGTCCCAGCGGCACCAGGATGGCCAATGCGAGCACCCAGCGGATCAGGTTCAGGGTCATCGGCGGCACGGCGTCGCGCACCAGGCGCCCGACCACGGCGTTGCCGGCCCACAGGATGGGCGGAATGGTCAGGAACAGGATGGTCGAGGGCGTGAGGGCTTGGCGGTTCATGGCGGGATGCGGCCCGCTCGAGGCGGGCCGGTAAAGCGGGAGAGCTCAGCGCCGGCGCGGCGCCAGCACGCTCGGCAAGGCCTTGGGCAAGGTGTCCGGGAAGTCGCGCGAGAAGTGCAGGCCGCGGCTCTCGTGACGCGACAGTGCGCTGCGGACGATCAAATGGGCGACTTCGACCAAGTTGCGCAGCTCCAGCAGGTCCGGCGTGATGCGGAAGTTGCGGTAGTACTCGTCGATCTCTTCTTTCAGCAACTCGATGCGGTGCTCGGCGCGCTCGAGGCGCTTGGTGGTGCGCACGATGCCGACGTAGTTCCACATGAAGCGGCGCAGCTCGTCCCAGTTGTGGGCGATCACGACTTCCTCGTCGGCGTTGGTGACGCGGCTTTCGTCCCAGGGCGGCAGCGCCGGATTCTGCACCGCCGGCGCGGCCGCGATCTGGTGCGCGCAGGCGCGGCCCACGACCACGCACTCGAGCAGCGAATTGCTGGCCAGGCGGTTGGCCCCGTGCAGTCCGGTGCAGGCGGTCTCGCCCACGGCGTACAGGCCCGGGATGTCGGTGCGGCCGGCCAGGTCGGTGACGATGCCGCCGCAGGTGAAGTGCACCGCCGGCACCACGGGGATCGGCTCCTTCGTGATGTCGATGCCCAGCTCCAGGCAGCGCGCGTAGATGGTCGGGAAGTGCTCCTTGAGGAAGTCCGGGTCCTGGTGGCTGATGTCCAGGTGCACGTAGTCGAGGCCGCGCTTCTTCATCTCGAAGTCGATGGCGCGCGCGACCACGTCGCGCGGGGCCAGTTCGCCGCGCTCGTCGTGGGCCGGCATGAAGCGCGTGCCGGCCGCGGCGCCGGCCTCGGGCGGCAGCTTGAGCAGGCCGCCTTCGCCGCGGATCGCCTCGGTGATCAGGAAGGACTTGGCATAAGGGTGGTACAGGCAGGTCGGATGGAACTGGATGAATTCCATGTTCGAGATGCGGCAGCCGGCGCGCCAGGCCATCGCGATGCCGTCGCCGGTCGCGGTGTCGGGATTGGTGGTGTACAGGTAGACCTTGCCGGCGCCGCCGGTGGCCAGCACGGTGTGCTCGGCCTCCACGGTCAGCACCTTGCCGTTGCGCTCGTCCTGCACGTACAGGCCGTAGCAGCGCGGCTGGCCGACCAGGTGCGGGGCGTTGCCCTGGACGCCCTTGCCGGTCAGCTTGTCCGAGGTGACCAGGTCGATCGCGCAGTGGTGCTCGAACAGGGCGATGTTCGGGTGGGCGCGCACCTTCTGCTCCAGGGTCACCTGGACCGCGTGGCCGGTGGCGTCGGCCGCGTGGATGATGCGCCGCTGGCTGTGGCCGCCCTCGCGGGTCAGGTGGAAGCCCAGTTCCGCGGTCTCGTCGCGCGTGAAGGGGACGCCTTGCTCGATCAGCCATTCGATCGCTTCGCGGCCGTGCTCGACGATGTAGCGGGTGGCCGCCTCGTCGCACAGGCCGGCGCCGGCCACCAGGGTGTCGGCGATGTGCTGGTCGTGGCTGTCGCCCGAATCGAGCACCGCCGCGATGCCGCCCTGGGCCCAGTTGCTCGCGCCGTCCAGTAGTTCGCGCTTCGAAATGATCGCAACCCGCCGGGTTTGGGCAAGGTGCAGGGCCACCGACAGGCCGGCCAGACCGCTGCCGACAATAGCGACGTCAAATTTCATGGCAAATGTCATATTTGTACAGAGGCATCACTATAAGCGATTTGCGGCCGGCGCGTCGGGCCGGGCAGCGGGCACGACGGACGGGCCAAATGCGGGCCAAATGCGGGTCAGGTGCGGCCAAGGTACGACGGCGCACGGATGGGCAGGCCGGGCCCGGCTAGGATCGGGACTTTCACCACGACGAGGATTTGCCATGCCCAGCCACGACACCTCCGCCCACGCCGCCGCGCTCGCCGACAAGATCGGGTCGATGCGCTTCGCCATGTTCACCTTCCGCGACCAGCACGGCCACCTGGCCAGCCAGCCCATGACCAACCAGCAGGTAGACCGCGAAGGCGGCCTCTGGTTCTACGTGCGCAGCACCACGGCCCTGTGGGATAGCATCCCCCACGACCCCGAGGTCAACGTCAGCTTCGCGAACAGCGAGGACAGCACCTATGTCTCGGTCAGCGGCACCGCCGAACGCGTGGTCGACCGCAACCAGGTCAAGGCCTTGTGGAACCCGATGGTGCAGGCCTGGTTCCCGGCCGGCCCCGAGGACGAGCACGTGGTGCTGGTGCGGGTGGCGCCGCACGCGGCCGAGTACTGGGATTCGAACGACAGCAAGATGGTGCGCCTGTTCGCCATGGCCAAGGCGGCCGTCACGGGGTCGACGCCCGACGTCGACGCCGAGCACGGCACCATTCGCCTCTAGGGGAGTCTTGCCGCGACGCACTGGCTTCGCTTACAGTAGGCGTTTTGATACTGGAGCGCAGCATGGAGAAGATCCGGCGCCGCGGCAAGCGATGATCGGGCCGCTGGAACTGGCGGCCAACGCCTTCACGGCCGCGGCCATCGTGCTGGCGGGACGCAACAGTGTTCACACCTGGTGGACCGGGATCGTCGGCTGCAGCCTGTTCGGCGTGCTGTTCGCCGAGAGCCGGCTGTATGCGGACGTGCTGCTGCAGGTATTCTTCGTGGCGACCAGCATCCTGGGCTGGTGGCGCTGGGCGCGCGGCGACCATGGGACGCCGCTGCCGATCACCCATGCCGGGCTGCGTACGCTGGCATGGATGGTCCCGGCCGGCATTGCCGCGACCGCGGCCTACGGCGCGCTGCTGCACTACTACACCAATGCCTACGCGCCTTTCGTCGATTCGGCCGTGCTGGTGTTCAGCGTGATCGCCCAGCTGCTCATGATGCAGCGGCGCATCGAGAACTGGCCGGTCTGGCTGCTGGTGAACACGGTCGCGGCGCCGCTCTACTTCAGCCGCGAGCTGTACCTGACCTCGGCGCTCTACGTCGGGTTCTGGATCAATGCGATCGTGTCCTGGATATGGTGGCGCAAGCTGGCCCGGCGCGAGGCGCAGGCCGCACTGGCCGTCACGGGCTGACCGGGGGCAGGTCGCCTTCGGTCTGGTTGCCGCCGGTCTCCGGCGAGCCCATGCCGGTGGCCGTCCGTCCAGCCTGGCTGGAACGGGTGTCCTGGGCGCCACGGTTTACATGGGTCATGGCGCTGTCGCCGGCCTCGCCGGCCATGCCGCCATCTTCATTCCCGGCTTCCAGCGCTTCGCTGGCGGGGGCGTTCGCGGTCTCGCCGGACTGGTTGCGGGTCAATCCATCGCCGCCGCTGCCGCCGGTCTCCTGCTGGGTTTCGTGGCTGGGCGTGGCGCCCTGTTGGCCCGAGGTGACGCCACCGACACCGATCGTGGTCGAGGGATCGTCCTGGCGGCCTGGTGTGCCTGCAGGTGAAGTCATGACGGCCTCCTGTCGTTGTGGAGGCCCATTGTGGCGCGCGCCGCAAGGCGGCGCTATCGGCGCGCCGTGGGCGCTGCTGTAGGACTAGGCTGAAGCGGCCTCAGTTGTAGTGCTTGTATACCGCGGCCTGGCCACCGTTCTTGATCAGGAACACGTCGTAGGGATCGCTGCGCGGGCCTTCCATGCCCGGCGAGCCGAGCGGCATGGCCGGCACGGCCAGTCCCACCGCCTTCGGCTTCTCGGCCAGCATGCGCTTGATCTCGGCCGCCGGCACGTGACCCTCGAGCGCATAGCCGTTGACGCGTCCGGAGTGGCAAGAGCCGTACTGTTCCGGAATACCGAACTTCGCGCGGTAGTCGGACGGGTTCTCGACATCCTGGGCCTTGACGGTGAAGCCGTTCGCCTCCAGGTGCTTGACCCATTCCTTGCAACAGCCGCAGGTCGATGTCTTGAACACCTCGATGACCGGCTGTGCGGCCGCGGCGGCCAGGGGGAGTCCGAACAGCACCGCACTGGCGGATTGGATGAGGAAACGCTTGACCATGCCTGCTCCTGTTGGAATCTGGTGAGCCTGCCCGCTTTGGGCGGGCAGGAAAAATCGCGCTCACTATACCAGCGCAAAGGCTGCCGGTGGCCGGCACACGGCGGCCGAATTGTATCGAAGCGTGTCAGGCCGGAACCGGGCAGCCGCATTGCCGGGCTACCGCGCAGCGAAACGGCGATGCTATACTGTACATAATCACAGTATTTCTCGTTTCCTATGTCCACTCCGCCGGCCAAGCATACGCGTCTCTTCCTGCCGATCGATCTCGACCCGCTGCCCGACGATGGCCTGGACCGGGCCGCCGCCACCCGTCCCGAGGCGGGGCTCGGCCGCCACCCGCACGAGGAGCCGGTCACGGACGCCCGCACCGACGCCGAGCTGGCGCGCGAATACATCTCGCATGGCGAGCTGAGCGCAAAATCGATCGCCAACGTGCAGAAGGAGCTGTACCGCTTCCTGACCTGGTGCCGCGAAGAGGCCGGGAAGACCTTCCGCCAGCTCAGCGTGGCGGACCTGAACGCCTACAAGGAATTCCTCAAGCAGCCGCCCGCCACCTGGATCTGCAGCACCAAATGGCCGCGCAGCGATCCGCGCTACAGGCCGTTTTCCGGACCCCTGTCCGACCCCAGTCGGCGCCAGGCGATGATTGCCATCAAGGGCGTGCTGACCTATGCCGAGCAGACCGGCTACCTGCGCCGCAACCCAGCGCGCCTGGTCAGGAACGTGCGGGCGCCGCACGCCAGCCGCATCACGCGCTACCTGACGCCCCAGGCGATCGCGCTGGCCCTCGCAACGGTCGAAGCGCGGCCGGCCGGCAGCGAGACGGCACTGCGCCAGCGCGAGCGCGACCGTTTCCTGCTGGTCGCCTTCGCCCAGACCGGCGCGCGCCTGAACGAGATCGTCGGCGCCCACATGGGCGCGATCTACAGCGAGGGCGACGGGCGCTGGTGGCTGGACGTGATGGGCAAGGGCGCCAAGCCGCGCCGCCTGCCGGTCCCGCCGGCCATGCTGGCCGCCTTCCGCGACTACCGGCGCGCGTTCGGCCTGCTCGAACAGACCGGGCGCGCCGACCGCATGCCGCTGGTGCTGTCGAGCCGCAGCAAGGAATTCGTGCGGATTACCGACGAAGCAGCGTCGGAAGCGCTGAAGGCCGTGTTCCAGGCGGCGGCCGACGAGGCCGCGTCCAGGGGCGACGGCGACAGCGCATCGGCATTGCGCCAGGCCTCGGCCCACTGGCTGCGGCACAGCATGCTGACCAACCACGCCAACAACGGGGTACAGCTCAAGACCCTGCAGGACACGGCCGGCCACGCCAACATCGCGACCACCGCCGCCTACCTGCACAAGCAGGATCACGAGCGCCACGACGAGATCGTCGGCGCCCCGGGCGCCAAGGGACTATTGTAGGGCTGCCTCAGACCGGGATCGAGGACGTGCCCCCGGCCGCGCTGCCGTAGTTCTGTAACTCGTCGAGTGACAGACGGCGGTCGTTGAGGGCCGCGAGGATGGAAGCGAGCTGCTCCGGATCGGGCTGGATGTAGACGATGCGCTGCTCGAGCTGCTTGTCCCAGTAGGGCGTGTAGGGAACGGCCGTTTCCGCCATGACCTTCGCGTCGAAGCTGCCGTCCTGGAGTTCGCCTACCAGCGTGATGCGCGCCGTGTCCGGCGTCGTGTTCTTCACGGTAATGTTCATGCTGCTCCTTTCGAATGATCAGTTCGCATAGGGCATTGTCACGCAGGGACAGCCGGGGCGCAAACCGCCGGCGCCTACCGTGCGCGGCGGTATGTGCGCGCTTGTCAGCGAGGGAAGGCGAAGCGCGACAAGCCCTGGGCACCGCTGTCGACTACAATCCCGAGCGGGCAGGGGCGGCCTCCCCGGTATGGCTCAACGCCGGCTGTCGCGGGCCGCGGCCAGGTCGGCCAGGATGTCCACCGGCAGCGGGAACACGATGGTCGAGGACTTGTCGCCGGCGATCGCGCTCAGGGTCTGCATGTAGCGCAGCTGCATCGCGCCGGCCTGCTGCGACAGCACGAAGGCGGCCTGTTGCAGCTTTTCCGAGGCCTGCAGCTCGCCTTCGGCGTGGATGATCTTTGCCCGCCGCTCACGCTCGGCCTCGGCCTGGCGCGCGATGGCGCGGACCATGGATTCGTCGAGGTCGACGTGCTTGATCTCGACATTGGCCACCTTGATGCCCCAGGCGTCGGTCTGCACGTCCAGCACCTGCTGGATATCCATGTTCAGGCGCTCGCGCTCGGCCAGCATCTCGTCGAGCTCGTGCTTGCCGAGCACCGCGCGCAAGGTCGTCTGCGCGAGCTGGCTGGTCGCTTCCAGGAAGTTGGCGACCTGGATGATGGCCTTGTCCGGGTCGACCACGCGGAAATAGATCACCGCATTCACCTTCACCGAGACGTTGTCGCGCGAGATCACGTCCTGGGTCGGGACGTCCAGCACCACGGTGCGCATGTCGACCCGCACCATCTGCTGCAGCACCGGAATGATGATGATCAGGCCGGGACCGCGTACCCCCCAGAAGCGGCCCAGCTGGAACACCACCCCGCGCTCGTACTCGCGCAGGATGTGGATGGCGGCCGCCAGCAGGCCGAGGACGAGGACCAGGAGTCCCCCGATGCCGATACCGATTTCGAAGATCATGCACATCCTCCCCGTTTATCCCCCTGCTCGTGCTCGACCGGGACTACCCGCACCGTCAGGCCGTCGCGGCGCAGCACCCTCACCAGCTGCATCGGCCTGAGGGGCGCGTCGCTGACCGCCTTCCACAGTTCGCCTTCCAGCCTGACCCAGCCCGCATGCCCGGGCGCCAGCTCCACGCTTTCGACCCGTGTCAGGGAGCCGGGCAGGCCGGCGGCGCCGCTGGTGACGGGCCGCCGGCGCGTGGCCAGCGCAATCCTGGCGACGCCCACCAGCAAGAGGGCGCTCATGATTCCCAATGTCACGACCAGGACCGGCGGGATGCCGAAACCGGGCAGGGTGGTGTCGATCAGCATCAGCGCGCCCGCCACGAAGGCCGCCACGCCACCCAGGCCCAGCACCCCGAAGCTCGGCAGGAAGGCCTCGGCCACCATGAACATCAGGCCGAGCAGGATCAGGGCCAGGCCGACGTAGTTCACCGGGAGCAGCTGCAGGGCGTACAAGCCGAGCAGGAGCGAAATCGCGCCGATCACCCCGGGCGCCACGAAGCCTGGGTTCATGAACTCGAATACCAGCCCATAAACGCCGATGGTCATCAGGAGCAGGGCCACGCTGGGATTGGCGATCGCCGCCAGGAAACGGTTGCGCCAGTCGGATTCGATCGGGCTCACGGCCGCACCCCGGGTCTGCAGCTGATGGGTCTTGCCGTGCACGAGCACCTTGCGGCCGTCGAGCTGGGCCAGGAGCGACGGAACGTCCTCGGCGATCAGGTCGATCACGTTCTGCTGCAGGGCGTCGTGGGCGCTCAGGCTGACCGCCTCGCGCACGGCCAGTTCCGCCCAGTCGGCATTGCGGCCGCGCATCTGGGCCAGGCCGCGCAGGTAGGCGGCCGCGTCGTTGACCTGTTTCTTGGTCATGGGTGCGTCCGGATGCTTGCCCTCGGCCGCGTCCTTGCCACGCCCGTTGCCGCCACCCTTGCCGGGAAGCGGCGCCTGGCCCGGCCCCGGCTGCTGCGGGCCGATGCCGATCTCGACCGGCGTGGCCGCGCCCAGATTGGTGCCCGGCGCCATCGCCGCTACATGGCTTGCATACAGAATATAGGTGCCGGCGCTGGCCGCGCGCGCGCCGCTGGGTGCGACGTACACGGCCACCGGCAGCGGCGCGGTGAGGATGGCCTTGATGACCGCGCGCATCGAGGTGTCGAGGCCGCCCGGCGTGTCCATTTGCAGGATCACAAGCTGGAACCGGCGGCTGGCGGCGTCCTGGATGCCGCGTGCAATATAGTCGGCCGTCGCCGGGCCGATGGCGCCGTCGACGTTCAGGAGCCCGACGCCGGGGCCACCCGCCGCGGGCGCATGCGTCCATGCCGCGAACGCCATCAGCGCCGCCGCCAGCAGGGACCAGCATGTTCGCCAGCACATCGTTCTCTCCAAAACATGCGCATCGACGCCGCGTCATGGCTTTGACCGCCGAGCGTTGCCATCGGTTTCGTTTGCTTGCATGCACGTCCGTGACGAACGCTGCGGAGCGAATAAGTTCAGTCTACACCGCATTTTTACCACCGGGCGCGTTTGTGCCGCGTCAGTCCCGCAACCGGCGATCGGCCTACAGTCTGGACTCAGCGCCGGCGGCGCCGGAGTCCGCTCCGGGTGTCCGTTTCCGGACTCCGCGCGGCAACCAACTTCGAGCAATGGAGCGCAACATGAACCAGCAACATGACAAACGTCCCCGCAGCGGCGGGTGGACGCTGGCGGCCTTGCTTGGGCCGCTGGCCCTGGCCGCCAGCAGCATGGCCAACGGCGGCGGGCAGCCCGCAGCGCCGCAACAGCAATCCGTCCTGGTCTCCCCGGGGGAGGAAAGCCCGGACCATCGCGCGCACGGCGCGTATTACTACAGCGTGGTGAACATGCCGATGGAGGAGGGCGCCAGCGCCTACCTCAACGAAAAGGGGCAGCTTGCCTATTCCTCATTTGTTTTCGGCGATGCGGGCTTCTTCGATGGCGACCGCATTTACTCTCTCGGCTCCCTGGGGGGCGGCTCCACCTCGGTACGCGGCCTGAACAACCGCGGCGTGGTGGTCGGCGACACCCTGGACGCCAGCGAACCCTTCGGCGCCCAGCGCGCCTTCACCTGGACCGCGGCACGCGGCATGCGCGCGCTTCCCGGACCGCTTGGCGCGAGCGCACGCGCGGTCAACGACAGGAACCAGGTGGCCGGCGCCATCCCGGCGGCCGGCATTACCGCCCGCGCCGTGCGCTGGGATCCGGACGGGCGGCTGCGCATGCTCGGCCCGGTGCCGCTGTCGCTGTCCGAGGCATGGACCATGAATGACGCCGCACTGGCGGGCGGCTTCGCGGACGTGGCGGATGGCAGCATCCACGCGACCGTCTGGGACAGCGCCGGCCGCGTCACCGACCTGGGCACCATGGGCGGCCTGCGCGGCTTCACCTATCACGTCAACAGATGGGGCGCGGCGGCGGGGGTCTCGGACAGCGCCGGCAAGGAGAGCGAGCTCGCCTTTTACTGGAGTCCGCGCAGCGGACGGGTGCCGATTGGCGCGCGAAACGCCGGCGTGCGCCTGGTCGCGGCACTGAACGACCGGGGTGAGGTAGCGGGGCTGACCGAGACCGCCGGCGGTTTCCTGCCCTATCTCTGGTCACGCTCGCGCGGCCTGGTGCTGCTGCCGCGCGGGGGCGCCCAAACTGCCGACCTGGTCGACCTGAACAACCGTGGCGAGATGGTGGGCGCGCTCGAGCGCCGGCCCGGCCAGGGCTTGCGGGCGGTGCGCTGGCCCGGGCTGGCCAATCCGCTCGACCTGACCACGCGCGTCTACCGGGGCCCGCCGGGCCTCGTGATTCACGCGGCGACCGCGATCAACGATGCGGGCGTCATCGCCGCGCACTCGAACGCGGGCCTGGTACTGCTGCGCCCGGGAACGCGCGGCACCGACGCCCCCGTGCTCGGGCCGATCGCCGGACTGCCCGGTGAGGCGGCGCTCGGCGCGGAGCTGCGCCTGTCGCTCGGCTTTGTCGACAATTCGCCCACGCAGAGCCACACTGCGCGGGTCGACTGGTCCGACGGCTGCTCCTCGCCGCTCCCGCTCCTGCGCGAGGCGCGCGGCGTCGGGCGGATCGACTTCCAGCACCGTTTCTGCGAAGCCGGCTTCCATACCGTCACCGTGACGATCGCCGATTCGGGCGGGCGGCACACCCAGGTGCGCAAGGAGGTCTTCGTCAGCGAACCGGGTATGGCGACGCTCAGCGGCCGCGGTGCGCTCGCAGGAACAGGAGGCGCGGGCGGCGCGGCCGGACCGGCCTCCGGACCGCTGCGATTCACCGTCTGGGCGCCACTCGGCGAGCAGGCGGCGGCCGCGGCGCAGGTACGCAAGGCAGGGCCGCTGCTGGTCTTCTCCGGTCCTGTGGAGTTCAGAGCCGACCGGGTCCTTGCCGCGGCCAGGGACGGGCGGACGGCACGCCTCGAGGGAACCGGGCGCCTCAATGGCCGGCCCGGGCACCGGTTCCAGCTCGAGGCGACCGATGCGGTGGAGGGTAGGGACAGCCTGCGCGTGCGCGTCACGCACACCGACGCGTCAGGACGGGAAGCCGTCGACTATGACAGTGGCGCACCCGCGAAAGCGAAGGCTGCCATTGGACCGGGCGCGCAGGGGCAGGCCGAGGTCGTCGAAGGGCAGCTGGTCCTGAGCGAATGAAGCGCGCCCGACCGGGGCAGTGTGCAAGACCGCCAGGCAGGGCGCTTCGGAGCGAAGGGGCCGTGTGCCGACGGCCGCTGCGGCAGTACCGCGCGGCCTGGGGCGCCGGGCCAGCACGGCGTCGTCTCGACGCCCATCGGCCGCCGCCAGCGTCGTTCTCGGGGTCCGCATCCGGAACGGCTTGCCGTTTCGTCGCAATCAAATTGCCCAGGAAGGGATAACTGCGCAGGATTCCAGGCAATTCTCACTCGACATTAGCAAATATATTGTCGAGTTTGTGCTGTAGTCCGGGAAAGACTTGTTTTTGATAGCTTCCCCCGGTACATTGCCTTCGTTGCAAGTTGGGGAGGGATTTCAGACATGCGCGTACAAACCGTTTCCTCTGGCGCGGACAGCGGCGCGAACGAAGATGTGGTGGCCTTCCACGAGGCTGCCGGCCGGCTCGACCTGCTGGTGATCGACGGCGGCACGTCCGTGGCGGAGCGCGACTACATCGACCCGGAACGCGGCGACGTCGTCTGGTTCGCGCAAGGCTTCGCAGACCAGCTGGCGCGCTACGCGCACATGGGACTGCCGCAGCACGAGTGCGTCCATCGTGCGGCCGCATCCTTGCACGAGGAATTCCTGGAGCGTGCCGGCGGCGCCGAGGTGCCGCTGCATGCGTGGCCGATCGGCGCCATGACGTGGGCGCGCATCGAAGACGCCGGCCAGGGCCGCCGGCTTCGGCTGTACAGCCTGGGCGACTGCACGACGCTCCTGTGCACGCCGGATGCCGGCGTGGTCGATCTCGATCCTTTCGTGAATCCGCAGGAAGCCGTGCTGCAGGCCGAAATCGCGCGGCTCGTCGCCGAGGGCGTCACCGACGCCGCGCAGCGGCGCGCACGGCTCCTGCCGATGCTGCGCGCGCGGCGAGAAGCACAGAATAGCGGGCCATCGCCGTCGATCCTGTGCCTGAAGCCGGCAGGTCCTTTTGCCGCGCGGACCATCGATATCGCGCTGCCGCCTGGATCGTCGCTGCTCGTGACGACGGACGGTTTCTACCGTCTTGTCAGCCCCTACGGGCTGTACACGTCCGAAGAACTGGCGCTGCGCTGTCTCGGCCTCGGCCTCGGCGCGGTGCTGGACGAGCTGCGCGCGTACGAGCGCGCGAGCTTCGGCGGCGCTGCACTGGCGGTGAAGCGGGCCGACGACGCATCCGCCATCCTGTGGCAGCACCATTGAAGCCGGGCGAAAACAAGGAACCGGAGAGGGACGGCTTTCCCATCTCGCGTGGGCAAAGATCCGGGCGAAGCCGTGGTATTCCGGGTAGTCCTGTTCCTACAAGGGGAGCGGGATTCGCGCTGGATGCCGCAGCACCCGCTCGGCTTGTCCTCGAATGCGCTGCGAACAGATAGCGCATTTAACATAATATAGATTATGCGTACTTCGCTTGTTCCGCTGCCGTTGGCCTTTCCCGGCCTGGAGCTTCCGCAGATGGCCGGTTCGTGCGTCTTATGCAGTTCTTGAGCCGGCGCCCGCCAACCCAAGCGAGCGCCGCTTGCCGCGGCCCTGGTGCGGGATTCAACCGGGTCGACCAGACCCGCCGCCATGCGCCCGGAGTTCCGGACGTTCGCGCCGCCTTACTGCAGAAGGAAAATTTGCCCTTCGCGCAATGGATTGGCGCCGCCGGTCCGCGCCGGCTGGTTATCGTAATCGACGACATCCGCCCCGGTCCTGGGATCGGCATGCCAGATCCTCAGCCCCACGTGCCCGGATCCGTTCGCGCCGCCCGCGTCGCCAGGCGTCGTGTACAGCGTGAACCGGACCTTGGACTGGCCGTTGATCTTCCCTGTGCCTTCGAAGCGTCCGTCTGCGGCGTCCGCGCCGACGGGCCGGAACTCGTCGCTCCGGAAGCTCAGGGTGCCCACGTGGAATCTCAGCTCGGCCTTGGTCCCGGTCGCCCTTGCGCGTGCCGGCGGCGAGACAAAACTGAATGTCGCGGTCCCAGCCTGGTGGGCATCCTTCCGATTGGCGCCGGCCGGCGACATGAACGCGCCGTTGCCGCCACCCGCTCCTTTCGCACGGTCATGGGCGACGATGGTCCGGCTGACCGTGGCGCTTCGGCCGCCAAGGTCGACCACGCGCGCGACTATCGTATAGATGCCTGGCGCGGTGTAGACATGGCGCCCGGTGGCGCTGCCCGCGCCCTTGCTTGCCCGCGCGTCGCCGGCCCGGTCGCCGCTGCCGTCGCCGAAGGACCAGGTCACATGGTGCCGCGCCGAGGCATCGGCGCCTGCAAAGCCGACCGACGCATCGAAGGGTGCGCCGACCTCGACCACGCTGGGCGCGATGACGGGACCGGCGGCGTGCCCGCCCTTGCAGCCGCAGTCAGGCCGCAACAGCACCAGCCCCGCATTCGAGAAGGCCACGATGGAACCATTGTCGGAGATGACCGCCGCGGCTTCCACCACCAGGCCGGGCGGCGCGTGGCGCAGGCGCCGGTTCAGGTCGACCATGCCGTCCCGGGCGGACCAGACGAAGGCGCGCGAATCGCCGCGTTTCGTCATCGACGAACCGACGACCTGCCCCTTGTTGTTGACGCCGAGGGCATTGGTGACGTCGCCGCCGAAGGTCCCGAGATCGACCATGCCGCCGGCGCGGGTCCAGCTGAAGCCGCGCAGCGTGTCGCCGATATAGTAGCCGCCCACTACCTGGCCTTTGTCGCTGATCGCCCCCGCGAAGGATTGGGTGCCGCCGAAGGTGCCCAGGTCCCGCATGCCACCCTTGCGGCTCCATATGAAGGCATGGTTCAGGTTGCCGGGGACCGCTGCGGTGCCCGCGACCCGCCCCTCGGCGTCCACGCCGGCGGCGATCGAGTAGGAGCCGCCGAGCGTGCCGAGATCGAGCATGCCGGTCCCCGGTGTCCATGCAAACGCATGCCCGTCGAAATTGGCGACCGTTCCCCAGCCCGCGACCGTGCCGTCCTCACCGATGGCGGTGGCGTTGCTGAATCCCAGGCTTCCCAGGGGCGCAAGCATGCCGAGGTCGATCATGCCTTCCGCGTCGCTCCAGCGGAACGCATGCGTGGAGCTGTCCGGCGCGCCCGCGGTGCCCGCGACCTGTCCCTTGTTGTTGATGGCGACGCCGCCTGAGGACGTGATGAACAGCCCGCCCAGGTTGAGTATCCCCGTCTCCTTGCTCCACCGGAAAGCACGGGCGAATGGGCTGCCCGCGAGCGAGGACGTTCCACTCACCTGCCCCGCATCGTTGATGCCGCTGGCCGCCGCCGAGGGTCCGCCCAGGGTGCCGATATCGACCGAGGTCTTGCCATCGAAGAACCAGGCGCTGGCTGCGCCATCGGACTGGTTCAGCGTGTACGCGACCTGGCCATGTGCGCTAATTGCAGGGAAAGCCGGAACATCCCCGGCACCCAGGTTGATGACGCGATAGCAAACCCGCGCCGCGCCCGCCTGCCGTTCGGCAGAGGTCGTGGCGGCGCCCTGCGGTGCATGGCCCGACACCGTGGCCGAGAACACCTCTCATGGGCATATCTGCTGTCGATTACAGCAAAAAACCTTTTGTGGTGGCTGGACGCTTGCGCCGCTGCTTTCTTGCCGGCCCGGCGCCAGCCGATACCGATGCATCCGGGCCAGGCTGGCCGCTGCGAGCCAAGTTGGCGGCGGCATAAGCATCCTCGAGCGCACTGTCCCGCAACTGGATCAGGCGACGCACTTCGGTTCCAGGGCCTCGCCCCATGCGCTCGATCATATTGGTGCTGACATGAGCGGTAAAGCAAATACCCTGCACGCGTGGATTTCATGCGCCCAGGATAGGCGCGCGTCGCCTCGATCGGCTTTCCGTCTCGGACGGTGCGAGCGACAGCCCGGGTGCCGGCGCCGCCAGGCGGTCTATGCGGCGCTGAGCTCGACGCGGTTGCGGCCGCGCTCCTTGGCGCGGTATAGCGCCTCGTCGGCCCGCACCAGGAGGGCGTCCAGGGTATCGGCCTGGACGCCCAGCTGGGCCACGCCCACGCTGGTGCGCACCACCAGTCCTGCAGGCAGATCGCCGCAATCGATGCGCTCGACCGCTTCGCGCAGCCGTTCGGCCGCGCGCAGCGCATCGAGTTCGCCAGCGCCGCGCAGCACGACGATGAATTCCTCGCCGCCGGTGCGGCCGACCGCATCGCCCGGCCTCAGCGCGCCGCGCAGGGCGTGGCCGACCCGCTGCAGCACCACGTCGCCAAGCGCGTGGCCATAGCGGTCGTTGATGCGCTTGAAGTAATCGATGTCCAGCGCCGCCACCGACAGCGCTCCGCCCTCTTTCCTGGCGCCGGCGAAGGCCTCGGCCGCGAACGCCATCAGGCTGCGCCGGTTCGGCAAGCGCGTGAGTTCATCGGTCATCGCCAGGTCGCGCATGCGCAGCCCGATCCTGCGCTGGCGCAGGCCGAGGATGCACAGCACCACGATCGCCGCGGCGCTCGCCGCGAGCGCGGCCAGCTGCCAGCGGCGGATGGTCCGGCCCTTGTCGAGCTCGATGCGCTGCACTGCGTTCTGGTACTGCAGCCCGGCGTTGCGCAGGCGCGCCTGCTCGGACTCGAACTGGACACGCAGGCGCGTCGTGCGCTCGTCCAGCATCCGCTTGTGCAGCGCCGCCTGCACCGCCATCATGCGCGACTGCGCCGCGTAGGCGGCCTTCCAGTCGCCCAAGGCTTCGTGGGTCCTGGCCTGTTCCTCGTAGATCTTCTGCAGGAAGCGGTCGTTGCGCCGCGCTTCGAAGTGCCGCTGCGCCGCCTGCAAATCGGCCAGCGCCTGGGCATGGCGGCCGGACCGCCGCAACGCGCCGCCGCGCGAGAGCCGGACCGCCGCGACCAAGTCGGGATCGGGCTGGGCCATGCCGGACGCGATCCTCAGCGCGCCATCGAGCATCGCCAGGGCCGCGGGGTGTTCTCCCAGCTTGGACAGGACTACCGCATAGGCCCGCCGGTCGGTGGCGATATCCTCGGGTACGCCGAGCGCCTCGTCGAGCCTAAGCGCCAGCGCGAAATGTTCGCGCGCCTGCGCCAGGTCGCCCTTGTTCTCGCTGGTGCTCCCGATGTTGAAGTGGGCCGTTGCGGCGCCCTTGCGGTTGTTCGCCTTCTCGTTGGCCAGCAGCAGTTCGCGATAGCGCGCCAGGGCGCTGTCGTATTCGCCGACATTGCGGTCGGCGTACAGGTTGGCCAGGGCATTCAGGACGTAGCGCTGGTTGCCGTCGTTACCCAGCTTGCGTTCCAGGTCGTAGCTGGCCTTCAGGTCCTCGATGGCGCCGCCATACAGTCCGCGCAGGTAGCGCTGTTCGCCGCGCAGCGCCAGGGCCCGCGCCAGCACCGCATCGTCGCCGAGCCGCCTGCCCGCCTCGACCCCGCTTTCGTAGTCGGCCAGCGCGTCGTCCTGACGGTTCAGCTGTTCGTAGGCGTAGCCGCGGCACACCTGCAGGCCTGGATCGGCGGTTCCCGCGCCGCGAACCAGCGCCAGCGCCTTCTCCGGCGCAGTGACGCCGAGCAGCCAGCAGCTGCGCCGCCGGATGGCCTGCAGGGCGGCCGCGTCCCGACGTGCGCCCGCGTCAAGGGCCAGCCGATCCAGCAGCGCCAGCGCGCGGGCGGGATCGGTTTCGCCGATCCTGTCCGCTTCGAGCAATGCCGCGTCGGGGCCGGCATGGGCCGAGTTAACCAGGCCGAGGCTGGCAAAGACGAGGACGAGGCTGCAGGCGGCGCGGCGGACGGTGGAGGGCATCGGGAGGAAATTCAGTGTTTACGTGCAATATACATGAGCTAATGGCAACAGCTCAATCATCTGGGCAATTCCCTTCCTTCCGCGTCGCGCCTAGGGTCTGTCTGGCTTAACGCGGAGGCGACCAATTGATTATTGGCGCGACCGGTAAGGTGGACGGGGTGATAGGTAGAGGCTCCGCTCTCGCGCGGGATGATCTCGATGCAAACGATCGCCGCGTGGACGGCAAAGCCGTCGACGCTACGAAAAACTCACTGCGGCGTAGACTCAGTCAGATAGACCCTAGTGGGGGCGGGTAGCGGGCAGGAAGGCCGACAGGCGGATCTCCCCAAACTGCCGCAAGAGCGAGCCCGCCGCCTGGGCCAGGGCCACGTTGAGGGTGCCCGTGATCGCTTCCTCGACGGCGCAGCCGGGATGGTCGACGCTGGGGCCGATCGCAAAAATCACGGGCTCCTCGAGCGCGCGGTAGACATCCAGCACGGTAATGGTTTCCGGGTCGGCGGACAGGGTCCAGCCCCCGCCGCGTCCGCCAGCCGAACTGACGTAGCCGGCCGCGCGCAGTCCGGCCATCATCCTGCGCACCAGCACGGGATTCGTATCCAGCATGGTGGCGATTTCCTCGGAACTGGCGGCGCCTTTCCGGCCATGCAGGTGGACGAGGACGTGCAGCATCCTCGACAGGCGAAAATCATTTCTCATCATTAAGCTCTCCTCGCGGGCAGGATAGCGCAACTTGATGAGTTGCGAAATGGCCCGGGATTCCGCCACTCGTTGAGTTGCGAATCCCCGGCGGCTTGGCGGCAAGGTCCTGAGAGCCAGCCTCGCAAGCTGCGCCATCCGCCACACACGTATTTGGGCGAGACGCCCGCCCGCGTTGGCACGCTCCCGCGCGAATCCGCAACGCGTGGAGTTGCAGAAACCCGCGCTGGATACCGCAACTCGTCGAGTGCCGGAAACGCACGAACGCGCAACTTGGCGAGTTACAGAAGCGTACTTGAGCTGTACCAAGCCACCTCCTTCGCGTTCCAGGCGGCGGCGTCGTACCGCACGATTCGATTTGACGGGTTTTCGAAAACGGCATATATTTTCCCGTGTTCCGAATGGAAACGTTTCCAGCATCAGCTTTCTCAAGAATTCTCAGAACCAACCACCCTGTTGGACCCAGTGTGGAGCAGCCGCGAGGGCCGCATCCACTTTTCTTTGGACTTAATAGAGGAGTCGAAGTGAATAACCATAAGCAAAATCATCACTTTAAATGGAAACCTTTCCAGGCACTGGCCGCCAGCCTGCTGCTGGCCTGCGGTAGCCAGGCAGCCGCCAGCGTCACCAATCCGGCGATCGGCCAGCTGCTGTGGTCCGAGGAATTCAATGGAACCAGCCTGAACACAGGCGCCTGGACCGCCACGGACGGCAACGGCTGCCAGATCAACCTCTGCGGCTACGGAAACGCCGAGCTCCAGTACTACAGCCCGAACAACCTCTCGATCGTCAACGTGCCCTTCGAATCCGGCACCCGCGCCCTCGCCATCCAGGCGCGCAGCCAGACGGTCGGCAGCAATGTCTTCACCTCCGGGAAGATCGACACCAAGGGCAAGGTCCAGGTCCAGTACGGGATGATCGAAGTGCGCATGAGCACGCCCAATATCGCCACCGGACTCTGGCCGGCCGCCTGGATGCTGGGCGTGAGCCCGCAGACCTGGCCGCGCAACGGCGAGATCGACATCATGGAAATGGGCCATAAGGCCTCCATGCGCGCCGCGGCCGGTTCGCCTTCGGCGAACAACTTCGTCGGCTCCAACGTGATCACCTGGCAGCAGGCCGCGTGCGTGCCCGGCAACGAGAGCTGCGCCGCGTCGACCGCCTGGCAGACCAAGAACTGGTACGTGCCCGCCACCTCGCTCGCCAACCGCTTCGTCACCTACCGCCTGTACTGGACCGAGAGCGAAATGCGCTTCACCGTGGTCGACAATGGCGTCGAGCGCAACATGTACGATGCGCCGCTGCCGGTCAATTCCACCGCTCTGCAGGCGCCCTTCTACCTGCTGCTGAACCTGGCCGTGGGCGGCAACTTCACCGACGCCGCCTCGCCCGGCCAGGTCACGGCGCCGCTGCCGGCCACCATGTACGTCGACTATGTGCGCGTCTACCAGCTCGATGGCAAGGGCACCGTCAAGCTGGGCAACCAGACTGTGCCGGAAGTCGGCAAGTTCGGCGTCTTCACCGACACCACGACCGTCAACAACAAGCTGGTGGCCGGCACCACCTCGGATATCTTCTTGTGGAACGGCGCTTCCACCGGCGCCGGCAACATTCCGCCTTATGAAGGCAGCAACGTGATTGCCTGGAACTACACCGCGCCCGGCCAGTGGTTCGGCGGCGGCGTGCAGTCGCGCCAGGCCCGCGACCTGAGCAACTTCCGCAACGGCACGGTCAAGTTCCGCATCAAGATCCCGGCCAATGTCTCCTTCAACATCGGCATCGGCGACACCTACACCAACCAGAACTGGGTGAACTTCCCGGCCAACACCACCACGTACGGCCTGGTGCGCAACGGCGAATGGGCGACCGCGACCATCCCGGTGAGCACCCTGATCGGCCCGAAAGTGGCGCTGCAGTCGATCCTCGACATCTTCATGATCTCGAGCGACGCCAACCGCCTGCCGGGCGCGGCCTTCCAGTTCGCGATCGACGACGTCGTCTGGGATTCCGGCACCACCACTACCGAGCCGCCGCCGGCACCGACCGGCCCGACCTACGTGACCCAGACCTCGGCCACCAACCTGCAGTTCACCGCCAACACCGGGAGCTGGGCCGACGTGCACTACACGGTCAACAACGGCGTGCAGCAGAACGTGCGCATGCGCCTGGACGGCGGCGCCAGCACCTATATCGCCGGCGGCCTGAAGATCGGCGACGTGGTGCGCTACAGCTTCACCTACTGGGATACGGCACGTAATTTTGCCGTCGACACGGCCCAGCAAAGCTATACGATGAAATAAGGACAGATTCACGGCGCCTCGGAGGGGCGCCGTGAATCGCAACCCGCGCTGCGCGCTTCCTTTTATCCGGCGGCCGGTCTTGGCGCCGGACCCGGCGGCGGCCCCATGCGCATATTCGCGTTCTCGATATCGGCCGCAATCAACCAGCGCCCGTCCACACGGCGCAGCACCAGCACGAACTTGCCGAAGTCGCGCGCCTGTCCCGCCGGGCCGTAGGCGCCGACGAGGGTGGCCAGGTCGCCGGATGCGCGATAGTCGATCACGCGCAGGAAGGTCGGCATGGCGCCGCCTCCGGCATAGGCCTGGGCGATCCGCTCCTTGCCGCGCGCCGGCGGCTGGTTGCTCGGCAAGGCGATGCCGTCCTCCGCGAACAGGGCGGCCAGCGCCTTCGCGTCATTGGCGGCCCAGGCCTTTTCGTAGTCGCGCAGCACGCGTTCCACGTCCGGCGGCACGTCGCCGGACGGCAGGGTTTGCGCCATGGCCGGCGCCAGGCTCAGTACGGCCGCCAGCATTGGCGCGATCAGGTAGGCACGCATCTCAACATCCCTTTCTTTCATGGACATCGCGCGATTCTAGCGATCGCTGTCGCAGCGGGCCACAAAAAATTGATACGTATGTCCAGTCGGGCAGACGCGGCGCCATCCACCAGCCTCGGTCTACTGCACCGCAACATGGAAACATGATTGCCGACCCAAAATGTTATCCCTAAACTTTTCGTGTTCGATGCTGTTCGCACTCCCACCGTCCACCAGTTCATCCAAGGCCATGACCTCTGACTCCAGACGCACGCTCTTCAAATCCCTCGCCGCCGGCGCCGCCCTACCGCTGGTGGGAAGCGCCACGCCGGCCGCCGCGGCAGCCAAGTCCGCCGCCCAAGCGTCCGACCCGCCCCAAGCACGCTGGGCGCGCGGCATCGAAGGCCAGCGCAAGGCCGATCTGGGCAACGGCAGCTTCCTGAACCCGATCATCGCGGGCGACCACCCCGACCCGACGATCCTCAAGGACGGCAAGGATTATTACATGAGCTTCTCGTCCTTCTATTCCTATCCCGGGATCGTGATCTGGCATTCGACCGACCTGGTCAACTGGGCCCCGGTGGGGCCCGCCCTCAGCAAGCCGCTGGGCACGATCTGGGCCGTGGACCTGTGCAAGCACGACGGCCGCTACTTCGTCTACATCCCGGCCGCGCCGGACGGCAGCAGCTGGTCGATCTACGCCATCTGGGCCGACGATATCAAGGGCCCGTGGAGCGATCCGGTCGACCTCAAGATCAAGGGCTGCATCGATCCCGGCCACATCGTGGGCGAGGACGGCAAGCGCTACCTGTTCGTCAACGGCATCCGCAAGATCCGCCTGCGCGACGACGGCCTGGCCACCGACGGCCAGCTCGAACCGGCCTACAGCCCGTGGCGCTACCCGGACGACTGGGTGGTCGAGAACTTCGCGCCGGAAGGCCCCAAGCTGCTGCGCCGCGGCGAGTGGTTCTACCTGGTCACCGCGGTGGGCGGCACCTCAGGCCCGCCGACCGGCCACATGGTGATCGCCGCGCGCTCGCGCTCCATCCACGGTCCGTGGGAACACTGTCCGCGCAACCCGCTCGTGCGCACCCTCGACGCCGCCGAACCCTGGTGGTCGCGCGGGCATGCCACCCTGGTCGAGGGACCGGCGGGCGACTGGTGGATGGTCTACCATGACTACGAGAACGGCTTCCGCACCCTGGGCCGCCAGACCTTGCTCGAACCGGTCGAGTGGACCGCCGACGGCTGGTTCCGCGCCAAGGGCGGCGACCTGTCGCGCCCCTTGCCGAAGCCGCGCGGCGGCAAGGCCGGGCCGCACGGCTTCGCCCTCTCGGACGATTTCAGCAAGAACCGCTTCGGCGTGCAGTGGTCCTTTCACGATCCGGCTCCGGACGAGATGGCGCGCGCCCGCTTCGAACCGGGCGCCCTGGTCATTGCCGCCAAGGGGCGCGGCCCGGCCGACAGTCCGCCCCTGACCTGCCCGGTGGGCGACCGCCGCTACGAGGCCGAGATCACCCTCGAGCTGGAAGGCGCGGCCGAAGGCGGCCTGCTCCTGTTCTACAACCACAAGGCCTTCGTCGGGGTGGGCTTCGACCAGGAATCGATCAAGACCTACTCGGCGGCTGAGGAACAGGGCTGGATGAAAGGCAAGTCGGGCACCCGGCGCCTGCGCATCCGCGTCACCAATGACGACAACGTCGTCACCTACCGCTATTCGCGCGACGACGGCGCCACCTGGCAGCTGCACGGACTGCGCATGGAAGTCTCGGGCATGCACCAGAACGTGTTTGGCGGTTTCCTGAGCCTGAAGCTGGGCGTCTACAGCGCCGGCAGCGGCGCCGTGCGGATGGGCCGATTCAGCTACCGGGCCCTCGCCGCCTGAGCGCGATTTGAAAGGTGGCCGGGTGCTCAAAAAACAACATTCTGCACTGCACAAGTAAAATGATCGCGCTCACACTCGGACCCGGCAATACACATTTGCCGTGCTTGGGCGCTCACCCGCCAAGCGCCGGTTTTCCACGTGAAATCCGGCACTTGCGGGTGGGACGAAACAGGGTTTTCCTCTCTGACGCGCAGCACCAATTGTAAACCCGCGCTCAACCCAATGAAATGACTAAAAACGTATTGACGAAAATCCTGCGAGATTTAATGGTTGCGCATAACATTTAGTGTTATATTACTTGACAGGTTGCGCCGCCGAGCTCCGGCTCTGTATGGTAGCGCTACACGAAAAGCCCCAGCAGACGGGCGCTGATAAACAACGGATGGAGACAACAACATGAGGCATTTCAATAAGACCGCTATCGCCGTGGGCGTCGCCCACGTGTGCTGGATGTCCGCCGCCTTCGCGCAGGAGGCAGTTCCGGCCAAGGACCCCGCGGTCGTCACGATCACCGGCCAGCGCGCCGCGCTGAACAGCGCCCAGCAGCTCAAGAAGAACGCCGACGAGGTCGTGGATTCGATCGTCGCCGAAGACATCGGCAAGCTGCCCGACCGCTCCGTCACCGAAGTGCTGCAGCGCGTGCCGGGCGTAACCATCGACCGCCAGATGTCGCGCGGCGACCCGGAACACTTCTCGGTCGAAGGCTCGGGCGTCTCGGTACGCGGCCTGACCTGGGTACGCTCGGAACTCAACGGCCGCGATTCCTTCTCGGCCAACGGCGGCCGCGCGCTGAACTTCGAAGACGTGCCGCCCGAGCTGATGGCCGGCGTCGACGTCTACAAGAACCCATCCGCGGAACAGATCGAAGGCGGCATTTCGGGCCTCGTCAACCTGCGCACCGCCCTGCCGTTCGACATCAAGGGCCAGCGCATCTCGGGTTCGGTCGAAGGCACCTACTCGGAACTCAAGAAGGGCAAGGTGAATCCATCCGGCTCCTTCCTTTATTCGAACCGCTGGAAGACTGGCGCCGGTGAATTCGGCGCCCTGTTCAACCTGGCCAGCTCGGAAAGCGGCACCCGCACCGACGCCTTCCAGGTCGAGCCCTACTACCCGCGCAACAACCTGGAAGCCGGCCGCACCGTCTGGGTGCCGAAGGGCGCCCAGTGGCGCACCCTGGAATTCGAGCGCGAGCGCCAGGGCCTCTACGGCGCGCTGCAGTGGAAGCTGGACAACAGCCTCAAGAGCCACGTCACCTACTTCAAGTCGAAGTACAAGATGCAGTGGGACGAGCAGGCCATCTTCTCGCAGGAGGGCACGCCCTACGACCTGCAGGTCACCAACGGCACCTACGACGCGGCGGGCGGCCTGCTGACCGGCGTGCTGACCAACCCGACCAACGGCGGCATCAACTTCGGCGACGACGTCCGCACCTCGACCCGCGATTCGGACACCACCGACCTCGCATGGAACATCGAGTGGCGCCCGAACGACCGCTGGACCTTTACCTCGGACCTCCAGTACGTCAAGGCCAAGACCAGCGGCTTCGACTCCACCGTGGCCACCGGCCTCAAGATGCCGAAGGAACAGGTCGACCTGACCGGCGACGTGCCGCGCCTGATCTTCGACGCCAGCGACCTGGCCTACCTGCGCGACCCCAAGAATTACTACTGGGCGTTCACGATGGACCACCTGGACCGCAGCAAGGCCGATTCGAAGGCCTGGAAAGGCGACGCCAAGTTCCAGTTTGACCATCCGGTCCTGCGCGACATCCGCTTCGGCGCCCGCCTGAGCAAGCGCGATGCGACCACGGTCAACTCGAACCCGAGCTACAACTGGGTGCCGGTGTCGCAGACCTGGCAGGTCGGCTGGAACATTCCCGACCTCGCTTACCTGAGCGATCCGCGCTTCCAGGCGCCGACCAGCCTGCACAGCTTTAACAACTTCTTCGGTGGCGACGTGAGCGTGCCGGCGGTGGTCTTCCCGGACAAGTCGCTGGCCCAGGGCTATCCGGCCACCTACGAGCAGCTGCACAAGTTCCACGACATCCTGTGCGCGGAACAGACGGCGATCCAGGGCTGGGGCACCTGCGACCCGTGGAAGGCGGCCGCCTTCGGCGGCGACAATCCGGCCGGCACCAACGACCAGTCCGAAAAGACCAAGGCGCTCTACTCCCAGCTGCGCTTCGAGTTCGACAACCTGCGCTTCCCGATCGACGGCAACGTCGGCGTGCGCTACGTGAAGACCGATGCGACCTCGTTCGGCTATACGGTGTTCAACCCGACCTTCAACCCGGGCGGTTCGCCGACCGGCGTGCCGGTGCCGTCGATCGCGCCCTTCGCGGGCCGCATGGACTACGAGAACTCGTATCATAACTGGCTGCCGAGCCTGAACCTGCGCATGAAGGTCAGCGAAAAGCTGCAGTTCCGCCTGGCCTTCGGCAAGGCCATGTCGCGTCCGGACTTCTCGCAGCTGCAGGCCTATACCACCCTGAGCCAGGGCGTGACCTCGACCACCGCCGACGGCGTGACCAACGTCACCAACGTCAACCACACCGGCGAGGCCAGCGGCAACCCGATGCTGCGTCCGATCACCGCGCGCAACCTCGACCTGACCGCGGAATGGTACTTCGCCCAGGCCGGCTCGCTGACCTTCGCGGTCTTCGACAAGCGCCTGAAGGACATCATCGTCAAGCAGCTGTCGACCACCACCCTGAACGACTCGGCCGGCCGTCCGGTCGACTTCACGGTGACCTCGCCGATCAACGGCGCCCGCGGCACCGCGCGCGGTGCGGAATTCGCCTACCAGCAGTACTTCGACCGCCTGCCGGGCTGGATGTCGGGCTTCGGCGTCCAGGCGAACTACACCTACGTGGACAGCAAGCGCCACCTGTACACCCCGGTGTTCTCGCCGTACTGCTCGGGCGGCAACAGCGCGGCCAACCTGAACCTGAACCTGAATGGCTGCGACGTCGACGGCCGCACCTTCGGCGATCTGCCGCTGGAGTACCTGTCGAAGAACTCGTACAACTTCGCGCTGCTGTACGACAAGGGACCGTGGTCGGCCCGCCTGGCCTACAGCTGGCGCTCGAAGAACCTGATGGGCACCAACAACAACGGCACCCAGGGTGGCGACGGTCTCGATACCAACCCGGCCAGCCCAACCTTCGGCCAGCGCAACATCGCCTGGGGCCTGCCGATCTGGGCGGACGACTACGGCCAGCTGGACGGCGGCGTCAGCTACAAGTTCAACGACAACATCCGCCTGGACTTCCAGGCCCAGAACCTGACCGACTCGAAGTATCGCCAGCTGATGACCCAGCACATCGGCGACAAGGGCCGCGCCTGGTTCGTGACCGGTCCGCGCTACAGCGTGCGCCTGGGCATGTCGTTCTAAGCCGGTGGGGGCCGCCTGCCGGCGGTCCGCACCTTCTCACCACACCCCCCCACACCGTCGCGCGCCGGCGCAGCCTGCCGCGCGCGACCCAAGAACACAGGGAGACAAGGCATGACCAGCACGTCGATCCGGCAGCGCCCGGCACTTTCTTCACCACGATCCACCGGGCCGGCCAAGGCAGTGCTTCTCGCCCTCGCTTCCACTCTCGCCGCCGGCGCCGTCGCCGCGCCGCTGGTTACCCTGGACCGCAGCGGCGCCTGGGTCGCCGTCGAAGCCTACGGCCCCAACATTCTCCACGTCACCATTGCCGCCGACAAGGCCGAAGCCCTGAAGGGCCCCGGCTACGGCATCCTGGCCAAGCACGCCGACAATAACGCCTTCCGTCACACGCCCGGGAAGGACGGCGACGTCTTCGCCTCCAAGGGCATGAGCGTGCGCATCAACCCGGCGCCGGCGCCGCGCGTGCCTAGCCAGGGCGAAAAATACTTCGCCCCCTCGCTGGCCCCGGTCGGGCTGCAGGTGAAGAACGCCAAGGGCGAGCAGATCCTCGACATGCTGGGCTGGGAGATGTCGCCCCAGACCGTCAACGGCGAAAAGACCTGGCAGGTCGGCGCATCCTTCTTCGCGCCCGCCGACGAGCACTACTACGGCATGGGCCAGAACCAGGAATCGATGTCGGCGCTGTCCCTGCGCGGCCGCATCCTGGACTGCAAGCACTGGTACGACGCCCCGGGCGGCGAGTCGGTCTGCGTGCCCTTCATGATCTCGTCCAAGGGCTACGCCATCGTCTGGGACAACCCGTCGGCCACCCGCTTCACGGCCGGGATCAACGGCCAGACCCGCTTCCAGTCGAATGTCGGCGAGCGCGTCAGCTTCTTCGTCATCACCGGCGATGGCGTGCAGGACCTGTACACCAACTATGCGCGCCTGACCGGCAAGACGCCGATTCCGCCCAAGGCCGCCTTCGGCCTGATCCAGTCCAAGGCCCGCTACGAGAGCCAGGACGAGGTGATGCGCGTGGCGAACACCTACCGCCAGAAAGGCTACCCGCTGGACATCATGGTGGTCGACTGGTTCTACTGGACCCGCATGGGCCAGCTCGACATCGACCCGGCCCAGTACCCGGACCCGGAAGGCATGAACAAGAAGCTGCACGACATGGGCATGCAGTCGATCATCTCGATCTGGCCGCGCTTCGAAACCGCCGGCCGCTACTACAACGAGCTGGACGCCAAGGGCTATATGCTGAAGGACAAGGAAGGCAAGACCCAGGACGGGCTGCCCTTCCGTTCCGACCGCACCGGCGGCCTGATCGACTCGACCAACCCGGCGGCGCGCAAGTGGTTCTTCGAAAAAGCGCGCGACAACATCCTGGGCCGCGGCTTCGACTATCCGTGGCTGGACGAGACCGAACCGGACCTGGTGCCGACCGGCCTGTTCTACTCGGTAGGCTCGGGTGACCGCTACCACAACCTGTACCCGCTGGTGCACGTCGAGGGCTTCTCCGAGCAGATGCGCGCATGGAAGCCGAACCGCCGCGCCATGGTGCTGGCGCGCGCCGCCTACCTGGGCTCGCAGCGCACCGGCGCCCTGTTCTGGTCCTCGGACATCCACTCGACCTGGGAGGCCCTCGCGCGCCAGGTGCCAACCGCACTGAATATGACCGCCTCGGGCATCGCCTACTACGGCAGCGACATCGGCGGCTGGCAGCACCTGCCGGCCAGGAGCCACGCCACCAAGGCGCCGCTGCTCGACCCGTCGGATGCGCGCAATGTGGTCGGCAACTACCACGACTATCCGGAACTGTTCACCCGCTGGTTCCAGTTCGGCACTTTCACCCCGACCCTGCGCCTGCACGGCTCGCGCAAGGAGAACGAGATCTGGTCCTTCGGCAAACAGGCGGAAGCCGTGATGGCGAAGTTCAACGCCCTGCGCTACCAGCTGATCCCCTATATGTACAGCCAGGCGAAGATGACCTACGACACCGGCGCGCCCTTCATGCGCCCGCTGTGGATGGACTTCGGCCACGACCCGAACGTGGCCAACATCGGCACCCAGTACATGTTCGGGCCAGCCTTCCTGGTGGCGCCCATTACCGAGCAGGGCCAGGTCGAGAAGGACGTCTACCTGCCGGCGGGCAGCGACTGGTATGACTTCTGGACCAACGAGAAGCATGCCGGCGGGCGCTGGATCAAGGCGCAAGCCCCGATCGACCGCCTCCCGGTGTTCGTCAAGGCGGGTTCCATCGTCCCGCTCGGCGCCCCGGTCCAGTCGACGGCGAGCAAGCAAGCCATCGCCCAGATCCTGGTCTATCCGGGCAAGGACGCCGAGTTCGCGCTCTACGACGACGACGGCCTGTCCTACGACTATGAAAAAGGCAAGAACACCGTGACCGGCCGCCTGCGCTGGAACGAGGCCGAGGGCAAGCTCTCCGCTACCGGCGGCGAGAAGGGTTTCGCCGCCGACGCCGCCAAACTCGTCAAGGTCATCGGCCGCTAAAGGCTTGCCACAGGCGCCGCCGGGCCAGCACATGGCGGCGCCAGGGATGGAATCATGCAGAACCAGACTTTTTCTTCGCTCGACACCTTCGTCTTCTTCGTCTACTTCGTGGTCGTGGCCGGCTACGGCATCTGGGTCTACCAGCGCAAGCGCAAGACCAGCGGCTCGGCCTCGCACGACTACTTCCTGGCCGAAGGCTCGCTCACCTGGTGGGCCATCGGCGCCTCGATGATCGCCTCGAACATCTCGGCCGAGCAGTTCATCGGCATGAGCGGATCCGGCTTCAAGATGGGCATGGCGATCGCCGTCTACGAACTGATGGCGGCACTGACGCTGATCCTGGTGGCGGTCTTCTTCATGCCGGTCTACCGCAAGAACGGCATCTACACCATGCCCCAGTTCCTGGAGCAGCGCTACAGCAAGCGCGTGGCCTCGATCATGGCCGTGTTCTGGCTGCTGCTCTACGTGGTGGTCAACCTGACCTCCATCCTCTACCTCGGCGCGCTGGCCATCAGCGCCATCGCGGGCCTGAACCTGTGGTTCTGCATGGTCTTCCTGGCCGTGTTCGCGGTGATCATCACCCTGGGCGGCATGAAGGTGATCGGCTTTACCGACGTGATCCAGGTGTTCTTCCTGGTGGCCGGCGGCCTGGTCACCACCTGGCTGGCCCTGGACCTGGTCGCGGCCCAGCAGGGCATGCAGGGGGTGGGCGCCGGCTTCCAGCTGCTGCTCGAGAAAGCGCCCGGCCACTTCGACATGGTGTTCGCGCGCGATAACCCGAACTACATGGACCTGCCGGGCCTGTCGATCCTGATCGGGGGCATGCTGATCGTGAACCTGAACTACTGGGGCTGCAACCAGTACATCATCCAGCGCGCGCTGGGCGCCGACCTGAAGACGGCGCGCAAGGGCATCCTGTTCGCGGCCTTCCTCAAGATGCTGATGCCGGTGATCGTGGTCCTGCCGGGCATCGCGGCCTATGTGCTGCACGAGAGCGGCGCGCTGGGCGCCACCATGGGCGTGGGCGGCGACATGAATCCGGACCGCGCCTACCCGGTGCTGCTGTCGCTGCTGCCGTCCGGGCTGAAAGGCGTGGCCTTCGCCGCGCTCACGGCCGCGGTGGTCGCCTCCCTCGCGGGCAAGGCCAACAGCATCGCCACCATCTACACCCTCGATATCCACAAGAAGGCGATCAACCACGACATCTCGGAGCAGCGCATGGTGTGGATCGGCCGCGTCACCGTGGTCGTCTCGATGCTGGCCGCCGTACTGATCGCCCCCTACATGGGCATCGACAAGAAAGGCGGCTTCCAGTACATCCAGGAGTACACCGGCTTCGTCTCGCCCGGCATCCTCGCCATGTTCCTGCTCGGCTTCTTCTGGAAACCGGCGACGGCCGGCGCGGCGATGTTCGCGACCATCGGCGGCTTCATCGGCTCGATCATCCTCAAATTCCTGCCGGATGTGATGGACTTGTCCTTCCTGGCGCCGATCGGCTTCGCCGTCCCGAACGCCGCCGGTGTCTACGAGATCCCCTTCCTCGACCGCATGGCGATCGACTTCGTCGTGGTGGTGGTCGGGATGGTCGTGATCAGCAAGCTCTTCCCCAAGCACGGCGCCGAAACCCGCCACCATATCGAGATCGACCGCGGCATGTTCAAGGTCGAGCCGGGCTTCGCCCTTGGCTCGGCCATCATCTGCCTCGGCCTGCTCGGGGTGTACAGCATTTGGTGGTAACGCTATCATCGCGTTCTACCCTCACAACAACAAACCAGGAGACCGATCCATGACCAAGCCCTTGCAGCCGACCCGCTGGGCCCTCGCCCTCGCCGCTGCATTCGCCGTCCAGTTCACCCTGCCCGCGGCGGCGCAGAACGCGCCGCAATCGCAATCGCAGGACCCGGCGCAGGCGCGCGCAGCCCAGCTGGTCGCCAAGATGACGCTCGACGAGAAAATCAGCCTGGTGTTCGGCTACTTCGGCACCGAGTTCCAGGGCAAGCAGCCGCCCAAGGAAGCCTTGGTGCAGTCTGCCGGCTACGTCAAGGGCATCGAGCGCCTCGGCATCACCGCCCAGTGGCTGACCGACGCCGGCATCGGCGTGGCTTCCCAGCCCGGCAAGAAGGTACGCGAGCGCACCAGCCTGCCGGCCGGGATCGCCACCGCCGCCACCTGGAACCCGGAGCTGGCCTTCAAGGGCGCGGCCATGATCGGCAAGGAGGCGCGCCTGTCGGGCTTCAACGTGATGCTGGGCGGTAGCGTCAATCTGGCGCGCGAGCCGCGCAACGGCCGCAACTTCGAATACACGGGCGAGGATCCGCTGCTGGCCGGTGTCATGGCCGGCGCCCAGATCGCAGGCGTGCAGTCGAATCACGTGGTTTCCACCCTCAAGCACTTCGCCTACAACGACCAGGAAACCGGCCGCAATCACGTGAACGTGAAGATCGCCGACCCGGCCGGCCGCATGTCCGACCTGCTGGCCTTCCAGGTCGCCATCGAACGCGGCAATCCGGGCTCGGTCATGTGCTCCTACAACCGCGTCAACGGCCCCTACGCCTGCGAACACGATCATCTGCTGAACAAGGTGCTGAAGGGCGACTGGGGCTTCAAGGGCTATGTCATGTCGGACTGGGGCGCGACCCACTCGACCATCCCCGCCGCCCTGAACGGCCTGGACCAGCAGTCCGGCTACCCCTTCGACAAGTCGCCCTACTTCGACGGCGCGCTGAAGGAAGCGGTGCAGAACGGCCATGTGCCGGAAAGCCGCCTCGACGACATGGTCAGGCGCATCCTGTGGGCCCTGGGTGCGCACGGCGCGCTCGATCATCCGGTCAAGGACCAATCCTCTTCGATTGACTACGCGGCCCACGGCAAGATCTCGCAGCTCGATGCCGAGGAAGGCATCGTCCTGCTCAAGAACGAGGGCGGCGTGTTGCCACTGGCAGCCGGCATCAAGCGCATCGCCATCATCGGCGGCCACGCCAACAAGGGCGTGCTGTCGGGCGGCGGTTCGGCCCAGGTCTACCCGCGCGGCGGCCTGGCGGTGCCGAACGAGGGGCCGAAGCAGTGGCCAGGGCCGATGGCCTACCTCCCGGGTTCTCCGATGCAGGCCCTGGCCAAGCGTACCAAGGCGGTCCTGAGCTGGAACGACGGCAAGGACCTCGGCGCCGCCGCCAAGGCCGCGGCCGCCGCGGACGTGGTGCTGGTCTTCGCCAACCAATGGACCTCCGAAGGCAACGACGTGCCGAACCTGTCGCTGCCGAACAAGCAGGACGCCCTGATCGAGGCGGTCGCCAAGGCCAATCGCAAGACCGTGGTGGTGCTGCAGACCGGCGGCCCGGTCACCATGCCCTGGCTGCCAAACGTGGCCGGCGTGGTCGAAGCCTGGTACCCGGGCAGCAACGGCGGCGAAGCGATCGCCCGCGTGCTGAGCGGCGAGGTGGACGCTTCCGGCCGCCTGCCCCAGACCTTCCCGGCATCCGAGGCCCAGCTGCCGAGGCCGAAGCTGGACGGGGTCGAGCTGCCCAAGGAAAGCCGCTTCGACGTCGACTACAACATCGAAGGCGCGGCGGTCGGCTACAAGTGGTTCGACCTGAAGGGCCACAAGCCACTGTTCGCCTTCGGCCACGGCCTGTCCTACACCAGTTTCGCGCATGCGGACCTGAAGGCCGAGCCGGCGGAAGGCTCGATCCGGGTCAGCTTCAGCACCGCCAACACAGGTCAGCGCGACGGCAAGGCAGTCCCGCAGGTCTATGTCGCCAAGGCCGGCTGGGAAGCCCCCAAGCGCCTCGGTGGCTGGGACAAGGTGGCGCTCAAGGCCGGCGAGCGCCGCATCAGCACGGTGCTGGTCGACCCGCGCACCCTGGCCGTCTTCGACGGCGCCAGCGGCAAGTGGAAGATCGCGGCGGGGGACTACCAGGTGATCCTGGCCACGGCGGCCGACGCCCCGGTGGCGACCGTGACCGTGCGCCTGCCGGCGCGCGAATTCGCGGCGGGCGGCCGCTGAGCGGAGAGGCCGGCATGCAGGCTTTCTATCGGAATGCGCTCGCATACGCGGCCAGCCTGCTGCTCGCCAGCCTCCTGCTGGGCTACGCTTGTCTCGAAGCCAGCCGCCAGCAAACGCCCCTGCTGCCGGCGACCGCCAGCAACCTGCCGTGGCGCGCGACGGCGGACTCGGACGCCCACCAGGGCGGCCTGTCCGCCATGCGGGTCGACGCCTCCGGCGGCGCGCTGCGCCTGCGCATGCTGGTGGCGAAGGCCGTCAGCCATCCCTTCGCCTCGGCCAACCTGGTCTTCCATGACGGTGGAGGCCAGCCAGTCCACCTGGACCTGTCGCGCTACCGCAAGCTGAGCCTGCGCGTACGCTGCGATCCCGCCAATACCCTGGGCCTCGCCATCCCCACCTTCGATCCCGACGTCTCGCAGCGCCACCAGCTGTTGACCTATCGCTCGCCGACAGGTTTCTTCTCTTGCAGCGGTCAATGGGCCGACGTGCAACTCGACCTTACCCGCCTCGAGACACCGCAGTGGTGGTTCGATATGTTCAAGCAGGACCTCGCGCGCAACAGCTATACCCTGGACCAGGTTCCGGAACTGTCCATTTCGACCACCTTCCAGAGCCCGACGGGCATCGAATCGACGGTCGAGATCGAGGAACTGACGCTGGAGGCCCGCGACGGCCGTTACATGATCTTCCTTGGCGCGGCACTGGTCCTGGCCTGGGCCGGCTACGGCTGGTGGGCCCTGCGCCGCTATGCGAAAGTGCTGGCCGAGGAGCTGCGCGATCGCCTGCGGCAGGACCTGCCGCTGGTCGCCTACCAGCAGCTGTCGGTACAGCCGCACCGCGACCGCGAGAAGGCGGCCGTGCTGCGCCTGATCGCCACCCGCTACGCCAGCCCGGATCTCGATCTGGATACCCTCGCGGCCGAGGCGGGCGTCAACCGCAACAAGGTGAACGAGATCCTGAAGGCGGAACTGGGCTTCACCTTCAGCGGCTACCTCAACAAGCTGCGCCTGACCGAGGCCGCGCGCCTGCTATCCGAGAACGGCGCGGCGACAGTGGCGGAGATCGCCTATTTGGTCGGCTACAGCAATGTCTCCTACTTCAACAAGCTGTTCAAGGAGGAGTACGGCCGTACGCCGAAGTCCTTCAGGGGCGCGCTCGAGGAGACGGCATGACTAGCAAATCCGCCACGATTGCTTGCACTTTCCGCACTCCGGCGGTTTCCAGCGCGCCGGGACGGGCGCCGTCCCCTATCCTGCAAACCCGACCATCGTTTTCACGGATTCGACCAATGCAACTCAAGACCCTACTCCCCACCCTGGCGGCAGCCCTCATGACCCTGCCGGCGGCCCAGGCCCAGGACCGGACCATCGCCATCGATGCGCGCGCCGTCCAGGGTCCGCTCAACCAGATGCACAAGCTGGTGATCGGCGCCGGCCGCGCCAACGAAGGCTTGCGCGCCGACTGGCAGCAGCAGCTGGCCGAGATCAAGCGCGACGCCGGCTTCCAGTACATCCGCATGCACGGCCTGCTCACCGACGACATGGGCGTCTACAAGGTCGACGCCCAGGGCAAGGAACAGTACAACTTCCAGTACATCGACGCCCTCTACGACTACCTGCTCGGCATCGGGGTGAAGCCCTTCGTCGAGCTGGGCTTCATGCCGGCGGCGATGGCCAGCGGCGACAAGACCATCTTCTGGTGGAAGGGCAACGTGACGCCGCCGCGGAGCTACGAGAAGTGGGAGACCCTGATCAGGAAGCTGACCGAACACTGGACCGAACGCTATGGCGCCGAGGAGGTCGCGAGCTGGTACTTCGAGGTCTGGAACGAGCCGAACCTGGACGGTTTCTGGGCCGGGACCCAGGACGAGTACTTCAAGCTCTACGCCCACGCCGCGCGTGCGATCAAGAGCGTGAACCCGCGCTACCGGGTCGGCGGGCCGGCGACCGCCGGCGCGGCCTGGATTCCCGAGTTGATCGCCTACGCCGGGAAGAACCAGACGCCGCTGGACTTCGTCTCGACCCATTCGTATGGCGTGAACCAGGGCTTCCTGGACGAATTCGGCACCACCGGCACCGTACTGTCGACGGACGAATGGGCGGTCAGCAACGACGTGCTCAAGAACCGCAAGGAGATCGCGGCCTCCGGCATGCCGAAGCTCGAACTGCACTACACGGAATGGAGTTCGTCCTATACGCCGTCCGATCCGAGCCACGACAGCTACCACCAGGCCGCCTACATCCTGAACAAGCTGAAGCAGATCGGGCCGGCGGCGCAGTCGATGTCCTACTGGGTCTTCACCGACATCTTCGAGGAAGCCGGTCCGCGCTTCGAGGCCTTTCATGGCGGCTTCGGGCTGATGAACACCCAGGGCATCAAGAAGCCGGCCTATTTCGCCTACCAGTTCCTGAACCAGCTGGGCGCGCGCGAGCTGAAAAACGCCGACCAGAAGTCCTTCGCCACCGTCGACGACAAGGGCAACCTGGGTCTGCTGGTGTGGGACTACACGCATACCCTGCCCGAGAAGGTCAACAACCAGCAGTATTTCATCAAGGACCTGCCGGCGCGCGCCAAGGGCAAGTTCAAGGTCAGCGTCAAGGGCATGCAGCCGGGCGCGTACTCGCTCAGCATCGCGCAGGTGGGCTACAGGCAGAACGACGCCTTCACCGCCTACATCGGCATGGGTTCGCCCAAGCAGCTGACCCGCCAGCAGGTGGCGGCGCTGAAGGCCACCGCCACCGGCAAGCCTTCGCAGCAGCGCCAGGTGCGGGTCGGCAGCGACGGCAGCTTCAGCACCGAGCTGCCGATGCGCGAAAACGATGTCTACCTGCTCAAGCTGAGCAAGGCGAAATGATTTGAAGTTTGGGGTCGTCCTTACAGCCCGCGCTTGCGCGGGCTTTTTTTCGGACCTGCCCGCCTCGCCGCGCGGACGGCCCCGCCGTCCACCCGGCGATCACCATCCCATCTTGCGGCGAATGAAGGCGGTGAGGAGCTTGGCATTGGCTTCGTGGTGATGCACGCGCGGATGCGCCCCGTAGCCGGCAAACGGGAAGAACAAGGTGTCGATCCGCTTGTCGCCATCCTGCTGCATCCCGCGCACGGCCGCGCTGACATAGCCGGGCCAGGGGGAGCCGGCCTTGGTGGCGTCCATGCTGCCAAGCGCGCACACGATATAGGCTTTCGGATACAGTGCACGCAGTCGCTGGATGAAGCCCCTGTAGGCCGCGATGCGCTGGGCCCCATCCGGTTCCGGCTGCAGCTTGTGGTCGCGCCCGATCAGCCAGCTGTCGTTCTGCATCAGGTTGATCACCACCACATCCGGCGTCCACTTGCCGAAGTCCCACTTCGAGTCGTTATTGCCGACCGCGTTCGCCTGGTCGTAGAAGTCCGGCATCGTGAACGGGAACCAGGAGATCATCACGCCGATGCCGCTCTGCGAAATGAAGTGCCCTTCGGCGCCCAGCTGGCGCGCGCTCAGGGCGGCGTAGGAGCGGAAGCTGTTCTTGTCCTTGCCCAGGTGGTCGACGCCGTCGTCGGGTGCTTCGTTGCCCATGCCCGAGGTGATCGAATCGCCATAGAACTCGATGCGGCGCGCGGGTCGCGGCGGCGGCGGCAGCAGCCCGGCCTTATCGTCCAGTTCCAGCCCTTGGAAGACGGTCGCGCCCTCCTCGCCCTCGGTGCGCTTGGTGATCAGGAAGCGGTGCTTGCCCGGCTTAAGGCCATTCGCCACCAGGTAGGTCTTGCTCCCCTTGTCCGCCTGGATGATGGTGGGACGCGCCAGATCGCCATCGAGGAAGACGTTATAGAAGTTCTTGCCGTGCTGGTCGTCCAGCTTGACGGCGAGCGAGGTGCCGGTGAACTGGCCGGCGATCGCGGTGTTCGGGAAGCTCAGCACCGGCGCGCCTGACGTGGAGGCATCGATCCGGCCGGTGTACTGCAGGTGTGGGTGGCCGGGTGGGATCGTGGTCGCGGCCAGGAGCGGCGCGGCGCAGAACAGGCTCGCTACGGCCAGTAGCAGTGAAGAAGAAATGGGTTTCATGCGATAGGCGAAAAAAAAGCCGGGCGCGGTGAGGCGCCCGGCGAAGGAGAGTCAGAGCTTGATGGTGACCGGCTTGCCGTCGTAGGCCACCGACTTGTCCGAGGCATCCATGTCCGCCGCGGTCGACACGCCCGGCTTGACCACGCGCACCTTGAACTCGCGTTTGAGCGGCATGCCCTTGTACTGGCCGCTGCGCTGGCCGATGGTGACCAGGCCGGACTTGTCGTCGTAGCTGATCGGAATGCGGCTGGCTTCGCCACGGGCATAGGCATTGCTGACGCCATCATCCTCGTACAGGGTGGCGCTGCCGTTGGCGCCGGCATACACATGCACGATGATCGGCGCATCCGGCTTCTCGTCCACGTACTGGGTCACCGGGCCGGTGGTCACGACCGAGCCGGCCTTGACGAACAGCGGCATCTGGTCGCGCGGCGCGGCCACCTTGATGGTGGCGCCGCCCTTGTGGCGCTGGCCGGTGTAGAAGTCGTACCATTCAGCGCCCGAGGGCAGGTAGACCTGGCGCTCGCGCGCCTTGTACACGCTAACCGGCGCCACCAGGAAGGATGGGCCGAACATGTACTGGTCCTTGACGTTCTTGGCCTTCTCGTCGTGCGGGAAGTCCATCACCAGCCCGCGCATCATGGTGCCCGAGTTGTAGTGGGTATCGGCCGCCATCGTGTAGATGTAAGGCATGAGGCGGTAGCGCAGCTTCAGGAACCAGACCATGTTGTCGCGCATGGCGTCGTCGCCGGCCGAGATATTGTAGATCTCGCGCTTGACCACTTCGCCGTGGGAGCGGAACAGCGGCGAGAAGGCGCCGAACTGGAACCAGCGGTGGTTCAGTTCCTGCCATTCCTTCAGGTCCTCAGGGTTGGCGGCGGCCGCGCTGGTGGTGCGGTTTTCCTGGGCCGAACCGACGTCGCCGGTCTGGAAACGGGTCTCCTGGGCGTAGCCGCCGATGTCATGGGTCCAGTTCGGGACACCCGACATCGACATGTTCACGCCGGACGCGATCTGGTCGTACAGATTGTTCCAGCGGCCCACGGTGTCGCCGCTCCACACGGCCACCGAATTGCGCTGGATACCGGCGAAGCCCGAACGCGACAGGATGAACTGGCGGGTATCCGGCTGGTCCTGGCGCAGGTGGTCGACCATGCCGCCCGAGTGCACCAGGCTGTAGGGATTGAAGGTGACCTCGCCCGGGCCGTAGACGGTCGGTCCGATGAGTTGTTTAAAGTCTTCCGGGCGGCTGTTCGACAGGACGTCCGGCTCGGTGTTGTCCATCCACCAGGCGTCGATGCCCAGGTCGACCAGCTTGGACTTCATCTGGCGATAGTAGATGTCGCGCGCTTCCTTGGTATAGGGATCGTAATGGCTGTTCAGGTAGCCCGGGCCGACCCAGTCCTTGGCGCCGTTCTCGACGTTCTTGGTCCACATATGGCCCTTGGACGCCAGCTCCTTGTAGTTGTCGGTGTTGGCGTAGAACTTGCCCCAGATGGAGAACATGATGCGCACGTTCTGCTTGTGCACGGTGTCGATCATGCCTTTCGGGTCCGGGAAGCGCGCCTTGTCGAAGTCGTGCGAGCCCCAGCCGTTCTCCGGCCAGTAGAACCAGTCCTGCACGATGTTATCGAGCGGCCAGCCGCGCTTGCGGTACTCGGCCACGGTGTCGAGCAGCTGCTGCTGGGTTTCGTAGCGCTGGCGCGACTGCCAGAAGCCGTAAGACCATTTCGGCATCATCGGCTGCTGGCCGGTCAGGTGGCGGTAGCCCGCGATCACCTTGTCCATGTTGTCGGCGCTGATCACGTAGTAGTTGATCGCCTCGGCGATTTCGGACGACATGGTCAGCGAATGGCGCTCGGCCTGGGGCAGCGGATTGTTGTGCGTGATGGCGATCATGCCGCCCGAGGGCTTCCAGTCGACCTTGATCTTGACCGGCTTGTTCCTGGCGAACTTCACCTCGAAGTTGTGGTACCACGGGTTCCAGCCCTGGCGCCACACGTCCATGACCTGCTTGCCGTCCACCGTCAGGGTGGCGTAGTCCGACGAGTACAGCTGCATCTTGTGCACGCCCGGCTTGTCGCTGCTCATCGTGCCTTCCCAGACCACGCGCACGTTCTTGCGGTCCTTATTGAGGCCACTGAGCGGCGGGAGCTCCTTCGGCCAGTTCTCGTCCAGGTCCTTCAGGTACTGGTAGGCGATGTCCTTTTCCTGGCGCGTCAGCGCCAGTTTGCCGTCGATGTAGTAGCGCGCCGTCAGGCCGCCCGGCTTGCCGTCCACGCCCGCCAGCTGGAGGTCGCGCGACATCCAGGCGTAAGGCGTCGGGTCGCCGAAGCGCGAGATCGCGTTGTTATCCCACAGCAGGCCGTAGTTCTTGTCCGAGACCACGAAGGGCACCGAGGCGATCATGTTGTGCTGGGCCAGCAGCACGTCCTCGCCGTTGTAGTTCATCTGGTTGTTCTGGTGCTGGCCGAGGCCGTAGAAGGCGTCGCGGGTGCCGTGGTTGAAGCCCTGCTTGATCGCCAGGAAAGGCTTGCCGCCCACGGTGACGGGCTTCATGTCCTCGGACGCCTGGTTCAGGAAGCGCTTGCCGGCAGCATCGAAGAACTGCACCTGGCCGTCCTTGAGCGAGACCGTGGCAGAGATCTTGTTCGCTTTCAGCTGCACGGCATCGGCGCCGAGCTTGTTGACGGTGAAGCTGCACTCGCAAGGCTTGGCCACCGTCATCAGGGACGGCGTCAGCGCCTTGCCCGCCTCAGCGAGCTTGAGCACCTGGACGATATTGTCGCTCATCAGATTCAAGCGCACCAGCTTGGCGCTGCCTGCATCCGGCTGGACCTCGATGCCGTTGGCGGTTTGCTGGAAGCTGCCCGCGAGGGCCTGGTTGCCTGCGGCGAGGAACAGCACAGCGGCCGCGACCTGGGTCATACGCATTGTCGATCTCCTGTTATTCATTGAATTTTCGTTCTTATTGCTCGTAGGTGCCGAGCCTGACCTTGAGCACGGTCGGCTGGGCCGGCAGGTTGACGCCGTAGTCGGTCTGGTCGCCGTTCCAGTTGCGCTCCATGATCCATTTGCCGCTGGTGTCGAAGCGCCCTTCTTCCACCCGCGCCCACATCGAGGGCTTGCCCTGGTTGGCGCCCGCGCCCGAGATCTTCACGCGCACCTGCTGGCCCACCAGGACGAATTCGTTGTCGCCGATCTGCGCGATGGCCAGGCCGCCGCTGGGCGACTCCGTGCCCGACTGGTATTCGTCCTTGTCTCTCAAGTACTGGCGCTCGCCGAACTGGAACTCGCGGAAGGAGACGGTGGCCTTCCAGCCTTTCATCTCCACCGTCTGGGCCGCACGGTCGTCGCCCTCCGCCACGCCATAGGTGCGGCCCTCGAGCGCCCACTGGGCCCACTGGCGCTGCATCGGGGCGAACACGCCGAAGACCTTGCCGAAGGGCTCCACCATGCGGCGGTCGGTGAACTTCGAGCCCAGCGGGTAATTGCTGTAGTTGGCGTAGTCGATGCCGAAAGGCGCGATGCCGATGGCGCCCATGCCCAGGGCCTGGTAGACGTAGCGCGCATAACCGGCGGCATTGCCCATCTCGGGCACCATCAGCGGGTTGTCCGGACGCTGGAACTGCTTGAGGATGGCCGTGACCTTGTTCGACTCCGGCATGTAGATGTCCGGGCCGGCGAAGTCGATATGGGGCGCCGCAGCCTTGTAGATATCCAGCACATCGTAAGTGGGGCCGCCGCTGGCGAAATTGCTGTTCCAGGGAGCCGCGGGTTGCGGGAACGGATCGCGCAGCGCGTTGTTGACGAACATGGGCAGATCGTACACGGCGCGTCCGGCCTTGGCGATCTCCTCGATGTAGGAGGCGATCGCCCAGGAGTGGAAGTACTGGTCGGCATAGTCGCCGTAGACCTGGCGCCAGTTGCCCTGGGCCGCACCCGGCACCGGGGCCTTCTGGCGCGCCAGCACGGCGGCGGGCACGGGCTGCTCGAAGGCCGCCTGCGCCTTGGGGCCGTAGTCGCGCGCGACGCCATAGGTGCCGACCTCGTTCTCCACCTGCACCATCAGCACCGTGCGCTGCTTCGCGTCGATCTTCCTGATGTGCTCCATCATGGCCACGAAGGCCTTGCGGTCGGCCGCCAGGGTCGCCTCGCCGAAGGGCGTATGCGAGTAGCTGGTCTTGCCATCCTTGTCGATCATGCGCGGAAAGCGCTTGTTGTCGAACTTGACCCATTCCGGCAGATAGCCCGGGCCGGTGTTCTTCCAGGTGCCGAACCAGATGATCACGATGCGCATCTTGTTCTCGCGCGCCTGCTTGACCAGAGTGTCGATGAAGCTGAAGTCGAACTTGCCTTCCTGCGGCTCGATCTGCTCCCAGGCCACCGGCATCTCGAGGGTGTTGGCCTGGGCATCCTTCAGCGCCGCCCAGACCTTGGGCAGCGCGCCCGGGTAGTTGCTGGAATTGTGGGCCTGGCCCGCGAGCATCAGGAAGGGCTGGCCGTCCACCAGCAGGGCGTGGCGGCCATCCTTGGCGACGATGCGCGGCAGGTCGCCGCTTGCGGCGGTAGCCATGCCGCTGGCCGCCAGTGCAAATATCAGCAGCGTGAGGCGGCGGGAAATCCTGTTCAAGGTCATGCAATCATCTCCTTCGGGTTGTTATTGTCCGGCGCCGAACTGGGCCGCGCGCAGGGCGGCCGATTGTCCGGGCTGCAGGTTCAGGTCGATCGTGCGGGCGCCATGGCGCAGCGTCACCGGGCCCGTTCCCGCCACCGAGCGGACCTTCGCGCTGTGCAGCCGGCCGCCCTTCCAGGCCATGTCGATCTCGTAGCCGCCGCGTGCGCGCAGGCCGCGTACGGAACCGTCCGGCCAGGCCTTCGGCAGCGCCGGCAGCAGGTGGATCTCGCCGGTCTGCGACTGCAGCAGCATCTCCGCGATCGACGCCGTGGCGCCGAAATTGCCGTCGATCTGGAACGGGGGATGGGCATCGAGCAGGTTGGCGTAGGTACCGCCGGCGTTGTTGTGTTCCGACCCCGGCCCGGCCTGTTCAAGGGCGCGCGCCCCCGGCGTCGACAGCAGGCCGCGCAGCATGCGGTAGGCGCGGTCGCCGTCCTGCAGGCGGGCCCAGAAGGCCATCTTCCAGGCCATCGACCAGCCGGTGCCGGCGTCGCCGCGCGCCTCCAGGGAGCGGCGCGCCGCCTTGGCCAGTTCGGGCGTCCTGACGGGGCTGATCTGGCGGCCCGGGTAGAGGGCGAACAGGTGCGAGACGTGGCGGTGGGTATCCTTCGGCGTATCCAGCACCGGATCCTTCTTCTCCTCCAGCCACTCGAGCAGCTGGCCCCAACTGCCGACCTTGGGGCCGGCCAGCCGGTCGCGCAGCGCCGCCAGGCGCGCACGCAGTTCGGGATCCACGCCCAGGATGCCGGCGGCTTCCACCGTATTGTTGAACAGGTCCCAGACGATCTGCTGGTCGTAGGCGACGCCGTCCTCGATGGGGCCGTGCTCCGGCGACCAGCCTTGCGGGGCCACCAGGCGCCCGTCCGGCAGCTCCTTCAGATAGTCCTGCCAGAAGGCGCTGACCTCCTTCATCATCGGATAGGCCACCTCGCGCAGGAAGCGGGCGTCGCCGGTGAAGGCGTAGTGCTCCCAGAAGTGCTGGGCATACCAGGCATTGCCGGTCTTGTTCCACAGGTAGCCCATGGCGCCAAAGGGATTCGATTCCGTGCGCAGGGTCCAGCCGCGCACCGGCTTGCCGTCGGCGGTCTTGAATTCCAGGGCCGTGTCGCGCCGCCAGACGGGCGCGACGCCGTTCACGAAGCGGAAGAAGGGCTCGGCCAGCTCGCTCAGGTTCGTCACCTCGGCCGGCCAGTAGTTCATCTGGATGTTGATGTTGGTGTGGTAGTCCGCATTCCAGGGCGGAGTAAGGCTGTTGTTCCACAGGCCCTGCAGGTTGGCCGGGAGCGAACCGCGCGAGCTCGAGGCCAGCAGGTAGCGGCCATACTGGAAGTATTGGGCTTCCAGCTCCGGGTCGCCACCATGCTGCGTGTAGGCCAGGATCCGGGCGTCGGTCGGCAGCGCGCGCCGCGCCGCGGGCGTGTCGCCCAGGTCGATGGCGACCCGGCCCACGAGGCCGCGGAAGTCGCGTTCGTGTTCGGCCCGCAGCTCGGCGGCCGGGCGCGCCGCGGCGGCCGTCACCTGCCGGGTCACCTTGTCCAGCGGATGCGCGCCGTTGAAGCCGCGCGCCGCCTCCAGCGCATAGCTGGTGCCGGCGCCCAGGATGAGCGTCACCGAATCGCAATCCGTGAAGCGGATGCGCTTGCCGTCGACGGCGATTCGGCCGCCCTCGTGGAGCACCTGCACCTGGCTGGCGTAGGCCATCCTGTTCGTGCTGGGCGCCGAACCGGGTTGCGCATAGCCGGCCAGGCTGCCGTTGGCGTACAGTCTGCTGCCCACCGCCGACAGCTGGGCGCCGTGGCGGTCGCTCAGCTCGACCACGCCGGTGTACTGGCCCTTGCGGTCGGCGCTCAGGCGCAGGACGATGACCTGGGCCGGGTAGCTGGTCCAGGCCTCGCGCTGGAACCGCACGCCATTGCGCTGGTAGCTGACGCTGTGCACGCCGCGCTCCAGGTCGAGCGCACGCCGGTACCCGCTGGCCCCAAGTTCGTGCCCAGGCAGGTCCACCACCAGGTCGCCGAAAGGCTGGAAGGCGCCCATGGTCTTGTCGTCGCCGGTCCACAGGGTGATATCGTTGAACTGCAGGTGTTCCCGCGCCGGCTGGCCGAAGACCATGGCGCCGATGCGGCCGTTGCCGATCGGGAGGGCTTCGCGCTCCCAACCCTGGTCGTTGTCCTGGGCCGGGCGGTCGTAGCGCAGCACCATCTCCGGCGCGGCCCAGGCGGCGCCCGCCGTCATCGCCACCGCCAGTACCACTGCGCGCAGGCCGGTCGTCGTCATGCGTTCTCCCATTTCACTTCGCTCCCGGACGGCCGTAAACGATGCCGCGGCCCGCGGTGCTCATGTAGACATAGCCGAAGCGGTTCATGTCGCCCACGATGAAGTGGCCGTCGCCGGGGCCGCCGTACTGGTGGCGCTCGTCGTTGATCCGATCCCAGCCCTTGCCGCCGTCGAGGGAGCGGTAGATGCCGCGCACACCCTTGCGCGCGCCCCAGATGTAGATCGTTAAGTAGCTTGCGCCGGGCGCGGCCTTGCCGAAGCCAACCGCGCCGCAGTAGTCGATGCCTTCCAGCGCCGTGAAGCTGGTCCCGCCGTCGAGCGAGCGCACCAGGCCGCCCGCCTTCAATGCCACCCACAGGTCGCCCTCGCGGCCCGGCGCGGCCCGCACCAGGCGCGAGCCGCCGGCCGGCAGGCTGGCGCGCGGCGCGAAGCTGGCGCCGCCGTCCGTACTGGCGAGGAAGGCGCCGTCGTCGTAGGCGTAGAAAACCCCGGGGCGCACGGGATCGGCGACCGGCAGCGTGCTCGGCTTGGACAGGCCCTTGACTGCAGTCCAGCTGGCGCCCATGTCGACCGAGCGGTAGGTGACCGCCGAGCGCTCCGGGTTGTGCAGGATCGTGGCGCCGTCCGCCGACAGGGCCGCCTGCCCCTTGATGCCCATGAGCGCCCGCGTCTGGGTCCAGTGGGCGCCGCCGTCGCGGGTAAGCATCATGTGCTTGCCGACGCGGACCATCACCGAAGGCTTGGCGGCCGCGGCGTCCAGGCCGGTGGTGGTGCCGATCTGCGGCTCGTGGATCCGGCCATGGCGCGACGGGTCCTCGTGCAGGTAGCCGTCGATATCGCCGATGGCCGAGACCAGGGGGCCGCCGGGAATGCTGAGGAAGCCGAGCGGCACGGTCTCTTCCATGCCCTTGACGGTGAACACCCAGTTGGCGGGGCTGGCCTGGATGTCCGGGGTGCGGAACACGCCGTTGCCCGAGGTGATCCAGACGGCGCGCGGGTCCTGCGGATCGAATTCCACCGAGCCGGTCCAATGAATGCCGTGACCCTTGAGCCAGGGCACGCCCGCGGCGTCGCGCCTAAATCCGCGCGCGATCACATCGATCCAGTTGTCGCCCCCGTCCTCGCTGACGTAGACGCGGTCGCCCTTGGCGTCGCCCTGCGGCAGGAAGGTGTTGATGGTCGAGACCACGATGCGGCGCGGATTGCGCGGATCGATGCTGATTCCGGCGAAAGGATGCGTGACGTCTTGCGGCGTGACATTGGTCCAGGCGCCGCCCGCGATGTTGTAGCGCCACACCTGGCCACGGCGCATCGGTTCAGTCCCGGTCCGGTCAGGGTGGGGACCGGCGCCGTCGGCATAGGTTAGATACAAGTTGCCGGCGCCATCGAGCACGGCGCGCTGGGGCATCAAGTCTCGCGGCGCCCCGGCCACAGGAGCGAAGTTCACGCCGCCGTCGTCGCTGCGATAGAGATTCGGCGCGACCCTGCCGAAGCGGGACACGGCCACGAACAGCCGGCGCGCGCGCCCGTTCGCCACGCTGGCCGGGTCGGGCACGACCACGTTGATGCCGACATCGTTGGGCGTCGTCGTCACCGGCAGGCTCTCGAGCCGGGTCCAGCGTTCGCCGGCATCGCTGCTGAAGAACAGGCCGTCGCGGCGCGAACCGAGGTAGAGCATGTCCCCGTTGCCCGGATCGACCGCCAGGCGCTCGCCGTTCTGCCGGCCCATGCCATTGCCGTGGGTCTTGAACTGGCTGCTGACGTCGATCGTGGTGAAGCTTTTGCCGTAGTCTAGGGAGCGCAGGATCGCGGTGCGACCGCCATTCAGGTAGCTGATCCCGGCCAGCAGATAGATGCGGCCGGCATGGCGCGGGTCGATCGCCAGCGCATCGATCCCGAGGAAGCCCGTCTGGTCTTCGGCCACCCAGTCCATCAGCGGCCACCAGCGCTGTTCCTTCGCGTCCCAGCGGTAGGCCCCACCCACGTCGGTACGGGCATAAGCGACGCCCGGTTCGCTGCGGCTCGGCAGCACGGCGGTCACGAAGCCGCCGCCGCCGATGGCCACGCTGTCCCACACGTAGTCGACCCGCACCGGCGCCTCATTTTCAGGACTGGCGCCGGTCAGCATGGTCAGCGCGATGGCGAGTCCGCCCGCCTGCTTCAGGAACTTCATCGTGAGCGCTCCGTTCAGGACTTGGCAAAGACACGGAAGCTGTGCGGCGGGATGGTCACCTCGCTCACCTGCTCCTGGCTGCTGGAACCCGGCACGGTTTCCGCCGCCGCCTTGCCGGCGGCCTGCACCGCCTGCTTGACCACCCTGACCTTGACCGGCATATCGCGGAAGGACTGGATCACATAGGCGCCGTTATCGTAGGTGAACAGGCTGACGCCGCTCGGGGCCTCGATGCGCAGCGCGCGGTCGGCCATCATGTACTTGCTCACGTTGTGCATTACGCCCGGCGGCATGCTGTACAGGTCACCGATATTGCTCGGGATGGTCAGCACGTAGAGCAGGCCCTTCGAATAGCGGTTCATCAAGAGGATTGGGAAGCCGCGCGCGCCCGACACGCCGCGGATGATCGGCCAGGCGTCGTTGGTGTAGTAATGCAGCTCCGGGAAGATCACGTCCTTTGGCGCCGCCTTCGGGTCCTCGCGCAGCGATTCGCCGTTGCCGGCCCCATAGCCGTTGTAGTAGTCGTTCAGCGCAACCTGGCTGCCGGTGGCGTAGACCTCGAGCAGGTCCTGGAAGCCGCCGTCCTTGCGTTTGCTGCCCTGGGTGGCTTTCACGAAGCCGGAGGTGACGAACACTGTCTTCCCAGCCTGCAGCTGGCCCTTGATCTTGCCGATGATCCCAGGGTCGGTGGCGGCCGCCTCGGTCAGCAGGATGGTGCTGGCGCCGGTCGGGAATTTGGCCGTCATGGCGATCGGGATACCGACGTTGCCGAGGTAGTTGTGCAGGAAGTCCTCGCCCGAGGAGTGCGGCGGCTTGTAGCTCGGCACCCCGGTCGGTTCGCCCAGCTGGCCCAGTACTGCGTCGACCTGGCGCAGCGCCGCCCCGGCGGCCAGGCCCCAGCCCGGCGGCGCCTTGGCTTCCGGATTGGCGGTTTTCCACTCGGCGGCGATCTTGTTCCAGTTGAAGCTGGTGTCCTGGTCGGCCCAGGGGCGCTCACCCGCCACGGCCGCCATGTCCTGGGCCATCGGGTGCCAGTTGAACAGGGTGATCTCTGGCGTCTTGGCCAGCATGGTGTCCCACAGCTGCTCGGCGAAGCGGTCGAGGTAGCGGATCGAATAGGTGTCGACCCAGCCGCCGCCGTTCTTGCCGTCCTTGCGCAGGGTGCTGTAGTAGCGGATCACGCTATAGGATTCGTACTGCTGCAGCAGCTGGTCGGTGATGACCGGATCGCGCGTCTCGGTACCGGCGTAGATCCCGTCGAACATCTCGGGCTGCTTCTCGAGGTCGAAGCCCAGGCCCTGGAAGTGCTCGTACCAGTTCGGGTACTTAACGATCACCTTGACGTTCGGGTTGGCCGCCTTGGCCGGCCCGATCACCAGGTCTTTCGATACCTTGCGCATGGTGTCGAGGCGGTACCGGGTCCAGGAACGCTTGCCCTTGGCCTTGATATCGGCGTCCGACTTGGAGGTATAGAAGAAGAAGTCGTCCAGGATCACCGTGTCGAAGTGGCGCGCCGCCTGCTCCATGGCCTGCTTCGCCATCTTGCGGTGCTCCGGCAGCTCGTAGTCGAATGTCATGAACTGGCCATTGAAGCCGCCCGCCGCCAGGGTAACGCCGCCGGCCACTTCCACGCCCTTGGCCTGGAACTGGCGCTTCACGCTGTCGATCTCGGCGTCGCTGGCGAAATGCAGGTCGCGGTAGGTCTCGATATAGACCTTGTCGAAGGGGACCTGGCTCATGGCGCGCGCATACTGGTGCTCGAACACCTTCGGGTCCGCCAGCTCCTTCGTGACGTTCACCGGAATATAGATGGCGGCCTTGAAATGCTTGTAGTGGCCGGCCTTGGGCGCCGGCGCCGCGGCCTGCGCGGCCGCGTGGGCGGGATGAACGGTCAAGGAAGCAAGGCTGGCTACGGTGACTGCGGCAACGGTGGCCGCAACCGCGCCCGCACCGGCGAGGCGGGTGATCGAGGTGCGCATATGTCTCCTGGTTTTTCGTTGTTATTTGGCTTACTGAAATCAATCCTAAACCAATCCCAAACCAGCATGCAAGGAAAATGTTCGCGCTAACAGAAGATTTACGGACGCATCGCCGCATGCGCGGCGGATTTTACCTTTCCAGCCGGCGTGGCTGAAGCGGTCCCAGCGAGCTTGGCCTCGGTTTGATATGATAGCGTATAACAATCAACGAACATTTCGACCCACCCGATCACATCAGGAGCACCCATGACGATTAACGGAGACATGATCCTCGGCCGCCGCACGGAGCGCGGCGGCGCCGGCGAAGTACGCAGTGCCGACCCTGCGCGCGGCGCCGCGCTGGAACCCGGCTTCGGCACGGCCACTCCGGAGCAGCTGGCCGCCGCCTGCGAATTGGCCGAGCAAGCCTTCGACGCCTACCGCGCCGTGAGCCTCGAACCGCGCGCCCGCTTCCTCGAAGCCATCGCCGACCGCATCCTCGACATCGGCCCGGCCCTGATCGAGCGCGCCAGCCAGGAAAGCGGCCTGCCATTGGCTCGCCTCGAGGGAGAACGTGGGCGCACCATGAACCAGCTGCGCCTGTTCGCGAAGGTGGTCCGCGACGGCCACTTCCTCGAAGCGACCCTGGATTCCGCCCTGCCCCAGCGCACGCCGCCGCGTCCTGACCTGCGCATGCGCAAGATCCCGCTCGGCCCGGTGGCCGTGTTCGGGGCCAGCAACTTCCCGCTCGCTTTCTCGGTGGCGGGCGGCGACACGGCTTCCGCCCTGGCCGCCGGTTGCCCGGTGGTGGTGAAGGCGCACAACGCCCACCTCGGCACGTCCGAACTGGTGGCGAAGGCGGTGCAGCAGGCCGCGATCGAATGCGGCATGCCGGATGGCGTGTTCTCGATGGTGATCGGCGAAGGCAACCAGATCGGCCAGGACCTGGTCGGCCATCCGGCCATCCAGGCGGTCGGCTTCACCGGCTCGCGCCAGGGCGGCCTGGCCCTGGTGCGCATCGCGAACAGCCGTCCGATCCCGATCCCGGTGTATGCGGAGATGAGCAGCATCAATCCGGTATTCCTGCTGCCCGGCGCGCTCGCCGCGGGCGGCGCCAAGCTGGCGTCCGGCTTCATCGATTCGCTCACCCTGGGCGTGGGCCAGTTCTGCACCAATCCCGGCCTCGTGGTCGCGCTGGCCGGCCCGCAGCTGAACGCCTTCCGCGCCGCCGCCGTGGATGCCCTGCAAGCCAAGACGGCGGGCACCATGCTGACCGCCGGCATCCACCAAGCCTATGTGCACGCCATCGGGCGCCGTTCCGGCCTGGAGGGCGTCGAGCTGGTGGCGCAGGGCAGCGCCGAGGGCGCCGGCTGCGCCGCGCGGGCCGCCCTGTACCAGTGCGACGCGGCCACCTACCTGGCCGATCCGGCGCTGGAAGAAGAGATCTTCGGGCCGACCTCGGTGATCATCGCCTGCCGCGACGAGGCCGAGATGCTGGCCGTGACGCGCCACCTGGAAGGCCAGCTGACCGCCACCGTGCATGCGACCGACGCCGACCACGGTACCGCCGCCTCCCTGTTGCCGCTGCTGGAGCGCAAAGTCGGCCGCATCCTGTTCAACGGCTTCCCGACCGGGGTCGAGGTGGCGCACGCCATGGTGCATGGCGGCCCCTTCCCGGCCACCTCGGACAGCCGCTCGACCTCGGTCGGCGCCACCGCGATCGAGCGCTTCCTGCGGCCGGTGTGCTACCAGGACGTGCCGGCCGGGCTGCTGCCGGAGGCGCTGCGTGATGGGAATCCGCTGGGTCTGGCGCGTGTGGTGGATGGAACGCTGACCGTCCGATAGCCCGTAGGGTGGACGGGTCTCCCGTCCACGCGTTCAACCAGCCTTGAATCGGCCGCGCAAGCGTGCGTTGAACGCGTGGACGGCGGAGCCGTCCACCCTACAGCCAGCGCATCGATAAAAAAAGCCGGCCACTGGCCGGCTTCCTCGATGGAGCAGTCCGAATACTAGCGCCGCCCGCTGCGCGTCACCACATCCATCCACACAGCCAAGGTCAGGATCAGCCCCTTGACGATCATCTGCCAGTAGGTGTCGACGTCGAGCATCGACATCCCGTTGTCCAGGCTCGCCATTACCAGCGCGCCCACCAGCGCGCCATGCACGGTGCCGGCGCCGCCGCGCATCGAGGTGCCGCCGATGAAGCAGGCCGCGATCACGTCCAGTTCGCCCGACACCCCGGCCGAAGGGGAGCCTGCCGCCAGACGCGCCGTGTTGATCAGGCCCGCCAGCGCGCACATCAGGCCCATCAGGCCGAAGATCCACAGCTTGACGGCCTTGACGTTGATGCCCGACAGCCGGGTGGCTTCCATATTGCTGCCCACCGCATAGATACGGCGGCCGAACACGGTCTGCCTGGCGATGTAGCTGAACACGCCCAGCAGCACCAGCAGGATCAGCACCGGCAGCGGAATGCCTTCATAGCTGTTGAAGGTCGAGATCAATCCCGCCAGGACCAGGCCGACCAGGGCCACGCGGAACACCGAGCGCCACAGCGCGATCACCGGCAGGTTGTGCCTGGCCTGGCTGGCGCGCTGGCGCCATGCAAGCACGCCGGCCAGTACAAACAGGCCCACGCCCAGGGCGATGCCGAGGCTGGGCGGCAGGTAGGCCTGGCCCAGCTGCTCCATCTGCGGCGACACCGGCGCCACCGTGGCGCCGTCGGTCAGGCCCAGCACCACGCCGCGGTAGGCCAGCATCCCTCCCAGGCCGACAATGAAGGACGGTATGCCCGCATAGGCCGTGAGGAAGCCGTTCAGGAAGCCCAGCATCAGGCCGGCGCCGAGCACCACGGCGATCGACAGCGGCAAGGGCATGCCATGGGTGACGTCGAGCACGGCCGCGAGCCCGCCGAGCAGCCCTAGCAGCGAGCCGACCGACAGATCGATCTCGCCCGCGATGATGACGAACACCATGCCGCAGGCCAGGATGCCGGTGATCGACATCTGGCGCATCAGGTTCGACAGGTTGCGCGCGGAGGTGAATCCGCCGTCGGTCTTCCAGCTGAAGAAGGCCCAGATCAGGGCGATGGCGACCAGCAGGGCCAGGATCTTGTACTGGGTGAAGATCTGCTTGAAGCTGATGCCCGGCGCTGCGGCGGACTGCCGGGGCGCCTGGACGGGCGCGGGGATGGAATCGATTTTCATGATCGTTCGATAAAAAAGGTTAAACGAGGGCGGCCGGTGCGGACTGGCCAAGCGCGGCGGCAAGCACCATTTCCTGGGTCAGTCCCTGGTTGACGAAGTCGCCGCGCAGCTTGCCTTCGCCCATGACCAGCACGCGGTCCGAGACACCCAGCACTTCAGCCAGCTCGGACGAGACCATGATAATGGCGATGCCCTGCGCGGCCAGCTCCAGCATCAGCTTGTAGATCTCGAACTTGGCGCCGACGTCGACGCCACGGGTCGGTTCGTCCAGGATCAGCACCTTGGGATTGGTCAGCAGCATCTTGGCCAGCACGGCCTTCTGCTGGTTGCCGCCGGAGAGCGCCGTGATCGGCAGGGCCGGGCTGGCCGTCTTGAGCGCCAGGCGGCGGATCTGGTCGGCGATCTCGCGCGATTCCAGGTTGTCGTCGATGCGGCTCAGCTGCGAATAGCGCCCCAGGACCGAGAGCGTGATGTTCTCGCCCACCGACAGGTCGCGTACGATGCCATGGTGCTTGCGGTCTTCAGGCACCAGGGCGAAACCGGCGCGTATCGCCTTCAAGGGCTCGGACGTGTCCACGCGCTCGCCTTCGAGCCAGACCTCGCCCGCGTACTCGCCCGGGTAGGAACCGAACAGGGCGGTCACCAGCTCCGTGCGCCCTGCCCCGACGATGCCCGCAATGCCCAGGATCTCGCCACGGCGCAGCTGGAAGGAAACGTTGTCGACCTTCTTGCGCTGCGGCTGGTCCGGGTCCCAGCAGGTGATGTGGCGGGCTTCCATGACCACCTCGCCGACGGGGTGCGGCAGCGAGGGGTAGAGCTGGTTCAGCTCGCGGCCGCACATCTGGGCGATGATGCGGTCGACGCTCATCTCGGGCATCGGGGTGGTGGCGATGTGCTTGCCGTCGCGGATGACCACGATGGTGTCGCAGATCGCGGCCACTTCCTCGAGCTTGTGCGAGATGTAGACGCAGGCCACGCCCTTGGCCTTGAGGTCGCGGATGATCTCGAGCAGCACTTCGATTTCGCTGGCCGTCAGGGAAGCCGAAGGCTCGTCCAGGATCAGCAGGCGGGCGTTCTTGTTCAGAGCCTTGCCGATCTCGATCAGCTGCTGGTGGCCGCCGCCGTAGTTCTTCACCGGCAGCACCACATTGACGTCGGGAAGCTTCAGCTCGCGCAGGATCTCCTCGGCGCGCCGGTTCATGGCCGGATAGTTCAGGCGCCCGCCAGGCAGGGTCGGTTCGTTCCCCAGGAAGATGTTCTCGGCCACCGACAGCTCGGGCACGAGCATCAGCTCCTGGTGGATGATGATGATGCCGGCGTCCTCGGTCTCGCGCACCGAGCGCGCACGCAGCGGCTGGCCGTCGAACAGGATCTCGCCGTCCCAGCTGCCGTGCGGGTAGACCGCCGACAGCACCTTCATCAGGGTGGATTTGCCGGCGCCGTTCTCGCCGCACAGGCCGATGCATTCGCCCGGGCGAATCGCCAGGTCGATCCCGTCGAGCGCGGGCACACCGTCGAATCGCTTGGCGATTCCCTTCATTTCAAGCAGATAGGCGGACATTCGGGCACTTTTGTTCGCTACGTTGGAATTGTCGGGCGCGGCAAGGGCCGGACAGTGGCTGTGGGCCCCCGCCTGGCACTCGCCCGCCCCACGCCCGCCCGGAGGCAGGCCGCATGCTTACTTCCCGGCCAGCTGAGACTGGGTGTAGAAGCCGTCCTTGACCAAGAGGTCGACGTTGGCCTTGTTCAGCAGGACCGGCTTGAGCAGGATGGTGTCGACCTGCTTGACGCCGTTGGCCAGCTTGGCGTTGTAGGCCGGCTTCTCGTTGCGCGCCAGCTGCACCGACAAGCGCGCGGCTTGCGAGGCGATCTCCTTGAGCGGCTTGTAGACGGTCATCGACTGGGTGCCCGCCATCACGCGGCGCACCGCGGCCAGGTCCGCGTCCTGGCCGGAGACGGCCACCTTGCCGGCCAGCTTCTGCGAAGCCAGCGCCTGGATCGCGCCGCCGGCGGTGGCGTCGTTGGAGGCGACCACGGCGTCGATCTTGTTGCCGTTGGCGGTCAGCGCGTTCTCGACGATGGCCATGGCCTCGGACGGGCTCCAGTCCTTGACCCACTGCTGGCCGACCACCTTGATGTCGCCCTTGTCGATCAGGGGTTTCAGGACCTTGAGCTGGCCCTCGCGCAGCATCTTGGCGTTGTTGTCGGTCGGCGCGCCGCCCAGCAGGTAGTAGTTGCCCTTCGGCTTGAGCTGGACCAGCGACTGGGCCTGGAGCTCGCCCACGGTCTTGTTGTCGAACGAGATGTAGGCGTCGATATCGGCGTTCAGGATCAGGCGGTCATAGGACAGCACCTTGATCTTGGCCTTCTTGGCTTCGCGAATGGCGTTGTTCAGCACCGTCGCGTTGTAGGGAACGATCACCAGCACGTCGACGCCGCGCGAGATCAGGTTCTCGATCTGGGCGATCTGGCGCTGCTCGCTGGCGTCGGCGGATTGTACGTACACCTTGGCGCCGAGCTTTTCGGCGGCCTGGGTGAAGTAGTCGCGGTCGCGCGTCCAGCGCTCCAGCCGCAGGTCGTCGATCGAGAAGCCGATTTTCGGGTTCTTGGCGTCCGCGTGGGCGGCGCCGGCGGAAAACAGCATCGCGCAGGCGAGGCCGACGGCCGTGATCATTTTGTTCATTTACGTCTCCTGTTGGTTCTCGTTGTCGCCGCGGCGGTCCAGCCTCGCCGCAGCCTTGCTATTCTGCTCAAAAAACCGTGATAACGCTACCTCAACGAGGTTTTGCCCATTGAGGAAGCACTGATTTATTCTGGCGTGCAGGAATCGGTCACGAAAAATGTGCCCGGCAAGGCGCAAACCGGAGCGATACCCCGTGGTATCGCGAGGATTTGCAACGCCGCTGGGCGCATTTTCTCGTGGCCGAGGCCGCCGCCATGAATAAATCAGTGCTTCCTTAATGGTTATGGCGCGGCATGTCGTGGCCAACGCCGCGGTACTCCAGGGCCAGTTCCATGCAGGCGCCGGTGTGCAGCTGGCCCACCGTGGCCCGGTAGATCTGCTGCCAGGGCGTCTGGTTGGGCGGAATCGGGGGCGGCGCGTCCTGGCGGCGGCGCGCCAGCTCCTCGTCCGCCAGCAGCACGTCGCAGCGCCCAAGGTTCAGGTCGACCCGCACCACGTCGCCGGTACGCAACAGCGCCAAGTTGCCGCCCGCTGCGCTCTCGGGCGAGGCATTCAGGATCGAGGGGCTGTCCGAGGTGCCCGACTGCCGCCCGTCCCCCAGGGTCGGCAGCGCCTTGATGCCCTTCTTGATCAGCGCGTCGGGCGGCTGCATGTTGACCACCTCGGCCGAGCCGGGCCAGCCGACCGGGCCGGAACCACGTATCACCAGCATGGTACGCTCGTCGATCTCCAGGGCCGGATCGTTGATGCGGTGGTGGTAGTCGTCCGAACCGTCGAACACGACGACACGGCATTCGAAGGCGTTTTCGCTGCCCGGCTCCGACAGGTAGCGTGCGCGGAAGGCTTCCGAGATCACGCTGGTCTTCATGATGGCGAAATCGAACAGGTTCCCCTTCAGGACCATGAAGCCGGCGTTGTGCTTGAGCGGCGCGGCGAAAGGCTTGATCATCTCGCGGTCCGCGCTTTCGCGCCCCTCGAGGTTGGCCTTCATGCTGGCGCCGGTCACGGTGGGACGGCTGGAGCGCAGCAGGCCCGCCCCCTCCAGCTCCCACATCACGGCCGGCACGCCGCCCGCGCGCTGGAAACGTTCGCCCAGGTACTGGCCCGCAGGCTGCATGTTGAGCAGCAGCGGGACCTCGTAGCCGTAGCGCATCCAGTCCTCCGGCGTGATCTCGACCCCGGCGTGGCGCGCCATCGCCACGATGTGCGGCTGGGCGTTGCTGGAGCCGCCGATGGCGGCGTTGACCACGATCGCATCCAGGAAGGCGTCGCGGGTCAGGATAGCCGAGGGACGCAGGTCCTCATGGGCCATGCCGACGATGCGCCGGCCGGTCTCGTAGGCCATCTGCCCGCGTTCGCGGTAAGGCGCCGGAATCGCCGAGCAACCGGTGAGCGACATGCCGAGCGCCTCGGCGACCGCGTTCATGGTCGAGGCGGTGCCCATGGTGTTGCAATGGCCGGCGGACGGCGCGGAAGCGGTGGCGATTTTCAGGAACTTGTCCTCGTCGATCTCGCCCGCGGCCAGTAGCCGGCGGCCCTTCCAGATCGCCGCGCCCGAACCCACCAGTTCGCCCTCGAACCAGCCGTCCAGCATCGGTCCGCCGGACAGCACGATGGCCGGGATGTCGACGGTGGCGGCGGCCATCAGCTGGGCCGGGGTGGTCTTGTCGCAGCCGGTGGTCAGGACCACTGCGTCGATCGGGTAGCCGTGCAGGATTTCGACCAGGCCGAGGTAGGCCAGGTTGCGGTCCAGGGCCGCGGTCGGGCGGCGGCAGTTCTCGAAGATCGGATGCAGCGGGAACTCCATCGGGATGCCGCCGGCGTCGCGGATGCCGTCGCGCACCCGCTTGGCCAGCTCCAGGTGGATGCGGTTGCAGGGCGAGATGTCGCTGCCGCTCTGGGCGATGCCGATGATCGGTTTGCCCGAGCGCAGCTCCTCGGGCGTGATCCCGTAGTTCATGAAGCGCTCGAGATAGAGCGCGGTCATGTCGATGCGTTCCGGGTTGTCGAACCAGTCCTGGGACCGGAAGCGGCGCTTGTCGTTGGTCGAAGCGTTGATCGAATTCATGATGTCCTTACTCCTGCAGGCGCAGCGTATGCTGCGGCAGTCCCGGCGCGTCGGCGCGGAAGGTGAACAGGCTGCCCGCCAGCGGCTGGGCCGCCAGCTCCGCGGGCGACAGGCCCTTGCGCGCGCTGGTGGCGTACACGGTGCGCAGGTCCTCGCCGCCGAAGGCCAGCTTGGTGATGTTCGCGCAGGGGAAGCGTACTTCGCCCAGCTTGCGCCCTTGCGGGTCGTAGCGCTCGATGCGCCAGCCGCCGAAAGTGGCGATCCAGACGGCGCCCTCGCTGTCGACCGCCATGCCATCCGGGTAGCCGCCGCCCGCCAGCTCGACGAAGACGCGCTTGCGCGCCAGGCCGCCGTCCTCCAGCACGTCGAAGGCGTAAACCCGCTTGTCCAGGGTGTCCGTGTGGTACAAGGTGCGTCCGTCCGGGCTCAAGGCCGGGCCGTTGGTGATGACATAGCCCTCGTCCATGGCGGAGACCTGGGCGCCGTCGAAGCGGTACAGCGCGCCGGTCGGCGCTTCCTCGGCGTCGTCCATCGACCCGAACCACAAACGGCCTGCGGCGTCGACGTGGCCGTCGTTGAAGCGGTTGCCGGGGACGTCGGCTTCGACGCTCACCAGCGGCGCGAAAGCGCCGGTTTCCTCGATGAAGAGATACAGGCCGTCCTCGAGCGAACAGACCATCGCGCCATCCTCGGCCGGCACGATGAAGCTGACCTGGCCGGGCGCATCCCAGCTGCGGCGATCGCCGCCATCGGCGTCGCAGCGGTGGATGCGGCGCCCCTTGATGTCGACGAACCAGACCAGGCCGCGCGCGGCATCCCACAGCACGCCTTCGCCCAGCACGGCCCCGGCTTCCCACAGGCAGCGCGGGCTGGCGTCCAGTACCGCGTTCATCGTGAGATTCATGCGCCGTACCAGCCCGCGTCGACGAAGTATTCGCGGCCGCTGCAGCGGCGCGCGTTGTTCGAGGCCAGGAACAGCGACAGCGCCGCCACGTCCTGCATCTCGACCCGCTCGCGCAGGCACTGGCCGGCCAGGATGCGCGCTTCTTCTTCCGGCGTATGCCACAGCGCCTGCTGGCGCGGCGTCCGAACCGCGCCCGGGATGACCGAGTTGACGCGAATGTCGTCGCCGCCCAGGTCGCGCGCCATGCCGCGGCTCAAGCCTTCGATGGCCGCCTTGGCGGTCATGTAGAGCGAGAGCTGCGAGGAGGCCAGGTGCCAGGAGATCGAGCCGAAGTTCAGGATCACGCCGCCCTTGCCGTTCTTGCGCATCATGCGTACCGCCGACTGGGCGCAGAAGAACTGGTGGCGCAGGTTGACCGCCATCCGGTTTTCCCAATACTCCGGGGTCACGTCGTCGATCTCGTGGCGATCGTCGTTGGCCGCATTATTGAGCAGGATATCGACCCCGCCGGCCTCGCTTTCGATGCCGGCGAAGGCCGCGGCCAGCGCGCCCAGGTCGGTCAGGTCGCAGTGGACGAAGCGCGGCGGGTGAATGGCGCCCGCCAGCGACTCGGCCAGCGCGCGCGAGGCCTCGGCGGCGATGTCGAGGAACCAGACCCGCGCGCCCTGCCCGGCAAACGCGGTCACGAGCTCGCTGCCGATGCCGGTGCCGCCGCCGGTGATGACGACGCGCTTGCCGGCCAGATCAGGGTAGCTCGCGTAGACGAAGGGTTCTTGTTGTGTGTGAGGCATGTTGGACTCGCTAGTCTTGATGGTTTGCGCGATCAGGCGCCAAGGCCGGCGGCCGAAAGGCCGCGCCGCGCCAGGTTGCGGTACAGGGCGCGCACGCCGAAGGTCCAGGGCGCGATCTCGTCGCTGCGGCCCACGGTGTTCACCAGTGCGCCGAGCGAGGGGGTGGAAATGCTGACGCGGTCGCCCGCGTGATGGGTGAAGCCGCCGCCCTCCGCATCGCGGTCCTTGATCGGCGAGAACATCGTGCCCAGGAAGAGCATGAAGCCGTCCGGATACTGGTGGTGGGCGCCGCAGGTCTGGGCGACCAGGTCGAGCGGATCGCGGCTGATCTCGCGCATGCGGCTGCGCCCTTCGAGCTCGAAGCCGTCGTCGGCGCCCTCGATCAGCATGCGCACCTCGAGCTCGCGCACCGTGTCGATGCCGAAATCGCCGTCGAACAGGCGGATGAAGGGGCCGATCGCGCAGGAGGCATTGTTGTCCTTGGCCTTGCCCAGCAGGAGCGCGCTGCGGCCCTCGATGTCGCGCAGGTTGACGTCGTTGCCGAGGGTCGCGCCGAGCGCTTCGGCACGGCTGTTCACGGCCAGCACGATTTCCGGCTCGGGATTGTTCCAGCGCGAGCTTGGATGCAGGCCGACCTGGGCGCCATGGCCGACCGCCGACATCGGCTGCGACTTGGTGAAGACTTCGGCGTCCGGGCCGATGCCCACTTCCATGTACTGCGACCACAGGCCGCGCCCGGCCAGCTCGGCCTTCAGGCGCATCGCGGCCTCGGAGCCGGGAACGATCTCCGACAGGTCGGTGCCGATGGCGTCGCGCAGCTGCTGGCGCAGCGCGCCGGCGCGGCCCGGATCGCCCTTGGCCTGCTCTTCGATCACGCGTTCGAGCAGGCTGACGGCGAAGGTCACGCCGCAGGCCTTGATCGCCTGCAGGTCGCAGGGTGCGAGCAGGCGCAGTCCGCCCGGACCGGCCTCGCCGCGCATGGCGGCCTCGAGCAGGTCCTGGGCCGGGCCCAGGTCCTCGCCCTCGGCGCTGCGCACCAGGGCCAGCAGGCCGGAGCGGCCCAGCTCGAACAAGTCGGCCACCGTCGCCGCGTGGGTCGTGATGTCGATCAGGCGGCCGCCGCGCACGGCGACCACGGCCGGGCCGTCGACCGGCGCCGGGCGCCACACGCGGCCGACCAGCAGCGCACGCTCGGCGTCATCGGGCAACAGGTTGGCTTGGAAAGCTGTCATGGGTTCTCTCGTTGTGGGTTGCCGCCAGGACGGCCCAAGGCGGGGCCGGCCTGCCTGGACGATGGCTTTATTCGGGAATGAAGACCTGCATCACCGGCGCAGGCCGATCAGGGCGGGCGCGCGAGCGCGGGCGGCCGTGGTGAAGCATGCTTGTCTCCTTCGTTATTCGTTATGCGTTGCGACCGAAACATTCGATTAACCTAAAATGTTACCGCAACCATTGCAGTCTACATACCGGGTGCGAGGATTGTCAATCGATTATTCGAGGCTAGCTGTCACGCGGGGGCGACGCGGTGGAAATCCGGCTTGCGCGGGAGTGGGGATGACGGCGTGAGCAATCCATGGTCGGCACCGCTGGTGTGCCACGAACTTGGACACCGGCCTTCGCCGGCGCGGCGGTTCTTAGTTAGAGGTGCCGAGTCAGCCGGAGCAAGGCAGGCTGCCGCCCTTGGCGGCGGGACCTTGGGTCTTCAGCTGGCGTAGCTGCGCTTGGAAGCCGACTGCGGCAGACGCGCAGGCGGACGGGTGCGCGGGGCGGCGTCGGACTGGCGGCGCACCAGCTCCGAATCCATGGTGATCTGTTCGGGCGCGGCGTCCTCGCCCTCGCGCAGGGCGCGCACGCGCCGCACCAGCGACTGCACCGCTTCGCGCGCCATGCCCGCGATGGGCTGGCGCACGGTGGTCAGTTCGGGCCAGATGGTGGTGGCCAGCGCGGTATCGTCGAAACCGGTCACGGTCAGGTCGCCCGGCACGTCCAGGCCCAGGCGGTGCGCCACGGCGACGGTGGCCGCGGCCATGTCGTCGTTGCTGGCGAAGATCGCGGTCGGGCGCTCGGCCAGGGACAGCAGGGTTTCGGCCGCGTCCAGCCCGGAGCGGTAGGTGAACATGCCCGGCACTACCAGCTCCTCGCCCGCGTCGGCGCCCTTCTCCGCGATGGCCGCGCGGTAGCCGGCCAGGCGGCGCGCGCTGGCGGTCTGGTTCGGGTGGCCCAGGATGAAGCCGATGCGCTGGTGGCCCAGGGTGATCAGGTGGCGCGTCATGCGGTAGGCGGCGTCGTAGTCGTCGATGCTGACCGCGCCCACCTGCGCGTCCGGAAGGCCGCAGGCCACCACCACGGCCGGAATGCCGGCGTCGTTAATGCAGCGCAGGACCGAAACGCTGTCGCACAGGGGCGGCGGCAGGATGATGCCGTCCAGGCCATTCTCGATCAGGCGCTGGGTCTGCTCGGCTTCCTGGGCCCCGGCCTCGCATTTTTCCACGAACAGCTGGACGTTGTTCAGGCCCGACTGGGTCAGCAAGCCGACCAGGAACTCGCTCAGGTAGGCGGCGCTCGGGTTGCTGTACAAGAAACCGACGCGAATAGGCTTGGACCCGGCCAGGTTGCGCGCTTCCTGGTTGGGCGTGTAGTTCAGCGCCGCGACAGCCTCGGCGACCTTGCGGCGCGTGCTTTCGCGCACCAGGCCCTTGCCGTTCATGACCCGCGATACCGTCATCGCCGACACCCCAGCCAGCTTGGCGACGTCGACCATGGTCGGTTTGCCGCCTTCCATGGCTTCCCGGATGGCTTCGAGTTTGGATTTGGTCATGGCTGGCGGATTTCCCTGGTCTTGGTGTTTGCGGTATGTTAGCACAGTTGCAGCCTGCCAAACACTCGTGACCACTCGGCCGGCCGCTGCACGGGCGTGCGCTGAGAAATCGATTTCTTGAGGCTGAGGTTTGCGCTAACATAGTGAGGTCAACAGCTTTGCCCGGCTGTTTTCATGCGTGGCGGATGAAAATTGTTGAGGCTTGAAAGGTTCGTGAAAGAATTTTCAATAACAATGCGTGCAAGATCCCGTATTGACGTTGTATGAAATGCACAGCAAGCACCCGCGCTTGCGCTAAACTGTTGCAAGTTCATAAAGGCCATGACACGAAAGCCCTGCCCGTGCCCACCCAGCCCTGCATGACAGACACCGCATGAACCCCGCCCCTTCCGCGTTCACGTTCGGGCCGTTCGAGCTGCATCCGGTACGCCGGCTGCTGCTGAGGAATGGCGAGCCGGTCCAGATCGGCAGCCGGGCGTTCGACGTCCTGACCCTGCTGCTCGAGCGCGCCGGCGCCATCGTCGGCAAGGAAGAACTGATGGCGCGCGCCTGGCCGCGCACCTGCGTCGAGGAGTCGAACCTGCGGGTCCATATCAGTGCGCTGCGCAAGGTCCTGGAGAAGGACGGCGACGGCGTGCGCTACATCGACAATGTTGCCGGACGCGGCTACAGCTTCGTCGGCCCCGTCGCCACCGGCGGCGCGGCACCTGCGCGCGTCACTCCTCTTTCCGCGCCCGCCCGGCTCGAATCCCGCCTGGGTTCGCGCCTGGTCGGCCGTGAAGACGCTCTGGCGGCGGTGTGCGCCGGACTGGCCGAAGTCCGCCTGCTGAGCGTCGTCGGCCCGGGCGGCGTGGGCAAGACGGCGCTTGCAGTCGCCGCCGCGCGCCAGTTGGCGCCGCACTTCCCGGATGGCGCCTGCCTGGTCGAACTAGGGGCCGTCACCAGTCCCGCGCTCGTCGCCGACGCCCTGGCGGCGGCCCTGCAATTGCCGGCCCAGCCCCCTTATGACGCCATCCTGGCCCAGCTGCGCGGACGCCGCCTGCTGCTGATCCTCGACAGCTGCGAACACCTGGGCGTCGCGCCGGCGCGCCTGGCCGAAGGCTTGTGCGCGGCGGCGCCCGGCCTGAAGATCCTCGTCACCAGCCGCGAAGCCCTCGGCGTGGCGGGCGAACGGGTGCACTCGCTGGGGCCGCTCGCGCTGCCGGCGCCGGATGCGCCGCTCGGGCCCGATGCTCTCCAGGCCTATGGCGCGCTCGCGCTGTTCGCCCAGTGCGCGGCCGGCGCCCTCGATCCTGCCCGCCTCGGCGGCCAGGAACTGAGCCTGATGGCCGAGATCTGCCGCCGCCTGGACGGCCTGCCGCTGGCGATCGAACTGGCAGCGGCGCGGGTGCCGATGCTGGGCCTGCACGGCGTCGCCTCCGGATTGGGCGATTCGCTCGCCCTGCTGTCGCGCAGCCGACCCGGCGGCGAAGCGCGCCACCAGTCGATGCGCGAGGTGCTGGACTGGAGCTGGGCCCTGCTGGCGCCGCCGGACCAGCGCCTCTTGCGCCGCCTGTCGGTCTATCGCGGCGCCTTCACGGCCGACTGCGCGCGCGCCCTGTGGCAGGATGCCGACGGCGCCTTCGAGCCGGCCATCCTGTACAACCTGGCCGCGCGTTCGCTGCTGGTGTGCGACTACGACGGCGCCGATGTCGGCTACCGCATGCTCGAGACCACCCGCCTGCATGCCGCCGGGCTGCTGGCCCGCGAGTCCGAATTGTCCAGCGTCAAGCAAGCCCATGCGGCGCGCTGCCTGGCGCTGATGACCGAAGCGCGCGTGGCGCGCCAGACACTCGACGCGGCGCGCTGGCTGGCGCGCTACGGCGGCCGCCTGGCCGATGTGCGGGCGGCGCTCGACTGGTGCTTCGGCCCTGGCGGCGACAGCGGCCTGGGCGTGCGCCTGGCCGCCGCCGCGACCCTGCTGTGGAGCGAGTCCTCGATGCTGGACGAGCAGCGCGTCCAGATCCTGCGCGCCCTTCCGCACGCCCGCGACCCGGCCACCGAGCTGGCGCTCCAGGCCAGCCTGGGCGGCGCCCTGGTCCATCTCGACCGCCCATCCGAGCAGGTGGCCGCCGCGTTCTCGCGCGCCTACGTCCTGGCGCGCGAACACGGCGACAGCGGTCAGCGCGCCCGCACTTTCAGCGGCCTGTGCCTGAATCACCTGCTGCAGGGCGAGTATCCGCAGGCGATCGCCCTCGGCCACGCCTTCGCCCCCTACCGCAAGCGCGAGCAGGATCCCGAGGCCCACTACATCCACGACCGCATCATGGCGGCCACCCTGCACTTCCACGGCGACCAGCGCCAGGCGCGCTTCCATGCCGAACGCGTCTACCGCCTGCCGCGCGTGCCCCAGCAGGGCCCCAGCGGCAGCGCGATCCAGTTCGACGGCCAGGCCGCCGCCAGCGCCATCCTGGCGCGCATCCGCTGGCTGGCCGGCCATTCTGAGGAAGCGGCCGCGCTGGCCTCGGAAGCCGTCGATCGCGCCCAGGAAATCGACCATCCGGCCTCGATCTGCATGGCCCTCGCCGTGGCGGCCGTGCCGATTGCCTTCTGGAATGGGGATGCGAGGGCTGCCGCCTACTTCACCGGCGTGCTGTGTGAGCGCTCGCAACTGCATGGCTTGAAGCATTGGCAATCCTGGGCCGCGCATTACCGTGCACTCAGCGCCGGCCAATGTCCCAGCGGCAGCACCGGTATCCTGCAGCCCGGCCCGCAGGCGGAAACCATCTTTACCATCCTGCCCGGCCTGGCCGGCCCACCGGATTTCGCCCGCGTCGGCCAGGGACTGGCCGGCTGGGCCGCAGCCGAACTGTCGCGCCAGAAGGCGGTGTGGATGCGCACCGCCGGCCGTCCCGCAGCCCAGGCCGAGGCCGCACTGCTGCAGGCGGCGGCGATCGCCGAATCGCAGGGCGCCCTGGCCTGGCTGCTGCGCGTGGCCCTGACCCGGGCCCAGTGGGCCCTCGGCACGCCCCAGACGGGCCCGGCGCTGGCCCAGCTGGGCGCCATCCTGCGCCGCTTCCCCCAGGGCTTCCCCAGCCGCGACCAGCGCGAGGCCCAGGGCCTGCTCGACGGCACCAGCTGGGGCGACAATCCTTTCCTGACGGACACCCGCAACCGGCTGCGCGCCGGGGAACGGCTACAGGCGACAACACGCTGACACCCCGGGCATGACGGCGGGCGGCGATCCGACTATAATTTCGGCCTTCGCCCCACAGGAATTTTCATGTCCCTCCTCGACCACCAGCTCGAACTGCTCTCGCCCGCCAAGACCGCCGAGATCGGCCGCGAAGCCATCCTCCACGGCGCCGACGCGGTCTACATCGGCGGCCCGGCGTTCGGCGCCCGCCACAACGCCAGCAATCCGCTCGAGGACATCGCGGCACTGGTCGAGTTCGCGCACCGCTACCGTTCGCGCATCTTCGTGACCATGAACACCATCATGCACGACGCGGAGCTGGAACTGGCGCGCAAGCAGATCTGGCAGCTGTACGAGGCCGGCGTGGACGCCCTGATCATCCAGGACATGGGCCTGCTCGAACTCGACCTGCCGCCGATCCAGCTGCACGCCAGCACCCAGTGCGACATCCGCACCGTGGAAAAGGCAAAATTCCTGGGCGACGTGGGCTTCTCGCAGCTGGTGCTGGCGCGCGAGCTCACGGTCGAACAGATCCGCAAGATCCGCGCCGAAGTCGACACCCCGCTCGAATACTTCATCCACGGCGCCCTGTGCGTGGCCTTCTCGGGACAGTGCTACATCTCGCATGCCGACACCGGCCGCAGCGCCAACCGCGGCGACTGCTCGCAGGCTTGCCGCCTGCCCTATACGCTGTCCGACGGCCAGGGCCGCGTGGTGGCCTATGAAAAACACCTGCTGTCGATGAAGGACAACGACCAAAGCGCCAACCTGGAAGCCCTGGTCGACGCCGGCATCCGCTCGTTCAAGATCGAAGGCCGCTACAAGGACATGGGCTATGTGAAGAACATCACCGCCCACTACCGCTTGCTGCTGGACCAGCTGCTCGAGCGCCGCACCGAGTTCACGCGCGCCTCCAGCGGCCAGACCCGGGTGATGTTCACGCCCGACGTCGACAAGAACTTCCACCGCGGCCACACCGACTACTTCGCCCAAGGCCGCCAGGACGACATCGGCGCCTTCGACTCGCCCAAGTACGTGGGCGTGCAGCTGGGCACGGTGACCCGCATCGGCGCCGACCATTTCGACCTGCTGACCGACGCGCCGATGGCGAACGGCGACGGCCTGAACTACATGCACAAGCGCGAGACCGCCGGCATCCAGGCCAACCGCGCCGAAAAGCTGGGCGAGGACGCGGAAGGCCAGCGCTGGCGCGTGTTCCCGAACGAGCTCATGGCGACCCTGGCGGGCCTGAAGGTCGGCACGGTGATCCACCGTAACCGCGACCACCAGTGGGAAGCAGCGCTGAACAAGAAATCCTCGGAGCGCAAGGTGCGCGTCGACCTGGCCTTGTCGGAAGTTCCGGGCGGCCTGCGCCTGGCAATCACCGACGAGGACGGCATCGCCAGCGAAGCCGTGGCGTCGATCGGGCTCGAGCCGGCCCAGCAGGCGGCCCAGGCCGAGGCCGGCCTGCGCACCAGCCTGGCCAAGCTCGGCAATACGATGTTCGAAGCCGGCCAGGTGGACCTGCAGCTGAGCCAGCCGTGGTTCGTGCCCTCGAGCGCGATCAACGCGCTGCGCCGCGACGCCGTCGCCGCCCACGAGGCCGCCCGCCTGGCGGCCTGGGATCGCCCGCCGCGCAAGGCCCCGCTCGAACCGCGCGCCACCTATCCCGAAACCCAGCTGAGCTACCTGGCCAACGTCTACAACGAGAAAGCGCGCGCCTTCTACCAGAAGCACGGCGTGCAGCTGATCGACGCCGCCTACGAGGCGCACGAAGAGCCGGGCGAGGTGTCGCTGATGATCACCAAGCACTGCCTGCGCTTCTCGTTCAACCTGTGCCCGAAGCAGGCCAAGGGCGTGCAAGGGGTCCAGGGCCAGGTGCGTGCCGAGCCGATGACCCTGGTCAGCGGCGGCGAGCGCTATACCCTGCGCTTCGACTGCAAGCCCTGCGAGATGCACGTCGTGGGCGCGATGAAGCCCGGCATCCTGAAGTCGCCGCCGCCGTCGGCGGTGCCGTACAGCCCGCTGGTGTTCCACCGACAGCGACCACGCGCTTGACTTGTAGGGTGGGCGGGTTTCCCGCCCACGCGTTCAAGCAGTGTCCGCCGGCCCGTGCGCGATCACGGAGCCGCCAACGATCACCGCGTGGACGGCGAAGCCGTCCACCCTACGCGGGGATCTTCAAGCCCTTGATCACCGCCGGCCGCTCCCGGAACCGCTCCAGCGCCGCCTGCACGCGCGGGAAATCCTTGAAGCCCACCAGCTCGCCCGCATCGTAGAAGCCGACCAGGTTGTTTACCCACGGAAAAGTCGCGATATCCGCGATCGTGTACTCCTCCCCCGCGATCCAGGCATGCTTCGCCAGCTGCGCCTCGAGCACGCCCAGCAGGCGCTTTGATTCGCTGACGTAGCGGTCGCGCGGGCGCTTGTCCTCGTACTCACGGCCGGCGAACTTGTGGAAGAAGCCCAGCTGCCCGAACATCGGCCCCACGCCGCCCATCTGGAACATCACCCACTGGATCGCCTGGTAGCGCGCGGCGGGATCGGCGGGCAGGAACTTGCCGGTCTTCTCCGCCAGGTAGATCAGGATGGCGCCCGATTCGAACAAGGGCAGCGGCTTGCCGCCCGGACCGTCAGGGTCGATGATGGCCGGGATCTTGTTGTTCGGATTCAGCGATAGAAAGGCCGGCGAGAGCTGGTCGTTGGTCTCGAAGCTGACCTTGTGCGGTTCATACGGCAACCCGGTCTCTTCCAGCATGATCGAGACCTTGACGCCATTGGGCGTCGGCAGCGAGTACAGCTGGAGGCGTTCGGGGTGCTGTGCCGGCCACTTGGCGGCAATCGGGAAGGCGGAAAGATCGGTCATGGTCGTCGCACGCTGGGAGGAAATGATGAGACGTCGACAATACCAAACTTCGCCCGGCCTTGCCGGACCGGGCTCGATTCCGCTGCCCGCCCTCAGCCGAACAGCTTGATCGCCGTGCGCGCGATCAGTTCGCCCTGGTGGCGCGCGCCGCCGAGGTCGATCTCGCTGGGCTGGCGTTCGCCCTTGCCGCCAGCGATGGTGGTGGCGCCGTAGGGGCTGCCGCCGACGATCTCGTCGAGCGACATCTGGCCCTGGTAGCTGTATGGCAGGCCGACGATGGTCATGCCGAAGTGCAGCAGGTTGGTGATGATCGAGAACAGGGTCGCCTCCTGGCCGCCGTGCTGGGTGGCGGTGGAGGTGAAGGCGCCGCCGACCTTGCCGTTGAGCGCGCCGCGCGCCCACAGGCTGCCGGTCTGGTCAAGGAAGGCCGCCATCTGGCTGACCATGCGGCCATAGCGGGTCGGCGCGCCGACGATGATGGCGTCGTAGTGCTCGAGCTCGGCCACAGTGGCGATCGGGGCCGGCTGGTTCAGCTTGAAATGGGCCTTGGCCGCGATATCGTCGGGGACCGTTTCGGGCACACGCTTGACGTCGACCGTCGCGCCCGCAGCACGGGCGCCCTCGGCGACCGCGTTGGCCATCGTTTCAATGTGACCGTAGGTCGAGTAATACAGTACCAGTACCTTTGCCATTGTCCTGCCTCCGTTCGGTTGGATGAGTCGGTCGTGCCAGAACGGATAGCATACGGCCAATGTTGAACAAACGACAGCACGTTTGCCCTGCGCACCGATCCACCATCGGAGGGAGGATGGCGCTTACCCGAAGCTCGGGCGGGACGGCTTGGCGGGGGCCGTGCACTGCTCCAACGGCTGCGGCTTGTAGTCGTCGTCCTTGCGGATATGGCACTCGTCGAACACCGAGCAATAGCAGGCCGAATAGGTGATGTTCTTCATCTCCTTGTGCGGCAGCGCAAACTTCGGGTCCGGCGTGCCGGCTGGGACCAGCTGAACATGACGAGCGAGCCGCCGGGCCGAACCAGGGAACTGGCGATGCCGCCGCGCGAATTCATGCCCGAGAATTCGCCCGGCTCGGCGTCGCAGCGAGCCGCGCCCAGTTCGGCCAGGTTCGCAACCGGCTTGCCCTTGTAGGACAGCTCGACCCACTCGACCCGCGCCGGCCGTGCGGATGATGGTGGTGATGGCTTTCGTGTTCCAAGACGGCTCCTGCAGATGAACGATGTTAAGTGAGACCGGGATGCGGGCGGTTTACAACGAGAACATGAAGTCCGCCACCGTGGCCGCCGGCGTCCCGACCAGGCGCGCCACCTCGCTCAGCTCGCCCGCCGACACGAGGGCGTCCGCACCGTCCGACCTGAACAGGAACACCGTGCTCTGGCTGCCGTTGTCCACCACGAACAGCGCCTGGGCGCCGTCGGCGTAGGCCGAGCTCGCCGAACCGATGGCCTGGGCCGCGGCCTCCGCCGTCAGTTCGCCCACGATATTCGCCGTGAAGATCACCAGCTCGGCTTTCGCGCCGAAGCCGCCCGGCACGGCGCGCACCAGCGCGCCTTCGGGCACCGCGTCGCCGTCGCCGATCCGGTAGGCGCTTTGGGCGATGCGGATCTTGTCCGAATTGCTGGCGAAATCGGTCACCACGTCGACGCCGGTCGCGCTGTCGAACACGAAGATGTCCTTGCCCGCGCCGCCGCTCAGGATGTCGCCGTCGGCGCCGCCGTTCACGGTGTCGTTGCCCAGGCCGCCGAACAGCTCGTCGGCGCCGGCGCCGCCCAGCAGGATGTTGGCCGCCGCGTTGCCGGTCAGGGTATTGGCCAGGGCGTTGCCGGTCAGGTTGACGGCCAGGGTCGCCGCGGCGGTGACGCGCGCATCCTCGACGTTCGACGGCAGCACGTAGGCGCCCTTGGCGGTATAGGCCACTTCGACCCGGTCCAGGCCCTGGTCTTGCTCCTCGACCACGGTGTCGCCTGCAACGTTGACGATATAGGTGTCGTCGCCCTGCCCCCCGCTCATGCGGTCGTTGCCGGCGCCGCCGTCGAGCACGTCCTCGCCATCGGTGCCGCTCAGGATGTCGTTGCCGCCCGTGCCGCGGTCCGCCAGCAGCTGCGCCACGGAGCGCTCGCCGTCGTCGAAGACGACGAACTCCACGCCGCGCAGCGTGATGCTTTCGCTGGTGGCGCGGTTGCTCAGCACCAGGTCGGTGGCGTTCGGGCGCAGGCGCACGTAGTCGGCCAGCTTGCCCTGGACCAGCAGCCGGTCCTCGCCGGCGCCGCCGTCGACGGTGTCCGATCCGGTTCCGGCGTCGAGCAGGTCGTCGCCATCGCCGCCGAGCAGGCTGTCGTTGCCTGCGCCGCCTTCGAGCAGGTCGTCGCCCAGGCCGCCGGACAGCTTGTCGCTACCCACGCCGCCGGTGATGCGATTGTCTGCGCTGTTGCCGGTGCCGGCGAAAGCCTTGGTGCCCAGGTACTTCAGCGCTTCCAGCTGCGCGCCCAGCGTGTAGGCGGCGAGGGAAGTGTGCACGCTATCGTAGCCAGCGCCGTCGAGCTCGGTCACGACGTCGCTCGCAATGTCGACCACATAGGTGTCGTCCCCCAGGCCGCCGATCATGACGTCCTTGCCGGCGCCGCCATCGAGGATGTCGTCGCCCAGGCCGCCGTCCAGGGTGTTGGCGGCAGCGTTGCCGGTGAGCTTGTTGTCGAGGGCGTTGCCGGTCAGGTGCACCAGGGTGGAGGCGGCGATCACGGCCGCGTGCTCGATGTTCGCGCCCAGGACATAGGTGCCTGGCGCCTTGAACGCGATCTGCACGGTATCGATGCCGGCGTCTTCCTCCTCGGTGACCTTGTCGGTCGCGACGTCCAGCACGTAGCGGTCGTCGCCGGCGCCGCCCTTCATGTCGTCGCTGCCGGCGCCGCCATCCATCACATCGTCGCCGCTGGTGCCGGTCAACGCATCGTTGCCGGCGCTGGCGAGATTGTCGTGAAGTTCGTCCAGCGTCCACTCGCCTTCCGAGGAAAGGATGCGTTCGATATTGCGCAGGGTGATCTGGACGCCGGTCGCCTTGTTGACGAGGACCGTGTCGGTCAGGCTTGGCCGCTGGCGCAGGTAGTCCTCCAGGTTGCCTTCGATCAGCAGGGTATCCATGCCGGCGCCGCCGTCGACCACGTCGATGCCGGTGCCGGCGTCGAGGTCGTCATGGCCGTCGCCGCCGAGCAGGGTGTCGTTGCCGGCGCCGCCGACCAGTACGTCGTCGCCCAGGCCGCCGCTCAGCTTGTCGGCGCCGATGCCGCCTTCGATCCGGTTGTTCTCGGCATTGCCGGTGCCGGTGAAGGCCTTGTTGCCGGTGTAGACCAGGTCGTCGAGGTGCTGGCCCAGGGTGTAGGACGTCAGCACGGTTTCCACCGTATCGCGACCGCCGCCGGCCGTCTCGTTCACCAGGTCGGTCGCCAGGTCGACCACATAGACGTCGTCGCCCTCACCGCCAGTCATGCTGTCCTTGCCGGCGCCGCCGTTGAGGCGGTCGTCACCCGCGCCGCCGATCAGGATGTTCGCCGCGGCATTGCCCACGAGCGTGTTCGCCAGGCCGTTGCCGGTCAGGTTGACGGCGATCTTGCTGCTTGCGGTCACGGTCGCGTGCTCGACGTGGTCGCCAAGGACATAGGTGCCCGCGCTGGCGAAAGCGACGTCGACGCGGTCGATGCCGGCGTCTTCCTGTTCGGTAACGGTATCGCCCACGACATCGAGCACGTAGCGATCATCCCCCAGCCCGCCCGACATCGCGTCCGCTCCCTGCCCACCGTCGAGCAGGTCGTCACCGTCGGTTCCGGTCAGGACGTCATTGCCGCTACTGGCGACATTGTCCCTCAAGGCATCGATGGTCTTGGTGGTGTCGTTAAAGATCACGTGCTCGACATTGCGCACCGTGAGAGTTTCTTTAGTGAGCTTATGGACCAGCACCATGTCACCGGCGCTTGGCCGGCTACGGGTGTAATCCGTGAATGCGCCGGTCACGAGCAGGGTGTCCTCGCCCGAGCCGCCGTCGGCCACATCGCTGCCGCCGCCTGCGATCAGTTCGTCGTTGCCGTCGCCGCCCAGCAGGGTATCATTGCCCGACCCGCCCTGCAGCACGTCATTGCCAGCACCACCATCGAGGCTGTCGTCACCTTTGCCTCCCCTCAGGACGTCAGCCCCTGCCAGCCCAGCCAATTTATCGCCGCCATCGCTGCCGGCGATGTCATTGGCCTCGCCATTTCCGGTGCCGGTGAAGGCCTTGTCGCCGACATAGCGCAGGTTCTCCACGTTGGCAGTCAGCGCGTAGCTGACCGATGTCGTCTCTACAGTGTCGATACCTTGGTTTTCATCTTCGATCACGGTATCCGCAGCCAGGTCCGTCACGTAGAGATCGTTACCGGCGCCGCCCGCGAGCGTGTCCTTGCCGCCCTTCCCGTCAAGAAAGTCATCGCCGGCCCCGCCGGTCAGGGTGTTGACGGCGCCGTTACCGAGCATGCGGTTGTCCAGCGCGTTGCCGATCACGTTCACCACATGGTTCCCGACAGCGACGATCGTGGTGTTTTCGACGTGCGGCGCCAGGATGTAGGTCCCGGCGGAGGCGAAGTCGACGTCGGCATGGTCGATACCTTCGCCCTCGTTCTCGACGATCGCGTCCTCCGCATGATTGACCCGGTAATGGTCGTCGCCTGCGCCTCCCGCCAGACGGTCCGCGCCGGAAGTGCCGTTTATTGTGTTATTCCCGGGCCCGATGGTATCGCTGGCGAGAACGGTCGTGTAACCGCGAGCGTCGGTCATGGTCATCTGGACGCTGATGTCATAGCCTGCAAGCAAATGATCAATGTACAAGGTCCAACCCTGTGCCCCCGGAATCGCATTGCCGTTGGCGAACCATTGGAAGCTGAGCGCACCGCCACCATCGATGTCGTGGTGCGTGCTGTAGGAATACATCATCTTCCCCAGCTCCGGGGTGCCGTATAGGGAAATCGAAGCGCTTGGCGGCGTGTCCGGACGGATCGCGAGCAGACTCTTCACGGTCGAGCCCACCGTCGCGAGCGCTTTCGCCAGCGAGGCGGCATCCGTAACACGCGAGAGATACGCCTTGCCAAGGTCAAGCGCTTCCCAGCCGGCATACGCCTTTTTCTCGGGCGCCGTGTCGATGGCGGCCGAGAACGCCTCCGCGGCCGCGACTTTATTCGACAGGACCGCGGCGTCGGTCCCAGTCGCTCCGGCGCTCAGTTCGCTGATCAGGTTCCCAAGCCAGTAGACGGTGTCGAGGCGTTCAATGCAATAGGCAGTCTCCTGAGCGCTAGGCGCGCGGCCGAACATGGTGTGGTAGATCTTGTCCACGTCCTGCGCGTCGCCCCCGAGCATGGAGCCGTACATCCGGGCAAACTCGGGCGACTTCCATACCTCGTACGCCACCATGCCGGCAGTCGATTCCTCGCCCCATTCCTCATAAAGAGCCAGACCAGCCGCCAGTCCGGCGGCATCGACCGGACGGCCCAGCAGCTCGACGTAGATTTTTCCGATGGTTTTAGTGTAAGAAATCCGCTGCTGTTCCGTAAGCGACATGGGAAGATTGTGGTGAGACGGTAAAGGGGATGGTGTGGCGGACCGGCACGCAATAGGAGCTCGGCCACCCATATTGCATTAATGCTAACTCTGCTTCCGGATGGTAACACTGACATGAGGAAGGCAGCAAGGACCTGTGCCGAAACGACAACAGAGATGTAGCGCGAATAGCTTCAGCTATTCACCGTATGAAGGACTGCACAGGACACGAAAAAGCGGGCCGCGGTCATGTCGCCGCGGCCCGCTTTCAAGCGCTGAAAGGCTCAGATCCAGTAGATGAATGCGGCCAGGGCGACGACGAGGGCGATACGGGTCAGGTTGTATGCGGTCTTGTTCCATGCCTTGTAGCGGCGGCGGTACTGGCCGGCGTAGAAGGAAATGCGGAACAGCTTGCTGACCAGGCCGACCTGGTCGCCTGTCTCATTGGGCGAGGCGGCGGCAGTCATCAGGGTGCGGCCGAGCCAGCGGTTGACGGCGCCCATCCAGCGGAAGCGCATCGGGCGCTCGACGTCGCAGAACAGGATCACGCGGTCGCTCTCGCTGCCGTTGATCGCCCAGTGGATATAGGTTTCGTCGAAGACGACGCCCTGGCCGTCGCGCCAGCTGTGACGCTCGCCGTCGACCTCGATAAAGCAGCGGTCGTCGTTCGGCGTCGCCAAGCCCAGGTGATAGCGCATCGACCCGGCGAAGGGGTCGCGGTGGGGATTCAGCTTGCCGCCCGGCGGCAGTTCGGCGAACATCGCCGCCTTCACCGAGGGAATCGACTGCAGCAGGGCATAGGTCTGCGGGCACAGGCGTTCGGCCGACGGGTGGCTGGCGTCGTACCATTTCAGGTAGAAGCGCTTCCAGCCGTTCTTGAAGAAGGAATTGAAGCCGGCGTCGTCGTTCTGCTCGGCCGCCTTGATCTTCTTGAGGGCGAGCAGGTTCTCGGCCTCGGCGCGGATCACCTGCCAGTTATCCTGCAGCTTTTGCAGCTCGGGGAACTCGCTCACGGGGATATAGGGCGTGGCCGGTACCCGCGAGAATTTATGCATGAAGATATTGATGGGCGCCATGAACGACGAGTGGTCGAAGATCTGGCGGCGGAACGGCAGACGAACCCGTCCACGGAAATGGATGTGCAGGATCGAGAGGAAATAAAAACCCACCACTGCCCACTTCATCACGTCCTCCATCTCAGCCGGATTGCGGCTGGCTTGCTTGATCAAGGACGCAGGATACCATAACGGCCCACTGACCGTGAGGGCCAGGCCGTGTCTCTGGGGCAACATACCACGCCGGAATCCGGACAATTCGCGGGCTCCGGCGTGCTGTCTTGGCCCGGCGGGCCGGGCGCGGAGTGCGCTAGGTTTAGTGCAGCACCGACGTCATCGCATAACCTTTTTCGGCGATCTGGCCGCTCAGGTTGTCGATGTCGAAGTCCGGCAACTGGCTGGCGCCATCATCGACTTCGAACGCGCGGGTTTCGATCTCCCAGTCGGTGTTGGTGGCTTCTTCAGGAATATTCTTGGCTTCGGGTACTGCCAGGTACGAGTACTTGCCGTCTCGTTCTGCTCTGCGGTAAATATCCAGGCGCATAGTCTTGTCCTCTTGTCAAAACCCGCTTTCCGGATGAAAGCGGGCGGTTCCACAGTAGAAGATCGAAGCCGGGCCGTCTGTTAATTGGCCCACACTCAACAGGGTGCCGCTCAGCGGCCCGGCGAATAGCCGAGCACCCTGGCGGGCAGCAGCACGATGGCGCGCAGCAGTTCGAACACGGCTTCCACGCCGACGCCGAGCAGGCGGAAAGGCAGCAGCACGAGCCACACCAGCGGATACATCACCAGGGCCAGCAGCGCGATCGGCCAGCACAGGAACAGCAGCATCAGCCACACCAGGAAACTCAGCATTGTACGCTCCATGTCGAAAGAAGACGGCATGGATAGAGTATGTACTGAGGGTGCGCAGCTCAACGTGCTTGCGATAAGGGGTCGAAAAGGCGGGGTGAGTGGTGGAATTGCAAGGGTAATCGGTATGACGGGGAGTTGGCGGTTTGCCAAAAACTTGGGTCCCGGCCTTCGCCGGGACGGCGTGCTGGAGCTCACGCAGAGTAATACTAAGCGTTGACTCTCGAACGTCGGCCCGGCGCAGGCCGGGACCCAAGTCCGCCGCACACCAGACAGCTGGCTTCAGCTACGCGGCGTGCAAGGAGTGATCAGGCAAACGCCGCCACCCGCTCCGTCGCCTCGCTGTTCACCACCTGCGTCTCGATCGACGCCTGCAGCGAGGGAATCGACCCGCCCGCACGGTAATGGAAGGACACCCGGAGCAAGTCGCCCGCCTGCACCTGCATCGGCTTGGCCAGCGGCAGGGTCATGTAGTGGTTCAGCCAGTCGATCGTGGTCGACTGCTCCTGCACCACCGCCAGCACGTTCTTGGTGATGAAGCGCATCGCGTTCAGGGTGCCGCTCTTCTCGACCAGCATCGAACCCTCGAAGCCGATGTGGGTGTCGACCGGGGTCTGGAAGTCGATGATGCTGTACACGGCCGGCTGGGCCAGCTCGACGGTGCCCGGATAGACCACGTTGGTTTCCTGGAACTGTACGATGGGCGCGTGGAAGCCTTCGAAATCGTATTCCTGCTGGACCGGCTGGGCCGCCATGATCACGGCCTCGGGCAGGAAGACCGGCAGCGGGCCGCCGAAGCGCGCCAGGTAGCGGCGCTTGAAGGATTCGATCACCTCGACCTGCTTCTCGCGCAGCATGCCCACGTGGATCATCTCGCAGATCACGACGTCGACGGGCTCGGGCGGCAGGTAGTCGAAGGCGTCGGCGTGGACCACCTCGACCTTGTGGCCGTTCGGGTTGATCGCCAGGAATTTGCGCGCTTCGCGCACCATGTCCGGATTGTATTCGACGCAATAAACCTTGCTCGCCTGCTGGGCCGCGAAGAAGGAGAGCACGCCGGTGCCGCCGCCCAGTTCCAGCACGCGGGCGCCGGGGAAGACCGCGTAGTGGATGGCGGACTTGAAGCTGTGCATGCGGTTCTGGTCCATCAGCATGTTGTGATGGTAGTGCACGGGAATGAACTGCCCCAGGTAGCAGCTCTCGATTTCGCGTTCGTTCAGCATAATTATCCTTTGGTACGGAGGTGGACCGTGAGCACATTATGGATAAGGATGCATGCGGCCGAAGGGCCGAGCTGCGGGGTGTTTACCGTCTAGTTCCCGGCGGAAACGGCAGCGGCGCCTGGACGCTGCTCAGGATGTGGCGCCCGAGAGCGCCCGTACCACGTCGGTTCGGCCTGCCCGTTCGGCGATCTGGGCGGCGGTCAAGCCCTCGTTATTCTTCAGTTTTGCCTTGGCGCCACGCTTGAGCAGCAGCATGGCGGTCGAGGCATGCCCTTCACGCGCGGCCATCATCAGCGGTGTGTAGCCCCCGCTCTGGCGCGGCGACACGGCGTCGACCCTGGCCCCGCGCCCGATCAGCAGCTCCGCGATATCGTCGTCACCGGCCGCCGCGGCATAGTGCAGCGCCGTCCAGCCCGGCCGGTTCAGCTTGGCGCCCTTGTCCAGCAGCGCCTCGACCGCGTTCTTGTTGCGCTTGAAGGCGGCCATCATCAGGGCCGTGTTGCCGTTGGCCGCCGTGGCCTCGAGGTCGGTGCCCGGATGCGCCAGCAGCGCACTGAACACCCTGGGCGCGTCTTCGCGCAGCGCCAGCACCAGCGCCGTATCGCCGCCGACAGGATTGCGCTCGTTGGCATTGACCACGGCGCCCACCATGCGCTCCACCGTCTTCAGGTCGTCAAGCTGGACCGCGCGGAAGAAGGCCGCCACTTCCTCCGGCGTCGGCGGCCGCACCGCCTGCGCGCTGGACACGACACCTGCGAGCAGGCCGGCAAGGACGAAGGCGCGGCGGGAGAATGGCATGGCTCAGGCCTTCGCGGTCTGGAACAGGTTAAAGAAGTTTTCGGTGGTCTGCCCGGCCACGTCGCGCAGCGAGACGCCCTTGAGGGTGGCGATGAACTCGGCCACGTGGGCGACATAGCCCGGCTCGTTCATCTTGCCGCGGTAAGGCACCGGGGCCAGGTAAGGCGAATCGGTCTCGATCAGCATGCGTTCGAGCGGCACGGCGCGCGCCACTTCCTGCAGCTCCTTGGCGCTCTTGAAGGTGACGATGCCCGAGAACGAAATATAGAAGCCCTGGGCCATGGCGGCCTGGGCGACTTCCAGCGACTCCGTAAAGCAGTGCATCACGCCGGCTACGCCGCCCTGGTCGGTGCCGGCGCCCTCTTCCTGCATGATGCGGATGGTGTCGGCGCTGGCGGCGCGGGTGTGGATGATCAGCGGCTTGCGGGTCTCGCGCGAAGCCCGGATGTGGGTGCGGAAGCGCTCGCGCTGCCACTCCAGGTCGCCTTCCAGGCGATAGTAGTCGAGGCCGGTTTCGCCGATGGCGACGATCTTCGGGTGATTGGCGAGCTCGACCAGCTGCTGAACGCTGGGTTCGGGCGTGTCCTCGTAGTCGGGATGGACGCCGACCGAGGCATAGATATGCGGATATTGCTCGGCCAGGGCGAGCACCTGGGGGAAATCCGGCAGGTCGACCGAGACGCACAGGGCGTGCGTGACCTTGTTCTCGGCCATCTTGGCCAGGATCTCCGGCATCCGGGCAGCCAGCTCCGGGAAATTGATGTGGCAGTGGGAATCGATAAACATCCCGCCATTTTAATCGAGATGCGGCGGGAAGCTCATCCCGCGCCCGGCTCGCGCCTCCGGATCAGGCGACCCGCTTGCCCAGGATGATCAGGTCGCGCTCGATCCCGTCCAGGTTCGCCACGCGCGGGAAATTTGCCCAGGTATCGAAGCCGTACTTGCGGAACAGTGCCAGGCTGGGCGCATTGTGGCCGAAGATAAAGCCGAGCAAGGTATGCACCTTGACCTCGGGCGCGAAGGCCATCGCCAGCTCCAGGCAGTATTTGCCGATGCCCTTGCCGCGGGCCTGCTCGGCGATATAGATCGACACCTCGGCCGTGCCCGAATAGGCCGGGCGGCCATAGAAATTCGAATAGGAGAGCCAGCCCAGCACTTCCGGTTGCGCGCGCGTGTCGTCGGCGGCGTGGATCACCCACAGCGGCCGGCGGTCCGGCGTATGGTCGGCGAACCATTGCTCGCGCGATTGCACGGTGATCGGCTCGGTATCGGCGGTGACTTCGCGCGAGGCGATGGTGGAGTTATAAATCTCGACGATGGCGGGCAGGTCGTCGCGGGTAGCCAGGCGGTGGACGTAGGACGGCATACGGCGTAAGTGCTTTATTGGAAAGGTCAGGGAATTACAGGGTATGGGTGGCGCGCGAGGAGCGCAGCGCCGCCCCGAGGATTTCCTCGATGCGCAGCTTGGCGCGCTGCCCGGCTTCGTCGGCCGGGAAATGCACGCCGATGCCCTGCGCCTTGTTGTTGTTCGCGCCCGCCGGGGTGATCCAGGCCACCTTGCCGGCGATCGGGTACTTGTTCGGGTCGTCCATCAGCGACAGGATCAGGTAGATCTCGTCGCCGATCTTGTAGGGCTTGTTGGTCGGCACGAACATGCCGCCATTCTTGAGGAAAGGCATGTAGGCGGCGTATAGCGCCGCCTTTTCCTTGATGGCCAGCGACAGCACGGACGGCCGCGGTGCTTGCGGTACGTTCGGGTCAGTCGGGGTGGCGCTCATCGGTGTCCTTTCATCAACCTCTTCAGGTGCAGCACGAAGTGTACTCAAGCAACATGTCTTCGACAAACAATTTTGCCGACAGCGGGTGCTCGGCCACGGCGCGGCGCTCGTTGGTGGCCTTGATGGCCCGCATCAGGCTTGCAGTGTGCACCTTGCCCGCCAGCGCGGCAAGTTCGCGTCCGTAGCGCGGATAGTAGCGGACCTTGCCGGACATCTTGTACGAAAACACATCGTACAGCCAGCGCTGCAGCCACGCCACCAGGGCCGGCAACTCGCCCTTGGCCAGGCGCTCGGCGGTGCGCAGGGCGCCGTCCTTCGAAGGCTGAGCCAGGAAGTGCAGCAGCGCGTCCATCTCTTCGCGCCCGCCCCCTTCGCTCGCGGCCAGCGCGGCCAGCGGCGCGCCGCCCTGCTCGCGCAGCCAGCTGTCGGCATCGGCCAGGCCCTGGGCCTTGAGCCAGGCCAGCGCCTCCTCGTGCGACGGCATGGGCAGGGCGAACTTGCGGCAGCGCGACAGGATGGTCGGCAGCAGGCGGTCCAGGCTGTTGGAAGCCAGCAGGAAGACGGTGCCCGGCGGCGGCTCTTCCAGGGTTTTCAGCAAGGCGTTCGACGCCGGCATGTTGAGCGCCTCGGCCGGGTACAGCACCACCACCCGCAAGCCCTGGCGGTGAGTCGAGATATTCATGAAGTCCGCCAGCGAACGGATCTGCTCGATCTTGATTTCCTTGGAGGGCTTGCTGGCCTTGGCCTTGCGCTCGCCCTCGCCGCCCTCCTCGCCTTCGGACGGCTCGTCTTCCAGCGCTTCCGGACGCACGCGCCGGTAGTCCGGATGGTTGTGCTGGGCGAACCAGCCGCAGGACGCGCATGCCTCGCATGCGTGGCCGTCCGGCTTCACGTTTTCACACAAGAGGGCCTGGGCAAAAGTTTCCAGGAAATCGGCCTTGCCGGTGCCCGCCGGGCCATGGAACAGGATGGCGTGCGGCATGCGCGCGCGCATCTGCTGCAGCTGCGTCCACGCGGCTTCCTGCCACGGATACATCGTCACAACAATTTCTCCAGTACTTCAGACAAATGCGCCTGAATCGCCTCGATCGAACGGGTCGAATCGATGACCACGATCCGCTGCGGGAACTCGGCTGCCCGGCGCAGGTATTCACCGCGGCACTTCTCGAAAAAGTCCGCCTGCTCGCGCTCGAATTTGTCGAGGGTGCGGGTGGCGTCGAGGCGTTCGCGCGCTACCTCGAGGGGGACGTCGAACAGCAGCGTCAGGTCGGGCTGCAGGCCCGGGTGCACCCAGTGTTCCAGGGTTTCCATCTTGTCGCGCGCCAGGCCGCGGCCGCCGCTCTGGTAGGCGAAGCTGGCGTCGGTAAAGCGGTCCGACAGTACCCAGTTGCCGAGCGCCAGATTCGGTGCGATCACCTGGGCGATATGCTCGCGCCGGCTGGCGAACATCAGCAGGGCCTCGGTCTCCAGGTGCATCTTCTCGTGCAGCAGCAGCTCGCGCAGCTTCTCGCCCAGCGGGGTGCCGCCCGGCTCGCGCGTGGACACCACGGCCTTGCCGCGCGCGGCCAGCCAGCCGGCCACGAAGCCGATGTGGGTGGATTTGCCGGCGCCGTCGATGCCTTCGAAGCTGATGAATTTCCCTTGCACGGTACCGCCTTCGGTCATCGGGTGATCTTTCGCTGGTACTGGTTCACGGCGCGGTTGTGGTCCAGCAGGTTGTCCGAGAACTGGCTGGTGCCGTCGCCGCGCGAGACGAAGTACAGGGCCGGGGTCTTTTCCGGCGCCAGGGCCGCGTTCAGCGACTGGATACCCGGCAGCGCGATCGGCGTGGGCGGCAGGCCGCCGCGCGTGTAGGTATTGTAGGGCGTGTCGGTTTCCAGGTCCTTCTTGCGGATCTGGCCGGCGAAGCGCTCGCCCATGCCGTAGATGACGGTCGGGTCGGTCTGCAGCAGCATGCCGGTGCGCAGGCGGTTGACGAACACGCCGGCGATCATGCCGCGCTCGCTCTTCTGGCCGGTTTCCTTCTCGACGATCGAGGCCATGATCAAGGCCTCGTAGGGGGTCTTGTAGGGCAGGCTCTGGTCGCGCTGTTCCCAGGCCGTCTTCAGGTGGCTCAGCATGGCCTGGTGCGCCTTCTTGTAGATGTCCAGCTCGGACGAGCCCTTGGCGAACAAGTAGGTATCGGGGAAGAACAGGCCCTCCGGGTCCTTGTACTCGGTCGAGATCTTGGCCATCAGCTCCTGGTCGGACAGCTTGACCGTGTCGTGCTTCAGGCGCTCGTGCGCGCCCAAGGCCTGGCGCATCTGGCGGAAGGTCCAGCCTTCGATGATGGTGATCGCTTCCTGCGCGAATTCGCCGCGCACCAGTTGCGACAGCAGCTGGCGCGGCGAGGTGTTCGGTTTCAGTTCATAGCTGCCGGCCTTGATCTTCGCGGCCTGGCCGGTCACCCGCGCCAGCAGCGCGAACAGGTAGCCGTTGAGCGGCACGCCCGCGCTGGCGATCTGCTGGGCGGCGGCGGCCGCGCCGCTGCCGGGATTGACCGTGAATTCGATCGCGGGCTCCGCCGTGGTCAAGGGGTTCTTGGCCCACCACGAGAAAGCGCCGACCGCGCCGATGGATACGACGACGGTCGCGACGATGAGTTTTTTGAGGAGTGCCATGTGCGTTTGCTTGGTATTGCGCCGCGTTCGGCGCGATTTTCCCGACATCTTTATAATGAGCCCGTAATGATAAAGCCTAATTGCAAGATCATATTCGATTTATGACCCACTGGACTGAACAACTTTCCGCGCTCGGCGCCCGTTTCCACGTCGACGAGGCGAACCAGGTCGAGGATTTCGGCCATGTATTGACAGCCCAAGAGCTGGCCGCCGGCTTCGTCGCCACCGTCACCGACCTGGGCCTGATCGCCGTCGCCGGCGACGATGCCGCCTCCTTCCTGCACGGCCAGCTCACCAGCGACGTCGAGCATCTCGGCCCGATTGAAGCTCGCCTGGCCGGCTACTGCACGCCCAAGGGCCGCCTGCAGGCCACCTTCCTGATGTGGCGCGACAGCGAAGCCGTCTACCTGCAGCTGCCGCGCGCCATCCAGGCGCCGCTGCAAAAGCGCCTCGGCATGTTCGTCCTGCGCTCCAAGGCCAAGCTGCGCGACGCCACCGACGAGGCCCCGTTCCAGGCGGTGCTCGGCCTGGGCGGCGCCAAGGCCGAGGCGGCCCTGAGCCGCCATGCCGGCACGCTGCCGGCCGCGCCCATGTCGAAAGCCGACGGCGCCTTCGGCACCGTGATCCGCCTGCACGACGCCGCCTTCGAAGGAACCCAGGCGCCGCGTTACCTGTGGCTGACCAGCGCCGAGAACGGCCTGGCCGCCCTGTCCGCGCTCAAGGACGAGCTGGCCCTGGGCGGCAACCAGGCTTGGCAGCTGGCCGCGATCCACGCCGGCGCGCCCCAGGTGACCGCCGCCACGCAGGAGCAGTTCGTACCGCAGATGGTGAATCTCGAGCTGCTGGGCGGCGTCAATTTCAAGAAAGGCTGCTACCCCGGCCAGGAGATCGTCGCACGCACCAAGTATCTTGGCAAGATCAAGCGCCGCGCCGCCCTGGCCAGCGTGGACAACGCCGCCGCCCGCCCCGGCGACGAGGTGTTCTCCAGCACCGACCCGGACCAGCCTTGCGGCATGGTGGTCAACGCCGCGCCGAACGGCCTGGGCGGGGCCGACGTCCTGGTCGAGATCAAGCTGGCCGCGCTGGACGACGCCGTGCACCTGGGTTCGAGCGCGGGGCCGCGCCTGGCCTTCGCGCCCATGCCCTACAGCCTCGATCCCGTCGACGACTGACGATGGTCGACCTGTACGTCTATTACAAGGTGCGTGAACACGACGCCGCGCGCCTCGGCCCGCTGGTGCGGGCGATGCAGCAGCGCCTCGCCCGCGGCGATGGCGTGCCGGTGCAGCTCAAGCGCCGCCCCGGAGCGAAGGATGGCCTGCAGACCTGGATGGAAGTCTATCCGGGGGTGGACGAGGGTTTCGCGCAACAGCTGGAAAACGCCGCGCAGGCCGCCGGCCTGCACGCCTATATCGACGGCCCGCGCCGGGCGGAAGTTTTCACGGATCTAGCCCCATGTGCCTGATTGTCTTTGCATGGCATGTCGTCCCCGGCGTGCCGGTGATCGCGGTGGCCAACCGCGACGAGTTCTACGACCGCCCCGCCACCCCGGCGGCGCCCTGGCCCGAGCACCCTCACGTAATCGCGGGCCGCGACCTGCAGGGCGGCGGCAGCTGGATGGGCGTGTCGCTGCGCGGCCCCAACGGCCCGCGCTTCGCGGCCTTGACCAATATCCGCGCTCCCGCCGAGCGGCGCGAGGACGCGCCCACCCGCGGCGCGCTGGTGGCCGACTTCCTGAAGGACGAGATCAGCGCCGCCGACTACGTGGCGGCGCTGGCGGCGCGCCCGGACGACTACAACGGCTACAACCTGGTGCTGGGCGACCGCGAGTCGCTGTACTGGTACTCGAACCGGGGGCATGCCGACCCGCGCAACGGCCAGCCGCTGGAGCCCGGCCGCATCTACGGCATCTCGAACAGCCTGCTGGATGCGCCCTGGCCCAAGGTGCTGCGCACCAAGGCGCAATTCGCCAGTCTGCTGTGCCAGGGCGCGCCGGAAGACGCCTACTTCGAGATGCTCGCCGATACGACGCGCGCGCCGGACCTCAGGCTGCCCGAAACCGGCGTGCCGATCGAGGTCGAGCGCATGCTGTCGCCGGTCTGCATCGAGTCCGAAAGCTACGGCACCCGCACCTCCACCGTGGTCAAGCTGTACCGCGAGGGCGAGCCGGAACTCCACGAGCGCGTGCTGCAACCCCAGAACGGGTGACGCGTTCTCAGCGATCGACGGCGGCGGCGATCTGCTGGAACATCCGGTTCACCTTCGCCACGCCCGCGTCCTCGTTGTACATCCCCGCGGTGATCACCACCACCAGGTCCAGCCCCGGCGCCACGAACAGGCGCTGGCCGCCATTGCCGTAGGCGGCCGCCCAGCGCTGCTCGCCGCCCAAGGGCGGGGTCGCGCCCAGCCACCACTGGTAGCCGTACTGGCGCCCGTCGCCGATCTCGGCATGCGGACGCAGCGCGTCGTCGATCCACGCCGCCGGCACCAGCTGGCGGCCGTTCCACTCCCCGCGCTGCAGCACCAGCTGGCCGATCCTGGCCAGGTCGCGCGGCCGCATGCGCAGTCCCGCGAAGGCCAGCGGCCGGCCGCGCAGATCCTGCATCCATTCCCAGTCGGTGATGCCCAGCGGCGCGAACAGGCGCGTGCGCGCATACTCGGGCAGCGGCATCCCGACGCCGCGTTCGAGCAGCCGGGCCAGCACCGCGGTGGCCCCGCCGCTGTACTGGAAGCGGGCGCCGGGCGGGTGCAGCATGGGGCGCGACAGTACGGCCTTTTCCTGGGAGGCGCGCCAGTACAGCGCCAGTTCGTCGTTGCCGAGCCCGTACTGGTAGGGCTCCTTCCATTCAAGCCCGCTGCTCATGCTGAGCAAATGGCCGACCGTGATCGCCTCGCGTCCGTCGCGCCTGAGCTCCGCCAGTTCGGGGAACAGGTCGAGCACGCGCGCGTCGAGCGGCGGCGTCTTGTGCTCGGCCTGGGCGATGCCCCACAACAGGCTGGTCACGGACTTGCTGACCGAGCGCAGGTCGTGGCGGGTATGCGCGTCGAAATCGACGCTGCGCGCGAACAGGGAATACACCGAGCGGTCCTTGCCGGAGCGGTAGCGTTCCGCCACCAGCTCGCCATGGCGCTGGATCACCAGTCCATGCAGATTGGCTTCGCCGGCCTGGAAATCGCGCAGCACTTGGCACAGGCGGTCGGCATCGAAGCCCTGGGCCGCGATGCCCGCGCGCTCCACCGAATGGCAGGCCATCGCGCCCGCGGACCAGCACCAGCAAAGGACGGCTGCCGCGCGCAGCAGCCAGGAGACAAACGGGGACGGGAGCGGAGCTGCGTTCAACGGATCGGTCCAATGCAATGACGAGGCGGCGAAGTGTGCCATGGATTCAGGCCGGCGCCCCGCTTCTCGCGCGCCGGGGCCCGAAACTATTCTCCCCGCATGGAAGCTCGCGCGGCTCCCCCCAGCCGTGGGGGTCTTACATTTCGATGACATCTTTACGCGCCCCGGGGCTGCTAGCATGTTTCCTTACAGTAACTACGAAAGGAAACCGACATGAAAACGAACCTGACCCGCCTGGCCGCGATGTCCATGCTCTCGCTGGCGATGAGCGCACCCTGGCACGCATTCGGGGCCGAGCATCCGGACGCCAAATGGGTGACGGGCTACTACGGCGGCTACTTCTGGGACAACAGCGACTACCAGGCGCCGCAGCACGTCGACATGACGGCCATGACCCACTTCGTCTTCGCGCGCATCGGCCCGGGCGGCGGCGCCAAGGGCAAGCCGGGCGAGGTCGTCCTCGGCGCCGGCACCGCCCACGACCGCCGCGACCTGGGACCGGGCGCCCCCTACGACATGACGGTCGAGGAATACATGGTCAAGCGCGCCCACCACGTGGGCATCAAGGCCCTGGTCATGCTGGGTGGCGAAGGCGACAACGCCGGCTTCATCGCCTCCTCGCGTCCCGCGGTGCGCGCGACCTTCGTGAAGAACCTGGTCGACTACATGGTGGCCAAGGACTACGACGGCATCGATGTCGACTGGGAAGGCATCAAGGACGACGCGCTCGAGGAGCAGGCCTTGCTGGAAGCCCTGATCGCCGACCTGCGCAAGGAAGCCAACGCACGCCCGCGCTACCAGGACAGGCCGGTCATCATCACCTTCCCGGCCGGCATGCTGAACATGAACATCGACCAGGTCAGCGCCCACCAGCTGCGCGTGGCCGGGATGGTCGACCAGTACAACTTCATGAGCTACGGCATGGGCTGGTTCGGCCAGGGCTGGAACAGCACCACCTTCGCGCCGCTCACGGGCCATTCCCCGGCGCGGCCGATGTCGATCGCCGGCACCATCCAGAAGTACGTCGACGCGGGCGTGCCGCGCGCCAGGCTGGGCATGGGCCTGGGCTTCTACGGCATGCACTACGCGCCGCCCTACACGGGCCCGGACCAGGCGACCGACGGCGACCTGGCCAACTGGTCGGTCTACGACGTGCGCTGGAACTACCGCCAGCTGCACAAGCACGGCTACCTCGACAAAGGCATCTACGCCTGGGACCACGCCACCCAGACCAGCTACCGGACCTACCCTGGCGGCTACACCCCGGCCAGCCGTCCGGAATGGACCACCGGCTACCTGAGCTACGAAGAACCGGCGACCATCGCCGCCAAGGGCGCCTGGGCGCAGTCGACGCGCGAAGGCGAAGGCGCGGGCGGCACCATCATCTGGCTGGTCAACTACGGCACCACCGACGGTGTCAACAACCCGCTCCTGACCGCGGTGAAGAAGGCCTTCATCGATCCGAATGCGACCGAGCCGGGCCCGAACCCGAACCCGCTGCCGCCGCCACCGCCGCCGGTCGTCGAGAGCACCCTGGCCGCCACCAACGACTGGGGCACGGGCTACTGCGGGACCCTCACAGTGCGCAACGTCGGCACGACCGCCGGCGAGTGGACGGTGGAGCGCGCCTTCGCCGACACCGTCACCTCGCTCTGGAACGGCAGCTATGCCCTGGCCGGCCAGGTCCTCAGCGTGAAAGGCGCGAACTGGAACAAGATGCTGCGACCCGGCGAGTCGACCGAGATCGGCCTGTGCGCCACCCGTCCGGCCAAGCCCGTGGAACAGCCGCCCGAACTGCCGGCCGGCGCGCTCACGGCCAGCCTCAGGATCACGGCCGACTGGACCAGCGGCTACTGCGCGTCGGTGTCGGTGACCAACACGAGTGCGGTCAGGGCCGTGGGCTGGAGCGTGCAGGTGCCGAACGTCCAGGGCACGGTGACCTCGTTCTGGAACGGCACGCACAGCATGGATGGTTCGACCATGATCCTGTCGGGGCCGGATTGGAACCGTGACCTGGCGGCGGGCGCGACCAACGGCGACGCAGGCTTCTGCGCGGCCCGCTGAGCGCACAGGCGGGCGCCGTGGATTTGGGAGAGATTCGGACGTGCCCATAGGCGCTATACTCCGGCCTCTTCAAGGCCACACTACACGCCTATGCCTATGCCATCCCTGCCCGCTTCATCCAGGCTCACGCGCCTCCTGGGCGCCGTGTTGTCCGGTTTTTTCCTGACTGCGGCCCTGCCCCCGGCCGCCTTGGCCTGCGACACGGCCGAGCACTGCGTGCGCGGCATCATGGCGGCGGCGCGGGCCGGCGATGAGGTCGCGCAGCTGCCGCTGATCGTCCGGCTACGGCACATCGGCGGCCCGCCGCCAGGGCGCGCCGGCAGCTATACGGCGGCGGCCGAGGAACAAGAGAAGCTGGCGGTGGCGCACATGCAGGCTGGAAGGCACCGCGAAGCGGAACAGCTGCTGGTCAAGGCGCTGGCCTCGCTGCCGACCCACGCCAACTTCTGGAGCCACCTGGCGGTCGCACTGCAGGTGCAGGGCAAGCATGACGACGCGGTATCGGCGCTGGTCACGGCGCATGCCTGGAGCCATGACCCGGCCGAAGTCGCGCGCGGTTTCGAACGCGTGGCGGAGGAAACGGCCTTCGGCGGATCCATCTATCGCGCGGCTGCGGACGCGATCGCCGCGAATGCCGCGGCCCGGTCCAGGCGCGAGGCGAGCCTGCCGCCGGTACCGGCCCGCGAACTGGGCGAGCCCGGCGGACCGGACAGCACCCTGGCCTATATCGACCTGGACAGCTGCCGGCGCCCGGACTACCCCTGGCTGGCGCGTGACAACGAAGCGCAAGGCAAGGTCGGACTGCTGTTCTACGTCGGCGCCGACGGCAAGCCCCTCTACGTGAAGCACACCCTCTCCAGCGGCATCGCCGCCCTCGACAACGAAACCGTCGTCGCGCTGGGCGTCTGCCGCTTCCGTCCGGCACGCAAGGATGGCGCCGCGACAGCGGGCTGGTCGAAGCTCGAATATGTCTGGCAGATCGAGTAGCGCGTTCTACGGGGCGGTTGCCTTGTTCGGGATCGCTCCGTCCCCGGCGGTGACGCAGGCCCGCTTAGGGAGTAGAATCCGGCTCCAATAGTAGAAAAGGCGAGCGATGAAGAAAACCGACCTGGCAAAGAGCGACGCGAAGAAATTGATGAACAAGATGGGCGCAAAGAACGCCGCTTTCGGCGCCGCCGCCGGTTCAACCGCGCCGGATCGCCGCGAACAGCGCGAGCGTGAGCGCGCGCTGGGGCTGGTGCCTTTTGCCGTCAAGCTGAATGGCGACCTGGTACAGCAATTGCGCCGCCTGAGCGAGGAGCGCGGCGTCGACCTGGGCCAGCTGGTGACCGAACTGCTGCAAAAAGGCTTGTCCGACTGATTCCTCGCCTCCGGCCAGCATCGTGAACAGGATCCTCGGACTCGTCCTGTGCGTGGCCCTCGCCGGCTACCTCGGCGTGTGCGTCCTGCTGTTCCTGAAACAGCGATCGTTCATCTACTTCCCTCCCCAAGGAGCCGCGCTGCAGGCGCCGCAGGTGGCGACACTGGCGGTGCCGGGCGCGCTGCTGCGCGTCTCGCAGCGACCCGCGCCCGGCCGGAAAGCCCTGATTTACTTTGGAGGCAATGCGGAAGACGTCTCGGCCAGCTTGCCCCAGCTGGCGCAGGCTTTCCCCGAACGCTCCCTCTTCCTGCTGCATTACCGCGGCTATGCGGGCAGCTCGGGCAGCCCGTCCGAGGCGGCGCTGGTGGCCGATGCGCTGGCCTTGTTCGACAAGGTCGCGGCGGACCATGAGGATGTGGCGCTCGTCGGGCGCAGCCTGGGCAGCGGCGTCGCGGTACAGGTGGCGGCGGCGCGCCCGGTCGGCAAGCTGGTCCTGGTCACTCCCTACGACAGCCTGGCCGGCCTGGCCGCTTCCCACTTTCCGTATTTCCCCGTGCACTGGCTGCTGCGCGACAGGTACGAATCCTGGCGCCATGCCCCCAGGGTGAGCGCTCCCGTCCTGATCGTGGCCGCCGAGGACGATGAGATCATCCCGCGCAAGAGCACGGAACTGCTGGCGACGCGCTTTGCCCCGGAGCGCGTGAGCCTGCGCGTCATCGAAGGAACGGGGCACAATACGATTTCCGGGAGCGCGGCCTATGTGGCGGCGCTGCAATGGGCACGATAATCATCCGGCCACCAACAGGAGACAAAGCATGCACTACCAAGGAAGCTGCCACTGCGGCGCCGTCGCTTTCGACGTCGAAGGCGAGATCGACAGCGCGCTGGCCTGCAACTGTTCGATCTGCGCGCGCAAGGGCTCCCTGCTCTGGTTCGTGGCGCGCGACAAGCTGCGCCTGAAGACCCCGGAAGAAGCCGCGAGCACCTACATGTTCAACAAGCACGTGATCAAGCACTGCTTCTGCCCGACCTGCGGCATCCATCCCTACGGCGAAGGTGTCGACCCCAAGGGCAATGCCATGGCCGCGGTCAACCTGCGCTGTGTCGAGAACCTCGACCTGGACAGCATCCCGGTGCACCACTACGACGGCCGCTCGCACTAGTGTGAGCGGCGCACCCCGGCCTTCAGCATGTCCCTGACCTGGGGCGTGGCTGCATACGGATCGGCCGGCGCCCCGCCCTTGACGATCGCCTCGAAGCGCTCGGCCGCCGCGCCCAGCGCCTGCGGATGCGAATAGAGATAGAAGCGGCCTTCGCGGATGCCCTCGAAAGTCAGGCGCGCCACGTCCCCGGCCGACACCTTGCCGGAACCGACCGCCTTCTCGGTCAGGGCCTGGGCGGCCATCTGGCTGGCGGTCACGCCTTCCTGGCTGTGCAGCTCTGCGGGCCGGTTGCGGTGCGAGTGGGCGATGGCGGTCGGCACGAAGTAGGGGCACAGCACCGAGGCGCCGATCGGCGCATCGACCAGCCGCAGGTCGTGGTAAAGCGTTTCGGTCAGGGCCACCACCGCATGCTTGGAGACGTTGTACACGCCCAGGGCGGGCGCCGTGAGCAGCCCCGCCATCGACGCGGTATTGACGATGTGTCCCTCGAAGCCGGGATGCTTCTGGGCACACTCGAGCATGACGCGGGTGAACACGCGCACCCCGTGGATCACGCCCCACAGGTTCACGCCCAGCACCCATTCCCAGTCCTGTTCCGAGTTTTCCCACACCAGGCCGCCCGAACCGACGCCGGCATTGTTGAACACCAGGTGCACGGCGCCGAAGCGCGCGATGGCGGAATCCGCCAGTTCCTGGACGTGGGCGCCCTTGCTGACGTCGCACACCATGGCCAGCACCTCGGCGCCCCCGCGCAGCAGCTCGTCGGCGGCGTGCTCGAGCGCCTTGGCCTGGACGTCGGCCAGCACCAGCTTCATGCCCAGCCCGGCCGCCACGTTGGCGAACTCGCGCCCCAGGCCGCTGGCCGCGCCGGTGATGACGGCGACCTTGCCGTGAAACTCCTTCATCTCTCCCTCCCCCTGCCCGGGATCAGACTGCCGACACGCCCCCATCGACGGCCAGCGTCTGCCCTGTGATGTGCTTGCCGGCGTCGGAGGCGAACAGCACCACCGCGCCCTTCAGGTCCTCGTCGTCGCCGAGGCGGTTCAGCGGCGCATCCTTGGCCAGGGTATCCTCGCCGAAGGTCGCCAGCACCCCCTTGGTCATCTTGGACGGGAAGAAGCCCGGCGCGATCGAGTTGACCGTGATGCCGTGGCGACCCCACTCGCCCGCGAGGGTACGGGTGAAATTTACCACCGCGCCCTTGGACGTGTTGTACGCGAGGGTTTGCATGGTGCCGGGCGGATTCCCGGCCAGGCCGGCGATCGACGAGATGTTGACGATGCGCCCATAGCGGCGCGGGATCATGGACAGCTTGCCGACCCGCTGCGACACCAGGAACATGGCGCGCACGTTCAGGTTCATCACCTTGTCCCAGGCTTCGAGCGGATAGTCCTCGGCCGGGGCGCCCCAGCTGGCGCCGGCATTGTTGACCAGGATGTCGACGTGGCCGAGGAGGCGCAGCGCCTCGTCCACGAAGGCGTGGGCCTGGGCTTCGTCCGAGAGGTCGACCGCGATGCTGGAAGCCTCGATGCCGCGCGCCTTCAGATGGGCGACGGCTTCGTCGAGCTCCTCCTGCTTGCGCGAGGAGATCACCAGGCGCGCGCCCTGCTCGCCGAGCGCTTCGGCCATCTGCAGGCCGAGCCCGCGCGAGCCGCCGGTGACAATGGCGGTCTTGCCCTTCAGTGAAAACAGTTCGTGGGTGCTGCGCATGGGTGTCTCCTTTGTTATTTTATGCGTAGGCCGCTTGAACGCGTCGGCGGCGCAGCCGCCAACCCTGGGTAGGGTCGGCGGATTTCCCGCCGACGCGTTCAACCGGCGCGTGCCGGATCAAACCTCGTAATCCATGCATTGGCGCGCTTCGCGGATCGCACCGATAAAAGGCACCAGCGCCTTGTGGGTCGGATGCGTGGCGTAGGCCTCGAGCGCCGCCTTGTCCTCGAACTCCGAGTACAGCACCACGTCGTAGGTCGCTTCCAGTCCCGGCTGGGCGATCACCACCTCGAATGTGAGAATGCCGGGGACGATATGGGCGCATTCGTCCAGCCGGCGCTTCATCTCGCGCGCATTGGCGGCGCGGTCGGCGCCTTCGGCCTGGTCCTTCAGCTTCCACATCACGATATGCTTGATCATTCCTTCTCCTGGTATCGATTCACACGACTTCGAACAGTCCGGCCGCGCCCTGGCCGCCGCCGACGCACATGGTGGCCACCACATACTTGGCACCGCGGCGCTTGCCTTCGATCAGCGCATGCCCCACCATGCGCGCTCCGGACACCCCATACGGATGGCCGACCGCGATCGCGCCGCCGTTCACGTTGAGGCGGTCCATGGGGATGCCGAGGCGGTCGGCGCAATACAGCACCTGCACGGCGAAGGCTTCGTTCAGTTCCCACAGGCCAATGTCTTCCACCGTCAGCCCGGCCTTTTCCAGCAGCCTGGGGATGGCGAACACGGGGCCGATACCCATTTCGTCCGGCTCGCAGCCGGCCACCGCGTAGCCGCGGAAGATGCCGAGCGGCTGCAGGCCCCGGGCTTGCGCCAGGCGCCCGCTCATGACGATCGTGGCCGCGGCGCCGTCCGAGAACTGGCTGGCGTTGCCGGCGCTGATCACGCCGCCCGGCAGCGCGGGACGAATCTTCGCCACGCCCTCCAGCGTCGTATCGGCGCGGATGCCTTCGTCGGCGGCGATGGTGACTTCTCGGGTGAGCAGCATGCCGGACGCCTTGTCGGCCACGCCCATCACCGTGGTCATGGGGACGATCTCGGCGTCGAACAGGCCCGCTGCCTGGGCGGCGGCCGCGCGCTGCTGGCTGCGCACACCGTATTCGTCCTGGCGCTCGCGCGGGATCGCGTAGCGGCGCGCCACCGTCTCGGCGGTCTGCAGCATCGGCCAGTACAGTTCCGGCTTGTGCTTCTTGAGCCAGGTCTCGTACAGCATGTGGCGGTTCATCTCCTGCTGCACGCAGGAAATCGATTCGACGCCGCCGGCGGCGAAGATCTCGCCTTCTCCGGCAAGGATGCGCTGGGCCGCCAGGGCGATGGTCTGCAGGCCGGAGGAACAGAAGCGGTTGACCGTCATGCCCGGCACCGTCACCGGGCAACCGGCCCGCAGTGCAACCTGGCGCGCGATGTTGACGCCGGTGGCGCCCTCGGGGTTGGCGCAGCCCATGATGACGTCCTCGACCTCGCCCGCTTCGATGCCGGCGCGCGCTATGGCCGCCTCCAGCACGTGGCCGCCGAGGGTGGCGCCGTGGGTCATGTTGAAGGCGCCCTTCCACGATTTGGCCAGGGCGGTGCGGGCGGTCGAAACGATGACGGCGTCTTGCATGCGGAGTCTCCTCTTGGTGTTCGCGCGGCTGGGACCGGACGAGCATAGCATATTACGAACGGTCGTTCGTGATCAAACCTGCAAGTCATCCCTGCCGGCCCGGAATGCCGTCCGACGCGGGGACAGCGGGACGTCCGACACCGGCGCAGGCCGCACGGCCGTGCTTCTGTAAGCTTTGCGTAAGCTTGGTGCAAGAATCGTGTAAGGTTTGCGGAACACACTCGCTCCCAGCTGATGAAGAATTGGCAATGCGAACGTTCTGGCCGATGAGCTGGTCAAACCGCAGCGCAGTCAGCAAACCGCCAAGCAGCAATCCGAAAGACAATTACTATACGGAGACACACATGGCTATCACACCCGGTATGACCGCCGGAGGCAAGGCAACAGCCCCCTCCTCTGGTCTGACCAAGGAAGAACGCAAGGTCATCGTCGCTTCTTCCCTCGGTACCGTTTTTGAATGGTACGACTTCTACCTCTACGGTTCCCTTGCGACCATCATCGCCAAGCAGTTCTTCATCGGCGACCCCACCACCACCTTCATCTTCGCGCTCCTGGCCTTCGCCGCCGGCTTCATCGTGCGCCCCTTCGGCGCGCTGGTGTTCGGCCGCCTGGGCGACATGATCGGCCGCAAGTACACCTTCCTGGTCACGATCCTGATCATGGGCGCCTCGACCTTCCTGGTCGGCCTGCTGCCCAGCCATGCGCAGATCGGCATCGCGGCCCCGATCATCCTGGTCACCCTGCGCATCCTGCAGGGCCTGGCCCTGGGCGGCGAATACGGCGGCGCCGCCACCTATGTGGCGGAACACGCGCCGCACGGCAAGCGCGGCCTGTTCACCTCCTTCATCCAGACCACCGCCACCATCGGCCTGTTCATGTCGCTGCTGGTCATCCTCGGCACCCGCACCGCGATGGGCGAAGAGGAGTTCCAGGCCTGGGGCTGGCGCATTCCCTTCCTGATCTCGGTGGTCCTGCTGGGAATTTCGGTGTGGATCCGGATGTCGATGGCCGAGTCGCCCGCCTTCGCCAAGATGAAGGCCGAGGGCAAGACCTCGAAGGCCCCGCTGTCGGAAGCCTTCCTGAACTGGAAGAACGGCAAGATCGCCCTGCTGGCCCTGGTCGGCCTGACCATGGGCCAGGCGGTGGTGTGGTACACCGGCCAGTTCTACGCCCTGTTCTTCCTGACCAAGACCCTGAAGATCGACGAGCCGACCTCGAACATCCTGATCGCGATCTCGCTGCTGCTCGCGACCCCGTTCTTCATCTTCTTCGGCTCGCTGTCAGACAAGATCGGCCGCAAGAAGATCATCCTGGGCGGCTGCCTGATCGCCGCGGTGACCTATTTCCCGATCTTCAAGGCGATCACCCACTACGGCAACCCGGCGCTGGAAAACGCGATCAACACCTCGCCGGTGGTGGTCGTGGCCGACCCGAACACCTGCAGCTTCCAGGTCGACGCCACCGGCACCAAGAAATTCCCGTCCTCCTGCGACATCGCCACCCGCATGCTGACCGCGGCCTCGGTCAGCTATACCCGCCAGGACGCCCCGGCCGGCACCGTCGCCTCGGTGAAGGTGGGCGAGAACGTGTTCCAGTCGTTTAACGCGGTCATGACTCCGGACAACCTGAACTTCGACGCCGCCAGCAAGGAACGCGAAGCCGCGCTGAAGAAGGAAGTCACGGGCGCCCTGAAGGCGGCCGGCTACCCGGACAAGGCCGACCCGGCCGCGGTGAACAAGCCGATGCTGGTGCTGCTGCTGTTCATCCTGGTGATCTACGTGACCATGGTGTACGGCCCGATCGCGGCAATGCTGGTCGAGATGTTCCCGACCCGCATCCGCTACACCTCGATGTCCCTGCCCTACCACATCGGCAACGGCTGGTTCGGCGGCCTGCTGCCGACCACCACCTTCGCGCTGGTGGCCTTCAAGGGCGACATCTACTACGGCTTGTGGTATCCGATCATCATCGCCCTGATCACCGTCGTGGTGGGGGCGCTGTTCATTCGCGAGACCAAGGACAACGATATCTACGCGCATGACTGATCTGCGGATCGGTTAACGGAAAATGCCGCTGGGGACAGCGGCATTTTTTTTGGCTGGCGGTCTGCGAACAAACTTGGGTCCCCGCCTTCGCGGGGAGTCATTGCCGCCAGTGGCGGCAATGACGTTCATAAGCAGCAGGCCACAACAGCTTCGTACGACCAGGCGCTCTCGAACGTCATCCCCGCGCAGGCGGGGACCCAAGTTCCGCGGCGTTCCATCTGCGCACCACGCAGCCGCGTCAGCTATTGAACCCCTTCCCCTCCGCCGCCAGCTTCACCATCAGCGGCGCCGCCTTCCACGCCTCCCCATGCCGCCCGCGCGCATACTTTTCCATCGCGCCCAGCACGTTCGGCAGCCCCACGCTGTCCGCGTAGAACATCGGTCCGCCGCGGTGCAGCGGGAAGCCGTAGCCCGTCAGGTAGACCATGTCGATATCCGATGCCCGCAGCGCGATGCCCTCTTCCAGGATCTTCGCGCCCTCGTTCGCCAGCGCAAACACCAGGCGCTCGACGATCTCCGCGTCCGGGATCGCGCGGCGCGTCACGCCGATGTCGGCCGAGTGGCGCACGATCATGTCGTTGACCTGGTCCGATGCATAGGCCTTGCGGTCGCCGGGCTTGTAGTCGTACCAGCCGGCGCCGGTCTTCTGGCCGAAGCGGCCCTGCTCGCACAGCAGGTCCGCGGTCTTCGAGTACGCGATCTCGGGCGACTCGATGGCGCGGCGCTTGCGGATGTACCAGCCGACGTCGTTGCCGGCCAGGTCGCTCATGCGGAACGGGCCCATGGCGAAACCGAAGCCCTCGATGGCCGCATCGATCTGCTCGGGCAGCGCGCCTTCGTCCAGCATGAAGTAGGCCTGGCGCAGGTACTGCTCCAGCATGCGGTTGCCGATGAAGCCGTCGCACACGCCCGACACCACGCCGGTCTTCTTGATTTTTTTCGCCAGCGCCATCGCGGTCGCCAGCACGTCCTTGCCGGTCGCCTTGCCGCGCACGATCTCGAGCAGCTTCATGACATTGGCCGGGCTGAAGAAGTGCAGGCCGATCACGTCCTGCGGGCGCTCGGTGAAGCCGGCGATGCGGTCCAGGTCCAGGGTCGAGGTGTTCGAGGCTAGGATCGCACCCGGCTTCATCACCCGGTCCAGCTCGCGGAACACGCTCTCCTTGACGCCCATGTCCTCGAATACCGCCTCGATCACGATGTCGGCCTGGGCGATGTCCTGGTAGTCCAGGGTGGTGCGGATCAGGTTCATGCGCTGCTCGAGCCTTTCGGCCGTCAGCTTGCCCTTCTTGACGCTGCTCTCGTAATTCTTGCGGATCGTCGCCAGGCCGCGCTCGAGGGCCTCCTGCTGCGTTTCGAGGATGGTGACGGGAATGCCGGCGTTGGCGAAGTTCATGGCGATGCCGCCGCCCATGGTGCCCGCGCCCACCACCGCCGCGCTGGCGATGGCGCGCACCGGCGTGTCGGACGGCACGTCGGGGATCTTGCCGACGGCGCGCTCGGCGAAGAAGGAGTGGCGCAGCGCCTTCGATTCCGGGGTCTGGGTCAGGTGCAGGAAGCGTTCGCGCTCGAACTTCAGGCCGGCCTCGAAATCCTTGCTGGTCACCGAGGCGGCAACGGCCTCGACGCACTCCAGCGGCGCCGGGAAGGGACCGGCCATGGCTTTCACGGTGTTGCGCGAAAACTGCAGGAAGGCTTCGTGGTTCGGGTAGTCGACCTTGCGGTCACGCACTTTCGGCAGCGGACGCACGTCGGCCACCTTCTGCGCAAAGGCGATGGCGGCGCCGAGCAGGTCGGTTCCCGCCGGGAAGACCTCGTCGAACAGCGCGGTCTGGGCCAGCTTCTCGGATGCCACCGGGGTGCCGGAGACCACCATGTTGAGGGCCATTTCCAGGCCTAGCAGGCGTGGCAGGCGCTGGGTGCCGCCGGCGCCCGGCAGCAGGCCGAGCTTGACTTCGGGCAGGGCGATCTGGGCGCCCGGCAATGCCACCCGGTAGTTGCAGCCGAGGGCCAGTTCCAGGCCGCCGCCCATGCACACCGTGTGGATCGCGGCCACCACCGGCTTGGAGGCGTTCTCGACCACGCGGATCAGGGAATGCAGGGTCGGCTCGGTGAGCGCCTTGGGCGAATTGAACTCGCGGATGTCCGCGCCGCCCGAGAATGCCTTGCCGGCGCCCGTGATCACGATCGCCTGCACCGCCTCGTCGGCCTCGGCGCGCCGCACGCCTTCGACGGCGGCGCTGCGGGTGGCCAATCCGAGGCCGTTGACCGGCGGATTGTTCAAGGTGATGACGGCAACATTGCCATGAACCTGGTAATCGGCGCTCATGTCTCTTCTTCTCCTTATCGGTTGAAAACTATCCGGCAACTATAACCGAATTAATAGAACGTTCGTATTATTTCGGCAATCTATGCGGTCTCGATGACCGATTGATGACAGGCTATCGGCCCGTTGTAAAACGACCAAAAGTCGAAAATATCCTGCTTACCGAACGCAACAATTCGCCTGTGCTCGCGCCCGCTGGAGCACAATACTCGCTCGCGTGCCAATAAGACAATAAACAGGCTTGGCTTCCATCAAGCCGGCCTGATGGGGAGAGAGAGAATGCGCAGCAAGTTCACGTTCCGGGTGACGCTCGCCGTCGCCCTCGTACTCGGTGTCCAGTACCTGACCGACGGCGTGTCGGTCCATTATCCGTTTGGCGAAGAGGAGCTGCCCGCGCTGTCCAACTGGTGGGGATTGATCCTGCTGCCGGCCGTCACCTGGCTGGCGCTGGGCCGGGTGCGTCCCGGCTACGAGGGCGAAGCCCTGCTCAAGGACTTCGTTGGCGCGCTACTGTTCGGCGGCGCCCTCGGCTTTTTCTACGAGCACGGGCGGCCGGACTTGTCCGATTTCCTTGGCGAGGGCCTGGTCTTCCTGATGCTGTCCTATCCGATCTACCGCGCCGGATGCGTGCTCGGCTTCGTGTTCGGGGCGTCCTACGCCTTCGGACCGGTGGTGCCGGTGCTGGCCGCCTGCTTCCTGGCCCCGGCCGCCTACCTGGGGCACCACGGGCTGCGGCTGGCTTGGGAACTGGTTGCCGCGCTGTTCCGCACGGCGCCGGACACGCCGGCCGCTTCGCGCGCCCAGCCCGCCCAGCGCGCCGAGCCGCAGAACATGCAGCACGCATTGCATTCCGCCGAATAACTGCCACAATCCTCTTGTCCAGTTAACGAGGAGTCAGCATGCGCGGCCAACTCACTGTCGCCGTGGCCTTCGCCACGGCGTTCATCCTGGCCTGGCAACACGCCGGCACCGGGGTTCCGGCGCACCACCTGCTGGCGCGTGAAGACATGCCCGCGATCTCCAACTGGTGGGGCCTGCTGCTCCTGCCGCTGCTGACCTGGATCGCCGCCAGCCGTATCGAGCACCGTTTCAAGGGCGCCGCCCTGGCCGCCGGCGCCGCACCCGGATTCTGCGCCGGCCTGCTGTTCGGCGCCGCCATCGCTTTCTTCTTCAGCAGCGGACGCGCCGACCTGTGCGAGTACCTGATGCAGGGCTTGCTGCTGCTGGCGCTGTTCGTGCCGATCTACCGCGCCGAGGCCGTGCTCGGCTTCGTGTTCGGCCTGACTTTTGCCTTCGGTCCGGTGCTGCCAGTGCTGGTTGCCAGTGTGCTGGCCGTCATCGGCTACGTGCTGTACCACGCGCCGCGCCTGCTGTGGTCGGCGGTCGGCGCACTGCGGCGCTAGCGCATCATTTGCGCCGCCTGGCGGGGCGCGGCAGCGGGAAGACATCCGCCACGATGATGCTGTCGCCGATCTGCCGGCTGGCCGAGGCCGAGTCGTACACGACCATCAGGCCCTCGTCCCCGTCCTGGCCGGGGAACAGGGTCATGCCCTCAGGATGGTCGACGCCTTCGCCGTAGGGCAGCGCCAGCATGCGCTCCAGCTCGTCGTGAGGCACCACCCCCTCCTTGTCCGGCGCCGCGCCGCCGGGCCAGCGGTAGACGTAGACGGGGCCGTCCAGGTCCATGGTCGGCCCGGCCAGGATGAGGAGGTCCTTCCCCTGCACGCAGAGGTCGCGGATGCCCAGGCCGTGCAGGTCGACGAAATGCTTGCGGTACGGCTGTCCCTCGCCGTCGACCGGTCCCAGGCGTAGCCGGCCGGGCTGGTCGTCGTCGACCGGGCAGACTTCGACGATCGCCGCCCAGCCGCGCAGCACCGGGCCGCGCAGGCCCAGCAGCAGATGCTTGCCGGCGACCGCGATGCCCTCGATATCGAAACCGTTGTCCTTGCCGGGAATCGCGAGGAAGGGCCCGAAGTGCTCGTCCTGCTTGAGCAGCGCGGTGAGTTCGTTGCCGTGCTCGTCGCCGCGCAGCACGGCCGCGCTGCGGCGCTTGCCCTTGTGCTCGACCTCCTTCGCCAGGGTCTTGGCGTCGCCCTCGTCCATCATGGGAATACGGGCCAGCAGGTAGCGGTTGCCGTCGGCGCCCACCGAGCACAGGCGCTTGTGCGCCTTCTTCGCGCCGTCACCAGGCTTGGGCTGCTTGCGGCGCAGGCTGTGCGAGCCGACCAGCCACAGGTATTTGTCGTCGCAGGCGAGGCCCTCGATGTCGGCTTCGTTGATGTCGTCCTTGCTCTCGCCATGTGGCGGCAGGGGCAGGTCGAGGAAGTCGTGCAGGGCGTACTGCTTGTGGTCGCGCGTGAAGCTGCTTTTTCCCGAGCTGTCGCTGTCCGCCAGGGTCAGGCGCTCCAGGCTGACCGATTCGTCATTCGCCAGCCAGAGCGTCTTCCCCATGCGCAGGGCGACTGACAAGCCGTCGCGCAGCTCCTTGTCGTGGGTAAGGTTGTCCTGCTCGGGATGGAATTCGAGCAGGACGATATTCGATGGATGCATGCGCCGTCTCCGTGCGGTTCACGATACGGCAGAGCATACCGCCAAGCCGGCGGATGCGGCGCAGCCAAGTCAGGCGGTCGGCAGGTGGTACTCCCCGTAGGCCTCGCGCAGCTTGTTCTTCTGTATCTTGCCGGTGCCGCCGACCGGCAGGCTGTCGGCGAACACCACGTCGTCCGGGATCCACCACTTGGCGACCTTCCCTTCGAAGAAGGCGAGCAGCTCCTCGCGCGCCACGTCCATGCCCGGACGGCGCACCACCACCAGCAGCGGCCTTTCGCTCCACTTCGGGTGCGGAACCCCGATGCAGGCCGCCTGCAGCACGGCAGGATGGGCCATCGCGACGTTCTCCAGGTCGATCGAGCCGATCCACTCGCCGCCCGACTTGATCACGTCCTTGCTGCGGTCCGTGATCGCCAGGTAGCCATCCTGGTCGATGGTGGCCACGTCGCCGGTCGGGAACCAGCCGTCCTGCAGCACGCCGCCGCCTTCGTCGCGGTAGTAGCCGGACACCACCCACGGCCCCTTGACCAGCAGGTGGCCATAAGTGACGCCGTCCCAGGGCAGCTCGCTGCCGTCGTCGTCGACGATCTTCATGTCGACGCCATAGATCGCGTGACCCTGCTTGCGCAGCACGGCGCGCTGCTCCTCGATCGGCTGCTTCATGTGCTTGCCCATCAGGGTGCAGGCGGTGCCGAGCGGCGACATCTCGGTCATGCCCCAGGCGTGGATCACCTGCACGCGCAGGCGGTCGATCAGGGTGTCCATCATCGCCGGCGGGCAGGCCGAGCCGCCGATCACGGTGCGCCGGAAGGTCGAGAAGCGCAGGTCGTTCTGCATCACGTAGTTGATCAGGCCCAGCCAGACGGTCGGCACGCCGGCCGAGAAGGTGACGCCCTCCTGCTCGAACAGTTCGTACAGCGACTTGCCGTCCAGGGCCGCGCCCGGATAGACCATCTTGGCGCCCGACAGCAGTACCGAGTACGGCAGTCCCCAGGCGTTCACGTGGAACATCGGCACCACGGGCAGCACCACGTCGGCCGAGGACACGTTGAGCGCGTTCGGCATCGCCGAGGCGTAGGCGTGCAGCACGGTCGAGCGGTGCGAGTACAGGGCGCCCTTGGGGTTGCCGGTGGTGCCCGAGGTATAGCACAGGGCGGCGGCGCTGCGCTCGTCGAACTGCGGCCAGCGGTAGTCGCCGGGGGCGGCCGCCACCAGCTCCTCGTAGCACAGCAGCATGGGGATGTCGGTCTTGGCCGGCATGTGCTCGCGGCCGCACATGGCGACGTAGCCCTTCACCGTCTTGCAGGTGCGCGCCATGGCCTCGATGGCCGGGAGGAAAGTCAGGTCGAAGAACAGGAACTGGTCTTCCGCGTGGTTGATGATGTAGGCGATCTGCTCGGGGTGCAGGCGCGGGTTGATCGTGTGCAGCACGGCGCCGGAGCCGGACACCCCGTAGTAGAGCTCCATGTGGCGGTAGCCGTTCCAGGCCAGGGTGGCGACGCGCTCGCCCATCTTGACGCCCAGGCCCGCCAGCGCATGGGCCAGCTTGCGCGAGCGCTGTTCGCACTCGCGGTAGGTATAGCGGTGGATGTCGCCTTCGACCCGGCGCGACACGATCTCGCTGTCGCCATAGTGGCGGGCGGCGAACTCGATAATGCTCGAGACCAGCAGCGGCTGGTCCATCATCTGGCCCATCAGCGGGCTCATCGGGTAGTCGGTCATCGGCGTCTCCATATTCATTTAACAACTTCAGGAAAGTTGTAACGTGCGAATAGCACGGGCGTCAATGCAATTCGATGATGCGTTGCAGCAGTTATTCGGTGCGCATGGCGGCGGGTGCTCACGAGGCTGTCTTCCATTGTTGTCACGTCGTACGCGCCACTGGCGCCTGCGACTTCCGGCGTAGGCCGGAACCCAAGTTTTACGCATATTCATGGTGAGCGGCGGAGTGACGCATGCAAACCTGGATTCCGGCCTTCGCCGGAATGACCTTGACTGAGGAGCGGGGGATCTCACAGCCCGGTTCCTGATACTCCTCCTGTGCGCCTCCACATTCGCCGCGGTACGGTAGAATCCCGACATCACCGTCCACCGATACTGGAACCGCCATTACTGCCGACGAACTCCCCCTGAATAACTCCTTCGCCGAGCTGCCGCCGGCCTTCTACACGCGCCTGATGCCGACCCCGCTGCCCTCGCCCCATTTCATCGCGGCGAGCGCTCCGGCGGCCGCGCTGGTGGGCCTGGATGCGGCCGAGCTGGCGCGCGAGGACTTCGTTGCCGTGTTCACGGGCAACAAGATCGCCGTGCGCTCGCAGCCCCTCGCGGCGGTGTACTCGGGCCACCAGTTCGGCGTCTGGGCCGGACAGCTGGGCGACGGCCGCGCCATCACCCTGGGCGACATCGCCACCCCGAACGGGCCGATGGAGCTCCAGCTCAAGGGCGCAGGCATGACGCCCTACTCCCGCATGGGCGACGGGCGCGCCGTGCTGCGCTCGTCGATCCGCGAATTCCTGTGCTCGGAAGCGATGGCCGCCCTCGGCATCCCGACGACACGCGCGCTGATGGTTACCGGCTCGCACCAGCAGGTCGTGCGCGAATCGGTCGAGACCGCTGCCGTGGTCACCCGCATGGCGCCCTCCTTCGTGCGCTGCGGTTCCTTCGAACACTGGTACCACCGCGGCCGGCAGGACGAATTGCGCACGCTGGCCGACTACGTGATCAAGACCTTCTACCCGGAGTTCACCGGCGCCGCCAATCCCTACAAGGAACTGCTGGCCGAAGTCACCCGCCGCACCGCGCGCATGATCGCGCACTGGCAGGCGGTCGGCTTCATGCACGGCGTGATGAACACCGACAATATGTCGATCCTGGGCCTGACCCTGGACTACGGTCCCTTCGGCTTCATGGAAGCCTTCGACGCCCAGCACATCTGCAATCACACCGACCAGGGCGGCCGCTATTCCTACGCCAACCAGGTACCGGTGGGACACTGGAACTGCTATGCCCTGGGCAACGCCCTGCTGCCGCTGATCGGGACGCCGGAAGAAGCCGAGGAGGCGCTCGACGTCTACCGCCCGGCCTTCGGCGCCCAGCTCGACGAGCTGCTGCACGCCAAGCTCGGCCTGCGCGACGTGCGCGACGAGGACGGCGCCCTGTTCGACGCCATGTTCCAGCTGCTGCAGGACAATCACGCCGATTTCACCCTGTTCTTCCGCCGCCTGGGCGGGCTGCAGGCCGACGACCCGGCGGCGGACAGTCCACTGCGCGACCTGTTCATCGACCGCGCGGCCTTCGACACGTGGGCGAATGCCTACCGCGCCCGCCTGCGCGCCGAGGGCAGCAATGATGCGCTGCGCCGCGCGGCGATGGACCGCGTCAATCCGAAGTACGTGCTGCGCAACTATCTGGCCCAGGTGGCGATCGAACAGGCACAGAATGGCGACTTCGGCGGCGTGCGCAGGCTGCTCGCCGTGCTCGAGCGCCCCTACGACGAACAGCCCGAGAACGCATCCTATGCGGCCCTGCCGCCGGATTGGGCGGCCCATCTTGAAGTAAGCTGCTCTTCCTGAACCAGCGAAAGACCATCATGACCGATAAAGTGACCAAGACCGACGCCGAATGGCGCGCCCAGCTCGACGCGATGCAATACCAGGTGACCCGCCACGCCGCCACCGAACGCGCCTTCACCGGCAAGTTCTGGGACCATCACGAGCACGGCATCTACCACTGCGTCTGCTGCGATACCCCGCTGTTCGAATCCGACGCCAAGTTCGATTCGGGCTGCGGCTGGCCCAGCTACTTCCGCGCTCTTGATCCGGACAATGTGATCGAGAAGGAAGACCGCACGCATGGCATGCTGCGTACCGAGATCATCTGCGCCGTCTGCGATGCCCACCTGGGCCACGTCTTCCCCGACGGCCCGCCGCCCACCGGCCTGCGCTACTGCATCAACTCGGCCTCGCTGCGCTTCGAACCTGTTTAACTTCTCCTGAGGACCACCCCGCAATGAAATTCCTGTTCGACCTGTTCCCGGTCATCCTGTTCTTCGGCGTCTATAAATACGGCGAGAACCACCAGGACTGGGCCCATGGCCTGGCCACCCAGTATCTCGGCGGCCTGATCGCGGGCGGCGCCGTGCCGCCCAGCCAGTCGGCGATCCTGCTGGCGACCGCGGTGGCGATCGTCGCCACCTTCCTCCAGATCGGTTACCTCCTGGTGCGCGGGCGCAAGGTCGACAACATGCTGTGGCTGTCGCTGGGCGTGATCGTGGTGGCCGGCGGCGCCACTATCTACTTCCACGACGATACCTTCATCAAATGGAAGCCGACCATCCTGTACTGGGCCTTCGCCGCGGCCCTGCTGGTGGCCCAGGTGTTCTACCGCAAGAACCTGATGCGCTCGGTGATGGAAGCCCAGGTCAAGCTGCCCGATCCCGTGTGGAACCGGGTCGGCTATGCCTGGATCGTCTTCTTCTTCGCGATGGGCCTGCTGAACCTGCTGATGGCCTTCGTGGTGTTCCGCACCGATACCAGCGCCTGGGTCAGCTTCAAGCTGTTCGGCTTTACCGGCATTTTCTTCGCCTTCGTCGTGGTCCAGACCCTGATGCTTTCCAAACATATTGAGGAGGACGCATGAGCACCCCGCTAGAACGCACCGAACGCCTGCGCGAACGCCTGCAGGCCGAACTGAACCCGACCCTGCTCGAGATCACGGACGATTCGCACCTGCATGCCGGCCATGCGGGCGCGGCCGGCGGCGGCAGTCATTACAGCGTGAAAATCGTCTCGGAGCAGTTCCAGGGACGTACGCTAGTCATGCGGCATCGTCTTGTGTATGATGCCGTGCACGAAATGATTAACAAAGCGGAAATCCACGCACTTGCCATCACGGCGATCGCGCCTTCCGAACAGTCCTGAAAGTCGGCTTCAGGCTGCTTTAAGAAAACTCGCCGACAATTGAACTGGTTGTTACAAGAACTAATCTAATCTCGTCCAGCATATACCGCTACAGGAACACCACATGACTTTTAAGCCAGCACGCCTGCTGTTAGCCCTGATCGCCGTTGGAGCGGCGCCCGCCTTTGCCCAGAACCTCGCAGTGGTCAACGGCAAGCCGATCCCGTCGGCGCGTGCCGATGCGATGGTCAAGCAAGTCGTTGCGCAGGGCCAGGGCCAGGATTCGCCGCAGCTGCGTGAGATGATCAAGAAAGGCCTCATCGAGCGCGAAGTGCTGATGCAGGAAGCGGTCAAGCAGGGTTACGACAAGAAGCCGGAAGTCAAGGCGGCGCTGGACAATGCGCGCCAGGCCATCGTCGTGAACCAGCTGGCCAAGGACTACATCACCAAGAACCCGGTGAGCGACGCGGAAATCAAGGCCGAGTACGACAAGTTCAAGGCGCAGACCGGCGACAAGGAATACCACGTGCGCCACATCCTGGCCGAGAACGAAGCCGACGCCAAGGCGATCATCGCCAAGCTCAAGGGCGGCGCCAAGTTCGAAGACCTGGCCAAGCAGTCCAAGGACACCGGCACCGCCAACAGTGGCGGCGACCTGGACTGGGCCGTTCCGGCCTCCTTCCCGGCTGAATTCGCCGCCGGCTTCACCGGCCTGCAAAAAGGCGCGATCACCGAAACCCCGGTCAAGACCCAGGCCGGCTACCACGTGATCAAGCTGGACGACACCCGTGCGGCCAAGCTGCCGTCGCTGGAAGAAGTCAAGCCGCAGATCGCCGATTCGCTGACCCAGCAGAAGCTGCAGGCGTACTCGGACCAAATGGTCAAAAAGGCAAAGGTGCAGTAAGATGTGCTGTCGCCGGCGCGGTCTTCCTTCGTGAATGCGCGCCGGTTCTCGTCGCCCGCGGCGATACTTTTCGTGTTTATATAGGATCTCAACAATGATTTTGAAGCCAGCCCGCCTGTTGTTAGCCATGACCGCATTGGTTGCCATGCCAGCATTCGCGCAAAACGTTGCGACCGTCAATGGCAAGCCGATTTCGGCGGCCAAGGTAGACCAGCTGGTCAAGCAAGTCGTCGCCCAGGGCCGCGCCACCGATTCGCCGCAGCTGCGCGAAGCGATCAAGCGCGACCTGATCAGCCGCGAAGTGTTGATCCAGGAAGCCGACAAGCAGAACATCGGCGCCCGCGCCGACGTCAAGGCGGCGATCGACAATGCCCGCCAGAGCATCATCATCAACGCCATGCTCGCGGACTACGTCAAGAAGAACCCGGTCAAGGACGCCGACATCAAGGCCGAGTACGACAAGTACAAGGCAACCGTGGGCGACAAGGAATACCACGCACGCCACATCCTGGTGGGCACCGAGGAAGAAGCCAAGGCCATCATCGCCAAACTGAAGGGCGGCGCCAAGTTCGAAGAGCTGGCCAAGCAGTCGAAAGACGGCAGCGCCAACAACGGCGGCGACCTGGACTGGGCAAGCCCGGCGGCCTATGTGCCTGAGTTCTCGAAGGCCATGACCTCGCTGCAAAAAGGCGCCATCACCGAGACCCCGGTGAAAACGCAGTTCGGCTACCACGTCATCAAGCTGGAAGACACCCGCGCGGCCAAGATCCCGGCCCTGGACGAAGTCAAGCAGCAGGTCGCGGAACAGCTGCAGCAGCGTCAGGTTGCGCAGTACCGCGAAAGCCTGGTCAAGAAGGCCAAGGTGCAGTAATTTCCTGCTTCGGCAAACGAAAAGCGCTCCCCAGGGAGCGCTTTTTTATTCCAGGAACGGGGACCCGGCGCGTCGCGCCCGGCGATGCTAGCCGGCGCCCGGCACCGAAGCTTGCCTGGGCCGGGCCTTTCGCCCTTTCCGCCACAGCCAGCGCCTGGTGGAGTGACGTCGCGCATAATGCTCCCAACCAAGGACCCTCGCGCCGAAGTGCGCATTTACCCGCGTCTCGATCAGCCGGACATAGCGCCCGCAATGACCTACCCAACGCATATTGAACCAGGCGACCCCGGCTAGCGCAAGCAGGCCGATGATGGCGACCGCCAGCGGCAAGCCCGTCAGGGGAACGCCGCCAAGGACGAGCGCGCGTTCCGGCACGTCGGAAAGCTTGTCCGCGGCCGGGATGGCGAAGGCGGCAATTGCGCCGGCGTAGGCGACATGCGAAAAGGCAATCTGTAAGCGTTCCTTGATCTCGTCCTTGAGGAAGGCATATTCCTGGAGGAGCACGGCAAGGGCTTCGTCGCTCAGCTTTGGTGTAGACATGGCTACCTCACGCGATTTGGTGGCAGTAGTGCCCATCCTACGCTCTATCCTGAGGGATCGAAGGGTCCGCCATACCGGCGAGGCCCCGCAAGCCACATCGACTTGCGACAACGGCTTCGGACCTCCGGCACCGCGCCGACCGAGCAGGATCGGCCAGCCGGGCCGCTTGCTTCTTCAGGAACACGCGGTCGATACCGCACTCAAGGCAGCTCGCTGGAATGCCCAAGCCACTCGATGCACTTGCCGCGCAAGCTTGGGAAGCGCGAGGCAATTCCTGCCAGCCCCTCCTCCAGTTGCGGCTTGGTGTTGAACGGAAAGACGTCGTTCATCGACAGCGCCACCGCGATCCGGTACTCGTCCCCCGACGCCAGCCACCGGTCGCGCAGCGTGAGGATTTCCTCGCCACCGTCGGCAACACACCAGAGCAGGCGGTCCAGTACTTCCGCAATGGCCTCCGCAGGTACGCCGGGAGCCCGTTCGTCGACGAGAGATTCGATGAATGCACGTATTCCAGCCATAGCGCCACCATACCGACCGCGGTTGAACGGGGGATCCACCGTGCGCGCCACACTGCGCGGAGATCTCCTGCGGAAGCGCGCCGGAATGCGCGCTTCCACCCAAGTGTAGGTGACCCGTTACGGATAAGGCAAGCAAAAAGTTCCAATAATTGGAGCGATTTCGTTCAGCCCATCCAACGCCGCTGGACGCAGCTCAGGTTTCATCGCAATGCTTCGGCGCCCCCGGATAGTTCCCGTTGTTATAGGTGTCGAGCACGCCGGCCCAGGCGCGCTGCAGCAGGCAGCCGCCGGCCATGCACTGGCCCAGGGTGACACCGCTGTTGAACCAGGTGGTCGCGCCGTTGATGACGCTTTGCACGCCTGACGGTGCGGAAGCGCCGGCGGCGCGGTTCATGACCGCCGCGACGTACTGGTGCGCCAGGATCAGGTAGGCGTCGCCCCGGGTTGGCCGGTCCATGACTTGCTGCCAGCTCAGGCCGCTGGAGAAGAACGGTGCATTGCGGTCGAAGCCGGACGGCCAGGTCACGCCCGGCTTGTTGCTCCAGTAGCCCTGGGTGCGCACGCAGCCCTTGGGCGGGCAGCCGCAGTCGGCCTGTTCCGCCTCGGCCTGCATGACCAGCTGGGCGCAGGCATCCGCCAGAACGGCGGACTTGGCCGCCATTACCTGTCCCTGCGCGGCGGCGGCGCCGGCCAGGCCGAACAGCAGTGCGAACAGCAGCGCTCCGTCGCGCGCCACACGGGTGAAGCAAGAACCGAAGCCCTTCGTATCCTCCTGGTTGGGCGGCCGGAATGGCCGCGTCGAGAGGATGATGCGCGCGCGCAGCGCGGCCCGGCTTGCGTCAGCTCAGGCGTGCAAGTCTTGGAATTTACTATGAAAAACTTATTCTCTAGACATGCTCATTTCTTGCCGCGCAAGACTTCGATCTCCGCCCGCAGCTTGCTGCGCTCGGAATACGAAGTCTCGAGCTGCTTGCGCAAGTCCTTCAGCTCCGCTTCGAGGCTGTCGCGCGCCGTGGTGGCGCCCACCAGGTCCATCTCGGCGGCCAGGCGGCGGTCGGACTCTTCCGCCTGCGCCGTGACATTGCGTTCGAGCTGGGCGCGCAGTTCGGCCAGCTGCTTGTCCTTGCCGTCGATCGCCAGCTGGTCCTTGGCCTTGCTCACCAGCGCCTCGGTCGCGATCTGGCGCGCATTGCGCAATTCGGCGTTCAGGCGGTCGATCTCCTCCGAGCGGTCGGCCAGTTCGGCCTCCACGCGGGCGCGGTCGGTGGCCAGCGCGTCGCGCTCGGCTTCCAGTTCGTCGCCGGCGCGCAGCAGGGCCTCGGTGTCGCTGGCGGTCTGGGCGACCGATGCGCGCACGCCGGCGCTGGCCTGGTCGGCGAACTGCCTGACCCACTCGACCAGGTCGTTGACGATCGATTCGGGGATGTCGGGGCGCGGCAGCTCCGGCGGTTTGGCGTGCTCGGCGCGCCAGGCGGACAGGTGTTTGTAGATTGCGGCCGGGGCGCCGAATCCCAGCGCCTCGCGCACCGCATCGATGTTCACTTCCTTGCCGTCCTTTTGCAGGCGCGATGCGGCCGCGGCCACAGTTTCGAAAGTGACGTCTTCGCTTGCCATGGTTCTCCGTTCCTATCTAGTTTTTCTCCGTGGAGGATATCATAGGCCATGACCTAATCCGCTAGTAAGTGGCACTGTGGATTGATCTGACTGAGAAAAATTTCTCTTTTTCTAGACTAACTCAATTCCTTCGAAAGTCTCGTGATATTCATTGAGGTTACGGTGAGCACAGCCATTCGATTGCCGACGTGAGTGGCTCCCTTGGAATTCCCTCCTCAGTCGCGAGGTGATCGACTGCATGCTTGAAGCGAAAGTCTTTTGCTCCTCTTTCGACATTCTGGCCTAGCTGGTCACTCCCAGAGTATTCTCGCGCCAAATTGCCTAAACAAGCCCATATCGCATCTTCGCCAATATGTCCATGGCATATCCAAATCGCAGGCTCAAGGTTAGGATGTTCTTGAGAAAAATCTTCGATTGCAAGATTTACTTCTGCTACGAATTCAACGGGAAAAGCAATGTGTCGTTGCTTGAACAGCGGCTCAATAGAAGAACTAAGCACATATGAAGCACCGCTCCATTCGGCGCAACTGCGGGTGATGAGCGACTGGGCTTTAGAAATGGCGAAAATCTTGCGAACTCCGAGGGAATATATCGCCGCAAAATGGATGATCGCTCGATAGCGTAGATGCAGCAAGTTAAAAAAATCTTGGTTCAGTTCGTTTGAAAAATTGAAGCGCAAAAACGCCTCGATAGCTTCAACGGAAAATAAATAATTTTCAATCGAGTGGCCAATAGTAACAAAATGCGGGGGATTTTGAATTGGAGGGACCCAAGGACTCATTAACTTGATGTCTGCATTCAACCCATCCCATTCGCGATCCTGAAGGGTTCCAAACTTACTGGAAAAATTAACGCCAGTCGGATCTTTGGCCACCACCTCGCCAAGGACTTCCTGCAGAATCTGCCGTTTCCCGTATCCTTTAACGCGCTCGTCTGTGATAATACTCGCGACGTCAATTTGACCAGGCGGCTCCACACCCAATTTCGCACCGCTCGATCGTTTTAGCCGCGTCAATGCAGCATAATCACTACTTCCTTCAACCAAGATCGTTTTACTAGAACGACGACGAACAGCATTCAGATAACCATTAATCGAATAACCCTGCATTTTATTCCTCAGAGTGATCCGCTTCGTCAAACAAATCGTTCATAACAGGTGCAGTAGGCGTTGGTTCGAAATCTTGCGTTTCCTCAAAGTGATCAGCACCAACTTCCGGCGAATGGGTGCACGCGATTAATTGACAATCGGGTGCCTGCGCCATTAACTCCCTTAGGATCTGTCGCTGCCAGTCGATGTGCAGCGAAAGCTCCGGTTCATCAATCACAAACATACCTTTTCGGAATCTCGATCGACTTGCTGAATATAACATTGTTAGTATTTGCTTTTCACCAGATGACAGAGAGCTTAAACCATATGAGCGTCCACCTTTTGTGCCGACGCGAACAACGCTACTACGAGGCCGTCCGCGTGCTTCATATTCACGGATTCCGATACGGAGTGTTTTCTTGTCGAGAAACTTGTTGATCGACGACTCAAAGTCCTTCGTTTTTTGATAGGCAATAGTTCGCTCAAGCTTTCTAGTGGAAAGAGTTTCCAAATACAACTGGAGAACAGAGCTTTCAACACTCTGCGAGTCACGATCACCTTTCTGTTTGAGGAAGTCAACAGCTTCAAGCAGCCGACCATAGATCTCACTTGGTCCATGATTGGTATTCTCATCATCGCTGTCGTCGAGCAGCGAAGCAACTGAGGCGATTAAGCTATCCTCATTCTCGTCGGCACTTTCGCGCTGGTCCAAACCGACAATCGTTCGAAACACGCGAACAAAAACTTCAGCAAACATATTTTGCTCTCGCTGTGCCATTTTTAGCTGAGCACTGCGCCATTCTGCAGTAAGGCCATCGTCAACTTCATTAATTGAAGGGTATCGGACTACGGGGATAAATGACCCGAACCACTGTCGGCACTGAACTGTCTTTCTTGCAGTTTGTGAAGCCTCCTCGCGGAATGAGCGCGATTCGATAATACTTTCCCTCGACTCAGAGGCTTCTCGAAGTGCCATTTGCTCTTTAGAAGTGAGCAGTTCGATTTCCGACTCCCTTACGGGATCTCGATAAGGTGACATGTACTCATTTCGAATGCGTTCTAGAACAGAACGAAACGCAGGAAGATAAGTAGGGCGCGGACCCAGTGCTGCACGTAACGATGCTGATTCGGCGTCGGATAGACTTTGATTATCGCCGCCGAACGACGTGGCTGCGCCGTCTAATAGAATCTGTAGCCCGACTCCATGAATTTTCAAAATCTGCAGCTCGGCCCCGTTGAATGTTGTTAAAACGATCCGACGAAAACTCAAATGCTCAAACCGCTTAAAATCTAACTCGAGCGCGTTAACTAGAATATGTAATACCGTGGTTTTACCGCGCCCATTTTTACCATAAATGATATTCAGCCCCGGCTTAAGAGTTAAGTCTACATCAAATTGCTCATGGAGCCCCTCAACAACAAGCCTTTGAATACCAAACGGGGTCATCTTCTCTCCGAAATTAATGGTCATCGATACTGTCACTTTTCGAGTGGGTGGCGGCGATAAATTTCCCCACAAACTGGACTGGGATATAAGACCGTCGATAATCAGCTCTACGTCGCTGCGAATTCCTCATGTTAGCCGACCCACTTGCGCGCGTTGCGGAACATGCGCATCCACGGCGACTCGTCGCCCCACGCATCCGGGGCCCACGAGTGGACCACGGTGCGGAACACGCGTTCGGCGTGCGGCATCATGGCGGTGAAGCGGCCGTCCTCGGTGGTCACGGCGGTGAGGCCGCCCGGCGAGCCGTTCGGGTTGAACGGATAGGTCTCGGTGGCCTGGCCGCGGTTGTCGACATAGCGCAGCGACTTCAGCGCCGCATCGATGTCGCCGGTCAGCGAGAAGTCGGCGTAGCCTTCGCCGTGGGCGATCGCGATCGGCGCCTGGGTGCCGGCCATGCCCTGGAAGAAGATCGACGGCGAATCCAGCACCTCGACCATGCCGAAGCGGGCCTCGAACTGCTCCGATTTGTTGCGGGTGAACTTCGGCCAGGCATGGGCGCCCGGGATGATGGACTTCAGGTTGCTCAGCATCTGGCAGCCGTTGCACACGCCCAGGCCGAAGGTGTCCTGGCGCTGGAAGAACCTGGCGAACTGCTCGGCCAGGGCCGGGTTGAACAGGATGGTCTTGGCCCAGCCCTCGCCGGCGCCCAGCACGTCGCCGTAGGAGAAGCCGCCCACGGCGATCAGGCCATGGAAGTCGTCCAGCCTGGCGCGGCCCGCGATCAGGTCGCTCATGTGCACGTCGACGGCGGTGAAGCCGGCCTGGTGCATCACCCAGGCGGTCTCGATATGCGAGTTGACGCCCTGCTCGCGCAGGATGGCCACGCGCGGACGCACGCCCGTCGCGATGAACGGGGCGGCGACATTCTCCGAGAGGTCGAACGTCAGCTTCGGGTTCATGCCCGGATCCTGCTCGTCCAGCAAGCGCTCGTATTCCGCATCGGCGCAGGCCGGGTTGTCGCGCAGGCGCGCGATGCGCCAGCTGGTCTCGCTCCACAGGCGGTGCAGGCTGCTGCGGCTCTGGTTGTAGATCACCTTGGCGTCGCGGGTGAATTCGATCGCGCCGCGGTCGTTGAGTTTGCCGATGATGTGGCTGCAGGCGCCCAGGCCCAGCTCGCGCAGCACGTTCATGACGGCGCCCTTGTCTTCCGCGCGCACCTGCACCACGGCGCCCAGTTCCTCGTTGAACAGTGCGCGCAGGGTCATCTCGTTGCGGCGCTCAGCCACCTGGCCGGCCCAGTTCTTGGCGTCGCCCCAGTCCGAAGCGTGCTCGCCTTCCATGGTCAGGATGTCGAGGTTGACCGAGACGCCGGTACGGCCGGCGAAGGCCATTTCGCACAAAGTGGCGTACAGGCCGCCGTCCGAGCGGTCGTGGTAGGCCAGCAGCTTGCCGTCCTGGTTCAGGCGCTGGATGGCCTGGAAGAAGGCCTTCAGGTCGCTTGGGGAATCGACGTCCGGCACGCTGTCGCCCAGCTGCTGGGTGACTTGCGCCAGCACCGAGGCGCCCAGGCGGTTCTTGCCGCGGCCCAGGTCGATCAGCACCAGGGCGGTCTCGCCCAGGTCCGAACGCAGCTGCGGGGTCAGCGAACGGCGCACGTCCTGCACGGGCGCGAACGAGGACACGATCAGCGAGACCGGCGAGATCACCGCCTTGCCCTGGCCCTCGTCGTTCCAGGTGGTGCGCATCGACAGCGAATCCTTGCCCACCGGGATCGACACGCCCAGTGCCGGGCACAGTTCCATGCCCACCGCCTTGACGGTATCGAACAGTGCGGCGTCCTGGCCCGGCTGGCCGCAGGCCGCCATCCAGTTGGCCGACAGCTTGATGTCGGAGATATCGTTGATGGCGGCGGCGGCGATGTTGGTGATCGCCTCGCCCACGGCCATGCGGCCGGAGGCGGCGGCGTCGATCACGGCCAGCGGGGTGCGCTCGCCCATCGCCATCGCTTCGCCCACGAAGCCCTCGTAGGACATGGCGGTGACGGCGCAGTCGGCGACCGGGACCTGCCAGGGGCCGACCATCTGGTCGCGTACGGTCATGGCGCCCACGGTGCGGTCGCCGATGGTGATCAGGAAGGACTTGTCGGCCACGGTCGGCTGCAGCAGCACGCGGCGGCCCGCTTCTTCCAGTTCGATGCCGGTCAGGTCGACCGGCGGGAAGCTATGCTTGACGTGTTCGACGTCGCGCAGCATCTTCGGCGGCTTGCCGAGCAGGACGTCCATCGGCATGTCGACCGGGGCGGCATTCGCCGGGTCGCTCGCCTGGTCGTCGATCAGGCGCAGCTGGCGCTCTTCGGTGGCGGTGCCGACCACGGCGAAGGGGCAGCGCTCGCGTTCGCACAGTGCTGCAAATTTCACCAGGTTATCAGGCGAAATCGCCAACACATAACGTTCTTGCGATTCGTTGGACCAGATTTCCTTCGGAGCCATGCCCGACTCTTCCAGCGGCACCTTGCGCAGCTCGAAGACCGCGCCGCGCTTGGCGTCGTTGACGATTTCCGGGAAGGCGTTCGACAGGCCGCCCGCGCCCACGTCGTGGATCGAGATGATCGGATTGTCGGCCCCCAGCTGCCAGCAGCCGTTGATGACTTCCTGGGCGCGGCGCTCCATTTCCGGGTTGCCGCGCTGGACCGAGTCGAAATCCAGGTCGGCGGTGTTGGTGCCGGTGGCCATGGAGGAGGCGGCGCTGCCGCCCATGCCGATGCGCATGCCCGGGCCGCCCAGCTGGACCAGCAGCGAGCCGACCGGGATCTCGTCCTTGTGGGTGTGCGCGGCGGAGATGTTGCCGATGCCGCCGGCGATCATGATCGGCTTGTGGTAGCCGAAGACCGCGCCCGCCGCGCCCACGTTCTGCTCGTAGGCGCGGAAGTAGCCGCCCAGCACCGGACGGCCGAATTCGTTGCTGAAGGCGGCGCCGCCGATCGGACCGTCGATCATGATCTGCAGCGGCGAAGCGATGCGCTCCGGCTTGCCGTAGACGCTGTCCGTGCGCCCTGCTTCGCCCTTGGTGACGTCGCTGGCGTTTTCCCATGGACGCTGGGCATCCGGCAGCAGCAGGTTCGACACCGTGAAGCCGGTCAGGCCCGCCTTCGGCTTGGCGCCGCGGCCGGTCGCGCCCTCGTCGCGGATCTCGCCGCCTGCGCCGGTCGAGGCGCCCGGGAACGGAGAGATCGCGGTCGGGTGGTTGTGGGTCTCGACCTTCATCAGGGTGTGCACCAGCTCGGTCGACGGCGCATACACTTCGCCCGCGCGTGGATGGAAGCGGGTCACGGTCGCGCCTTCGATGATCGAGGAGTTGTCGCTGTAGGCGACCACGGTGCCGCGCGGGTTCAGCTGGTGGGTGTTCTTGATCATGGCGAACAGCGACTTTTCCTGCTTGACGCCGTCGATGATCCAGTCCGCGTTGAAGATCTTGTGGCGGCAGTGTTCGCTGTTGGCCTGGGCGAACATCATCAGTTCGACGTCGGTCGGGTTACGCTTGGCCTTGGTGAAGGCGTCGTGCAGGTAGTCGATCTCGTCGATCGACATCGCCAGGCCCAGTTCCGTATTGGCGCGCACCAGCGCGTCGCGGCCCTGGCCAAGCACGTCGATCGCTTCCAGCGGCTTGCCTTCGAGTTCGCGGAAAAGCTGCCGGGCTTCGTCGGCATGGCGCAGCACGGTCTCGGTCATGCGGTCGTGCAGCAAGGCGATCACGCCGTCGATTTCCTGGCCGGCCAGCTTCTTCGGCGCGCCGATGCCGGTGCCCAGGATGCCGCCCTTCAGCACCACGGTATAGGCCACGCCGCGCTCGATGCGGTGGACATGCGCCATGCCGCAGTTGTGGGCGATATCGGTCGCCTTCGAGGCCCAGGGCGAAATCGTGCCCAGGCGCGGGATGACGAAGAACTCCTCGGTCACGCCCTCGTACAGTGCTTCCGGGGCCGGCTCGCCATAGGTGAGCATGGCCGTCAAGCGGTTGGTGTCATCCGTCGTCAGCGGCGCGCTGGCATCGATGAAGTGGTAGAAGCGCGCCTGCACTGCGGCAATCGACGGGGCGACGGCTTGCAATTGGCTCAGGAGGCGTTGGCTACGGAAGGCGGAGAGGGCGTTGGAACCCGGCAGAATCAACATGGCTTGGACAGTCGGTTGATGCAGCGTGGCTGCTAGGGTGGAAGATAGCCCGCTATTATACAGCGTTGCAACATTGCCTGATACCGAAGCCTCCTTGCGAAGATTTCTTGATATGAGCGATGCTTATAGGTATCTTTACGGTACAAAATGACAAGAAGCGCGCCTTGACCAGCCGCGCGCCACGTGCGGAGAGACGGCAACGATGCAAGAGAACGGAAACCTGGCGGTCCTGGTGGTCGATCCCAACCAGGGCATGCGCACCAGCCTGCAGAACATGCTGGCCCAGATCGGCATCTCGAAGGTCGAGTACGCCATCAATGCCAATACGGCGATCAAGCAGCTCTCGCGCCGCGCCTACGACGTCATCCTGTGCGAGTACGACCTGGCGAGCGGCTCCGGCGAGGGCCAGGACGGCCAGCAGCTGCTGGAAGACCTGCGCCACCACAAGCTGATCAATGCCTCGACCATCTTCATCATGCTCACGTCGGAGGGCGTGTACGGCAAGGTGGTCAGCGCGGCCGAGCTGACCCCGACCGACTACGTGCTCAAGCCCTTCACGGTGGACATGCTGAGCGGCCGCATCAAGCGCGCGCTCGAGCGCCGCGCCGCCCTGCTCCCGGCCTGGCAGCAGGCCGCGCAGGGCAAGCTGCGCGAAGCGATCCGCACCTGCGAGCAAGGCCAGGCCGCCAGCCCGCGCTTCGCCCTCGATTTCACGCGCCTGCGCGCCGACCTCCACGTGGCCCTCGGCGAGCATGCGCAAGCCGCCTCGATCTACCGCGAGGTGCTGGCCGAGCGCCCGCTGGGCTGGGCGGGCCTGGGCCTGGCGCGCACCATGGTGGCGCAGGAGCAGGTGGAGGAAGCGCGCGCGGTGCTCGAGCAGCTCATCCAGGGCAATCCCCAGCTGATGGGCGCCTACGACCTGCTGGCGCGCTGCATCGAGATCGACGGCACGCCCGCCGAAGCGCAGAAGGTGCTGGAGGAAGCGGTCTCGATTTCGCCGCACATGGTGCGCCGCCTGCGCAAGCTGGGCGAAGTCGCCATGGAAGCCGGCGACGCGGAGGTCGCCGAGAAATCCTTCCGCCAGGTGGTGAGCAAGGCGCGCTATTCCGAATTCCGTAATCCCGAAGACCATGTCAACCTGGTCAAGGCCCTGGTCACGCGCGGCGATGTCGCTGGCGCCGGCAACGTGGTGCGCGACCTGGAGCGCTCGCTGCGCGGCAGCCCGGCGGCGGATGCCTGCAAGGCCTATTCGAGCGCGCTGGTGCAGGACAAGGCCGGCAACCCGGCCGCCGCGGTGGCCGAGCTGCATGCGGCGGTGAATGCGGTGCGCGGCGCCAGCGGACTGTCGCCTGCGCTCAAGATCGGCCTGGCCCAGGCCTGCCTCGACCACAAGCTCGACTCCCAGGCCTCGGACGTCATGCTGACCGTGATGAACGACGTCGACAGCGGCGTGAGCAAGGATGAGGCGATCGGCGTCTTCGTGCGCGCCGGCCGCCCCGACCTGGCCGACGGCATGGGCCAGCAGCTCAAGGCGCAAGCCCAGATCCTGCTGGGCGTGGCGGACGAGAAGCGCAACATGGGCGACGTGCGCGGCGCGGTGCATACCCTGCTCGAGGCGCTGCACATGGCGCCGGACAACCTGCAGGTGATGGTGGCCGTGACCGGCGGCATTCTCCGCCAGATCAACGAGCTGGGCTGGGATCACCACCTGGGCGAAGTGGCCGCCGAACAGATGGAGCGGATCCGGGCGATCGACGCCCAGCATCCGCGCTTGGCGGCCCTGGGCGACGAGTTCGGAGCGGCAAAACGGAAGTACGGCATCGCCGCGGCCTGATTGCCGCTCATCGCGGCGCCCTGCCGCTCACGTGCTAGACTGGCCCATCGAAGCGTCAGCCGGTGAGCGCCGCCATGCTCGTCATTCTTCCGCGTCCCGCCCTGAGGCCGTTCATCGGACGGCTGTGGGCTTCCACGTCCACTCGCCGCCCGGCGGGGACGCGCGAACATGTGTTGCCCACCGGTCAGATGCACATGGTATTTCGTCTCGCCGGGGATGCGCTGCGCCTCTTCGCCGATGCGGACGACGCGCGCGGCACGCGTGTCGCCACGCCGGTGCTGGGCGGCGCCCGCACCAGTTTCTATATCAAGGAAGCGGCGGATCCCGTGCTGTCGGTCGGCGTGCAGCTCTTGCCCGGCGCCCTGCAGGCCTTGTTCGGCGTCAGCGCGGCGGAGCTGGCCGGGCGCCACACGCCCTTGTCGGAACTGTGGGGCGCGACCGCAGATACCTTGCTGCAGCAGCTTGCGGAGCAAAGCGATCCGCGGCGGCAACTGTTCCTCCTCGAGTCCGCGCTCGCCGCGCATTTCCCGGCCGAACCCACGCTGCATCCCAGCGTGCGGCGCGCCCTCGGCGCTTGTACGCGGCCTGGCCGGATCGACGAGATGGTTGTCGAGAGCCGCTACAGCCATCGTGGCTTCATCGCCCTGTTCAGGCAAGCGACCGGCATGAGTCCCAAGCGCTATGCGCGCCTGATGCGTTTCCAGGCGCTGCTGGCGTCCCTGCGCGAACATCCGGCGGCTTCGCTCGGCGCACTCGCCTACGGCGCCGGCTACAGCGACCAGGCCCACCTGACGCGCGAGTTCCGCGAGTTCGCCGGCGTCACGCCTGCCCAATACCGCCTGCTGGCCCCGGCGGCGGCGCACCACGTGGAGCTTCCCGGGCCGCAGGCGGGTCAAATTCATTCAAGACAGGCGGGCATCGGTCATCTATAGTTCCCTTTCAGTGTCCACTTCCGCTGCCAGGAGACTTTCCATGATCCATGAACTGTTTGCGTACCTGTGTGTGAACGACGCCAGCGCGGCGATCGACTTCTACGGCAAGGCATTCGGGGCCACCGAACTGTTTCGCCTGACCGAGCCCAGTGGCCGCATCGGCCATGCCGAGCTCGATTTCGGCGGCGTGACCGTGATGCTGGCGGACGAGTATCCCGAATACGGGATCCGCGGCCCGCATGGCCTCGGGGGCACGCCTGTCACGATCCACCTGCACGTGGATAACGCCGACGCCGTGGTCGAGCGCGCCCTAGCTGCCGGCGCCAGCCTCGAACGCAAGGTCCAGGACGAATTCTATGGCGAGCGCGGCGGCGTGGTGCGCGACCCGTTCGGGCACCGCTGGAATATCGGGCATAGCATCGAGAAGCTGTCTCCGGAGGAGATGCAGCGGCGGTATACGGCGCTGATGCAGCAAGCTTGAGTTGGTGTGCCGGCAAACTTGGGTTCCCGCCTTCGCGGGAATGACGTTGATTAAGTAATGTTGAGCAGTTACCGTCGTAACTCCGGACACGCCCTCGAGAACGTCATTGCCTCCACTGGAGGCAATGACTCCCCGCGCAGGCGGGACCCAAGTTCAACGCACGCCGAAAACCTCAGCGCGACCCGAAGCCCCCTCCCCCAGGCGTCTCGACCACGAACACGTCGTCAACGCCCATTTCGGTCTTGCCGATATGCCCCAGCGTCTCCACCCGCCCATCCGCACGCACTACCGTGTTGCGCCCGCGCTCACCCGGCTCGCCGCCGGCCATGCCGAAGGGTGCGTAGATCCGGTTGTTCGACAGGATCGCCGCGGTCATCGGTTCCAGGAAACGGACCTTGCGCACGCCGCCGTTCCCGCCATGCCAGCGCCCCGCCCCGCCCGAGCCCTGGCGGATGGCATAGCTCTCCAGGCGCACCGGGAAGCGGAACTCGAGGATCTCCGGATCGGTCAGCCGTGAATTCGTCATGTTGGTCTGCACCACGTCGGTCCCGTCGAAGCCCTCGCCCGCGCCCGAGCCGCCCGAGATGGTCTCGTAGTACTGGTAGCGCGCATTCCCGAAGGTGAAGTTGTTCATGGTGCCCTGGGCCGCCGCCATCACGCCCAGCGCGCCGTAGAGCGCATTCGTGATGCAGGTCGAGGTCTCGACGTTGCCCGACACCACTGAGGCCGGATAATGCGGATTCAGCATCGAGCCCGGCGGGATGATCACCCGCAGGGGCTTCAGGCACCCGGCGTTGAGCGGAATCTCGTCGTCCACCAGGGTGCGGAACACATAGAGCACCGCCGCCATGCACACCGCCGAGGGGGCGTTGAAGTTGTTCGGCAGCTGGCTGGAGGTGCCCGTGAAGTCGATCTCCGCGCTGCGCGTGGCCTGGTCCACGCGGATCGCCACTTCGATGCGGGCGCCGTTGTCCAGCTCATTGACGAAGTGGCCGTCCTTGAGCGCGGAAATCACGCGCCGCACCGCTTCCTCGGCATTGTCCTGCACATGCCCCATGTAGGCCCGCACGACATCGAGGCCGAAGTGCGCGACCATCTTGCGCAGTTCCTCGACGCCTTTCTGGTTGGCCGCCACCTGGGCGCGCAGGTCGGCCATGTTCTGGTCGGGATTGCGCGCCGGGTAGCGCGCGCCCTGCAGCAAGGCCCGCGCTTCGTCTTCGCGCAGCACGCCGTCGGCGCCGTCGACCAGCTTGAAGTTGTTGATCAGGACGCCTTCCTGCTCGATATGGTGAGAGTCCGGCGGCATCGAGCCCGGCGTGGTGCCGCCGATGTCGGCATGGTGGCCGCGCGAGCCGACGTAGAACAGGATCTCGCGCCCCGCCTCGTCGAACACCGGCGAGATCACGGTCACGTCCGGCAAGTGGGTGCCGCCGTTGTAGGGATCGTTCAGCACGTAGACGTCGCCCGCCCGCATGCGGCCGGCATTCTCGCGCATTACGGTCTTGATGCTTTCGCCCATCGAACCAAGGTGCACCGGCATGTGCGGCGCGTTGGCCACCAGCTTGCCGTCCTGGTCGAAAATCGCGCAGCTGAAGTCCAGGCGCTCCTTGATGTTGACCGAATAGGCCGTGTTCTGCAGCCGCAAGCCCATCTGCTCGGCGATCGACATGAACAGGTTGTTGAAGATCTCCAGCATCACCGGATCGGCCGTGGTGCCGATCGCGCGCCGCTCGGGCAGCGCCTCGACGCGCTGGAGCACCAGATGGTTGTAGGGCGTGACCTGGGCCTGCCAGCCCGGTTCCACGACGGTGGTCGCATTGTCCTCGGCAATGATGGCCGGGCCGCGCACCGTGTGGCCGGGCGCCAGCGTGCGGCGCGCGTAGAGGCCTGTCTCGCGCCAGCTGCCGCCGCTGTACATGCGCACCGTTTCCTGCGGTTCCGGTGCGCGGCTGTGTTCCGGCGCCGCCAGCGGCTGTTCCGGCGGCGCGTCCGAGCGGCCGATGGCCTCCACCGACACCGCCTCGACCACCAGCGCGCGCGACGGCATCAGGAAGGAATAGCGGCGCTTGTAAGCCTGCTCGAACTGCGCCTGCATCGCCGCCGCATCGCCGTGCAGGACCACCAGCGCCGAGTCGGTGCCCTCGTAGCGCAGGTGCACGCGCTCGACCAGCACGATGCGTTCCAGCGCCACGCCCTGGGCCAGCAGCTGGCCGCGCGCCTGTCCGCCCAGCGCCGCCAGGCGGGTGGCCAGTCCGGCCAGCATGCCGTCGCCCAGGCGCTCCTCGACCGCCTGTTCGCGCATCGCGGTCTGGTCGGCCAGGCCCATGCCGTAGGCCGACAGCACGCCTGCCAGCGAATGAATGAAGACCGTCTTCATGCCGAGCGCGTCCGCCACCAGGCAGGCGTGCTGGCCGCCGGCGCCGCCGAAGCTGGTCAGGGCGTATTCGGTGACGTCGTGGCCGCGCTGGACCGAGATCTGCTTGATCGCGTTGGCCATGTTGCCGACCGCGATCTGGATGAAGCCTTCGGCCACGCTTTCCGGGCTTGGCCGCTCGCCCGTCGCCGCGAAGATCTGGTCGGCCATGGCGGCGAAGCCTTCCTGCACGGCCGCGGCGTCGAGCGGTTCGTCACCGCCCGGCCCGAACAGGTGCGGGAAGTAGCCCGGCTGGAGCTTGCCGACCATGACGTTGCAGTCGGTGACCGCCAGCGGTCCGCCGCGGCGGTAGCTGCTCGGGCCCGGATTGGCGCCGGCGCTGTCGGGGCCGACGCGGTAGCGGCTGCCGTCGAAGTGCAGGATCGAACCGCCCCCCGCCGCCACGGTGTGGATGCTCATCATGGGCGCGCGCATCCGCACGCCCGCCACCTGGGTCTCGAACACCCGCTCGAATTCGCCCGAGTAGTGCGAGACGTCGGTGGAGGTGCCGCCCATGTCGAAGCCGATGACGCGCTCGAAGCCGGCCAGCTGGCTGGCGCGCACCATGCCGACGATGCCGCCCGCCGGCCCGGACAGGATACTGTCCTTGCCCTGGAAGGCGCGCGCATCGGTCAGGCCACCGTTGGACTGCATGAACTGCAGGTTCACGCCCGGCAGCTCGCCCGCCACCTGGTCGACGTAGCGGCGCAGGATCGGCGACAGGTAGGCGTCGACCACGGTGGTGTCGCCGCGCGCCACCAGCTTCATCATCGGGCTCACCTCATGCGACACCGATACCTGGGTGTAGCCGATCTCGCGCGCCATCCGCGCCACCGCCGCTTCGTGCGCGGTGTGGCGGTAGCCGTGCATGAAGACGATGGCGATCGAGCGCAGGCCGCTGTCAAAGGCCTGCTGCAAGGCCGCGCGCGAAGCCGCCTCGTCGAGCGGTTGGACGACATCGCCGTGGGCGCCGATGCGCTCCTCGATCTCGATGACTTCCGCGTACAGCAGCTCGGGCAGCACGATGTGGCGGTCGAACAGGCGCGGCCGGTTCTGGTAGGCGATGCGCAGCGCGTCGCGGAACCCGCGCGTGATGGCCAGCACGGTGCGCTCGCCTTTGCGTTCCAGCAGCGCGTTGGTGGCGACGGTGGTGCCCATCTTGACCGCCTCGATGCGCTCGACCGGCACCAGCGCCCCGCCCTCCGCGCCGAGCAGGTGGCGGATGCCGGCCACGGCCGCGTCGCGGTACTGTTCGGGATTCTCGGACAGCAGCTTGTGCGTGACCAGGCTGCCATCCGGCCGCCGCGCCACGATATCGGTAAAGGTGCCGCCACGATCGATCCAGAACTGCCAGTCCATGTGTGTCTCCGCACGATTGCTAGGGAAGCGCTATTGTAGTCGCACGGCGCGCCCGTTTTGGCGAAAATGCATGACAATGCCAGTCGCGTCAACCACCAGAGACTTTCGCATGGACCAGCGTCTTTACACCATTGCCCAGGTGCGCGCCATCGAAGAGGCGGCCTACGCCGGCCTCGCGCCCGGCACCCTGATGCGGCGCGCCGGCCAGGCCGCTGCAGCCTATGCTCTCGAACTGCTGGGCGAGGCGCGCGGCAAGCCCGTGCTCATCCTTGCTGGCCCCGGTAACAACGGCGGCGACGCGCTCGAGATGGCCGCCAACCTGGCCGACGCGGGCATCGACGCGACGGTGTTGCACCTGCCGGGCAGCGCGCAGGCCTCGAGCGAAACCGCCGCGGCCTACGAGCGCGCCCGTTCGGGGAGCGTCGGCTGGATCGACATGCTGCCCCCTGGCGCGGACTGGGGACTGGTGGTCGACGGCCTGTTCGGCATCGGCCTCTCGCGGCCCTTGCAAGGGGACTACCGCGAGCTGGCCGCCGGACTCGACGCGCTGGATTGTCCGGTGCTGGCCCTCGACGTGCCGAGCGGACTGGATGCGGACAGCGGCAACGTGATCGGCCCGGACGGCATCGCGGTACGCGCCACGCACACCCTCACCTTCCTCGGGGACAAGCCCGGACTGCACACGGCCGATGGCCGCGACCATGCGGGCCTGGTGCGGGTCGACATGCTGGGCGTGTCACCGGAGGAGCCGCCGCGTCCCCTGGCGCGCCTGAGCGGCACGGATGTTTTCCGCCGCCACCTGCGGGTACGGCGCCACAACACCCACAAGGGCAGCTTCGGCGACGTCGCCATCGTCGGCGGCGCCCACGGCATGGCCGGCGCGGCGGTACTGGCGGCCCGCGGCGCGCTGTACGCGGGCGCGGGCCGGGTCTACGTGGCGGCGCTCGACCAGGCGCCCGGCTACGACAGCGTTCATCCCGAGATCATGTTCCGCCTGGCCGACGACTTCGAGTTCGGCAAGCGCACCCTGGTGATCGGCCCCGGCATGGGCGGTTCGGCGAACGCGATGCGCCTGGTGGCCAAGGCGCTCGACAGCGACAGCCCGCTGGTGATCGATGCCGATGCCCTGAACCTGGTCGGCGCCAGCCCCGACCTGCAGTCGCGCCTGGCCCAGCGTTCGGCCCCGGCGGTGCTGACGCCCCATCCGCTCGAAGGCGCGCGCCTGCTCGGCATGACGACGGGTGTGGTGCAGGCAGACCGCCTGGAAGCGGCGCGCGAGCTGGCGCTGCGCATGAACGCGACCGTGATCCTGAAGGGTTCGGGCTCGATCATTGCGCGGCCGGACGGCGAAGTGCTGGTCAACCCAACGGGAAATGCCGGTCTGGCCACGGGTGGCAGCGGCGACGTGCTGGCGGGGATCTGCGGGGCGCTGCTGGCCCAGGGCTGGCCCGGCTGGGAAGCGGCAGCGGCGGCCGCCTGGATCCATGGCGCCGCCGCCGACCTGCTGGCCAGCGAGGGCGTGGGGCCGATCGGGATGACGGCGGGAGAGCTCCCGGCGGCGGCGCGCCGGGTGCTCAACCGCCTGGTCGCCTAGGCGACCAGGCGGCCGGCGGCGATGGTGAGCGTGCGGCCGCAGCGCGCCGCCATGGCCGGGTCGTGGGTCACCAGGACCAGGGTTGAACCGCGCTCGCGATTGAGTTCGAACATCAGCTGGATCACGGATTCGCCGGTGGCGGCATCCAGGCTGCCGGTCGGCTCGTCGGCGAACAGCAGCGGCGGCTCGGTGACGAAGGCGCGCGCCAGCGCAACGCGCTGCTGTTCGCCGCCCGACAGGTATTTGGGATAATGCTTGAGGCGGCTGGACAGGCCCACGCGCCCCAGCATCTCGCCAGCCTTCTCGCGCGCCCCGGCGTCGCCGCGCAGTTCCAGCGGCAGCATGACGTTTTCCAGGGCGTTCAGGTGGCCCAGCAGCTGGAAGGACTGGAACACGAAGCCCAGCTTGGCCTTGCGGAAGGCCGCGCGGCCGTCCTCGTCGAGCGCGAAGATGTCGGTCCCGTCCAGCTCGACCGTACCGCCCGAAGGCGTATCCAGGCCCGCCAGCAGGCCGAGCAGGGTCGACTTGCCCGAGCCCGAAGCGCCGACGAGCGCGAGCGTTTCGGCCGCTTGCACGGTAAAATCGATGTTTTGCAGGATGGTGAGTTCGCCGCTGGCGTCCGCCACCTTCTTCGACAGGCCGCTCACACGGATCGCCGGCGGCCTGGGTGCTTCACTGGTGACGCTACTTTTCACAGCTTCGGGGTTATCACGCATGCTTGCTTTTCTAAAGAAATGGTCGGTCTTCCTGGTGCTGGCGCTGGGCGCGTCGGCGAGCGCCTATTCTGCACCAAAAACCGTGCTCGTGGTGGGTGACAGCCTGTCGGCCGAATACGGCATCGCGCGCGGCGCGGGCTGGGTCGCATTGCTCGAGCAGAAGCTCAAGGCCGAGAAGATCCAGGCCAGGGTGGTCAACGCCAGCATCAGCGGCGAGACCACCAGCGGCGGCCGGGCGCGCCTGCCCGCCCTGCTCGGCCAGCACCGCCCCGACATCGTCGTGATCGAGCTGGGCGCCAACGATGGCCTGCGCGGCCTGCCTGTGGCCTCGGCCGACGCCAATCTGCGCGCCATGGTCGCCATGGCCAAGGAAAAGAAGGCCGAGGTCCTGCTGGTGGGCATGCGCATGCCGCCGAACTACGGCCGCGCTTACACCGAGAAATTCTTCGGCATGTTCAAGCAGGTCTCCACCGACACCCGCTCGCCGCTGGTGCCCTTCATGCTGGAAGGCGTGGCCGACAAGCCGGCGCTGTTCCAGCAGGACCGCCTGCACCCGCTGGCCGCCGCCCATCCGATCATCCTCTCCAACATCTGGCCGGCCTTCGCCTCGCTCATCAGGAAACAATGAAATACCCCGCTGTCCTCGGCTTTGCCGACATCCTCCCCGAACTGGACCAGTTCGACACCATCATCGACGCGCGCAGCGAGTCGGAGTATGCCCTCGACCACATCCCGGGCGCGATCAGCTGCCCGGTCCTGAACGACGAGGAGCGCGTGCGCGTGGGCACCCTGTACAAGCAGGTCGGCGCCTTCGAGGCCAAGAAACTCGGCGCGCCGCTGGTGGCCGCCAACATCGCCCGCTACATCGAAACGCTGTTCGCCGGCAAGCCGCGCGAGTGGAAGCCCCTGGTCTACTGCTGGCGCGGCGGCAACCGCAGCGGCTCGATGGCCCACATCCTGGCCAAGATCGGCTGGCCGGTGGTGCAGCTCGACGGCGGCTACAAGGCCTATCGCGCCCACGTGGCGGCGGCCCTCGGCGACCCGCCGGCGGTCGACTTCCGGGTGGTCTGCGGCACCACCGGCAGCGGCAAGAGCCGGCTGCTGGAGACCCTGGACCGGGTCGGCGCCCAGGTGCTCGACCTGGAACGCCTGGCCGCCCACCGCGGTTCGGTGCTGGGCCACCTGCCGCACGAGCCGCAGCCGACGCAGAAGATGTTCGAGAGCCAGATCTGGGACCGGCTGCGCCGCTTCGATCCCGCCAGGCCCGTGTTCGTGGAATCCGAGAGCAAGAAGGTCGGCAACCTGCGCGTGCCGGACGCCGTCATGGAGCGCATGCGCGCCTCGCCCTGCATATCCGTGAGCCTGTCGCGGCCGAACCGCGTGCGGCTGCTGATGGAGGACTACACCCACTTCTGCGCCGACCCGGGGGCCCTCAACGGGCAGCTGGAGCACCTGGTGCAGCTGCACGGGCGCGAGAAGATCGACGCCTGGCACCGGATGGCCAACGGCGGACAGATGGCGGAGCTGGTGGACCAGCTGCTGGTGGAGCACTACGATCCGGCCTACCTGCGCTCGATCGACAGGAATTTCGTGCGCTATCCGCAGGCGCGGGTGGTGGAGTTGAACGACATTGCGCCTGCCGACTTCGAAGCCGTGGCTAGAGCGCTGCACGCTACCTGAATCGCAGTAGTCAGCCCGTCGTACGCGCCACTGGCGCCTACGACTTCCGGCGAAGGCGGAACCTGAGTTCGCGCCGCTGCTGCCATCGCTCGCGATTGGCCGACCAGATACGCAAACAAACTTGGGTTCCGGCCTCCGCCGGAACGACGTGCAAAGTGCAGTGGTAAAAAAAAGCCCGGCCTGCTCACGCAGCCGGGCTTTTCCTCACGCGTCCGATTTACTCGGTCTTGTTCGCCGCATTCGCAGCCGCGTTGACCTTGGCCTTGGCCTTGACCTTCAGCGCTTCGATGTAGTTGTACATCTCCTGCTGGCCGATCAGGCCGCCGATCTGCTGGGCTTCCTGCTGGCGGCGCGCCTGGTCGGGCTGGGCCGGCTGCGAGACCTTGCCGATGCGGTAGACCGCATAGCCCTGGCCCGGCAGTTCCACGCCCACGTAGGCAGGCAGCTTGCTCACGTCGGCCTTCAGCGCCGCGATCGCGCCGGCCGGGTTGAACGGCGGCTCCTTGGTGCGGGTGACGATCTTGGCTTCGCCGAAACCGGTCGCATCGCCCGAGGCCTTGGCGGCGGCCAGCTTCTGCTCGCCGGCGGCGCGCGCCAGGCGGGCCGCTTCCTCGACGGTCACGCGCTGGCGGATCTGGGCGTCGACCTCGGCCAGCGGGCGCTTGCTCGCCGGGCGGAACTCGACCACGCGGCCGGCCACCAGCACGCTCGGCGCCACTTCGACGGCTTCGGTATTGCGCTTGTTCTTCACCGAGTCGGTGCCGAACAGCGCGGCCAGGAACTTCTCGTTGTTGACCGGAGCGTCGCCCAGGGCCGGATTCGGCTTGCGGGTCAGGTTGTCGACGGTCTGGATCTTCAGGCCCAGCTTGTCGGCCACCGGCTTGAGGCTGTCCGACTGCTCGTACACGGTGTTGCTGAAGGTCTCAGCCAGCTCCGAGTACTTCTTCGACATCTTCTGCTTCTTGAGGTCCGCGGCGATCTCGGTCTTCGCGTCTTCCAGCGGCTTCTGCGCGGCCGGCTTGATGGCGGTGACCTTGATCACGTGCCAGCCGAATTCCGACTGCACCAGGTTGCTGATCTCGCCTTCCTTGAGCGCATAGATCGCGTCCTCGACCGGCTTGACGAACAGGCCCTTCTCGACCACGCCGAGGTCGCCGCCGGCCTGGGCCGAACCCGGATCCTGCGACTGTGCCTTGGCGACGGCGGCGAAGCTGGCCGGGTCCTTGCGCACGGCGGCCAGCGCGGCTTCCGCCTTGGCCTTGGCGGCGGCCTGGTCGGCCGGCTTGGCGTCGCGCGGCACGGTGATCAGGATGTGGCTCGCGGTGCGCTGCTCGGGCGTCGTGTAGGCCTTGAGGTTCTTGTTGTAGTACTCGCTGATTTCGGCGTCGCTGACCTGCACCTGGCTGTCGACCACGGCCTGGTCGAACACGACGTACTCGGCCTTCACCTGCTCCGGCACCTGGAACAGGGTGGCGTTCTTGTCGTAGTAGGCCTTGACCATGTCGTCGGTGACCTTCACCTGCGGCAGGAAGTTCGTGATCGGGAAGACCAGCTCCTGGACTTCGCGTTCCTGGTCGCTGATGTTCGACAGGCGCTCCGTCACGCTGCGCGGCGCGAAGGCGGTGGACTGGATCGCGCCGGAGAGCTGCTGCACGGCGAGATCGCGGCGCAGGCGCTGGTCGAACATGGCCGGGGTCATGCCCTGGGCCGCCAGGGCCGCCTTGTACTGCTCCATGTCGAAGCTGCCGTCCGGCTTGCGGAAGGCCTGGATCTCCATGATCGTCTTCTGCAGGGTCGCATCGCTGACGGTCATGTGGCTGCGGTTGATCTCTGCGTTGATGGCGCGTTCGGCCACCAGGTTGTTCAGGACGGCGCGCTTGGCTTCCGGGGTCTCGAACAGCTTCTGGTCGAACTGTGCGCCCATCATCTGGCGCGCCTGGTCGATCTGGCGGCGCTGGGCGTCGTCCCATTCCTGCTGGGTGACCTTCTGGCCGCCGACCGTGGCCACGCCTTCGTTGGCGTTGCCGCGGTCCTGGTAGCTCTCGAGCCCGACGAGCACGAACGATGGCACGATCAGCAGCAGCAGTGCGCCCTGCATGATGCGCTTGTTGTTACGGACAAAATCAAACATGGTCAGCCTATCAAGCTTGAAAATGCTTTAACAGCACAGTTAAAAAAAAAGGCGAACTCGCGTTCGCCTCTTCTGGTCTCCCGGACTCCTTGCGGAGCACGGGCTGTATCGAATTCTGGCGGAGCGGACGGGGCTCGAACCCGCGACCCCCGGCGTGACAGGCCGGTATTCTAACCAACTGAACTACCGCTCCAGATTGTGTCGTGAGAGTTGGCGGAGCGGACGGGGCTCGAACCCGCGACCCCCGGCGTGACAGGCCGGTATTCTAACCAACTGAACTACCGCTCCAGTATTCTCACTTCACTGAGCACCTTCCGGAGAAACGCGAGAGGCCCGCATTCCAAGCCAATGGCTCAATACAGAACCAGTGGCACCTTCCGGTACACTTCTTCGCGTGTCATCGCGAAGAAGGCATTAGTTTACAGCATCTTTTAACGCTTTACCAGCCTTAAATTTCGGAACCTTCGCTGCCTTGATCTTGATGGGTTCCTTGGTGCGCGGATCGCGGCCGGTGCGCGCCGCGCGCTCGCCGACGGTGAAGGTGCCGAAGCCGACCAGCGTGACGCTGTCGTTGTTCTTCAGGCTGGTGGTCACCGCTTCGATCATGGCATCGAGTGCACGCGTCGCCGAGGCCTTCGTAATGTCCGCGGACTTCGCAATTTCTTCGATCAGTTCTGTCTTGTTCACTCTAACCCTCGTTTATACGTTGGACGCACAGCGCCCTACTTGCAAAAGTGCAAGCGCGTATTAAACAAGGGCAACTTTGGTCTGTCAAGCAAGTTCCGAGGATCGTGGCGGACTTGCATCCGAACGTATTAACGTCACAGCACTGATAGGATGAGTCATGGCCTCGCTCTCCTGGAGCGCATAAAAAAACAGGCGCCCAAGGGCGCCTGTTTCATTGGAGCGGTGGACCCGCTCAGTGCTTCACGACCTCGCCTTGTGCGTCGCTGGCGGCCGGCGTGACGGCGACGGCCGACACTTCGACCAGCGGCTCGGGCTGGCGCTCCAGGGCGATTTCAAGGACCTTCTCGATCCAGCGCACAGGCACGATCTCGAGCTTGTTCTTGACGTTGTCCGGGATCTCGGCCAGGTCCTTCACGTTCTGCTCGGGGATCAGGACCGTCTTGATGCCGCCGCGATGCGCCGCCAGCAGCTTTTCCTTCAGGCCGCCGATCGGCAGGACTTCGCCGCGCAACGTGATCTCGCCCGTCATCGCCACGTCGGCGCGCACGGGAATACCGGTGAATGCCGACACCAGCGCGGTCGTCATGCCGATACCGGCCGACGGACCATCCTTCGGCGTCGCGCCTTCCGGCACGTGGATGTGGATGTCGGTCTTCTCGAAGGCTTCGGCCTTGATGCCGAAGCGCTGCGCACGGCTGCGCACGACGGTGCGGGCTGCCTCGATCGATTCCTTCATCACGTCGCCCAGGGTGCCGGTACGGATGATCCCGCCCTTGCCCGGCACGTTGACGGCCTCGATGGTCAGCAGGTCGCCGCCCACCTCGGTCCAGGCCAGGCCGACCACCTGGCCGATCTGGTTTTCCTTCTCGGCCATGCCGAAGTCGTAGCGGCGCACGCCCAGGAACTTGTCCAGGTTCTTGCTGTTGACCAGCACGCGCTTGTCGCTCTTCTTCAGCAGCAGCATCTTGACGACCTTGCGGCAGATCTTCGAGATTTCACGCTCGAGCGAACGCACGCCGGCTTCGCGGGTGTAGTAGCGGATGATGTCGCGGATCGCCGATTCGTCGACCTTGATCTCTTCCTCGCGCAGGCCGTTGTTCTTGACCTGCTTCGGCAGCAGGTAGCGCTGCGCGATGCTGGTCTTCTCGTCCTCGGTATAACCCGACAGGCGGATCACTTCCATACGGTCGAGCAGCGCCGGCGGGATGTTGAACGAGTTCGAGGTCGCCACGAACATCACGTCCGACAGATCGAAGTCGACTTCGATGTAGTGGTCCGAGAAGGTGTGGTTCTGGGCCGGATCCAGCACTTCCAGCAGGGCCGACGACGGATCGCCGCGGAAGTCCGCGCCCATCTTGTCGATCTCGTCCAGCAGGAACAGTGGATTGCGCACGCCTACTTTTGAGAGCGACTGCAGCACCTTGCCCGGCATCGAGCCGATATAGGTACGGCGGTGGCCGCGGATCTCGGCTTCGTCGCGCACGCCGCCGAGCGCCATCCGCACGTACTTGCGGCCGGTAGCGCGGGCGATCGACTCGCCCAGCGAGGTCTTACCCACGCCCGGAGGACCGACGAAGCACAGGATCGGCGCCTTCAGCTTGTCGACGCGTTGCTGCACCGCGAGATACTCGAGGATGCGTTCCTTGATCTTTTCCAGGCCGTAGTGGTCGGACTCGAGCACTTGCTGGGCCTTTTCCAGGTCGATGGTGACCTTGGTCTTTTTCTTCCACGGCAGCGACACCAGGGTGTCGATATAGTTGCGCACCACGGTGGCTTCGGCCGACATCGGCGACATCAGCTTGAGCTTGCGGATTTCGGCCTGGGCTTTTTCCAGGGCCTCTTTCGGCATCTTGGCAGCGATGACTTTCTTCTCGAGCTCTTCGATATCGGCGCCTTCTTCGCCTTCACCCAGCTCTTTCTGGATGGCCTTGACCTGTTCGTTCAGGTAGTACTCGCGCTGCGACTTTTCCATCTGGCGCTTGACGCGGCCACGGATGCGCTTTTCGACCTGCAGGATGTCGAGTTCGCCCTCAAGCTGGCCGAGCAGGTGCTCCAGGCGCTTGGCGACGTTGAAGATCTCGAGGATGACCTGCTTCTGCTCGAGCTTGAGCGGCAGGTGGGCGGCCACGGTGTCGGCCAGGCGGCCGGCGTCGTCGATGCCGGCCAGCGAAGCCAGGATCTCGGGCGGGATCTTCTTGTTGAGTTTGACGTATTGGTCGAACTGCTGGACGATCGCACGGCGCATCGCCTCGACTTCGGAATCGTCGCCGATTTCCGAGGAGAGCGGGGTCAGCTGGGCCGTGAAATGGGTGGCGCCATCGGTGATCTCGTCGATGCGCGCACGCTGGGCGCCTTCGACCAGCACCTTCACGGTACCGTCGGGCAGCTTCAGCATTTGCAGGATATTGGCCACGCAGCCGATCTCGTAGATGTCTGCGGCGGAAGGTTCGTCCTTGGCGGCGGCCTTTTGAGCGGCCAGCATGATGCTCTTGCCCTGCTCCATCGCGGCTTCGAGCGCCTTGATCGATTTCGGACGGCCGACGAACAGAGGTATCACCATATGCGGAAACACGACCACGTCGCGCAACGGCAGGAGGGGCAGCGTCGTTTGCTCGGTTAATTTGGAAGTTGTCATGGCATACCTTATAGAAAGCGTGTTGCTGAACTTGGGCACTCGCGGCAAAAACTCAAGATAGGGGCCGCGAAAATATTTTCTACAAGTAAAAGAAAAACACTTGCTGCGAAAACTAGCCGTTCCAATAAAAGTCGTGGATTGAAATGAAAAAGCCACTGCGCGGGGTACCGCGAGTGGCTTTTCGATTGAAGCCTGCGTCTTTTATTGAGATCGATTTTACCGAGTTGAGTCCGCACGGCAAGCGTTTTGTTGCAACCGTGCAGGCTTTTTTCAGTTTTCGCCCGAAGCTTTTGGCGTTTCGCTGTAAATCAATAAAGGTTTTGCGGCATTCGTGATCGTATTTTCATCGATCACTACTTTGACGACATTCTGCTGGCTTGGCAATTCGTACATCACGTCCAGCAGCGCGTGTTCGAGGATCGAACGCAGGCCGCGGGCGCCGGTCTTGCGCGCCAGCGCCTTGCGGGCGATGGCGTGCAGGGCCGCAGGGCGAATCTCGAGTTCGGCGCCTTCCATTTCAAGCAGCTTCGAGTACTGCTTGATCAGGGCGTTCTTCGGCTCGATCAGGATCTGGATCAGGGCTTCCTCGGTGAGCTCGCTCAAGGTGGCGACCACCGGCAGGCGGCCGACCAGTTCCGGGATCAGGCCGAACTTGATCAGGTCTTCCGGCTCGGCTTCGAGCAGGATGTCGCTGTTGGAACGCTCGCTCTGGCTCTTGACCGCGGCCGAGAAGCCGATGCCGCTCTTTTCGGAACGGTTCTGGATGATCTTGGCCAGGCCGTCGAAGGCGCCGCCGCAGATGAACATGATGTTGGTCGTGTCGATCTGCACGAAGTCCTGGTTCGGATGCTTGCGGCCGCCCTGCGGCGGTACCGAGGCCATGGTGCCTTCGATCAGCTTCAGCAGCGCCTGCTGCACGCCCTCGCCCGATACGTCGCGGGTGATGGACGGGTTGTCCGACTTGCGCGAGATCTTGTCGATCTCGTCGATGTAGACGATGCCGCGCTGGGCCTTCTCGACTTCGTAGTTGCAGCTCTGCAGCAGCTTCTGGATGATGTTCTCGACGTCCTCGCCGACATAGCCGGCTTCGGTCAGGGTGGTCGCGTCGGCGATCACGAAGGGAACGTTGAGCATGCGCGCCAGGGTCTGGGCCAGCAGGGTCTTGCCGGAACCGGTCGGGCCGACGAGCAGGATGTTGCTCTTGGCCAGTTCGACGTCGTCCTTCTTGCCGAGGTGCTTGAGGCGCTTGTAATGGTTGTACACCGCCACCGACAGGATGCGCTTGGCCGTCTGCTGGCCGATCACGTACTGGTCGAGCAGTTCGGTGATTTCGTGCGGCGTCGGCAGGTCGGACTTGGCGCCCGCCACCGACTCGACGTTCGAGGTTTCGTCGCGGATGATGTCGTTGCACAGGTCGATGCATTCATCGCAGATGAACACCGACGGTCCCGCGATCAGCTTCTTGACTTCGTGCTGGCTCTTTCCGCAGAAGGAGCAGTACAGAAGTTTCTCGCCGCTGGAGGATTTTTTGTCTGACATGGGGCAGGGTTTCTATTGAATTGCTATGAATATAACGCTAATACGAGGACGCAACAAGTGCGCTGACGCACATACCGGGGAGCATATGCGGGGCCAATGCTACGCCCATGAACTATGCTACCTGAAATAAAAACGAAACGCCCGAACGTGTTCGCGCCCGGGCGTTTTTTGGCAACAGCGTCCTCGACTAGCGAACCGGAGTCCGTCAGCCGCGGTTGGTCAGGACTCGGTCGATCATGCCGTACTCGACGGCCTCTTCGCCCGACATGAAGCGGTCGCGGTCGGTGTCCTTGTGGATCTGTTCCACGGACTGGCCGGTGTTCTCGGCCATGATGCGCGCCAGACGCTCGCGCAGGTACAGGATTTCCTTGGCCTGGATCTCGATATCCGACGCCATGCCCTGCGAACCGCCCGACGGCTGGTGGATCATGATGCGCGAGTTCGGCAGCGAGAAACGCTTGCCCTTGGCGCCGGCGGCCAGCAGGAAGGCGCCCATCGACGCGGCCAGGCCGGTGCACAGGGTGGAGACGTCCGGCTTGATGAAGTTCATCGTGTCGAAGATCGCCAGGCCGGCGGACACCGAACCGCCCGGGGAGTTGATGTAGAGCGAAATATCCTTGTCCGGATTTTCGCTTTCCAGGAACAGCAGCTGGGCCACGATGAGGTTGGCCATCTGGTCGTTGACAGGGCCGACCAGGAAAATCACGCGTTCCTTGAGGAGACGCGAATAGATGTCGTAGGCGCGCTCGCCGCGGCCACTCTGTTCGATCACCATCGGCACCATGCCGAGTGCCTGTGTATCCAATGCCGGATTCCGAATCATACCTGTCTCGTTCCTTGTAAAAGGGCTAAAGGGAAAAAAGCCGGCCACAAACGCCAATGGCGTTCAGTTAGCAGTCGAACCGTCGCCCCGGCGCAGGCCGGGGCCCAAGTTCAGCCGCACGACAGCTCAGCGGAACTTGGGTTCCGGCCTCCGCCGGAACGACGTTCATCAGCCAACTGAACGCCATTAAGCCACGGGGGCCGGCAATCTTCAATTACGCCTGGGGCATCGAGCCCATCAGTTCATCGAAAGCGATGGTCTTGGTGGAGACCTTCGCCTTGCCAAGCACATAGTTGACGACGTTTTCTTCCAATACAAGAGCTTCCACTTCGCCCAGGCGGCGGCGGTCGCTGTAATAGTACTTCAGGACTTCCTTCGGATCTTCGTAGCTCTGCGAGAAGTCTTCGATCTGGGCCTTGACCTGCTCCTGGGTGGCTTGCAGGTTGTTGTCGCTGACCAGTTGCGACAGGATCAGACCCAGGCGCACGCGGCGCTCGGCCTTGTCCTTGAACATCTCGGCCGGGAACGGCAGGCTCTTGACGTCCATGCCGCGCTGGGCCATGTCCTGGCGGGTCATCTCGGCCAGGCGCTCCGAATCCTGGTCGATCATGACCTTCGGCACGTCCAGTTCGGTCGACTTGACCAGGGCGTCCATCACGGCTTCCTTGTTGCGGGCCTTGACACGAGCCTTGACTTCGCGCTCCAGGTTGACCTTGATGTCTTCGCGCATTTTCTCGATCGAGCCGTCTTCGATGCCGAGCGACTTGGCGAATTCGGCGTCGACTTCAGGCATGTGCGCCCACTCGAGCTTCTTCAGGGTGATGGTGAACTCGGCGGTCTTGCCGGCCACGTCCTTGCCGTGGTAGTCCTCCGGGAAGGCCAGCGGGAAGGTCTTGCTTTCGCCGACCTTCAGGCCGACGGTCGCGGCTTCGAATTCCGGCAGCATGCGGCCTTCGCCCAGCACGAAGGCGTAGTTCTCGGCCTTGCCGCCGGCGAACTCGACGCCGTCCAGGGTGCCGACGAAGTCGACGGTCACGCGGTCGCCGTTGGCGGCCACCGGCTCGCCGCCCGTGCCGTGCTCGCCCGCCTCGCCCTTGGTGTGGTAGTGCACGCGCTGCTTGCGCAGGATGTCGATGGTCTTGTCGATCTCGGCGTCGGTCACTTCGGTGGCGACGGTTTCGACTTCGACGCCGGCCAGGTCGCCCAGCACGACTTCCGGGTAGACTTCGAAGGTCGCGTCGAAGGCCAGCATGCCTTCCGGTGCGTCTTGTTTCGGTTCGATTTTCGGGAAGCCGGCAACGCGCAGCTCGTTCTCGGTGGCTGCTTCGTTGAAGGCGCGGCCGACCTTGTCGTTCAGGACGTCGGTCTCGATCTGGTAGCCGTACTGGGCGGCGACCATCTTCAGAGGCACTTTACCCGGACGGAAGCCAGGCGCCTTGGCCGTCTTGGCCTGCTTCTTCAGGCGCTTTTCGACTTCCGACTGAACGTCAGCTACCGGGAAGGAGATCGTCAAGCGACGCTCGAGTTTACCGAGGGTTTCGACTGCAGTTGCCATTGTAAAAATCGTCCAAAAAAAATAATTATTCGTGGTGCGAGGAGGGGGACTCGAACCCCCACACCATTGCTGGCGTCAGGACCTAAACCTGGTGCGTCTACCAATTTCGCCATCCTCGCGCAGGATTGCATATTGCCACAAAAACAAAGGGCGCCCGACAGTGAAACCGGCCGCCCTGCACTCCAATGTTTAGGGGCTACAACTTCAAACAATTATTTTACTGGATTTTCTGTCACTATTGGGGTGAATTTTGGAACACTGCTGAGCCGGCTCACCCGTCGGGTCGGCAGGTTTCCCTGCCGACGCGTTCAAGCAGCCGCCGCGCATTCATGCATATGTACGTTGGACGCGTCGGCGGCAAAGCCGCCAACCCTACCGCGGCGCATCCTCAGCGGATCGGCTTTTTCACCCTGAACCACGCCGCATACAGCGCCGGCAGGAACAGCAGGGTCAGCGCCGTCGCCACCACCAGCCCGCCCATGATCGCCACCGCCATCGGCCCCCAGAACACGGAACGCGACAGCGGAATCATGGCCAGCGCCGCCGCCGCGGCCGTCAGCAGGATGGGGCGGGCGCGCCGTACCGCCGCCTCGACGATGGCGTCCCAGGCCTCTACCCCATTGGCCCGATCCTGCTCGATCTGGTCGACCAGGATCACGGAGTTGCGGATGATCATGCCGAACAGCGCGATCACGCCCAGGTTGGCCACGAAACCGAAGGGCCGGCCGAGCAGCAGCAGCGCCATGGCGGCGCCGGCGATGCCCAGCGGTCCGGTCAGAAACACCAGCAGCGCGCGCGAGAAACTGTGCAGCTGGAGCATCAGCAGCGTAAACACGATGAACAGCACCAGCGGGATATTCGCCGCGATCGAGGCTTCGGCGTCCGAACTGTCCGCCGCCGCGCCCTCGATGGTGACGCGGTAGCCGGCCGGCAGCCTGGCGCGGATCTCGCCGAGCTTGGCGTCCACCTGCGCCGTCACGGTCGGGCCCTGGATGCCTTCAAGCACGTCCGACTGGACCATGATCGCCCACTCGCGGCCCTGGCGCCAGACCACGCCCGGCTCCCACACGAACTGGACCCGCGCCACCTGGCCGATGGTCACCGCGCGCCCGCTGCCCGTGGGCACCAGCGCTTCCGACAGGCGGGTGATGGTCGAGCGTTCTTCCAGGGGCTGGCGCACCACGATGTCGATCAGGCGGTTGGTCTCGCGGAATTGCGCGATCGGGGTGCCGGTCAGGGTCGTGTTGACCACGCGGCGCACCGCCTGCGAGGTCACGCCCAGGGCGCGCAGCTTGTCCTGGTCGAGGTCCAGGCGCAGCACCTTGACCGACTCGTTCCAGTTGTCGTTGACGCCCACCGTGTTGGGATTGGCGCGCAGCACATCCTTCACCTGGTCGGCCACGCCGCGCACCACGCCGATGTCCGGTCCCAGCACCTGGAACTGCACCGGGTAAGGCACCGGCGGGCCGTTCGGCAGCAGCTTCACCCTGCCCCGCACCTCGGGGAAGTCGGTTTCGAAGACCTTGGTGATCTTCAGGCGCAGCGCCTCGCGCGCCTTGGCGTCGACCGGCAGCACCACCAGCTGCGAGACGTTCGACTGCGGGAAGATCTGGTCCAGCGGCAGGTAGAAGCGCGGACTGCCGGTGCCGACATAGGCGGTCACGCTGCGCACACCCTCCTGCTTGCCCAACCAGGCCTCGAAGCGCTTGACCACCGCCTCGTTGGCCGTGAAGCTCGTGCCCTCGGGCGACCACATCTCGACCATCAGCTCGGGGCGGCTGGAATCCGGGAAGAACTGCTTTTCGATGAAGTTAAAGCCGAACACGCCCAGCGCGAACACGCCCAGGCTCAAGGCAATGGTGGTCTTGCGCCACTCGACGCAGCGGTTCACCAGGCGCCGGAAGCGCGCATACATGGGCGTGTCGAACACGTCGTGCTGGCTCTCGCCGTGGGCATGCGGCTTGACCTTCAGGAGCATGAAGCCGATGTAGGGCGTAAACACCACCGCGACCACCCAGGAGATCAACAGCGCGAGCGCGTTCACCGAGAACATCGAGAAGGTGTACTCGCCGGCGGCCGACTTGGCCAGGCCGATCGGCAGGAAGCCGGCGGCCGTGATCAGGGTGCCGGTCAGCATCGGCATCGCGGTCGAGGTGTAGGCGAAGGTGGCCGCCTCGAAGCGCGACATGCCCTCCTCCATCTTGCGCACCATCATCTCCACCGCGATGATCGCGTCGTCGACCAGCAGGCCGAGGGCGATGATCAGGGCGCCCAGCGAGATCTTGTGCAGCGAGATGTCGAGGATGCGCATGAACAGGAAGGTGATCGCCAGCACCAGCGGAATCGTCAGCGCCACCACCAGGCCGGGCCAGATGTCCACGCGCAGCTTCGGCTTGGTGTGCAGGCCGAGCGACAGGAAGGACACGATCAGGACGATCACCACCGCCTCGATCAGCACCTTCACGAACTCGCCCACCGACTCCTTGACCGCGCGCGGCTGGTCGGCCACCCGCTCGAGCTCGATGCCGACCGGGAGCTGGGAGCGGATGCGCTCCACCGTCTCGTCCAGGCCCTTGCCGAGCTGGATGATGTTGCCGCCCTTCTCCATCGACACGCCCAGGCCGATCACCTCCTTGCCGTTGTAGCGCATCTTGTCCTGGGGCGGGTCCTGGTAGCCGCGCTTCACCGTGGCGAAATCGCCCAGGCGGAACGTGGTCCCGCCGGCGCGCAGCTGCAGGTTTTCCAGCTGTTCCAGCTGCCTGATCGCGCCCGTGACCCTCACCTGCAGGTTGTCGCTCGGGGTCACCAGCACGCCGCTGGCCTCCACCTGATTCTGGGTCTGGATCTGGTTGACGATCTGCTCGAAGGGCACGCCCAGCTGGGCGAACTTCTTGCTGGAGAACTCGATGTAGACCTTCTCGTTCTGCACCCCGAACTGCTCGACCTTCGACACCAGCGGCACGCGCAGCAGCTGCTGGCGCACGAAGTCGGCGTAGTCGCGCATCTCGGCATAGGTGAAGCCGTCGCCTGATAACGCGAAGATGGAGCCGTAGGTGTCGCCGAATTCGTCGTTGAAGAAAGGCCCGATCACGCCCTGCGGCAGGGTGGCCGCCATGTCGCCGATCTTCTTGCGCACCTGGTACCAGGTGGGCGAGGTTTCCTTGGGCGGGGTGGATTCGCGCAGTTCCAGGATGATGGTGGTCTCGCCCGGCTTGGAGAAGCTGCGGATGCGGTCCACATACGGCGTTTCCTGCAGCTTGCGCTCGAGCGGATCGGTCACCTGCTCGGCCATCTGCACCGCGGTGGCGCCCGGCCACACGGCGCGCACGACCATGGCGCGGAAGGTAAACGGCGGGTCCTCGTCCTGGCCCAGCTGCTGGTAGCTCAGCACGCCGAACACCAGCAGGGCCGCGATCAGGTAGCGCGTGAGCGGAATGTGTTCCAGCGCCCAGCGCGACAGGTTGAAGCCCTTCATCGAGCGCCTCCGGCCGCGTTCTGGCCGCTCACGGCGGCCTCGGTATCGGCGCGGCGCGAGACGTCGGCCGTCAGGATGCGCACCTTCTGGCCATTCTTAAGAAGGTGCACGCCCGCGGTGACCACCTGTTGGCCGGCCTGCACGCCACCGCCCAGGATCACGTCGTTATCGGCCTGTCCCGCCACCTGCACCGGCACCATGCGCACGGCGCCCTTTTCCACTACCCAGACGCTGGTGGCGCCCTTGTTCTGCACCAGGGCCGAGAGTGGCACGCGCAGCGCGGTCGCGCCGTTGCCGCTGGCGATCTGCACCGCGGCCGTCATGCCCAGGCGCACGTCCTGGCGGGCGGGAATCGCGACCTTGACCGTATACGTGCGGGTGGCCGGATCGGCCACCGGCGAGATCTCGCGGATCTTGCCTGGAATCGCTTCGCCCTGGTTGGCCCACAGGCGCACGCTCACCTCGCCGGTCTTGCGCAGCAGTTCGACCTTGTCCTCGGGGATGCCGATCACGACTTCCTTCTCGTCGGTGCGGGCCACGCGGGCCACCGGGGCGCCGGCAGTCACCACCTGGCCCACCTCGGCGTCGATGCCGGTTACCACGCCATCCGCGTCCGCCGTGAGGCTGGCGTAACCGGCCTGGTTGGCCTGGCCGCGGAAGGCGGCGCGTGCCGCGTCGACGTTGGCCTGGGCCGCGGTCAGGGCGCTGCGCTTGGCGTCGAGCACGGCCTGGCTGACGAAGTTCTGGGAACGAAGGTTCTGGTGGCGCTTGTAGTCGGCCTGGGCCAGGTCGCGCTCGGTCTCGGCGGCGCGCAGGGCGGCCCTGGCCTGGCTTTCGGCCAGGCGCAGGTCTTGCGGATCGAGGCGCATCAGGACGTCGCCGCGCTTGACGGCGGCGCCGACGTCGACCTTGCGCTCGACGATCTTGCCGCCGACCCGGAAGCCCAGGCGCGATTCGTAGCGCGGACGCACGTCGCCAGAGAATTCGAGCCGCTCGCCGACCGCGCCGGCGGCCAGGGTGACGACGCGGACAGGACGCACGTCCTCGGTCTTCGTGGCGGGCTTGTCGCAGGCGGCGAGCAGGCTGGCCAGCAGGGGAAGCGCCAGCAAGGCGCGCAGCGGGGCGGAGGAAAGTCGGGCGAACACGGAAAGTCCTTTATCGGCCGTTGGCCGGCCATGCATGGTAGATCGGCGACAGCGGGCCGGGCTTGCTTGCGCTCGGCCGGGCCCATTTGACAATTCTGCAATTATAATCATGCAAGTACAAAAATAACTGACTTTAGAGTCAGGCCTCAAAACATGGCAGTCGACCACTACGAGAACTTCCCCGTCGCCTCTTTCCTGCTGCCGCGCCGCCTGGTGCCGGCGGTGGAGGCGATCTACGCCTTCGCCCGCAGCGCCGACGACCTCGCCGACGAGGGCGACGCCACGCCGGAGGAGCGCCTGGCGGCGCTGGCGCGCTACGAGCGCGAGCTCGATGTCATCGCCGCCGGCGGCACGCCCGCCGATCCCATGTTCGCCCGCCTGGCGGCGGTGGTGGCGGACCACCGGCTGTCGGTGGCCCCGATGCGCGATCTGCTGTCGGCCTTCCGCCAGGACGTGGTGACCCACCGCTATCCCGACTATCCATCGCTGCTCGACTACTGCAACCGCTCCGCCAACCCGGTCGGCAAGCTGATGCTGGCCTTGTACGACGCCGACGACGAGCGCAACGTGCGCGAATCGAACGCGATCTGCACCGCCCTCCAGCTGATCAACTTCTGGCAGGACGTGGCGATCGACCTGGCCAAGGGCCGCATCTACCTGCCCCAGGAAGACCTGGCCCAGCATGGCGTCGGCGAAGGCGCGCTGCAGGCGGGCAGCATGGACGCCGGCTGGCGCGCCCTGATGCGCTTCGAGATCGACCGCACGCGCGCCCTGATGCAGTCCGGCGCTCCCCTGGCGCGCCGCCTGCCCGGCCGCGTCGGCTGGGAGCTGCGCATGGTGGTCCAGGGCGGCCTGCGCATCCTGGAAGAGATCGAAAAGGCCGACTACGACGTGTTTACGCGCCGGCCGGTATTGAAGGCGGCCGACTGGCTGGCCATCGGCTGGCGCGCGCTCTGGATGTGAGGGCGCGTCATTGCAAACGAGCGCACGTGCGCGCTCCATGGCTTTCTGGATACGGCCCCATCGGCTAAGATAGCGGATTCGCATTTCCGCATGCATCGCCCATTTCAACAAGAACTACATGTCTCCTGACGAATACTGCCAGCAAAAGACGCTCAAGAGCGGCTCCAGCTTCTATTACAGCTTCCTGTTCCTGCCGCCGGAACGCCGGCGCGCGATCACGGCGCTGTACGCCTTCTGCCGCGAAGTCGACGACACCGTCGACGACGCGACCGACCAGTCGGTGGCCCGCATCAAGCTGGCCTGGTGGCGCACCGAGGTCTCCGCCATGTACAAGGGCACGCCGACCCACCCCGTGACCCAGGCCCTGGCCCCGCACGTGGCGCCGTACAAGCTGGAGGAAAGGCACCTGCTGGCCATCGTCGACGGCATGGAGATGGACCTGGACCAGAGCCGCTACCTGGACTACGCCGGCCTGCAGCGCTATTGCTGGCACGTGGCGAGCGTGGTCGGCATCCTCTCGGCCAGCATCTTCGGCTATACCCGCCCCGAGACCCTGGCCTATGCCGAGAAGCTCGGCCTGGCCTTCCAGCTGACCAACATCATCCGCGACGTGGGCGAGGACGCGCGCAAGGGCCGCATCTACCTGCCGGTCAACGAGCTGCAGCAGTTCGGCGTGACCGCCGCCGACCTGCTGAACGCGCGCCACAGCGAGAAGTTCGAGGCCCTGATGCGATTCCAGACCGAGCGCGCCCAGCGCACCTACGACGAAGCCCTGGCCCTGCTGCCCAAGGAAGACCGGCGCGCCCAGCGCCCCGGCCTGATGATGTCGGCCATCTACCGCACCCTGCTCGACGAGATCGAGCGCGACGGCTTCCATGTGCTGACCCAGCGCATCTCGCTGACGCCGCTGCGCAAGCTGTGGCTGGCCTGGAAGACCTATGTCCGCAGCTAGCGGGCTGCGGGTCCTGGTCGCAGGCGGCGGCTGGGCCGGCTGCGCCGCGGCGGTGGAGCTGCAAGGCCAGGGCCATCATGTGACCCTGGTGGAAGCGGCGCGCAGCCTCGGCGGACGCGCGCGCGGCGTCGAGGTGCGCGGCAACATGCTGGACAACGGCCAGCACATCCTGCTGGGCGCCTACGGGGAAACCCTGCGCCTGATGCGCAAGGTCGGTGTCGATCCCGAGAGCGCCATGCTGCGCCTGCCCGTGCAGATGCGCTATCCGCAGGATGGCGGCATGGACTTCGCCGCCCCGCGCCTGCCCGCCCCGCTGCACCTGCTCGCCGCCCTGCTAAAAGCCAAGGGACTGGCGCGCGCCGACAAGATGGCGCTGGCGCGCTTCACCACGGCCGCGCGCTGGATGGGCTGGCAGCTGTACACCGATTGCCCGGTGGCCGAACTGCTGGAGCGCTTCGACCAGACTCCCCGCCTGAACCGCCTGCTGTGGCGCCCCCTGTGCATCGCCGCCCTGAACACCCCGCCGGAGCGCGCATCGAGCCAGGTTTTCCTGGCCGTGCTGCGCGACAGCCTGGGCGCGAAGCGGCGCGCGGCATCGGACATGCTGCTGCCAAGGCTGGCCATGGGCGCACTGTTCCCGGAAGCGGCGGCCGGGCACCTGCGCCGCCAGGGTGCGGATGTGCGGACCGGCGTCAAGCTGGCAGGGTTCGCGGCCTTGCCGGACGGACGCTGGCGCGCTGAACTCGGCGCGCAGGAAACGCCGGATGCACCCTACGACGCGATCGTGCTGGCCACGCCGCCATGGCAGACTGCCGCCTTGCTGGCGCCGCATGGGGCGGCCAGCGCGCTGTCGGCCCAGCTGGAGGGCCTCACCCACGAGCCGATCGCCACCTGCTACCTGCAGTACGCACCCGGCGCCCGCCTCGGCCTGCCCTTTTATGCACTGGAAGACGGTCCGGCCGCCGGCCGCTGGGGCCAGTTCGTGTTCGACCGCGGCCAGCTCGACCCCGCCCAGGATGGCTTGCTGGCGGTGGTCGTCAGCGCCGCGGGCGAGGCCGCGAGCCTGCCCCAGGATGCCCTGGCGGCCGCCATCGCTGCCCAGCTGGCGCAGGATTTCAAAAATGAAACACTTGCCAAACCGGCATGGTCGCAGGTGATCACCGAGAAGCGCGCCACCTTCTCCTGCGCCCCCGGCCTGGTGCGCCCGGGCAATGTGACGCCCCTGCCGGGCGTGCTGCTGGCGGGCGACTATACGGCCAGCGACTACCCGGCCACCCTGGAAACGGCGGTGCGCAGCGGGGCCGGCGCGGCGACGGCCATCCGCGCCTACGCCGCCCTGCCCCGCGAAAAGCGCAGCCTGTCGCACGCCGATGGCGCCCGGGAGCCGGATTCCGTAAGGTAGCACCATCGAAACAAGTCTTGCGGAAGACGACCATGAACACGAATATCAGCCTGCAACTCGGTTTGCGCACCCTGGCCCTGCTGGCCCTGGTGGCCGTCAGCACTACCGTGCTGGTCAAGCCGGAACTCATCGGCGGCGCCGGCCACGGCGTCACGATGGCGCTGAGCTCGATTCCGGTCGTCGGCCATCATTGATTCATAGCGTGCATGTCGTGCACCAGGACGGAGTAATCGGACCAATGGGTAAACTGGAATACCTCGACGCGCTCAAGCGGGCCATGCTGGGCCTGCCGCCCGAGACGCAGGCCAAGACCCTGGCCTGGTACGAGCAGCGTTTCGTCGACGGCAGCGCCGCCGGCCGCCGCGAGCAGGAAGTCGCGGACGAACTGGGCGACCCGCGCAAGGTCGCGGTCTCGCTGCGCGCCAGCGTCCACATGGACGCTTTCAAGGAAAAGAAAAGCCCGACCAACATGCTGCGCATGGTGGCCTCGGCCGCCGGCCTGCTGGTCTTCAACCTGTTCATGGCCATCCCGGCGGCCGTGTATGCCTCGCTGCTGGTGGCCCTGTATGCCTCGGCCTTCGGCTTCTATGTGGGCGGCATCGCGATCACGGCCAGCGGCCTGGCCGGGGCCAACGAGCTGGTGCTCAACGGTCCGCTGCACCGCGTCACCATCAGCGACGACGGCCACCAGCGCCAGGCGGTGCAGACCCGCATCTCGATCGGCGAGACCGGCATCCATGTGTACGAGGAAAAATCGTCCGATCCCATCGATACGGAAGGCATGGACACGGACGGCGAACCGGCCCATTCGCGCGTGATCCGCGGCGCCGAAGCCGTGGCCGAGCGCAAGATCCAGATCACCACCGACCTCGATCCGGAATCGCGCACCACCCAGACCCTGTTCGGCTCCGGCCTGGTATTGGGCGGGATCGCCCTGTTCCTGATCTCGATCGTGGTCACCAAGTACACCATCGTCGGCGTGCGCCGCTACGTGAAGATGAACCTGTCGCTGCTCAAGGGAAGCTGAGGACGCCATGCGTGGATTAATCAAGATCGGCTTCAGCCTGCTGCTGCTGGCCTGCGTACTGGTCGCCCTGAGCTACAGCATGCTGCGCGCCAATGGCGTCAGCGCCGCCAGCGAGGGCCGCCAGGTGGTGAGCGAAACCCGCGAAGTGCCGCCCAACGTCAACGCCATCGAACTCAACGGCCCGATCGACCTGAACCTGCGCTACGGCGCGACGCCCTCGATGAAGGTGCGCGGCGAGCAGCGCCTGCTGAGCAATATCGAGATCACCGCCGAGGGCGCGGTGCTGAACATCGGCATCCGCGGCATCGTGCTGCGCCACCGCGAGCCGCTCCAGGTCGAACTGGTGCTGCCATCCTTGAGCGCGGCCACCATCGACGGCAGCGGCGACAGCAGCATCAACGGCTTCTCGGGCGAGCGTATCGAGGTCAAGCTCGACGGCTCGGGCAGCGTCAAGTTCAACGGGCGCTTCCGCAAGGTGGAATCGCGCCTGAACGGCAGCGGCGACCTGGATGTCAACGCCGGCGCCGCGATCGACCGCGTGGAGGCCGAACTGATGGGGTCGGGCCGCATGACGGTGGTCGGCACGGCGCGCGAACTCGACGCCCGCGCCAGCGGCTCCGGCCAGTTCGACGCCCGCGACCTGCGTGCCCAGCGCGTGACCGTGTCGCAGACCGGCTCCGGCAGCAGCACCGTGCAGGCACGCGCCTCCGTCATGGCCTCGGTCAGCGGCAGCGGCGACATCGAGGTGCTGGGCAATCCCGACGACCGCAGCGTCAGCCGCACCGGCAGCGGCACCGTGTCCTTCGAAGAGTAATCCGGTTTCGTCCCGGCGGCGCGTACAAGCGCTTCGCGCCGCCTGGCCGCATCTCGCGCCGCCGCAGGGCGCTTCGTCGCAATCCTTCCCGCCGCCGCGCGGGCGCTGGCACGGTAGGGCAACTCAACCCAAGCCGGAACCTGCCATGCTGATCCAGATCCTGATCCACACACCCCTCTACGTCTGGGCCCTTCTCGCCTTCCTGGTCTACCGCGGCCTGGCCGCCATGCGCGAACGCCCCATGACGCCGCGTCGCCTGCTGGTGATCCCGCTCCTGATGCTGGGCCTCTCGGCGCAGGACATCGCCGCCAAATTCGGACTCGGCGGACCGCCGCTGGCCGCCTGGCTGCTCGGCGCGGGGGCGGCGACGGCGCTGGTCTGGCGCTTCGGGACAAGCCGCATCGTGGCCGCCGCGGACGGCGTGCGCATGCGCGGCAGCGCGGCGCCGCTGGCGCTGATGCTGGGGGTGTTCGTAATCAAGTATGCGGCCTCGGTGGCCTGGGCGATCGGGCCCAGGCTGCACCAGGATGCGGCGTTCGGGCTTGTCCTGTGCGCCCTGTTCGGGGTCCTGAACGGCTGCTTCCTGGGTGCGCTGGGGCGCGACCTGCGCGCCTACGCCCGCGCCGCCAGCCAGGCCAGCGCATCCCTCGCGGCCGCCCTGCCGCCGGCGAAGCAGGCGGTCAGCAGGTAGCCGCCGGTCGGCGCTTCCCAGTCCACCATCTCGCCCGCGACGAACACGCCCGGAAGGGCGCGCAGCATGCTGCTTGTACCGTCCAGGGCGTCGAAGCGCACCCCGCCGGCGCTGCTGATCGCCTCGTCGATCGGACGCGGGCGCAAGAGCTTGAGCGGCAACGCCTTGATCGCGGCGGCAAGGCGCGCCGGATCGGCATACGCCTCGGCCGGCAGGCATTCGCGCAGCAGGCCCGCCTTGACGCCCTTGAGGCCCAGGCGGCTCTGCAGGTGACTAGCCATCGAGCGCGAGCCGCGCGGATGCGTCACCTCGGCCAGCACCCGCTCCGCGCTGTGGTCCGGCGCCAGGTCGATCCAGACGGTGGTGTCGCCGTCGCGGGCGATCTGGTCGCGCAGCGGCGCCGAGAGCGCGTACACCAGGCTGCCCTCGATACCGGTCTGGGTCACCACGAACTGGCCCTTGCGGCGCAGTAGTTCTCCGCCGTCGCCACGGCAGGCCAGGGCCACCGTGGTCAGGGGTGCGCCCGCGTGGCGGCTGCTGAAATGCTCGCTCCAGGCGGTATCGAACCCGCAGTTGGCGGGGACCAGCGGCGCCACCTCCACGCCGCGCTCGGCCAGCAGCGGCGCCCAGGCGCCGTCCGAGCCGAGCCGCGCCCAGCTGGCGCCGCCGAGGGCCAGGATCACGGCGTCCGCCTCGGCCAGCCGCTCGCCCTCGGGCGTCGCCATACGTAGGCGGCGACCCAGGCAGCCATCCTCCCAGCCGGTCCAGCGGTGGCGCATGTGGAAACCCACGCCGGCTTCGCGCAGGCGGTGCAGCCACGCCCGCAGCAGGGGCGCGGCCTTCATATCGGTCGGGAACACCCGGCCGGAGCTGCCGACGAAGGTGTCGACGCCCAGGCCATGGATCCAGGCGCGCACCTGGTCCGGCGTGAAGGCGTCCAGCCAGCGCCCGACCTGCTCGCTGCGGCCCCGATAACGGGCCACGAAGCCGGCATAGGGCTCGGAATGGGTGATGTTCATGCCGCCCTTGCCGGCCAGCAGAAATTTACGCCCCACCGAAGGCATGGCATCGTACACATCGACCTGCACGCCGCCTTCGGCCAGCACCTCGGCCGCCATCAGGCCTGCGGGGCCGCCGCCAATGACGGCGACGCGAAGAGATGCTGGGGAAAGCTGGGGCATGGCAGGATAGTCGAACGAGGGAGCAGCATTGTAGTCGAGTTTGCGGCCCTGGAGCATCGTGTAAAGTTTGCTTGACACGGCCCGTTTGTCGTCCTACGATGTCAAGCATACTTTACTAACTCGTGAGTGTCATCATGCATGAGCAGCGTGTCGCAAAGGCTTACCTGAAGGAGCTGGGAGCATCACTCCTGTTATATACGGTGCTGCTGGTGGCCGCGATCCGCCTGGGCCGGCCGATGGACGAAGGCTTGCCGCGCACCCTGGTGCTGCTCTCGCCGATGCTCGGTTTCGGCCTGGCCCTGTGGGCCATCGCGCGCCACTTCGCGCGGGTCGACGAATACATCCGCCGCTTCCTGCTGGAATCGGTCGCCCTGGCCGCCGCGATCACGGCGGGCCTGAGCTTCACCTACGGTTTCCTCGAGACCGCCGGCTTCCCGCGCCTGTCGATGTTCAGCGTCTGGTGCGTGCTGTGCGGCGCGACGGTGCTGGTGTGCGCGCTGCGCCGCCTGCTGAACCGCGCTGTGGACCAATGAGGAACCGCATCCGCGAACTGCGTGCCGAGCGCGGCTGGAGCCAGGCCGACCTGGCGCAGCAGCTCGACGTCTCGCGCCAGAGCGTGAACGCGATCGAGACCGGGCGCTACGATCCCAGCCTGCCGCTGGCCTTCGCCATCGCCCGCCTGTTCGGCCTCCCCGTCGAGGCCATCTTTTCACCCGACCCGGAGACCGCATGAAAGCTTCGATCCTGTTCGCCATGGCACTGGCCACGGCACTTCCCTTGGCGGCTTCGGCCCAGGGCGCCGCGCCTTCCGTCAACCGCTTCGCCGTGGCCATCGCGCCGGCCGAGCGCTTCGAGATCAAGGGCATGCTGGTCGAACGCCACGGCAGGGGTGGCCGTCCCCTGGTCCTGATTCCCGGCCTGGCCAGCGGCCCCTGGGTGTGGCAGGACATCATCCGCCGCTTCGGCGGCGAGCACACGCTGTACGTGGTCACCCTGCCCGGCTTCGACGGCCGTCCGGCTCCTGGCGGCGCGCCCTTCGAGGGCGCACGGGAGGCCTTGCGCGAGCTGGTCGGCAGCCGGCGCCTCGACCAGCCGGTGCTGATCGGCCACAGCATGGGCGGCGCGCTGGCCTTCGCGGTGGCGGCCGACCTGGGCGCCAGGGTCGGCGGCGTGGTTTCGCTCGACGGCTTGCCGGTCTTCCCCGGCACCGAGGGCCTGGACCCGGCCCAGCGGCCGCAGATGGCCGCCGGCATGCAGGCCAGGATGGCGGCGGCGGCGCCCGGCGCCTACGCCGAGCAGCAGCGGCAGTATATGCGCGGCCAGGGCGTACTCGACATGGGCAAGGCCGACGACCTGACCCCGCTCCTGCTGCGCAGCGACCGCGCCGCCGTCGGCGCCTACATGGCCGACCTGCTGGCCCTGGACCTGCGCCCGAGCCTGGCGAAGATCAGCGCGCCGGTGCTGGTGCTGGTGCCCTATTTCGAACCGGACGCCAGCCAGGACCAGCTCACCGCCGCCGCCAAGGTGGAGCACTACCGCAGCCTGCTGCCCGGCCTGCCGTCCGCCGAGCTGCTGCCGGTTGCACCGGCCCGCCACTTTCTGATGATCGACCAGCCCGACGCGCTGGCCGATGCCCTCATCCGTTTCCTCAACCGCCGTTCATAAAGGATCCACCATGCGACCGTTCTCTTATTGGGCCGGCCAGTATCTCCTGGCTTCCAGCACCATGTTCCTCCTGCTTGCCCTGGTCGACTGGCTGCGCGGCGACAGCCTTGCCGACACCTGGCCCGCGACGCTCGGCTGGTCCTGCGCGGCGGCGGCGATCTTCGTCGCCTCGCGCTACCGCCAGGCCCGGCGCGGCGCCGCCTGCGCCCTGTGCGAGGACGGCGAGCCGGCCGCCAAGCCGCGGCGCTGAACGGACCACACTCCTCCCGCGTCAATACACGGACTGCCCCGGCGCGCCATACTGCGCCCCGGGCATGCATATGCCTTTGTAATATCTGCAAGATTCTGCTTGACAATAAAGACAGCAGGAATATTCTTGTACCCGCCAGTGCAGACGATGCGCCCCCGCTCGACGAGGGGCCACGATTTGCGGCAGTCCGTTAAAACATCTTGGAGGATGTGTATGTCGGTAATGAACAGGTCAGCAATGACCCGTAGGGCAATGCTGGGCGCAATCGCGACCAGTCCGCTCTGGATGCAGTCCGCATGGGCGCAGCCGGGCAATCTCAAGATCTCCCATCAATTCCCGGGCGGCAGCATCGCCCAGGGCGACTTCCGTGACCGGCTGTGCCGCATGTTCGCGGCCGAGGTCGAGAAGCGCACCCGAGGCGGTTTGAAATTCTCGATCTATCCCGAATCCAGCCTGATGGGCGCCAACGCCCAGTTCGGGGCGCTCAAGGGCGGCTCCCTGGACATGGCCCTGGTGCCGCTGTCCTACGCCGGGGCCGAGGCGCCGGAGGCCAACATCGGTCTGATGCCGGCCCTGGTGACCTCGTATGAGCAGGGTTACGCGTGGAAGGACGCCCCGGTGGGGCGCGAGCTGTCGCGCATCCTGGCCGAACAGGGCCTGGTGATCGTGAGCTGGATCTGGCAGGCTGGCGGCGTCGCGTCGCGCGGCGCGCCGATCGTCGAACCCGAGGACGCGCGCGGCCTCAAGGTGCGCGGCGGCTCGCGCGAGATGGACCAGCTGCTGCGCGACGCGGGTGCGACCGTGGTCGAGCTGCCGTCCAACGAGATCCAGGCGGCGCTGCGCAGCGGTAGCCTGGACGCGGCGCTGACCTCGTCGACCTCGCTGATCTCCTTCCGCCTGCACGAGTCGGCCAAGTCGCTGACCACGGCGCGCGGCGGTTCCTACTGGTTCATGTTCGAACCGCTGATGATGTCGCGCACGGTGTTCGACCGCCTGCCGAAGCAGCAGCAAGCCGCGATCATGGCGGTGGGCGCGGACATGGAAAAGTTCGCGCTGCGCGCCGCGCGCGCCGACGACGCGGCGGTGGCGGCGGTATATCGCCGCGCCGGCGCCCGGGTAATCGACATGAACACGGATTCCCTGCGCAAGTGGCAGGCCGTGGCGCGCACCACGGCGTGGAAGGAGTTTTCGGAACGCAGCGAGAACTGCGCCAAGCTGATGGCGCTGGCGGAGCAGTCGATCGCCGTGCTGTAAATCGTGGGGCCGGCGGGCCATGCCGCCGGCCCCACCCATTCATCCGCCCGTGACTGGCGGGAAGAAAGCCACCTCGGCGCCCTCTTCGACTTTCGTTTCTGGCCCACACATCACCTGGTTATAGGCCATGCGCACCGGCCGCTCCGGCGCCAGCGCCTCGGCCCATGCGCCGCCGCGCGCGGCCAGCAGGCCGCGCACCGCGCCGACCGTCCCGGCGTCCGCAGGCAGCTCGACCGCTTCCTGTCCCATGCCCACCGCCTCGCGCACCGAGGCGAAATACCGCAGATTGATCTTCATGCCGCTCCTAATGCTGTAGTTCCGCGAAGGGAAGAAAGCGCACCAGGTCGCCCACCGCGATCGCATTACCCGGAGGGTTGTCCACCAGCCCGTCGCCCCACACGGTCGAGGTCAGCACGCCCGAGCCCTGGTTCGGGAACAAATCCAGTCCGCCCGCTGAATTGATGCGCACGCGCAGGAATTCGTTGCGCCGGTCCGCCTTGGTCCAGCTGAAGTCCGCGCGCATCATGTAGCCGCAAGGCTCCACCGGCCCCGTCACGCCCTGCAGGCGCAGCAGGAAGGGCCGCACGAACAGCAGGAAGGTCACGAAGCTCGATACCGGATTGCCCGGCAGGCCGAGGAAGAAAGCAGCGCCAGTGGCGCTGCTTTCGCGAGAGCCAGTGGCGCTGCTTTCGCGAGAGCCAGTGGCGCTGCTTTCGCCGGCGCCCACCTCGCCGAAGGCCAGCGGCTTGCCGGGCTTGATCGCGATCTGCCACATGGCCAGGCGGCCTTCGGCGTCCACCGCCGGCTTGATGTGGTCTTCCTCGCCGACCGACACGCCGCCCGAGGTGATGATCAGGTCGTGTTCGCGCGCCGCTTCGCGCAGGGTGGCGCGCGTGGCCTCGAGCGAATCGGGCACGATGCCGAAGTCGCGGACCACGCAGCCGAAATTCTCCAGCAGGCCGCGCAAGGTGAAGCGGTTCGAATTGTAGATGGCGCCCGGAGCCAGCGGCTCGCCGGGCATGGCCAGTTCGTCGCCGGTGAAGAACACCGCCACCCGCAGGCGGCGGCGCACCGGCAACGACGCCAGGCCCACCGAGGCGGCCAGTCCCAGTTCCTGCCCGCGCAGGCGGGTACCGGCCGCCAGGATGGTCGAGCCGGCCACGATGTCCTCGCCGGTACGGCGGATCCATTCGCCTTCGCGTGGTGCATGGCGCACGGTGACGCTGTCGCCGACCACCTCGCATTGCTCCTGCATCACCACCGCATCGGCGCCGGGCGGAATCAATGCGCCGGTGAAGATGCGGGCCGCGGTGCCGGCCTCCAGGGGCTGGCCCACGCTGCCCGCCGGGATCCGCTGGCTGACGCGCAAGGTCGCGCTACCGCTTGCGCAATCGGCCGCGCGGACGGCGTAGCCATCCATTTGCGTGTTGTCGGCCGACGGTACGTCGAGGGTCGAAGCCACGGCGTCGGCCAGCACGCGGCCGTTGGCCTCCAGGGTGGCCACGGTCTCGACGCCCTCGACCGGACGCGCGGCGTCGAGCAGGAAGTCGAGCGCCTCGCGGCGCGACAGCATGGGCGGCTTTTGTCCCGGTGCGTTCATCACAGTCCCGTATGCTCGGCGATGTAGGCCTTCATGCGGTCGACCTCGGCCGGCATCACGACGAAGCGTTGCGGCAGTGCCTCGATGTTCTCGAAGCCGCTTGGGCGCTCGGCGTCCTTGCCCAAGGCTTCGACGATGGTCTCGTTGAACTTGGCCGCCAGCGCGGTCTCCAGCACGATCATCGGCACGCCCGGCTGCATGTGCTCGCGCGCCACCTTGACGCCGTCGGCGGTGTGGGTGTCGATCACGATGCCGTAGGCCTGGGCCACGTCGCGGATGGTCGCCAGGCGGTCGGCGTGGGTCGAGCGACCGGACTGGAAGCCATACTTCCCGACCAGCTTGAACTCGTCGCCGTCGCTGCCCGGCGCGCCGGACAGGTCGAAGCCGCCGTGGGTCTCGACCTTGCGGAACAGGTCGTGGGTGCGCTGGGCGTCGCGCCCCACCAGCTCGTAGACGAAGCGCTCGAAGTTCGAGGCCTTCGAGATGTCCATCGACGGACTGCTGGTGTGGAAGGTCTCGGACGACTTGCGCACGCGGTAGACGCCGGTACGGAAGAATTCGTCGAGCACGTCGTTCTCGTTGGTGGCGGCGACCAGCCTGTCGATCGGCAGCCCCATCATGCGGGCGATGTGCCCGGCGCAGATGTTGCCGAAGTTCCCGGACGGGACCGTGAAGGACACCTTCTGCTCGTTACTGGTGGTGGCCGCCAGGTAGCCGCGGAAGTAGTACACCACCTGGGCCACGACGCGCGCCCAGTTGATCGAATTGACGGTGCCGATCTTGTGGCGGGCCTTGAACGACAGGTCGTTCGAGACCGCCTTGACCAGGTCCTGGCAGTCGTCGAACACGCCTTCGACGGCGATGTTGAAGATGTTCGGGTCCTGCAGGCTGAACATCTGCGCGGTCTGGAAGGCGCTCATCTTCTTGTGCGGCGAGAGCATGAACACGCGCACGCCGCGCTTGCCGCGCATCGCGTACTCGGCGGCGCTGCCGGTGTCGCCCGAGGTGGCGCCGAAGATGTTCAGTTCGTCGTTGTTCTTGGCCAGCGCATACTCGAACAGGTTGCCGAGCAACTGCATCGCCATGTCCTTGAACGCGAGCGTCGGGCCGTTCGACAGCGCCTGCAGCACCAGGGTGCCGCGCTCGCCCTGTTCCAGTACGCGCAGCGGCGTGATCTCGGCGGCGGATTCACCGGCGCGGGCGTTGCGGTAGACCTCGGCGGTGTAGGTGCGCGCAGTCAGGGCCTTCAGGTCGGCGTCCGGGATGTCGGTCGCAAACTTGCGCAGGATTTCACAGGCCAGCTCGGCGTAGCCCAGCTTGCGCCAGGCGTCGAGTTCGGCGCCGCTGACCTGCGGGTACGCGCTCGGCAGGTAGAGGCCGCCGTCAGGGGCCAGGCCGCCAAGCAGGATGTCGGAAAACAGCTGGGGATTGCGTGCTGCGGACGCGCTCGTCGCGCGGGTGGACACATAATGCATACAGTAGAAAATCCGGTTGGGGGCTCACGTTGGAACTTTATTATAGTGTGAGGCGGCGGAAATGTATGCTGTGCTGCAAAAAAGTGGGGGTGGGTGAATAAAATTCTGGTTTGCGAGGGGCGCGATGTCGGGCTAAAGGACGCTTATTTGCTGCGCTGCGGACTTGGGTTCCCGCCTTCGCGGGGATGACGGGCATCGGGTGCGAGCCGCAGGCTCGATAACGGCCCGCCGCTTCCGAACGTCATCCCCGCGAAGGCGGGGACCCAAGTTTGCTCGATCAGCCTTCAGCCCCTCAGCAAGCCGCGTGATTCACGGTAACGACGTGCACTGCCAACCCGCCCAGCGAGGTCTCCTTGTACTTCACCTGCATGTCCGCCCCCGTCTGCCGCATCGTCTCGATGACGTTGTCCAGGCTGACGAAATGGGTGCCGTCGCCCTTCATGGCCAGCGAGGCCGCGGTAATCGCCTTGATCGCGCCCATGCCGTTGCGCTCGATGCAGGGAATCTGCACCAGGCCGCCGATCGGGTCGCAGGTCATGCCCAGGTGGTGCTCGATGCCGATCTCGGCCGCGTTCTCGATGCGCTCGTTGGAGCCGCCAAGGGCCGCCACCAGGCCGGCCGCCGCCATGGCGCAGGCCACGCCGACTTCGCCCTGGCAGCCGATTTCGGCGCCGGAGATCGAGGCGTTCTTCTTGCACAGCATGCCGATCGCGGCCGAGGTCAGCAGGAAATCGCGGATGCCGCGCGCCGGATCGCTCGGGCGGCAGTCTTCGGCGTAGTAGCGCAGCACCGCCGGGATGATGCCAGCCGCGCCGTTGGTCGGCGCTGTCACCACGCGCCCGCCGGCCGCGTTCTCTTCGTTCACCGCCATCGCGTACAGGGTCACGTGGTGGGTGGCGTCGTGCGGCAGCTCGTTGACGCGCTTGCCCTCGGTGCAGTGGGCCTGCTTCCACAGGCTGGCGGCGCGGCGCTTGACGTTCAGGCCGCCCGGGAGCTGGCCTTCGGTCACCAGTCCGTGGGCGATGCAGTCGCGCATCACCTGCCAGATGCGGTCCAGGCCCGCGTCCAGATCGGCCTCGCTCATGCGCGCCAGCTCGTTCGCGCGCAGCATGTGCGGGATGCTCAAGCCGTGCTGCCGGCCGTGTGCCAGCAGGTCGGCCATGGTGCTGAAGGGGAAAGGCACGCTGGCCGCCGGCGCTTCCGCGGCGCGCGCCTGGCTCTCGCCGGCCGCGGTGATGAAGCCGCCGCCCACCGAGTAATAAATGCGTTCGATGACGCTGCCGTCCGCCAGCTTGAGCACGAACTTCATGCCGTTCGGGTGCTCGGGCAGGGTCGAGGCCTTGTGCCAGACCAGGCCGGTGGCGTAGCGGAACGGGACTTCCTTCGTGCCCAGCAGCTTGATGACGCCGTCCAGCTCGGCCTCGGCCAGCTTGTCCTCGACCGTGTCTGGATCGATGTCCTGCGGAGTTTCCCCCATCAGGCCCAGGATCACCGCCTTGTCGGTCGCGTGGCCGACACCGGTCAGCGCCAGCGAACCGTAGAGGTGGGCTTCGACACCCACTGCCTCGTCCAGCGCACCGCATTCCAGCAGGAAGCGGCGCCCGGCCACCATCGGGCCCACCGTGTGGGAGCTCGACGGTCCGATACCGATCTTGAACAGATCAAATACGCTCATGTCCATCTGTTGTCTCGACTATTCAGTTTTTTATAATTGTGGTGAAAGTGACGCTCAGGCGCTCACGCCGACGTCGATGTTCTTCAGCATGTCGGCGACCATTTCCTCGACGCCGATGCGGGCCTTCCAGCCCCAGTCGCGCTGAGCGCGGCTGTCGTCCAGGCTCTTCGGCCAGGAGTCGGCGATCTGCTGGCGGCTGTCCGGCTTGTAGGCGATCTCGAACTCCGGCAGCGCCTTCTTGATGGCCGCCGACAGCTCGCGCGGGTTGAAGGACACGCCCGCCACGTTGTACGAGGAGCGGATCGCCACTTTCTCGGGCGCGGCGTCCATCAGTTCGATGGTGGCGCGGATCGCGTCCGGCATGTAGATCATCGGCAGCGTGGTTTCGGGGCCCAGGAAGCACTCGTAGGTCTCGCCCTTGAGCGCCGAGTGGAAGATCGCGATCGCGTAGTCGGTGGTGCCCCCGCCCGGAGGCGACTTGAAGCTGATGATGCCCGGGTAGCGGATGCTGCGCACATCCACGCCGTACTTGCTGTGGTAGTACTCGCACAGGCGCTCGCCGGCCAGCTTGCTGATGCCGTAGATCGTGGTCGGGTCCATCACCGTGTACTGGGCGGTGTTCTCGGCCGGGGTGTTCGGGCCGAAGGCCGCGATCGACGAGGGCCAGAAGATCTTCAGCGGCTTGCCCGCTTCGCCGCGTTCGCGCGCGACCTCGAGGATGTTCAGCAGGCCGTCCATGTTCAGGGTCCATGCCTTCAGCGGCGCCTTTTCGCCCGTGGCCGACAGTAGCGCCGCCAGCTGGTAGACCTGGGTGATGCCTTCGCTGTCGATCAGCTGCGCCAGGCGCTCCTTGTCCAGCACGTCGAGCTGGGTGTAGCGCGCCGCGCCGTACACGTTGTTCGCGCCGATGTCCGAGGCGATCACATTGGTCTGGCCGTGCTGCTCCGCCAGGGCGGTGACGAGTTCACTGCCGATCTGGCCGTTGGCGCCGATGATGAGGATGCGTTCCATGTAGTTTCCGATCTCTTGCTGAATGGTTTGTCGCTTAGTGCTTGATGATGCCCAGCTCGCGGCCGGCCTGCTCGAAGGCGGCCAGCACCTTGTCGAGCTGCTCGCGGGTGTGCGCGGCCGACAGCTGGACGCGCACACGCGCCTGGCCCATCGGCACCACCGGGTAGAAGAAGCCCGACAGCAGCACGCCCAGTTCGAACATCCGGGCGGCGAATTTCTGCGCCACCGGCGCGTCGAACAGCATCACCGGCACCACCGGGTGGGTGCCCGGCTTGATGGTAAAGCCGATGCGCTCGATCTCCTTGCGGAAGTAGGCGGTGTTCTCGTGCAGGCGATCGCGCAGCTCGGTCGACTTGCTGATGCGGTCCAGCACGGCCAGCGAGGCGCCGGCGATCATCGGCGCCAGGGTGTTCGAGAACAGGTAGGGACGCGACTTCTGGCGCAGGGTCTCGATCACCTCCTTGCGGCCCGAGGTGAAGCCGCCCATCGCCCCGCCCAGGGCCTTGCCCAGGGTGCCGGTGATGATGTCGATCTTGCCGATCACGCCGCAGTGCTCGTGAGTGCCGCGGCCGGTCTTGCCCATGAAGCCCGAGGCGTGCGATTCGTCGATCATGGTCAGGGCGCCGTATTTCTCGGCCAGCTCGACGATCTTGTCCAGCTGGGCGATGGTGCCGTCCATCGAGAACACGCCGTCGGTGACGATGATCTTGTGGCGCTTCCCCGCCTCGGTCGCGGCGACCAGCTGCTTTTCCAGGTCGGCCATGTCGTTGTTGGCGTAGCGGTAGCGCACCGCCTTGCACAGGCGCACGCCGTCGATGATCGAGGCGTGGTTCAGGGCGTCGGAGATGATCGCGTCGTTCTCGTCGAACAGCGGCTCGAACACGCCGCCGTTGGCGTCGAAGGCGGCCGCGTAGAGGATGGTGTCTTCGGTGCCGAGGAAGGCCGAGAGCTTCTGCTCGAGTTCCTTGTGCACGGTCTGGGTGCCGCAGATGAAGCGCACCGAGGACAGGCCGTAGCCGTATTTCTCCAGCGCGGCGGCGGCGGCCTTCTGGGTTTCCACGTCGCCCGACAGGCCGAGGTAGTTATTCGCGCACATGTTGATCAGGGTGCGGCCGTCCTGGGCGATGACTTCGGCGCCCTGGCGCGACGCCAGCACCCGCTCCGGCTTGAACAGGCCCTCGGTCTTCAGCGTATCGAGTTTTTGCTGGAGGGTGCTGTAAAAGGCTTGATCGCTCATGTGCTGCTCTCCTGGTTGTCCGGCTTGACCGGTTGTTGGCGGATGTTGTACCGTTGACTCGTTCGATTCAGAAAACGTGGTTCTTTATGTCGAACGAAAATTCAATATATTGAATCTTACCCCCGGCCAATGAACTTGGCAAGCTACAGCTCGAAGTAAAACTCTCATAGGCAATGAATAAAAGTCTAGCAAACAACGCTCCGCCTGAAGTTGGCGCCACGCTACAGCGCCTGCGCCTCGCGCGCGGCCTCACCCTGGAGGATTTGTCGCGCATCGCAGGCGTGTCCAAGTCGATGCTGTCGCAGATCGAGCGCGAGAAAGCCAATCCGACGATCGCCATCACCTGGCGCCTGGCGAACGCCCTGGGCGTGCAGATTGGCGAATTGCTATCGTCCGAGGTGCGCTCGACGGAGCTGATCCGGGTGGTGGACGCCCACGAAATCCCCACCCTGCCCGGCGCGCATGCGGGCTATTCGCTGCGCATCCTGGGCCCGATGGACCTGGCCGGCAAGTATGAATGGTATGAGCTGACCCTGGCGCCCGGTGGGGCGCTGGCCTCGCAGGCGCATGATCCGGGGACCAACGAGCACCTCAGCGTGGTGATCGGGTCGGTGGAGCTGGAGGTGGGTGGCGAGAAGAAGAAGATCCGCCACGGGGGCACGGCGCGGTATCCGGCGGACCAGGATCATGTGATCCGGAATGCGGGGAAGACCGAGGCGAAGGCTTTATTGGTCGTCGTACACCGGTAGGGTCGGCGGGTTTCCCGCCGACGCGGTGATACGGGCCCCTGGTAGACCGTGGCGGTTTCGGCGTTCGTTGGACGCGTCGGCGGCGAAGCCGCCAACCCTACGAGAAAGTAAAAACGGCTGCCGGATCGCTTCGGCAGCCGCTTCTATTTCGGCAAGTGGTTTAGATTAGTGCGAACCGCCCACCGCCTTTGGCGCCTCGCCCATCTTCAGCTCGCGCGACAGGAAGCCCCAGCGGTCGGCCACTTCCTCGATCTGCTTGGCGGTCGGCTTGCCCGCGCCGTGGCCCGCCTTGGTGTCGATGCGGATCAGGATCGGGGCGGCGCCCGCCTGCGCGGCCTGGGCCGTGGCGGCGTACTTGAAGCTGTGCGCCGGCACGACGCGATCGTCATGGTCGGCCGTGGTCACCATGGTGGCCGGGTAGCAGGTACCGGCCTTCAGGTTGTGCAGCGGCGAGTACTTGACCAGGGCCTTGAACTCGTCCGGGTTCTCCGACGAGCCGTAGTCCGAGGTCCAGGCCCAGCCGATGGTGAACTTGTGGAAGCGCAGCATGTCCATCACGCCCACCGCCGGAATCGCCGCGCCGAACAGTTCCGGCCGCTGGGTCATGGCCGCGCCTACCAGCAGGCCGCCGTTGGAGCCGCCGCCGATCGCCAGCTTGGCGGGCGAAGTCACCTTGTTCGCCACCAGCCATTCGGCCGCGCCGATGAAGTCGTCGAACACGTTCTGCTTCTGCAGCTTGGTGCCGGCCTGGTGCCAGGCTTCGCCGTATTCGCCGCCGCCGCGCAGGTTGGCCACCACGTAGACGCCGCCCATTTCCATCCAGGCCAGGTTGGCCGGCGAGAAGGCCGGGGTCAGCGAGATGTTGAAGCCGCCGTAGCCGTACAGGTAGGTCGGGTTCGAGCCGTCCATCTTGAGGCCCTTCTTCGACACGATGAACATCGGCACCTTGGTGCCGTCGCGGCTGGTGTAGAACTGCTGGCGGGTTTCGTAGTCGGCCGGATTGAAGGCGACCTTCGGCTGGCGGAACACGCTGCTCTTGCCGTCCTTGAGGTTCAGGCGGTAGATCGTGGTCGGGGTGGTGTAGCCGGTGAAGGAGAAGAAGGTCTCGGTATCGCCCTTCTTGCCCGATAGGCCGCCTACCGAGCCGATGCCCGGCAGTGCGATCTCGCGCACGGCCTTGCCCTTCAGGTCGACCACGCGCACGACGCTGCGCGCATCCTTCAGGTATTCGAGCACCAGCTGCTGGTTGATGATGTCGGCGCCCACCAGGGTGTCGGCGGATTCGGCGACGACCTCTTTCCAGTTGCTTTCCGCCGGCTTGCTGACGTCGATGGCGACGATGCGCTTGCGCGGCGCGTTGCGGTCGGTGCTGAAGTAGAACACGCTGCCGACGCTGTCGATGAAGTCGTAGCCGGCGTCGAAGTTGTCGATCAGGTCAACGACCTTGCTGTCGGGTTTGGACAGGTCCTTGTAGGAGATGCGGTATTTCGGCGCCGTGCCCTTGGTGGTGGTGATCACCAGGTAGCGGCCATCGTCGGTGGTCTGGCCGCCGAAGCCCCATTCCTTCTGGTCGGGGCGGTCGTAGACCAGGGTGTCCGCGCTCTGCGGGGTGCCGATGCGGTGGAAGTAGAGCTTCTGGAAGTAGTTCACGTCGGCCAGCTTGGTGGCTTCCTTCGGCTCGTCGTAGCGGCTGTAGAAGAAGCCCTTGCCGTCCTTGGTCCAGGCGGTGTTCGAGAACTTGACCCACTTGACGTGGTCATCGAGGTCCCTGCCGGTCTCGATGTCGCGAACCTTGATCTCGTTCCAGTCGGAGCCGGAAGCCGCGATGCTGTACGCCAGCAGCTTGCCGTCCGGGCTCACTTCGGCGCCCGCCAGCGCGACGGTGCCGTCCGCGGCCAGGGTGTTCGGGTCGAGCAGCACGCGCGGGGTGTCGCCCAGCTTCTTGAGGGTGTACAGCACCGACTGGTTCTGCAGGCCGTCGTTGCGGGTGTAGAAGTAGCGGCCGCCTTCCTGCTCCGGCACGCTGTAGCGCTCGTAGTTCCACAACTGGGTCAGGCGCTGGCGGATCGCCTCGCGCTGCGGGATCTGCGCCAGGTAGGCCTGGGTCACCTTGTTCTGGGCCTCGACCCAGGACTTGGTCTCGGCGCTGTTCGCGTCCTCGAGCCAGCGGTAGGGATCGGCGACCGTGGTGCCGTGGTAGTTGTCGAGCTGGTCGGTCTTCCTGGAGTCCGGGTAGGTCAAGGAAGGGCCGGTGGCGGCGCAGGATGCTGCAGGCGCGGTCTGCGCGAGTGCAGCTTGCGCGCCGAACGCGGTGGCCAGCATGGCGGCGAGCGTAGCGTGTCTCAGTTGCATATTCTTCTCTGTCGGAGGTGAGCGGGGATGGCTTATGCCGAGGGGCATCATAGCGCGAAACGCCGGGCATGGATACCGCCGGGCTGCCCCGGCCACGCTCGCTATGCGGCGTCCATACGCCGCGCAGCGAGTCCCTGCGCGCGTCCCTGGGCCAGTCCCCTGGCGACACCGTGCGCGCGGCCATGCGCGACCCCATGCCCGCCCCCACACGCATGCTCCGGCGCGCCCGCCGGCTCGTCCTGGTCCGCCGCGTCGCGTCCGCCGTCGCGCTCCGCCAGCCAGCGCGCGGCC